>CAJGBV010000005.1 GCA_904501755.1 Clostridiaceae bacterium | reverse complement strand
TAGCAAATGTTTCAACGTTGTTTTCAACTGTTGGTTTACCGAAAAGGCCCTTAACTGCTGGGAATGGTGGACGAGGTCTTGGCTCACCACGATTACCTTCGATTGAAGTCATAAGAGCTGTTTCTTCACCACAAACGAATGCACCGGCACCAAGACGGATGTGAAGGTCGAAGTCAAAGCCCGAACCGAAAATATTCTTACCAAGCAGACCATATTCTCTTGCCTGAGCAATAGCAATAGCAAGTCTTCTAACAGCTATAGGATACTCAGCACGTACATAAACGTAACCCTGAGTAGCGCCTACTGCATAACCACAGATAGCCATAGCTTCTATAATACAGTGGGGGTCACCTTCAAGAACTGAACGGTCCATAAACGCACCTGGGTCACCCTCGTCAGCATTACAAACAACATATTTCTGAGGAGCTTTATTAGGAGCAGTAAGAGCCCACTTACGACCTGTGGGGAATCCACCGCCACCACGTCCTCTGAGTCCTGAATCGGTTACTACCTGAATAACATCTTCAGGAGTCATCTCGGTAAGGACCTTACCAAGAGCTGCATAACCGTCCATACCGATATATTCATCAATATCCTCAGGATTGATTACACCGCAGTTACGGAGAACTACACGGTTCTGAGTTTTATAGAAAGCAGTATCATTAAGAGAAAGATGAGCAATATCCTTTGTTTCATCAGCGCCGTCTGTATAAACAAGACGCTCAACGATACGACCTTTAAGAAGATGTTCACTGACAATCTCAGCAACATCATCAGCAGTTACCTGACTGTAGAATGTTCCTTCAGGGTGAACGATAACTACCGGACCTAATGCACAAAGACCGAAACAACCGGTTTGTACAAGTTTAATTTCGTCGGTAAGGCCGTTCTTTTCAAGCTGTTCAACAAATGCCTGCTGAATAGATTGACTACCCGAAGAGGTACAACCGGTACCGCCGCAAATAAGTACATGTGCGCGAATCATAAACTATACCTCCAAAAATTATCCATTCTGAGCAGTAAATTCAGCAACAACTTTACCGCCCTTTAAATGCTGACTAATAACCTTGGCTGCTTTTTCAGCAGTCATATGAACATAAGTAACCTTTTCGCCATTCTGATGAACCTCAACAATAGGCTCATACTGGCAAAGACCGATACAACCGGTCTGGGAAACAGCAACCTTATCGTTAAGACCTGCCTCATTAACACCCTCAACGAATGCATTAAGAACAGGACGTGCACCGGCAGCGATACCACAGGTAGCCATACCAACTACAACACGGATATCATCCACACCCTCACGCATAACAACCTTGTTCTTCATTTTGTCTCTGATAGCCTGCAGTTCAGCTAAAGTTTTCATAAGAATCTTCCTTTCCTATTCATTGATTGGATTATATTGTTCACTAAGGAACTCTTCAATCCATTTAATAACATCATAGCTGTTCAGAGGTACCCCCTCTAAAACAGTTCTTAACTCCCTTGTGTCAAGAGTTACTTCCCTTTCATCAGTTTTATGTATAAAAAGAAAATTAAAATCAGGGTGACCCTGTATAAGAGTAGTGATTGTAGAAACCACATCACCCAAGGGAGTAAAATCAATATGGTCGGTATAAAATACTGCAGTAACTGTAGTTCCGTGGTTGATGTTATCATCATTTTCACTTACAGATTCTACAGTCAGTGTTCCGCCTGTCTGCTCAGCAGCCATTTTAAGAAGCGGAATACCAAGTCCGACCTTTCGGGTGGTTCGGGTGGTATAAAAAGGATTTGTAACACCCTCAAGCACCTCTTTGCTCATACCAACACCATCATCGCGAATAATAAGAGTCAATATGTTTTCTTCCTGAGTCAGTAGAATTTCAATAAGACTCGCTTTCGCTTTAACGGAATTTTCTGCAATATCGAGAATATTTAGGGATAGTTCTTTCATATTCTCACCTGAGCCTTTCAAACAGCTTTTTTCGTACTAATGTACTGCTGTACGGTTCATCATCAATTTCAAAATAATCGTTTTCTTCTCTTAAATCGGTAAGATAGTGAGCATCGCTTCCCACAAGTATTCTTTTATCTTCAATAGAATAACGGGATTTGTACTCTTCTACATTGTCACTGTTATGAAACTCGACACAAGAAAAATGAGGAGTTTCGGGAAGTGTACCGAGAATTGCAATAATGCCATTTGCCTGTCGGTCAATGTGAGCAGGATAGCAGATACCGCCGAAGTCATTTACAAGCTTTACTGCATCCTCTAACATAATAGAAGTGGCTACGGGAAGAAAATCATCAATAATTCCTATTATATTATCGTTCTCGTCCATAACGCTCTGGTGTCCGAAAATATCAACTCTGTTTTTAAAGGGAGTTCTGTACTTGTCAATTTCACTGTCAAAGGCAAGTGCATCACTAAGCTCCTCAAATAAACATACAAGGTGAATATCCTCGGCAGTTGTAAGCTCCATACCCGCAATAGCAATTATGCCATATTTTTTTGCCGCAGCAAAAAACGCAGGACAGTTCTTACAGGTATTATGGTCGGTAAGTGCCATAATGTTTATACCGCATATACTTGCCATACCCGCAAGGTTATTTGGCGTATTATCATCATCGGCACAAGGAGATAGACAGGAATGAACATGAAAATCGTAATAATAACGGCTCATTTCAGTATATCAGAGAGAAGTACAGCAACCTCATAAGAGCTCTTATCGGTTGACAAAACATTGACACCCTTTTTTTCGGCTTCCTTAATCACATCATCCTGAAGTGTAACACCCTCAGCAAGAATAACACAGGAAGCGTCAGTAAGACTTGCAACGGCAATAACATTTATATTAGACATTATTGTTATCCAAATATTATCAGCACTACAACTGCTCATAACCCAGCTAAGCAAATCCCCGATATAAACACCATTAACCATTCTGTCGCCTTGGGGTAATGTGACGGCATTAAAGCCCTTTTCAATAAGAGATGAAACTGTCATTCGTTCTCTCTCCTTAAAGCATTGTATAAAATACATTTACTTAAATCAGTATGTCCCTTAACAACATCCTCTGCAAAAGCGCGACAGGTAGGTGCGCCGCAGGAGCCGCAGTCAATACCCGGAAGAGCCGCTTTTAGCTTTTGGATATCAGCCATCATTCTCATTGACTGAGCCATATTATCACTAAGACGACTTATGGGATTGTACTCTGGAAGGTCGTTAAAGAAATACGATTCCGGAATGTACTGTTTTTCCTCTTTAGTGAGGAAGTTCTGAGAAACAGGAAGGTATCTCTTAAGACTGTGAAGTCGCGCCTTTGCAATAAAGGGATTTTCCATTGTCATTGCACCGCCGACACAGCCGCCTGTACAGGCATTAAGTTCAATGAATTTAAGAGGCGGTATATTGCCGTTTTCAATAGCATCAAGCACACGGTTTACGTTTTCGATGCCATCAGCAGCAAGATAGCCCTCATTAAACACAGCGGTTGATTCACCGCCTGAGGAAGCCCAGCCTATACCAATCATACCTGATTCAGAAAGGGACTCAGGCTCAACATCCTGTTTCATTTCATTTATTAGTAAAAAGTAAATATCGCTGATAGAAACAACCTCATCAACCTGACTTTTGTAATCGGCAAAGCCGTTTTTAACATAACTTGCCTTTGCAGGACAGGGAGAAATAAAGCATACGCCTATTTCATCATCAAGAAGTTCGGGATGTTTCTCCTTCGCACGCTCTCTTGCAAGACGTGCCGCAACCTCCATAGGAGGTAACATTCTCATAATATGGTCATCAAGTGACGGAAAACGAAGTCCGATAAGTCTGACAACAACGGGACAGGCGGAACTGATGACAGGAAGCTTTACACCGTCGGTTTTAAGATAAAGACGGGTATAAGCCGAAACAAGCTCGGCAGCCTTAGAAACTTCAAACACATCATCAAAGCCGATTTGTTTAAGTCCGTCAAGAACATAGTCCACATCATCAAGATTATCAAACTGCCCGTATAGACTGGGAGCAGGAAGAGCTATCTTCCACTTAAAGCGTTCCATTGCCTCAAGCTTGGAACACACAGCTTTTTTAGCCTTATGAGGACAAACTCTGATACACTCACCGCAGTCAATACAACGTTCCTGATTAATAACGGCATGACCATCCTTAATGCGTATAGCTTCGGTAGGGCAACGTCTTAAACAGGTGGTACAGCCGGTACACTTAGAGGGGTCCAGCTGAACAGAATGTTCGTATGTATACATAAAGCATAAATCTCCAAATCAAGATAATGGTTTATGCAAGATTAACTCGCATAGTAATGGTAGTTCCCACACCCACAACTGTACTAATTTCCATATTATCGGTATAACGCTTCATATTAGGAAGTCCCATACCTGCACCAAAGCCCAAAGAACGTATACCCTCAGGTGCAGTAGAGAAGCCCTCCTGCATAGCCTGTTCAACATTCTTTATACCCGGTCCTTTATCCTCAAGAACGATTTCAATATAATCCTCGGTTACTTTAACTAAGGCTTCACCGCCTTTTGCATGAATAACCATATTGATTTCGCCCTCATACATAGCTATGGAAACACGACGAATAATATCGGAAGGAATACCTAACTGACGCAGGTTCTTCTTTATCTGCACAGAGGCCTGACCTGCTGAAGTAAAGTCGTCACCGTCAACGGTGAAACGGAATACTAATTCTTCAGCCATTTGTAACCTTCTTTCCCACGAGTCCATTCTGGTAAAGTAAACCACAAGCATCGTACATACGCTTATCGGTTGTCATAAGAACAATACCGCTTTCTTTTGCCATAGCAAGCATTTCCTCACTTGGTTTTTTCGAGCGTACAAATACGATACAAATCATATCCATCATTTCAGCAGTTCTGATAACCTGCGGGTTAACAAGACCTGTAAGAAGAACAGCCTGATCCTTTACATAAGCCAGAACGTCGCTCATCATATCACTGCCGCAGGCAGAATACACGTGGCGTCCGATTTCCTCTTCGCAACAGAGAACCTCTGCTTCAAGAACATCTTTAATAGTACAGATTTTCATACACTTGTTTCCTCAATAAAACAAATTAATCAGCGTATTTTGCAATAATTCCGGCAATATCGTCACCAACAAGCTTGCCGTAAACGTCTTCATTAACTGTAAGAACTGGAGCAAGACCACAAGCACCAATACAGCGACAAGCAGTAAGTGAGAACTTACCGTCAGGTGTACACTCATCAGCACCTATTCCAAGCTGTTCCTCAAGCTTCTCCATAAGTATACCTGCTCCCTTAACGTAGCAAGCGGTACCAAGGCATACAGAAATATTGTATTTACCCTTGGGAGAAAGTGAGAACTGGGCGTAGAAGGTTGCTACACCAAAGATTTTCTCCATAGGTATATCCATACCTTCAGAGATGATTTCCTGTACTTCCATAGGCAGATATCCGTAAATATCCTGTGCTTCCTGCATAACAGCAATAAGACGGCTCTTGTCGTGCTTATTTGCATCGATTACTTCGCGAAGCTTCTTTTCCTGTTCGGGAGTACCGTTAAAAGGGTTGTTGCTAATCTTTTTTTGCATTTGCCATATCCTCCTTATGCAAATTTTAAGTCGGCAATCTGTTTGAAGACACACTACAAGCAGATTACTCCATACTATGTACAAAATTATAACACATATATAAAAATATTTCTACCCCTTTTTTGCAAAAATGTTATTTTTTTAACATATTTTTATATTTTCTTAAATTTATTGACTAAGTGCAGTTAATATTTTATAATTATTACATATAAACGGAGTGATTATATGGATTTTTTTAAAGATAAAATTTCTGAAGCATACGACCAACACTATGTATCCGAAATCTTAAAAGGCTGTTACGGTAAAAGAAAAACAACCCTAAGAGTTAACACAATTAAAACCGATACCGATACAGTCAAACAAAAACTAACCGACTTAAATATGGATTTTAGCTGTGTACCCTACTCAGACACAGCTTTAATCTTAGAAAAAATCAGCATAGATATAAGAGAAACTGATTTATATAAGAATGGTGAAATATATCTTCAGAGTCTTTCTTCGCAACTTCCACCTCTTATTCTTTCGCCAAAGGAAAACGAGGATATACTTGATATGTGTGCTGCCCCCGGCGGCAAAACAAGTCAGATTGCAGCCATTACCAACAATAAATGCAATATAACAGCCTGTGAAATGAACTTTAAAAGAGCCCAAAGGCTTAAATTCAATTTAGAAAAACAGGGCGTAAAAAACGCCAATATAATGCAAACCGATGCTCGAAGACTCGAAAGCTTTTTCTCCTTTGATAAAATTCTTATTGATGCCCTTTGCAGTGGCAGCGGAACCTTTATCCTTGATGAAAGAAAAAGCTACGAAGGCTTTACCGACACTCTGATTAAAAGATGTATTTCCTCTCAGATACAGCTTTTAGACAAAGCACTATCACTGCTAAAAAAAGACGGAGAAGCAGTATACTCCACCTGTTCAATTTTGCCACAGGAAAATGAGGAAATTATTAATAAGGTAATAAAGAAACACTCCTGTGAAATAGTGCCGATTGATGAAGAAATCAAACAGCATTTACCACTTCTACCCTGTAGCTTAAAGGAAGCGATATGTGTCTGTCCCACAAATGAATATGAAGGCTTTTTTGTAGCAAAAATAAGAAAAATCGGAAATTAACTTCCGATTTTTCTTCATTTTATATTATATTTAACTTTTTTAATATGTACTTACCGTCTTTTTTAAAATCATAATCAACATATCCTCCACAGTTTTCACTGTAAAGAAGAAAGGTGTTTCTCAGCACTCCTTTTTTACGACGAGTTTCAGGATTTTCCTCTAACATTCTTCTGAAAAGTCGAAGCTTTTTATCCTCAACTATAAGGCTCGACGGCAGAGCCGTAGACTTAACAGAAGTCGCTATATCACAAAGTAATAAATCCCTTAAAACCTTTACATCACTTCCCTGTCCGAAAAACCAGAAAAGTTTATCAACATATTCATTGAGTGAGCAGGATGTAACGCCGGTAAACATTCCAAGCTCTGTAAGGGTATCAAATGGATTGCGTTTTTGGGTTTCAAAAACATACTTAACGGTTAAAGGAAATCTTCCGCTATTTACAAAGCGTTCCAGTGCATTTTCACAAAAATGAAGTTGTTTTATCTTATTATCATCAAGCCATGGCGTAGATTTTACTTCGTAAGGTGGATTATCAGAAAACTCACAAGGATATTCATTTAAGTTCGTTCTCATATCAGCACCATGAAGAAGCTTTAAAAATCCAAGCTGCAACATATCTGCGTTTAGATAAAAAGCCGTATTAAAACTTTCTCTGAATAATTTATAATCTTCAAAAGGAAGCCCTGCAATAAGGTCAATATGCGTATGGATATTCCCCATTTTTAAAAGATTCGATATGTTATTTTTAAGTTTTTGGGTATTAGTTTTTCTTTTTATCGCTTCAAGAGTTTTTTCGTTAAAGCTTTGCATTCCGATTTCAAACTGAATAGCGCCTCTTGGTGCTTTTTGGAGAAGTTTTAAATCCTTGTCCCTAAGCAAATCCCCTGCTATTTCAAAATGATAGCACACATCATTGGGAATGGCTTTTCCATAATTTTCAATTATAAAGGAAAACAGTTCGTAGGCGCGTTCCGGATTTGCATTAAAGGTTCTGTCCACAAGCTTAATGATTTTACTACCGGAATTTGCAAGTCTTATAATATCATTTTTAGCTCTCTCAATCGGAAAGAACCTCACATTGCCGCAACGTCCCGAAAGGCAAAAAGCACAGGAAAATGGACACCCTCTGCTTGTTTCAAGATAAGAAATTCTTCCCTTTAGTGTATCAAAATATTTTTCACAATACGGGTCAGGTGGTATAGTTTCGGTAATATAAGGCTCACCTAAAATAATTCTACCGTTTTTTCTATAGGAAAGCCCGGACACTTCTTTAAGTTCATCGCCATTACAAAAAGCTTTTACCAACAAAGAAAAAGGATATTCCCCTTCTCCCGACAACACATAATCAATGCTTTGATTATCTCTCAACACTTTTTCGGCACAATACGAAACCTCAGGTCCACCTACAATTATTTTTCTGTTTTCACTTTTAAGTAAATCAGTAAGCTGAGTAACAGTAACAATATTCCATATATAACAGGAAAAAGCAATAACATCAGCATTTTCTTTCACTATTCGTTCATAAAGAACCCGTATGTTTTCATTAACAGTGCCCTCAATAACTTTTACCTCAAGGTCAGCAAGGTTTAATTCCCTCACCGAAGAAAGAAGATACCAAGGCGCAAGGGATGAATGTATATATTGAGAACTGAGAGCTACAATTATTATCTTCATTTTTTTATATATGCTTCAAGGCGATATATCGGACAGCCCTGAGCAGAGAAACGTGCTTCATATTCCGTAACAATATTACCCTCAAAATCACTGTTATGCAGGTCAAGGGAAATATTGTGAAGAGTGAAACCATAGTCACTCAATTGTTCAATAGAGAATTCAAAAAAGCCTCTGTTATCGGTTTTCTGATGAATCTGTGCTTCCTTTTTCATAATACTGTCATAAATTTTCAGAAAATGTGGTGCGGTAAGTCGGTGTGAAGCATAGGCTTTCTTAGGAAAAGGACAGGAAAAATTAAGATAAATTCTGTCAATGCTGTCAGGCTTTATGTATTTTGATAAATATTCTGCACCGCATTTAAGAAAACGCACATTAGGAAGAGCCTCACATTTCTGACAGGCAGTCACAATAACATTCGAGCTTTTCTCCACAGCAAGATAATTTATATCGGGATTACGCAGAGCAATTTCATACACAAACTGTCCCTTTCCGCAGCCAACCTCAAGATGAACAGGATTTGCGTTTCCAAACAACTTATTAAAATCAAAATACTCAGGATTATCAGCAGCTGTCAGATAATTCCTATCATCAGTCAGCTTGATAATCAGATTATCACAAAGTTGAAGTTTTTCTTCAAGATTTTTCTTTTTTCTCATTCTCATAATATAAGTACCTCGCATAAATTCTATAATACATTATAACACAGGATAATTTTATTAACAATATTTTTTTATCACAGCAGAGCTGTGTATATCATCAAAAGAACTCTCATATAGTTTTTAGCTTTTGGTGATATTCTAACTTCGTCAGAGTGATATTTTCTCTTCAAGAAAGCGATATTGAACCCTTTGGGTTTCAGTGATACTATACAACATTCACTTCTTCACTATTCACTATTACTTATTACTTCCAAAAATCCTCTTTATAAAAACGTAGAGAATAGTGAAAAGTGAAGAGAGAAATAAGTAAAAATCCCCATTCTTACGAATGAGGATTTTTGGCTGGGGTGGCAGGATTCGAACCTACGAATGCAGCAGTCAAAGTGCTGTGTCTTACCGCTTGACGACACCCCAAGATATTAAGTTTAAAAAACAAACCCTTTTGTCGTGCAAAAGGGTTTAAGTGGGGTGGATAATGGGATTCGAACCCACGGCCTCCAGAGCCACAATCTGGCGCGCTAACCAACTGCGCCATATCCACCAGACACAAGCAGTATTATAACAAACAAAACAAGGTTTGTCAACCATTATTTTTAAATTTCAAAATCCTGTTTTTCAAAATCCTTTTTCAGTTCAATTCTGTCAGGCTGACGCTTAAGCGGATCGTATTTGTAATGACGGCAGGAACCGTCAGGCTCAGAAATCCCACGCTTTTTACAAATAATCTCATCAGTAAAATTAAGCCCCACCGAATATCTGCAATACTTACAGGCAGGCGGTAGTTTTTTGTTAAACACAGATGCCATAAAGTCCCCTCCCTTTTTTAAAATATTAACACAAACAAACAGAACAGTCAATAAATACTTAACAAGTTATCGACTTGGATAAAAATAAGACAGTCCTAAGACTGTCTTATTTTTTGGTCCGAGTGACAGGAGTTGAACCTGCGGCCTCTTGAACCCCATTCAAGCGCGCTACCAAAACTGCGCCACACCCGGATGTTACTATGGGATTATATCACACCACATATTAAAATGCAAGTGTTTTTTTAAAAAAGCCGAAGATTTTTTTCTTCGGCTTTTTATAAGTGAAAATTACTCAGTAAAACCTGATTCGACAAGAGAAACAAGAGCGTTAACTGCATCCTTTTCATCAGAGCCGTCTGCAATAATTTTAATGGTAGTTCCACCGATAATTCCAAGGGAAAGAACGCCCAAAAGGCTCTTAGCGTTTACACGGCGCTCATCTTTCTCAACCCAAATAGAAGACTTGAATTCATTTGCCTTCTGAATAAAGAAAGTAGCGGGACGGGCATGAAGACCAACCTGATTCTTGATTACAACGTCTTTAACGCACATATTTATATCTCCTTATCAAAATGTTATATAATTTGATAATGTAATTATACCACATTATATTCAATAGTCAATTATTCTTTTACAACTTCCCTCTTTTCAACAAACAGGTAAAAAATTAAGGGGGCAAATTTATGCAATTTTACATTATAACCTTAGTATACACTTAAAAATTATATTGAATACCTTATAAATAATCACTATATTTTTCTTTTTCCTTATTTGTCAGTTCTGCCTTTTTCAGCATATCAGGCCTACGTTGTGCAGTAGTTTCAAGTGCTTTTTCCCTTCTCCATTTTGCTATCTCAGCATGATTGCCAGAAAGAAGCACAGAAGGAACAGCTCTATCCTCCCATACAGCAGGACGAGTATACTGTGGATATTCAAGTAATGATGAAAAATGACTTTCCTCAGTAAAGCACAAATCGTCAGAAAGCACACCGGGTAACATTCTGCAAACCGCATCTGTACACACAAGTGCAGGCATTTCCCCACCGGTAAGAACATAATCTCCTATGGAAATTTCTTCATCAACTATTTTTTCAATAACACGCTCATCTATTCCTTCATAATGACCGCACAAAAAAACAATATGCTCTTTTTTACTAAGTTCTATAGCCTTGCTCTGAGTAAATGTTTTTCCCTTGGGTGACATATAAATAAGATAAGGTTTTTCTTCATCCTCGCCGTATAATGATTTAAAACACAAATCAATAGGCTCGGCCGCCATAACCATTCCCATACCACCGCCAAAGGGAGCATCATCTACACTTTTATGTTTATTATTAGCAAAATCCCGAATATTAACACAAGATATAGAAACCTTATCATTCTTTCTCGCTCTGCCGATAATACTTGTTTCTAAAACAGCCTCACACATTTCGGGAAAAAGCGTCATTATATCAATCTTCATCATCAAAAAGTCCCTTCGGTGGATCTATATATATTATTTCTTTTTCAACATCTACACTGCTGAGAAAATGAGGAACCGACGGAAACAGAACCTCTTTACCATCGCAGTTTATATGCCATATATCATTAGCACCCGTAGGGCTGACATCAGTAATTTTTCCGTAAAGCTTATGGGTATTAACATCATATACCATTGAACCGATTATCTCTTCTATAAAGTATCTTCCCTTTTCAAGCTTTGCATCATCTCTGAATATATATAAAACGGTACCACGCTTTTCCTCAGCCTGTTCAATTGTATCGATACCTCTGATTTTAACAAGTGCAATATTTTTATGTGGAGAAGCCTTCTCGATTTTTAATACAGCTTCGTTGTTTTCTGCAGTAAAAAGACGTTTAAATCCACACAGGAACTCAGGAGAATCGCACCAACACTCAATTCTCACCATTCCCTTAACTCCGTGGCTACCAACTATTTTTCCAATTTTAAGATATGTTTTTTTCATAAATTCTCCTAAATTAAAGCCCCCATTATATTATGGGGGCATTAGCCAAAGCATTAATCAATTTCAACCATTATTTTCTGATTGTCACGACTTGCTGCAGCACGCATAACGGTACGGATAGCCTTAGCTATTCTACCCTGTTTACCTATAACTCTTCCCATATCACCTTCGGCAACATGGAGATGGTAAACAATAACACCGTCCTCATTGATTTCATCAACCTCAACGGTAACTTCCTCAGGCTTTTCAACAAGTCCCGAAGAAATAGAAATTAAAAGTTCTTTCATAAAATTTAACTCCAAAAAGCATTTTTAATTAAAGAACACCGTTCTTCTTAAGAAGAGCCTTAACGGTATCGGTAGGCTGAGCACCGTTAGCAATCCACTGCTTTGCCTTTTCACCGTCAATACTAACTACAGCGGGATCCTTAGTAGGATCGAAGTAGCCGATTTCTTCAATAAAACGACCGTTTCTTGAAAAACGGGAATCAGCAACAACAACACGGTAGAAAGGAGCCTTCTTAGCACCTAAACGACGAAGTCTGATTTTTACTGCCATAATTACACCTCCAACAAAAAATTTATATTAAAAAAGCTTATACTTTTTTATATACAATTAAATTCCTGTAAAGCCACCTGGTGGCATCATACCCTTAGGAAAACCTTTACCAAACTTCTTTTTATTACCAAACTGTTTGAACATCTTTTTCATTTGATTATACTGGCTCATAAGGCGGTTTACATCCTCAACCTTTACACCTGCACCCTGTGCAATTCTTTTTCTTCTTGAGCCATTGAGTATTTCAGGCTTTGACCGTTCCTTTTTAGTCATAGAAGTTATTATTGCTTCCATTCTCAGCATTGCTCTATCGTCAATATCAACATCTCTGATTTGTCTTTCCATACCGGGAAGCATAGAAAGTACACTTTTAACAGAGCCCATTTTCTTAATCTGCTGAAACTGTATCAAAAGGTCATTAAGGTCAAATTTGTTTTCCTCAAGACGACGGGCAGTTTCCTCGGCCTGTTTAGCATCAATCTCATTTTCAACCTTTTCAATAAGGGAAAGCACATCACCCATACCTAAAATACGGGATGCCATTCTGTCAGGGTGAAATTCCTCAATAGCATCAAGCTTTTCGCCAACGCCGGCAAAAAGAATAGGCTTTCCTGTAACAGATTTAACAGATAAAGCGGCACCGCCTCTTGTATCACCGTCAAGCTTGGTTAAAATAACACCTGTAATTTCAAGAATATCGTTAAATGCCTTAGCGACATTAACAGCATCCTGACCGACCATTGAGTCGATAACAAGGAGAATATTATGAACCTCTACTGCCTGAGTGATTCTTTTGAGCTCATCCATAAGCTCAGTATCAATATGCAGTCGACCCGCAGTATCAAGTATAACAAAATCGTTGCCGTAATCTCTGGCGTGTTTTATAGCCTCCTGAGCAGTTTTTTCAGGCTTTTGTGTCCCCTTTTCAAAAACAGGAACCCCAACAGCCTCACCTACAACCTTTAACTGCTGAATAGCGGCGGGTCTGTATATATCACAACCAACAAGCATAGGACGGTGTCCCTGCTTTTTAAGGAAAGAAGCCAATTTAGCGCAGTGTGTAGTTTTACCCGCACCCTGTAAACCGCACATCATTATAACAGTAGGAAGCTTTGAGGAAGTGTTAAGACGCTTTTGCTCACTACCCATAAGCTCAGTAAGTTCATCACGAACAATCTTTACAACCATCTGTGCAGCAGTAAGAGATTCCATTACATTCTCACCAATGCACTTTTCGGCAATTTTATTAGTAAACTCCTTTGCAACCTTATAGTTTACATCGGCTTCAAGCAAAGCAAGTCTGACATCTCGCATAGCCGCCTTAACATCGGCTTCACTGAGTTTGCCTTTACTTCTTAAATTTTTAAAAACACCGGCAAGCTTATCAGCAAGACTGTCAAATGCCATTTTCACACCACCGTTACAAATTTTCTATAATTTTATAAATTTTCTCATTATCACATTTTTCTGCAGCACTTTTAAGTTCATACACAGTTTGAGAATAATGAAGCTTTTCTTCGTAAAAATTAAGTAATTGTTCACATCGTTTTATTATCTCATGTGCGCCCTGTCGGGATATGCCCTCATTTTCTGAAATTTCGGACAAAGACAAATCATCATAAAAATAATCCCTTGCTATTCTTTGTTGTCTGTCACTTAACAAGTCACCGTACACATCTAACAGATATGCTAAAGATAAATCCTTCATTTCATACCTCTATCTGTAAACCAAATTACTTTACAGACTGTATTATAGCACACAACGAACGCTATGTCAAGCATTTTTCTTTACAGGAAAAATAATCATTGAAAAAGCTGAATGTATCAATTATAATGGCTATAGTAAACAGAAAAGGTGAACAAAATGAAAATGTCATTAAAACTCATTAGCGTTATTTTATGTATAATCCTACTCCAGTCCTCTATCAGCGGCTGCAAAGCCTATGATAGTAGTGCGGTTTTATATTTCGATGCCTCTGTTACCCCTTCTACTCTTGATCCACAGCTCGCATCAAACGATACCGAGCTTCTTATGATAAGAAATTTATTCGAAGGACTTATGCGTGTTGACCAAAACGGAGAAGTTGTCAACGGTATAGCAAGTGATTATACTTTTAATAATAATGTATACACCTTTACTATTAGCGAAACTGCTACCTGGAGTGACGGTCAGTCTGTAACTGCAGATGATTTTGTATTTGCCTTCAGACGTGCTGTTGACCCTGAAACTAAATCTCCCTACGCCGCAAAGCTCAGTTCAATTCTTAACGCTGAACTTATTCTCTCGGGAAATATTGAGTCAGTCAACCTGGGTGTTGCTGCAAAATCGCCTAACACATTTGAAATTAAAATGGCACATACCGACAACGAGTTTTTATACAAACTGACAACTGCTGTATGTATGCCATGCCGTGAGGACTTCTTTAATCAATGTGAAGGTCAGTATGGTTTAAGTAAATCTCATCTTCTTACCAATGGTTCTTATAGACTTACCAAATGGAATAAAGAGGATTTCGCCGCAAGAATGTACAGAAACGACAAATACTACGGTACATATCCCGCAAAAAATTCCGCTGTATTTATTTCTTACAATCCTAATGTGGAAAATATAGAAAAGCTTTCAAAGGGTTCGGTTGATTTCAGTTTTATAAAAATGAATCAGTTAGAAGAATCTGCCTCTCACGACCTTAAAAATGCCCAGTATCAGAATGTTGTTTGGGTTATGGAATTCAGCGAAAAACTTCCCTATGATTTAAGAAGAGCCTTTATGCATTCTCTTAACAGAAGTGCTTATGCAGGCGACCTCGGTATCGGTTACAATGTAGCCTATTCCATTTTCCCACCCTCTCTCACCCAAGAAAATCTCGACTATGTTGGTATGCCATCATACGATTTAACCGAGGCTCGTAAGCTATTTAACAGTGCTTTACAAAGTTTCCCCAATAAAAAGTTACCTTCTACAACACTTATTTTTTATAATGATGAAAATATGACGGTTCCTATAAATGATATTGTAGGACATTGGCAAAACAATTTGGGTGCATACATCAATGTACAGCCCTCAAATAGCCTTAGCGAAATTAAAACCAACTTTGCAAACGGAACTAATACCATAGCAATCTATCCGATAACCATTACCGATAAGGACCCCAGTGTTTTTTGCTATCAATTAGGCTATAATTATTCTAATGCGTCGGTAAAAACACTGAACGCCATTCAAACCAACATAATGACAAAATATACCATCATACCTATAGCTTTTGAAAACTCGGTCATTGCGTATAACAGTGATATCATTGATTTTAACTTCAAACTTGGCAACGGACTGATTGATTTTGCTTATGTTACTAAAAAATAAAACGGCTGTTTCAGCCGTTTTTTTATGATACTTTTTCAATCTGATTTTTCAGTTTATCTATAATTCTTTTCTCAAGTCGAGAAATATATGACTGAGAAATCCCAAGACAATCCGCCACCTGTTTCTGTGTCAGTTCTCTGTGTCCTGCCATACCAAACCGCATTTGCATTATTTCTCTCTCACGTGGTGGTAATCTATCCACCAAATCATTAAGAAGGCGTTTTTCGTCTTCTTTTTCTATTTCTCTGCCCACCTCTTCGCCATCACTTCCCAGCACATCTGAAAGTAAAAGCTCATTACCGTCCCAATCTACATTTAATGGTTCGTCAATGGAAACCTCACATTTCAATACCGCTGTCTTTCTAAGATACATTAGTATTTCATTTTCAATACATCTGGAGGCATAGGTTGCCAGTTTTATGTTTTTATCAGGCTGAAATGTATTAACAGCCTTAATAAGACCTATGGTACCGATTGACACTAAATCCTCTGCTCCTGCTACAGTTGTTTCAAATTTCTTTGCAATATAAACCACAAGTCGTAAATTATGTGTTATAAGCTTTTCTTTTACATACTCCGTTTCTTTATCAAATCTTAACAGTAGTTCCCTTTCCTCCTGCGGTGTAAGCGGTGCAGGAAGCGTTTCACTGCCGTTTATATAAAATACATTTTTTTGTATACCAAGCTTTTTAAACAGCAGGGAAAACAAATTTTTAATTTTTAGGAATATCATAACATTTTCTCCATTCAAAAAATCAGTTTAATATCTCAGGGCTAACTATACCGCTATAGTCACCATCAAATTTCTTATCTGTAACCGCTATAAGAACAGGCGTATCCTTAATATTGTCTATGGTTGCATTTTTTAGTGAATAAGCAGGAATAAGTCCCTCTCCCATTACAGAGTGCACAGGAAGCAATAATTTAGGTAATTCATCAAGATTATCAAATATCATTTCAGCAGTTTTTTTATCTGTTATTATCACCGGCTTGTTTGAATATGGGTCAGTCAGAGAATTACCTGTATCTACGATAGTTCTTAAATGCACCGTTTTTCCGTTATTACACAGTCTAATATTACATCGTTTAGCATATCGTTCTCTTCTTTTAAGAATACTCTGCACAATACGGATAATTACATAAAAAATACAGGATGAGATAATAAATTCAAGCGGAGAAATCTGAAAATACACAACGCAGTTATTAAGCACCATTCCTCTGGGTTTAACCATAAACCAAAACAATACCATAAGACCGCTGTAAACAACATTTATCATAACAAAAGCAAAACAGTTTTTTATGTACGATTTTTTGTTTTTTATTCCAAAAGCAACAAAGATTATAAGAGCAGAAGATAACAATAATAGCAGAATCTGATAAACAATAAAAAGCTCAGGCATAAAGATAAGCAAGGAAAAAAGAGAACCAATAAAAGCCGACACAACCGCTCTTATAGGTCTGATATATGTATCGGTAATATATGAAGTAAGCGAAATTATCAAATAATCAACAACAGCATTTATAAGTATAAGAACATCAGCATATACAGTCATTTTCATCACCTTATAAATTATACTTCATCAAAAGTGTAAAATTTGCCGAAAAACGTAGTTAGATAAAAAATATTTGCAAAAAAATAAAAGCCCGAATAATCGGGCTTTAAAAATTATTTTGCAGTTGTATATACATAGCTTGAAGTTCCTGTATCAGGAAGTAGCTTTGCAGAAATGTGTTTTGTAGTACCTGATGAAGTATATACAGTAAACTCGAGAACATCATTTGGTTTTGAAGCTTCTATAGCATCAAGAATAACGCTATCAGAGGTAATTGCCACTGAGTTTACCTCGGTAATAATATCGCCTTCTGTCACCTTTGAGTAAAGGTCGCTGTCCTCTGCTACAGATGCAACAAGAATACCTGTGGTCTTATATCCGCCAATTTCCTTGGTTATTTCGTTAATAGTCTGATAGGTTATACCAAGTCTTGCTCGGTCATTTACACAACCATACTCAATAAGCGATTCGACAACCCATTTTGTAGTGGTTGTGGGAATAGCAAAGCCAATTCCCTCATAGGCATCTCCTGCTATTTTAGAAGAAGTAATACCTATTATCTGACCATACATATTCACAAGTGCTCCACCAGAATTGCCCGGGTTAATAGGAGTGCTGGTCTGTATCATTTTCATTGTATAGTTAGATGAAGTAGATACACGTCTTTCTTTAAGTGAAATAATTCCCTCTGTAATGCTGTTTTCCTCTATCTGATTTGGTCTGCCTACAGCAACAACATTTTCACCGATAACCAGTTCATTAGAATTGCCAAAAACTGCAGGAGTGAAACCGTTTCCGTCAATTTTTATTACAGCCAAATCACTTCTTGTATCTCCGGCAACAAATACCGCAGGATATTCTTTTCCGTCCCAGAATCGTACCCTGAATTTAGCTCCGGCTATATTTTCGTAAATATGGTCATTAGTAATAATATATCCGTCCTCGGTATAAACGACACCGGAAGCGGTAGAAGCATTACCATTAGCACCGTAAACTGTTATTCCTACAACAGATTTATTAACCATATCATAAACCTGAGCCGCAGTATATTCATCGGTGTCTGCAGGTTTAGAAGTAAGGTCAAGGGTGGTAGCAGAATAATTACTATTGTTCTTATTGATGCCTAAAAGATAGCCTCCGATACAAGAAGATGTGGCAATAACAACAGCAACCATTATAAGAGCAAAAAACTTAATTCCCTTTGAAACAGGTTCTTTGGTTTTGGTAACAGGAGAATAATCAAAGGTAACCGGCTGATAGTCCATAACAGGATTTTTGTCTGTTTCGTCAGAATTAATATTTACAGACAGCTCATCAACAATTTCCTCGACAATACCGGTTTCATCTTGAACAATTTCAGTATTAATATCTTCTTTTGTTTCTGAAATTTGCTCTTCATTATTTAGGTTATTTTCATCAAATTCGTTCATTTTTTATCCTCCGTACTCTTAAGCGGTAATACTATTCCAAACTGTGTAAATACATTTTCCGTACTTCTCACAAAGGCTTTACCGCCATGAATTTTAATAATTGTTTTAACTAAATAAAGACCAAGTCCGGTACTGTCCTTATTCGCAGACCGCGAACGGTCGGTCTTATAAAATCTTTCAAATACAAAGGGCAAATCCTTTTCGGGAATTCCGACACCCGTATTTTTAAGTGTAAACTCAATCCAGCTTCCATCAGAGGTCAGTGAAAACTCAAGAGTTCCGCCCTCATCGGTAAATTTAACAGCATTGTCGCATAAATTATATACAACCTGATGCAACAAATCCTTATCAGCATTAATCATTACGCTTTGTATTTTATCAAGTCCAACAACATTCAATTTTTTATCTTCAATACGCTGTTCCTGATTAAGCACCACATCAAAAATCAAATCCCTGAAATTAAAGTCAGACAGTTTAAGGGTTATTTCACCCGCTTCAAGCTTTGAAAGACTAAGCATACCCTGCACAAGTCTTGAAAGCCGTTTCACCTCATCAGAAACAATTTTAAGATAGTGCTCCTGTTTTGATGAATCAATAGTACCGTCAATAATTCCGTCTATAAAGCCACCTATTGTTGTCATAGGAGTTTTAAGTTCATGGGATACATTTGCTATAAAGCTTCTCCTCATATTCTCAAGCTCCACAAGAGAATTGGTCATACTGTTAAATGACTCAGAAAGCATACCGATTTCATCGTTACTCATTACAGGTATTCGCTTTGAAAAATCGCCTTTTGCCATAGCTTTAGAAGCCTCAGACATTAGTTTAAGCGGTTTAATCCACCTGTAAGTCATAGTATATAGTGCAAAGAAAAGCACGACAATAGGTATCACCGCAGAAAAGGCATATAGTTTAAAAAGTTCACTATAAAACTGAGAAAGGGTCGAGGCGGGAGATGAAGCAAAAACATAAGCAACTATATTATCATCCGTTGTAGTTACACTTCTGCCAGCCGTATAAAAAATTTCATCGTAAAGTCCACCAAATCTGCCTACCTCTTTAAAACCATGACCAGCGGAACTGATAATATCCGACGGAATAATCTTAACGGAATGAACGCATACACTGTCAATTGAATAATCACTGCATGAACAGGAAATCACGTTACCCTGTGTGTCAGATATTATAACACTATTGTGATTAATAACAGCAATTGTACGAGCCATATTTTGAAGATTGTCTTCAAAAAACTGGGAGCCGTAATCATTTTCAATAAATCTTGATACTGCATCACAGGTATTATTTAGCGAATGAATTTTATCCTTTGAAAGTGAGTCGTTAATAAGAATACTAACTATCACAATAATAGCAGTAAGACAAAGCAAAAATGTAACCGATACAGCTATAAAATATTTTTTAAAAGTATTTAGCTTAACCAAGTCATTTTACCTCAAATTTATAACCTACGCCCCAGACAGTCTTTAATACCCATCGTTCAGAAACACCCTCTAACTTTTCCCTGAGTCGCTTAACATGGACATCAACTGTTCTCGAATCGCCGTAATAATCAAACCCCCATACTTCATCAAGAAGTTGGTCGCGTGTATATACGCGGTTAGGATTACTGGCAAGATGATAGATAAGTTCAAGCTCCTTTGGCGGCGTGTCTACCTGCTGACCGTTAACAACAAGTTCATAATTTGTAAGATTTATAATAAGATTTTCAAAACGAACCTCTTTAACATCCTTATTATCGGAAATATTGCTTCTTCTGAGCACGGCCTTAATACGTGCTATAACCTCCTTTGCATCAAAAGGCTTGGACACATAGTCATCAGCACCAAGCTCAAGACCCAATATTTTGTCAAAGGTTTCGCCTTTTGCAGTAAGCATAATTATAGGCACATCGGAACTCTTTCTTATTTCTCTGCAAACCTGCCATCCGTCTATACCGGGAAGCATTATATCAAGGAGGATAAGGTCAGGCAAAAACCTACCTTCAGCTTCTACAGCTTTTAATCCATTGTTTACGGTTAACGTTTCAAATCCGTCCTTTTCAAGATAAAGGCGCAAAAGTTCACATATATTTTCGTCATCATCAACAATCATTATTTTAAGTTTATCCATAAATACTCCTCCACTCTTTAAAAAGAATAGTAATGCTTACCATAAGTATTATAATCATAGAATACAATATTTCTATTAATAAAATATGAATAATTAAAAAGAATTTTATAAATACCCATATTTCTAAGCTAAAGAAAGCCGTCCATCAAATATGGACGGCAATATATACTAAGATATATTATTCAGCAGAATTTTCTTCTTTCATCTTTGCGAAACATTCGCTGCAGTATACAGGACGGTCGTCACGCGGCTGGAAAGGAACCTTTGCGGGGTTACCACAAGCACTGCAGGTAGTCTCAAACATTTCGCGTGGTGCTCTGCCAGCGTTTTTACGTTTGTCACGGCAGGGTTTGCAACGCAGCGGCTCATTTGCAAATCCTTTGGACTCATAGAATTCCTGTTCTCTTGCAGTGAATACGAATTCTTCTCCGCAGTCCTTGCAAACTAAAGTCTTGTCTTCGAACATTTTTTGTACCTCACTTGTTTGGTTTTTAGCCCCGGTCGGAGTTCCACCGACATCTTTGAAAACAACGCTCTTAAAATTGAGCTACATGGGCATATATAATCACAGGTATTACCTGTTGATTTTGCGAATTTTCTTCCTTGCCCTATGAAGTGCATTATTTACATCCTTAACCGAAACGCTCAGAATATCAGCAACATCAGTATAACTGCCGTAACGAAGATAAGCGATTAAAACACTGTATTCAAAGGAAGAAAGAGTAAGCTTAATCTTATCGGAAAAATGAATATAGGATTCTTTATCGATAACCTTAATTTCAGGATTTTGTTCATCATCAACAATATTTTCATCTAAGGAAGTGATAAGCGACTGAGGAATGTTCCTCTTGCCCGAAAACCGCCTTAACGAAGAAATTATACTACGCTTAATACAAACAGAAGCAAAGGTTGAAAATGAAGCAGAGGAATAATCATAAACCCTTACAGCACTGTAGAGTGCCATGAGCGCCTCCTGAGTTAAATCCTCTCTGTCATTATCCGAGCAATTTAAAACCGAAATATAGTAATTAATAATGGGTAAGTATTGTTTGGTTAATAACTGAAAACAATCGGTATCTCCGTTTTTAATTTTGCGAATAATTTCATTCTCATCTATTTCAAGCACATCAATACCAACATTCATCAAATACACCAATAACCCTAACTATTCACTATTAGATAATACAACAAACTTTTAATAATGTCAAGTAAAATTATAATAAATTAAACATATTTTTTAAAATTTGAGTATAAAATACATCAATTTTCAACAATTTTTGCCATTTTTGAAAATTTTTGTACTTCTTTAGCTACTTCGCCATACATATATAAAGAACCAAGTGCAACCATAGGTATCCCCTTTTGAGCACTGTCTTCCATAGCCTTTAATACAGCATCCTCAACGTTTTTACATTCTATCGCCTTTATTCCCTTTTTATCGAAAACTAATTTATACTCACTTGCAGTAAGCGCACGGGGATTGTCGGGAGTTATACAGTAAACACATTCTGCTACACTTATAAGAACATCGGCGATATATTCAAAGTCCTTATCCATCATCACACCTGTAACTATATTTATCTTTGTTTCACCGAAATATTTCTTTATACTAACCACTGCATTTTCAATACCTTCAGGGTTATGAGCACCATCCGCTATAACTACAGGATTGTCACACAACAGTTCAAAACGAGCCGGCCATATCGTTTTATACAGTCCTCTTAGCAATTCTTCCCGTGAAATAGCAAAACCATTGTTATTTAGCAAATCTACCGCACAGATTACATTTACGGCATTATGCGGTTGATACGTTCCAAGCAAGGATATAGTAATATCCTTTATTCCGTCAAAATCAAAAACCGTTTTCTTTAAATCATAGCTTTTCACATCAAGACTACTTCGGTCAACAGTATGAAGAACAGAATTAAGCTTATTACAATTTTCCTTAATAACGCTGTAAGCCTGACCGTCTTTGCCACACCAAAGACAAGGAATACCATTTTTAATAATACCCGCTTTTTCGCCTGCTATTTCGGTTATAGTACTTCCAAGAAAAGAGGTATGGTCAATAGAAATGCCTGTTATTACCGACAAAACAGAATTTTTTATTATATTGGTAGCATCATATCTTCCGCCCAAACCACATTCAAGCACAACAATGTCACATTTTACTCTGGAAAAATACTCAAAGGCTACAGCTGTAATTAATTCAAACTCGGTAGGCTTGTCCTGCATTTCATCTGCAAAATCCTTTACATAAGCGGTTATTTCTGCCAATTCATCACGAGGAATCATTGTTCCGTTTACACAAATTCGTTCACAAAAATCAATAATATAAGGCGAAGTATAAAGGCCGGTTTTATAACCTGCCTCATTTAAAACAGATGCAAGCATTGAGCAAAAAGAACCTTTACCGTTAGTACCCGCAACATGTACAAATTTCAATTTATCCTGAGGATTACCAAGCTTTTCACACAACTGAGCAATTCTTTCAAGACCGGGTTTACAAAAGAAATTACTTACCGAATGTATATATTCAAGAGCTTCATTATAATTCATAATTACCTAACCTTTTTATCTGATTTTTAAAGCCTTCGTTCTTTAAAATAACACACAAAACCAATATTTCCGCAACAGCAACAATAAGGTAATTCAGACTCCTCCATCCAAGCGTAAATAAAAAGTCCATTGAATACCATATACTAAGCCCTATGGATTTAATTAATACCGAACCGATTAGATGAGATAGAGATACTGTCAGTATCAGCCTTACGGTTTTAGGAAATCTTATAGGCATCTGATAGACCGCACCGCTACAAAAACCGATAATAGCAGCACCAAAAGTAAGGATAGGATTAATAACATAACCACGAAGAATGCAGCCCACAATGTCTGCTACCACTCCTGTCACACAGCCTGAAACAGGGCCAAAAAGTATACCTGAAAGGATAATGGGAAGATTTTCAAAACTAAATCTCATATAATCGCCCACAGGTATGGCTAAAAACTTTCCGAAAACAAAACTTATAGCCGAAAACAAGGCAATGGTAATAACAACTTTAAGGTTTTTAAGACTCGAAATACATAAGAAATCTCTATTTTTTAGCATAAAAAAACTCCTTTCCACGCACAAAAGGCAGAAAGAAGAAACTTTTTAGCCTAATGAAGCGGGATGCAAAACTCAGACCGCAATCAAAAAGATTTTCGTCTGATGAGCAACTCCCCGTCCCATCAGCACTTCACGCCTGAATTTTTACTCTTCAAATTTTTCTTAATTATAATATCCAAAACAGTTTTTGTCAATAAATTAATAAAAAATGTGGCACAAACTCAGCGAAATTCATAATATGTATTGAGTTTTAGAAAAAATTTGACTAAGGCTTGATTTATTTTAAGGAGGAGTCATAATGGCAGAAAACAATTTTTTAGAAAACTGCAGAGAAGCAGTTTGCATTGATGCCGGCAGGGTTTACGATTCCTGTTGTGACAGAGATTGTCTTGAAGATTTAAGATGTTACTTATGTGACGATGATCAGGCACTTGTGCAAAATGCTGTGAATGTAAGACTAAAAAACTCAGAAGTACTTAATGTTTATGTAGATGTAGAGCCAGTGAATTTTAACAAGGGGTTCTATGCCTGCGACCTTACCTTTTATTTTCTTGTTGAGCTGGATGTATTCACTTCACACAACACCTTGCCTACCGACGTAAGAGGTATATGTGTATTCAGCAAAAAGGTTATACTTTTCGGAGGCGAAGGAAACGCAAAAATATTCTCAAGCGTAACAAGTGTTAACGGCTCAGACACACAGCTTTATCCAAGAAACAATCTACCAAAATGCGTTGTTCAGACAGTATCTCCCGTTTCACTGTCAGCAAAAATATGCGAGGTTGACAACAGATGTGACAATGTATGCTGTATACCTGATTGTGTCTGCAAGGTTATCGGCAGCAATCTACGAACTTCTCTACCTAACGGAACAAATGCAATTTATGTAACATTAGGTCTGTTCACCGTTGTACAGCTTATCAGAAATGTACAAATGCTTGTTCCTATGTATGATTTCTGTATACCCGAAAAGCAGTGTGACGGAAACTGTTCTGCTGTAACCCCATGTGATGTATTCAGCAAAATAGAATTCCCCACTTCCGACTTTTTCCCTCCCTGCAGCAAAGAGGAATGTTGTTAAAAAAACGCCCCTTACAAAAGGGGCGTTTAACACATTAAAATGCGGTTATTTTAAGTTTATCAAACTGAGCAAAAAATCCTCTCAGTTCAGCAATGGTTTTTTCTACACCGCCTGAAACATTGCTTTCAATATTTATAGGCATAACAGGGTCGTGAACACTAAGTCGCAACAAGAACCATCCGTCCTCAACACAAACACGTATTCCCTCTCTGTTATCATCAGCTATCTTCCATTCCTTTTTGTCTGCTACAAATTTTTCAAGAGAATCAATAACCGTTTGACCGTATTCCTTGAAATTATCTTCAGTGATACTAAATCTGTACTCAACAGATTCAGCAGGTACGGCAAGAGGCTGGAGAAGCTTATCAATGTCGGTTCCCTTTGCAAGTTCGATAACTATCTTTGTAACGAGATACGCTCCGTCATCAAGGAAATAATTCTCCTTTAAGGCAGCGTGTCCTGAGGTTTCAATGGCAAGAGGACAGTTAATCCCTTGTTCACAAAGCTGTTTAGCCATATCAATAACGTTTTTATATCCTCTTTTATAGCGATAATGCTTACAGCCCAAATGTTCCTCTATGAAGGTTTTAAGACCATCTGAGGTTACCGAATCTGTTACAATAGTAGATTTGGGATTCTCCTGACAAACTATTGCACTTGCAAGGGCGATAAGATGATTACGGTTAATTTCAACACCATTACTGTCTACACAGCCAGCTCTGTCAACATCGGTATCAAAAATAATACCCAAATCTGCCTTACTATTGATTACCGCCTCCTGAATACTGTTCATCGCCTTTTCGTTTTCAGGGTTAGGAATATGATTGGGGAACATACCGTCAGGCTCTAAGAACTGACTTCCACTTATATCGGCGCCAAGCTTATGAAGAACATCTTGAGCATAAAAACCGCCCGCACCGTTACCGGCATCAACAATGATATGATAATTTTTAAGAGGAAGTTCTTCTTCGGTTTTTCCAACCGAATCACAAATAATTTTTCTGAGCATTGCAGAATAATCATTCATAAAATTATACTTTTCACAGCTCCCCTTTTTATCAGACAAATATACTGTTTTTGAGTCAGCTAATGATAGTATTTCGGATATATCGTTACCGCCAAGTCCTCCGCTTCTGAGGAAAAACTTAAGTCCGTTACGATCAGAAGGATGATGACTTGCAGTAATCTGAATTGCCGCTGTACAGTCAAGCATAACGGTAGTCATAAACATAGCAGGGGTAGACGAAAGACCGCAATCAACAACCTTTACACCTGAGCTTATAAGGGCATCTATAACGACAGAGCTGATACGATTTGCCGAAATTCTGGAATCATGGCCTACCGAAATTTTCATTTCCTCAGCAGAGATACCTAATTTATCGGTAAGAAAACACACAAAAGCACAGGCAAAATCATTTACCGCTTCATTTGTAAGATTAACTTCGTTTCCTAAAACATCACTTGCAACACCGCGTATATCGGTGCCACTTTTAAACATTGAATAAGACATAACACATCTCCTAAATAAAATCGCATGGAGGACAAAATGAAAATAAAAAAACTAAAGGCAACCGCTAATCAAAGATATTATGAAATAGAAAATACAGACGATTTACTCGATATAATATCCTTACTATACAATAAAACCGAAAAGAACAATAAACTGTATAAATATAACAATAAATATTATTTAGAACTCTTCAAAACTATACCTATAAAAAATTTTACACCAAAAGTAAACTTTTACCTTAAAGGACAACTTGAAGAATACGGCAAACTTATCTGTAATGATGCAATAGCCATAATTGGTTCTAAAATCAAAGAGCCTTGATTTGTTTTACACGCTCGTTCATATCATCAGCAGAGAAAATATAATTACCGGCAACCAAAACATCAGCCCCAGCTTTAACAGCCATAGGGGCTGTTTCTGCATTTATACCGCCGTCAACCTCAAGAAGCACCGAGAGTCCCTGACGGGTAATTTCTGCTTTAAGCTTTGAAAGCTTGTCGAGTGCTGAAGGCATAAATTTCTGACCTCCGAAACCGGGCTCCACAGACATAACCAATACCATATCACAGTATTTAAGCAGAGAAAAAATTTCTTCAGGCTGAGTACAAGGCTTTATAGTAAGACAGGATTTACAGCCATACTCTCTGATTTCCTTTAAAGTCTGCTCACAATTTGAACCTGCTTCATAATGAAAACCGAGATAATCAGAAACCTTTGCAAAATCATTAATATAACGGTGAGGTCTGTCTATCATCAGATGAACATCACATAAAAGCTTTGTATGCTTTTTAATAGAATTAATTACGGGAATACCAAATGATATATTCGGCACAAAAATACCGTCCATAACATCAAGATGAAGCATATCCACGCCAGCATCTTCAAGTTTTTTTATATCATCTTTCAGTTCAAGAAAATCAGCAGTAAGCACCGAAGGAGAAATTTTAACCAAACAAATCACCGCACTGTATTGTATAGTTGTACCAAAACGTGTTGTACTGAAATATTTTACACCATTTTCTAAACTATGTCAATGCACAATGAGGCAAAAGTCGATAAATTATAATATAAGTCGATAAAATCTAATAGTTGAATTGGAAAAGAAATTGTAGTATACTGATATAGTATTTAAAATCATTACGGAGGTCAATATGTCAATTCCAGAATTTTCCGGCACAACCACCCTTCCCTTACTTGCCCTTCGAGGTTTAATTGCCTTTCCGGGTATGCCTATACATTTTGAAGCCGGTCGTAAATCATCAATCGCAGCGCTCAATACCGCTGTTGATAAAGACCAGCTATTATTTCTTGTATCACAAAAAGACCTGAGAGATGAAGAACCCACTCAGGAGCAGTTATATGAAATCGGCTGTGTTGTCCGTGTGCGTCAATTTCTTAAAATTTCAGAAAAGAGTGTAAAGGTTGTGGCTGAAGGTCTTTACCGCGCTCAACGAATTTCGGTTAAAAAGCTTTCTGTTTGCAACTATGCTCAGGTTCGTCGCATAGACGATGCCAATGCCCGTCACACCGAAAAATACACCGAGGCTATCATTCGTAAAATACGCGACGAGTTTGAAAAATACGCTCTGCTCTTACCCTCCGGTATTTCAACCGAAATTATGATGAATGTTGCTACCAATGATGATGTATCTGAGCTTTGTGATTATATTGCAGCAAATATTCCTGCTCCCTTTGACGATAAGCAGTTTCTTCTTGAACAGCGCGACCCGTATGTAAGAGCAAAAATGCTTTTAAAGCTTCTATCCAAGGAATGTGGTCTGTTAAAAATAGACAATAAAATCAGTGAAAGTGTCCGCATGCAGATTGAAGATAATCAGCGTGAATATTATCTCAAAGAGCAAATCAAGGCAATTAACGAAGAGCTTTACGGTGAAACAAATGATGAAACCGAAGAGTATTATGACAAAATTGCAAAAATGGATGCTCCAATGTCGGTTAAAGAAAAACTAAGCATAGAGGTTAACAAACTTTCAAAAATGCCTCCCGGCTCGCAGGAATCCGCTGTTATCAGAAATTATCTTGATGAATGTCTGTCACTGCCTTGGAATAAAAGCACCGCAGTCAAAAACGATATTAAGCGTTCCACAAAAATCCTTGACAGAGATTTTCATGCTATGAAGCAGGTAAAGGAAAGAATTCTTGAAATGCTTTCGGTTTATTCACTTGTTCCGGATATAAGCGGTCAGATTATCTGTCTATACGGACCTCCGGGTGTAGGTAAAACCTCTATAGCCAAGACAATAGCTGAATGTATGGGAAGAAATTTTTCAAGAATTTCTTTGGGCGGTATCAGTGACGAAGCTGAAATACGAGGACACAGAAAAACCTATATCGGTGCTATGCCGGGTAAGATTATGTCGGCAGTCAAGCAATCAAAAAGTAATAATTCACTTATTTTGCTTGATGAAATAGATAAGTTATCCACGAATTATAAAGGTGACCCAGCCTCTGCACTTCTTGAGGTTCTTGACGGCGAACAAAACAGCACATTCACCGACCACTATATCGACCTACCCTTTGACCTAAGCAAAACAGTGTTTATTACAACCGCAAACTCTCTTGAAACAATCCCTCCACCACTTCGCGACAGATTAGAGATTATTGAGCTGACAAGCTATACAAGAGAGGAAAAATTCAACATTGCAAAAAAGCACCTTGTAAAGAAACAGCTTAAGCGTCACGGACTTACTTCTTCTATGTGCAAAATCAACGACACGGCTATTTACGACCTTATTGATTTCTATACCAGAGAATCCGGTGTTAGAACCTTAGAAAGAAAAATCGCATCTCTTTGCCGAAAAGCCGCAAAAGAAATCGTTGAAAATAAAACTATTTGCGTAAAAATCGACAGTAATAAAGTAAAGGAAATGCTTGGACGCCATCGTTTCCGTCCCGAAGAAATACCTGCTGAAAACGAAGTTGGTGTTATTAATGGACTTGCCTGGACTTCGGTTGGCGGCGAAATAATGCAGATTGAAGTTTCTGCTGTTCCCGGCACAGGAAAGCTTGAGCTGACAGGTTCTCTTGGCGAAGTTATGAAAGAGTCTGCTCATGCAGCACTCACCTATGTTCGCTCACGTGCCGACCATTTAGGCATTGCCTCAGACTTCTATAAGACTAAAGATATTCATATACACGCAACCGAGTCTGCTATTCCAAAGGACGGCCCTTCTGCCGGTGTAACAATGACAACTGCACTCGTTTCTGCCCTTACAGATACCCCCATAAGAAGAGATATTGCTATGACAGGTGAAATTTCAATTCGAGGACGTGTTCTTGCTATAGGAGGGCTTCGCGAGAAATCAATCGCAGCTTACAGAGGCGGCGTAAAAACCGTATTTATCCCCAAAGATAATGTTGCCGACCTTGAGGATGTAGACCAAATTGTTAAAGAGCATCTTGAGTTTATACCTGTTGGCCATCAGGATGAAATTTTAGATAAGGCATTGGTAAAGCTATGAACTATAACAAAATAGAATATGAAAAATCTTTTGGCACTGCCGCACAACTTGGCGAGTCTGATTTGCCAGAATTCTGTTTTTCAGGCAGGTCTAATGTGGGCAAATCTTCACTGATTAATAAGATAGTCAACCGTAAATCTCTTGCAAGAGTAAGTGCCAGTCCCGGAAAAACCGTAACAATTAACTTCTTTAAGCTTGATACCATACGGCTTGTTGACCTTCCCGGTTATGGATATGCCAAGGTTCCTTTTGGAGAGAGAACCCGTTGGTCTGACCTTATGGAAAGCTATTTCAGAACAGGAAGAAACATTAAAATGGTGTTTCAGCTTATTGATATGCGTCATCCGCCAAGCGAGTTCGATTACTCTATGCTTGATTTTATGTATCAGATGAATATACCCTACACCGTTGTTCTCACAAAGTGCGACAAGCTTAATAAGAGTCAGTATAATGAGCGAATGACACTTATTACAGAAGAACTCGCCGATTTCATCGACGGTGTGGAAATAATTCCCACCTCAGCTTCTTCTGGCTATGGTATAGATAAAATAAAAGCAATTTTAGAGGCTGACTGATAATGGCACAATATTTATGGATTCCTCTCACTCTCATTTTCGGTATTTTCAAAGGTGCAAGAGAACTGCTAAAAAAAGGGGCGCTCGATTATAATACAGGACTTGAGATACTTCTCCTCTATTCCATATCATCTTTTGTTCTTGTATTACCCAACACAAAAGAAGCTTTTTTCCTTGATGAATGGTGGCTATATTTTGCTGTAGCACTCAAAGCACTTGCTGTGTTTATTGCTTGGATATGCGGCTTTGCTGCCCTTGAAAAAATGCCTGTAAGTATATACAGTATTCTCGACCTGTCCGGTATACTTTTTTCTACACTTTTTGCTGTTATATTTGTTGGCGAGAGCCTTACTTTAACCGTTACGTTGGGTATTGTGCTTGTTTGCATAGGTTTGTTTATGCTAAAAATAAAGCCAAAAAAAAGCACTGTAATTACCAAAGACGCAAATTCAGTGGCTGCAAAATACGTTATTCTCGCCTTTTGTTATACAGGCTTCAATTCTGTTTCCGGAACCCTTGATAAGCTTCTCAGAAGAGATAACCTTATTTCAAGCGTACAGCTTCAGTATTGGTTTATGCTCTTTCTTTGTCTGTTTTACTGTTTATATTTTCTGCTTAAAAGAATACCTGTAAACTGGAAAACGGTTCTTAAAAATTACAGAATATACATTATGGCAATACTTCTTATTTTAGCCGACAGAGCTTATTTTACCGCAAATGGTATGAACAGCTCACTTACGGTTATGACCCTTCTTAAACAAATAAGTTGCATTGTGGTAATTATAGGTGGAAAAATTTTCTTCAAAGAGAAAGATATTACTTATAAACTACTTTGTGCCGCCATAGTTATAACCGGTATTGTAATTTCCACTCTTTAGATATTTTTGCTTGACAATATCTCTATTTAATCATAAAATTAAATTAACAAATTCTCACAAAGAGGTGTATTTTTATGAAACTTGGTGTTTTAACCAACCTATTGGGTAATGAACCCTTTGAACAGGCTCTTGCTTATTTTAAGTCCATTGGTCTTGAGATGATTGAAGTCGGTTCGGGCGGATACCCCGGCACTCAGCATGCTGACCCTGATGTACTTTTAAACGATGATAAAGCTCTTGAAGAATTCAAGGCAACCGTTGCAAAGTACGGACTTGAAATCAGTGCTCTGAGCTGTCATGCAAACCCTGTTCATCCCGACAAAAAGATTGCTGAAGAATACGATACAGCTATAAAGAAGACAATTCTTCTTGCAGAAAAGCTTGGTATTCATCAAATCAACACTTTTTCAGGCTGTCCCGGTGACTGCGAAACAAGCGAAAATCCAAACTGGGTAACTTGTGCATGGCCACCTGAATTTGCAAAGGTTGTTGAGTGGCAGTGGAACGAAAAGCTTATTCCCTACTGGAAAGAAACCGTTAAATTTGCAAGAGAACACGGTGTAGATAAAATTGCTTTTGAAATGCACCCCGGATTTTGTGTATACAATCCCGAAACACTGCTAAGACTGCGTGCTGCCGTAGGTCCTGAGATTGGCGCTAACCTTGACCCCAGCCATCTTATCTGGCAAGGTATGGACCCTGTTGCTGTTATTAAGGCACTTGGCAAAGAAAATGCAATTTTCCACTTCCATGCAAAAGACACTAAGATTGACCCATACAACACCGCTGTTAACGGATGTAACGACTATAAATCATATACCGATTTTGCAGGTCGTTCCTGGTCATTCAGAGCTGTTGGCTACGGCAATGATGAGTCCTACTGGAAGGATATAATCAGCGCTCTTGCTATTGTTGGTTACGATTATGCAATCAGCATTGAACACGAAGACGGTCTTATGGCTCCAAAAGAAGGTCTTGAAAAGGCTGTCGGCGTTCTCAAAAACTGCCTTATCTACGAAAGCAACTGCAATATGTGGTGGGCGTAAATTTATAAAAAAAACAAACCGGATATTCCGGTTTGTTTTTTTATAAATTATTTTGTTTAAAAAGGTAGGCATATCTATCCTTTTCAAGTTCAGAAGCGTTATGAACAGTGATTGCTGTAGATTGGCTTTCTGTAAGCAAATCTTTTCCGTCATACACAGTAATGCTATAATTTTGAATAGTATTATTTATATTAAATACATCCTTAAACTCTGCATTGTCAGTTTCACACACAAATGTATAACATGGACTGTCATTAACGCTCTTGTACACCCTGTAAACACCGCTATAAGCATCTTCCCACTTCAGAGTGATAACTTCTCCATCTTTTGAGCTTTCCAGTTTTTCAACGGGATTTAAGCGTATAATTTTGGAAAAATTCTCAATGTAGTATGTATTTCCTTTTTGTGTATCAAAGGAAACAAAATAATCATCCTTTTCTGCTTGAACAGGCTTTCCATACGAATCTCTAACAATAACGTTTCTGACACCTGCATATCGAAGACGGAACTTACCACCAACAACACTTTCCACGGTTACTGTGTCAGCATATCCATTGCTCCAGCTACAATTTACAGTAAAGTTACCTCTTGCCTTAAGTCCTTTAAAACTACCGCTTCTAAAATCGGTAGGCAAAGCGGGAAGTAAATTAACAAAACCCTCGTGACTCTGCATAAGCATTTCAGTTATTCCTGCAATAGCCCCAAAGTTACCATCAATTTGAAACGGAGGATGCCAATCCCAAAGATTACCATAGGTACGCTCTTTAAGTAAATTTTTAAGAAGATGATAGGTATGTTCCCCATCACCCGTCCGCGCCCAAGCGCAAAGCCTATGTGCAAGAGCCCAACCTGTAGATTTATCACCACGAAGCAGTAGTGTTTTCTTTGCAGCATCCATCCAAGCTGTAGTATTGCTGTTAATAAGACTACCTGGCATTAAAGCCATAAGATGTGAAATATGACGGTGATTCGCTTCGCCTATTTCACCATAAAAATGTTCCTCCTCATATTCCTTTATCTGACCGCTATAGCCTATATGTATTGGATCATATCGGTTAATTTGCTCTATTTGTATTTCATATGCCTTATCTTTAACATCAAGCAAATCTGCACATTCAATAAAATCTTTACCATTTTCATAAATCAACTGCTGGTCAAAAGCGCAACCGACAGTGAGGTAATACATTTGATTTAAATCAAGACGTGAATTCCAATATTTTCCGATTATTTGTTCAGGAGAAGCCGAACGCGTTGCAAGGTATCTACCATCATAATTTTTTACTGCTTTTGTCAGAAATTTTGACATACCTTGCACAATCGGATAAGTGACATTATTAAGTATATTCTTATCTCTGGTAAAATCATAATAATCCCAGAATAACTTTGAAGTAAGACCGCCGGTACCGGGACCCGAATGATTCTCAGGAGGACTAATTGAATAAGCGTTACTGCTCGTACCTATAGCCCAACCACACTCACCTTTTCCTTCCATGTAATTCTCAGGCAAATACATATTTACATATTCCGATGCGATTTCCTGAGCACGTGGCAAATAAGCCTTAACAAAGTCGGAGAAAGCCTCAAATGTTTCTGCAAGGTTTGTAGAAAAAGCAGGCCAATAATTCATCTGCACATTAATATTATGCCAATACCCACAACCCCAAGGCGACCTATCGTGTACATTCCATACACCCTGCAGACTTGACGGCAAGGTTCCTTTTCTTGAAGACGAAATCAGCAAATATCTACCAAACTGATAATAAAGCTCAACTACTCGCAAATCTTTGTCATTTTTCCTAAAAGCTTCAAGTAATTCATCAGTAGGAACGTCATTATCACAGTCAGCAATGTTAAGCTCTACACGTGAAAAAAGTCGAGAATAATCCTCAACGTGCCGCAAATACAAATTATCATATCCACACTTTAATGCGTTTTCAAGAAGTAATGTAACCTTATTATGAGGATCATCGCCAACTGTTTTCTTGGTTGTCTCCTGCTCTAAGAAAACCTTAGAATCAAGTTTATAAGAAGTACCCTGTACATAATATATATACGCATAACCTGCATTTTTAACAGAAACTTTATTATCGCTATATGCAACCTCACCATCTGTATCAACAGTCATCTGTGCCTCAAAAATCAGATTGTGCAAAGGTAGAGTGCCACGCAAAATCAAAACATTTTCCATAGCCTTAACCTCTCCGGTCTTACGTGAAGACTCGATATACGGTATTATCGGCCGTATATCAAAACTCAGTTCTCTTCTATCGCAGGTAAGTTTAATTACAAGGCAATTATCGGGATAAGAGGTAAAAGCCTGTCGAGTATAACCGAAACCATTATATTCATAATCACAAAAAGCATATGCATTATTAAGATCAAGTCCACGCACATATTTCTTTACATTACTATGAAAGAAATCAATATAAATTTCCGCAAAGTTATTAAGACCGCCTTCACTCAACGGATTGGCTAACTCGTTAGAGGTCATCTGAATTCTCTCAATATCTATACCACCAAAAATGTTAGCACCCATATAGCCGTTGCCCAAAGGTAAGGATTGTCTTTCCCAGCCAATATCACTATTTTCAGCAGGTCTATCATAAAACATTACAAGCTTATTCATACTCTCACACCCTTGCATATAATAAGTTTATACTACCATATTAATCAAAATTTGTAAATATAAAAAAATGACGGTAAAACCGTCATTTAAATAACTGCACCATTTATGTAGCAGTTGTATCTGTAGCAGAGGAATTAAGACCGAAACTTACCGATAATGCCATATCTATTTCCCCCATTGACCTATTATCAAGGGTTCCCATTTTTTCCTTCAGTCTTTTTTTATCAATAGTTCTCACCTGTTCAAGCAAAACAATTGAGTCCTTTGCAAGTCCCGAAGATACTGCATTGACCTTTATGTGAGTGGGCAAAGAAGCCTTATCGTGTTGGCTTGTAATTGCCGCCGCTATAACTGTGGGACTATATCTGTTACCGACATCATTTTGCACTATCAGTACAGGTCTGACTCCGCCCTGCTCCGACCCAACTACAGGACTTAAATCCGCGTAATAAATGTCACCGCGTTTTATACTCATTAATCTTTCACACTCCAAAATTATTTGCAATATTATTCTTGACAACTAATTACAAATAAATTCATTAATACAGTATATGTGAAAAATTTTATAATGATAAAATAAAAAACCTGCCGAAGCAGGTTTTCTTTATAAAACTTTGGATAGAAAATCCTTAAGTCGCGATGACTTGGGATTTGTAAAGAACTCTTCAGGAGAAGCATCCTCCATAATAACACCCTCATCAATAAATATAACGCGGTCTGCAACTTCTCTGGCAAAGCCCATTTCGTGAGTAACAACAACCATTGTCATACCACTTTTTGCAAGCTCCTTCATTACCTCTAACACTTCACCAACCATTTCGGGATCAAGTGCGCTGGTAGGCTCGTCAAACAGCATAACTTCAGGATTCATAGCAAGAGCACGAACTATGGCAACACGCTGCTTCTGTCCGCCTGAGAGCTGTGATGGATAGCTGTTTGCTTTATCATCAAGACCTACTCTTGTAAGAAGTTCATGTGCGTTCTTATTAGCCTCAGCCTTAGTTTTTTTCAAAAGCTTAATGGGAGCCAAGGTCATATTTTTAAGTATGGTCATATGCGGAAAAAGATTAAACTGCTGAAATACCATACCCATTTTTTGTCTGTGTAGGTTTATATCGGTTTTAGGGTCGGTTATATTAACATCATTAATATAAATATCGCCACCCGTTGGTTCTTCGAGCCTGTTAAGACAGCGTAAAAATGTTGATTTTCCGGAACCCGAAGGGCCGATGACGACAACCACTTCGCCTTTTTTTATTTCAATATCAATACCCTTTAGTACATGAATATCGCCAAAGGATTTTTTCAGGCCATTAACCTTAATAATTGTATCGTTAGTGGTCACTCTTACGCAGCCTCCTTTCGAGAATACCTAAAAGCTTGGTCATTATAATTACAATAACAAGATAAATAATAGCAAGACTGATATATGGCACATAAGCCTGATATGTTTTACTAACAATATTCTGTGCTTGTTTTGTAACATCACGTAAAGCGATAACCGATACAAGAGAAGTATCTTTTAAAAGGGTTATCATTTCGTTACCAAGAGCAGGAAGAATATTTTTAAAAGCCTGTGGAATTATAATATGCCACATAGTCTGAGCATAATTAAGACCGAGAGAACGTCCAGCCTCACTCTGACCGACATTAATTGACATAAGACCCGAACGTACAATTTCAGCAACATAAGCACCCGAATTGATACCTAAGGTAACAATACCACAGACAATCATACCTATTTCTGTTTTTGGCACCATAATAACAAAGCCCATAATAAGAAGCTGCACCATCATAGGTGTTCCACGGATAACAGTTAGATATAAATTACAAAACCAGTTAAGAAATCTTAGTATAAAAAAAGATTTGCTTGATCCGTTAGAATCATGTGCAGTTCTGATAATAGCTATAATAAGACCAATAATTACGCCAAGAATCAAAGCACCTATTGTAACTATAAATGTAATTTTAAGACCGTCGGTAAAAAACTTCCACCTGTTTTGATAAATGAAGGTCTGGTATAACTGGAATAAAAAGGTCTGCAGCCACTGTGGCATAGACTGAATCCACTGTGGTGTAGAAGCAAGCCAGTCGGCAAAATTTAAGATAGTCACAGATTTTCACCTTTCATTAGAAACAGGGCGGCAAAGCCGCCCTGTTTGTGATTTAACAATTAATTACTCTGCGGGAATGTATTTATTGATGATTTCATCAATTTTGCCTTCATCTTTGAGTTCCTTAAGAGCAGCATTGAACTTGTTGAGAAGATCTGTGTTGTCCTTAGAGAAAGCTGCAGCATAATCCTCAGTTACATATTCTGTTTCAAGAATTTTAAGACCAGCATTTGCTTTTACATAATTCTTAGCAGGCTCATTATCAATAACAACACAGTCAACCTGACCGTTCATAAGAGCAGCAACAGCAAGAGCGCCGTTAGCGTACTGCTTAACGTTATCCTGACCAAAATCATCAGTACAATAAATGTCACCTGTGGTACCGGACTGAACACCGATAACCTTTCCGCTTAAATCGTCAGCGGTAGCAATATCAGAGCCTTCTTTAACAATAATTACCTGAACACCTGTAGCGTATGTATCTGAGAAATTAACCTGAAGAAGACGCTCATCAGTAACTGTCATTCCTGCAAGAGCAAAGTCAATAGACTTGGATTCAACAGCAGTAAGAAGTGAATCAAATTCCATATCTCTGATTTCAAGCTTATAGCCTAATTTATCAGCGATAGCCTGTGCGATTTCAGCATCAATACCAACAATATTTCCGTTGTCGTCAACAAACTCATAAGGGGGGAAGCTGGCATTGGTTCCCATAACAAGAGTATCTCCCTTGCCGCAGCCTGCAAAACAGGTTACGCAAAGAGCAAGTGCAAGAACAAGTGCGAAAATTCTTTTAATATTTTTCATAAAATTTACCTCCAATAAATTTAATGTACATATACTATAACATTAAATGTATAAAAATTCAAGTGATATTTTTAATTTATAGCTTTAAAACTTGATTTTTCAACATTTTTTATCTAAATCCGCACAAAAATTATGCATATTTTTGCATCAAATGCAAATCAAAACAAAAAATATGCATAAAATAGTGATACTGCACAACTTGACTATAAATAATTTTCGTGATATAATATCGTCCTGTAACATTGTGAAAGGAGTATAAATATGTCGGAGAATACCAAAACCATAACCACAAATAAAAAAGCCTTCCACGAATATTTTGTTCTCGAAAGCTTCGAAGCCGGCATATCACTCTCCGGCACCGAAATCAAGTCGATTCGCGGTGGCAATGTTAATTTAAAGGATGCTTGGTGCAGTATTGATAACGGTGAGCTTATTATCAAGCAGATGCACATAAGCCCTTATGAGTTCGGGAATATTTTTAATAAGGACCCCATAAGACCCAGAAAACTTCTTGTTCACAAAAGAGAGATAATGAGAATGTTCGGTCTTATTAAACAGCAAGGTCTTACGCTTATTCCCCTATCATTATATTTCAAGGGTTCTCTTGTTAAGGTACAGGTTGGACTTTGTAAGGGTAAAAAGCTGTATGATAAAAGAGCAGTTGCTGCAAAAAAAGATGCCGCGAGAAATATTGACCGTGCACTGAAAGAGCAAAACCATTAAATATGGGGGCGTAAAGGTTTCGACAGGGACCGTGAAGCATAGGAAGCGAGCGGTGGTTGTGGGACCACCTAAAAACTCACAAATTTAAAATTAAACGACAACAATAAAGTTGCTCTTGCTGCCTAATTAGGCAGCCGTCTGACCTGAGAGTGCCGCGGCTCAGCGAAGGCGTCATTTAGCGGCGTACGTGAACGAAGGGTTGCTCATCCCTTTGTCATGACTTTGAGCTACCGATACCGTAAGGGTGACATTTCCCGTATGGTAAAGGGAACTTAAATAAATGTCTGCGCTCGGAGAAGCCCGTGTGGAACGATTTTTGGACAGGGGTTCGACTCCCCTCGCCTCCACCATGTAAAAAACCTCTTTTGTCTACCGAGCAAAAGAGGTTTTTTATAATGATATCCGTTCCCGATGGTCACGGATGATATAGCTGACGCTATGATATCTGCTCCGCAGATGCTATACGCTTCGCGTATGAAGGGAACGGATATTATATCATATTTGCAACGCAAATATATCATACGGCTTTGCCGTATATCATATCGCATTAGCGATATATCATTGAAAAGTGCAACGATTTATGGTATAATTCAATTAGACAAACTTGAATTTGTAAAAAACGAGGATTGATTATGAAGAAGTCAATTATATGGATATTTGCAACTTTTCTCTTGGTATTGGTTGCAGGTATCGTTTTATACAGTTTGGCAAGACCTTATGAAATAGAAACGCACGAATACGAGATTAAAGAAAATTTCAATGATATAAAAATCACAACAGATACCGCAGATATTCAATTCATCCTTTCCGAAAACCCAAGCACTTTCATTATTTGTGAGGAAGAAAAGAATGCAAATCATTCTGTCACAGTAAAAGAAAACACATTGCGAATTGAAATTGTTGACGACCAAAAATGGTACGAGGATATAGGCATAAAACTTCGCACACCAAAAATAACAGTATATTTAGGAAAAAGTGAATATGGTAATATCTCACTTGAAACCGATACAGGAAATGTTTTATTAGATGATGTAATCACAACAGGAAAACTAACAATCGAAACAGGTACAGGCAATGTGAACTTTGAAGATTGTGACGCAAGTGAGGTTATTATTAAAACAGATACAGGCAATGTTACGGGAAGCTTCCTTACAGATAAAGTTGTTTTTGCTGAAAGCGACACAGGCAAAATTGATATTCCAAAAGTAATCGCAGACGAAAAATGTGAGATTATCACAGATACAGGCAATGTCAAAATCACGATTGAGCAGGGAAACAAAAACAGTTAGACAAATTCCAATTTGCCGAACTGATCGCACACTACTTTTGCTTACTTTTACCTCAATTCTGCTACGTTTGGTTACTCTTTCGCAACCAGAAAACCGCCATTTATGGCGGTTTTCCTTTATTCATAAGGCTTTAGAGGTTATTTTTAAAAATTAATTTATTGAAAAAATATCGTAAAATACACTAAAAAATCACACAAAATAGTAAAAAGTTCACACGAAAGTTCACACGAATTCATACACATCACTAAACGGAACCAAAACCTAATGTAATTCATTGTCAGAGGAATTTTTGTTGACATTTCAGCATTTTCGAATACAATATTCTCAGAAGATTTTTCGTTAAAAATCGTCAGCGATTTATGCGCTGAGGATTAACTTGAGAAAGGTCTTTTTTTTATACTGAGAATATTTAATAAAACTATTGAGGCATCGACTTATATATGGTATAATCGTTTTACAAACCACATTACTCTTCAAAACAAAAGGAGAATTGTTATGAGTAAAGTTGTAAATGAACCAAAATATAAAAACGGACTTCTTCAAGCTATCCGTGCACAGCTTGAGCACAGAGCCTTCTGGCTTTATCTGCTTTGTGACGAGGCAAAAAAGCGCGGTCTTGACCCTAAGGATTTTGGCAGTGCCGCTATTAAGCGTTGCGGATTATCCCAAGGAGCTGACCTTGTAAAAAAAGGCAACACCGACAGCCTTAAAGGACTTCACAAAACTCTATTCACAAAACCTGCGCAGCTTGTTTTTGAAATGAAAATTTTAGAATCGACCGACGATAAACTTTCTATTGATTTTCACTATTGTCCATTAGTCAAAGCTTGGCAAAAAGCGGGTTGTTCCGATGAGGAAATTGCAATGCTCTGTGATATTGCAATGTGTGGCGACCACGGTATCGGTCAGTGCTACGGCAGTGTTCTTGAACTACCAAAATGTATCGCTAAGGGTGACGATGTTTGCAGTCTTCGCTATCATAAGAAATAATCTACAAACTTTTTAGACTTTTACACAAAAACATAGCCTATTTTCAGGCTATGTTTTTCTACTATGTAAAAAATCAAATTTTTTCAAATTTCCTCTTTATTTGTATTATAGTTTTTGTTATAATGTTAAGGTAATAAAGTTTGAAAGGAAAAGAATTATGGGTGGTTTTTTTGGCGTTGCTTCAAAAGAAGATTGTGTGTTTGATTTATTTTATGGAGTTGATTATCACTCGCACTTAGGTACTCGTCGTGCAGGCATGGCGGTTTACAGTGATACAAACGGCTTCGATAAATCCATTCACAATATTGAAAACGCCCCTTTCAGAACAAAGTTTTATGATGAATTTAGTACTATGAGCGGTAATCTTGGTATAGCTTGTATATCTGATTATGAAGCACAACCGATTTTAATTCGTTCACACCATGGCTCGTATGCTATTTCTACAGTAGGAAAAATAAACAATGCTGACGAAATCTATAAAAAAGTAATTTCTAAAAACACTCATTTTTTCGAAATGAGAAACGGCGAAATTAATCCTACGGAATTAGTAGCAGCAATTATCAATCAAAAGGAAAATTTTATTGAGGGTATCAGATATGCTCAGGACATTATAGATGGTTCAATAAGTATGCTCATCCTTACCCCAAAAGGAATATATGCCGCCCGTGATAAAATGGGCAGAACTCCAATTTCAATAGGCAAAAGCGACAACGGATTTTGCTATAGTTTCGAAAGTTTCGCTTACCTTAATCTTGGATATAACGACTATAAAGAACTTGGTCCGGGTGAAATCACCGTAATTACTCCCGATTCTGTTAAAACTTTAGTTAATCCTGGCACAGATATGAAAATATGCACATTTTTATGGGTCTATTACGGCTACCCTTCGTCATCTTACGAAGGAATCAGTGTTGAAAAAATGCGTAATAATTGCGGTAAAGCAATAGCCAACAGAGATAATATAGTTCCTGATATTGTTGCAGGCATTCCTGATTCCGGTATTGCCCACGCTATCGGCTACGCCAACGAATCCGGTGTTCCCTATTCCAGACCGTTTGTTAAATATACTCCTACTTGGCCACGCTCTTTTACGCCTCCACATCAAAATAAGCGTAATCTTATTGCAAAAATGAAGCTTATACCCATCCACGACCTTATAGAAGACAAAAAGCTTCTTTTGATTGACGACTCTATTGTACGCGGTACACAGATGCGTGAAACAACCGATTTCTTATATGAATGTGGTGCTAAAGAAGTTCATATTCGACCTGCCTGTCCTCCAATTCTTTTTGGGTGTAAATATCTTAGTTTTTCTCGTTCGAGCAGCGAAATGGAATTAATAACAAGAAAAGCAATCAGTGAACTTGAAGGCACCGATGAAATAAGCAAAGAAAGGCTTTCATTATATGCTGATCCGGACAGCGTTGAATATGAAGCTATGGTAAACAATATTTGTCAGAAGCTACATTTCACAACGCTACGTTATAACAGACTTGACGATATGCTCAATGCAATCGGTATTGACAAAAACAAACTCTGTACTTACTGTTGGAATGGTAAAGAATAATAAAAATAACGGAGAAATTCTCCGTTATTTTTTTATACATCTAAACTTATCAAATCATCAAGAGTTTCACGTTTAACAGCAATATAATCCTTTTCACTATTAAGCATTACAACACAAGGTCTTGCAACTCTGTTATAATTTGAAGCCATCGAATAATTATATGCACCTGTAGTAGCAACAGCAATTATATCATTTTCTTCAGGCTTTGCAATCATAACATTTTCTTGAATTAAATCGCCTGATTCGCAGCAACGTCCCGCGATAGTAGCAACGTAATCCGCTTCTTTTGAAGCTTTGGAAGCATTATACACAGTGTACTCAGACTCATACAAAGCATATCTTGGATTATCAGTCATACCACCATCAATAGAAACATAATTTCTATAATCCTTAATCTCTTTAACACTGTTAACAGTGTAAAGTGTCATACCTGCATCAGCAACCAAACTTCTACCCGGCTCCATAAGTATCTTTGGAACCTCGAAATTTTCGTTCTTACATATTTCATTAACTGCCACAGCAACTTCTTCGATTTTAGCTCGATAATCAATTACAGGGTCATTTTCGGTATACTGAACGCCAAAGCCTCCGCCAAGATTCAGTGTACTTGCTATAAATCCAAGTTCGTTTTTGATTTTCACCATAAACTTAATCATTACTTTAGCAGCGGTTACGAAAGGTTCTGACTCAAATATCTGTGAACCGATATGGCAATGAAATCCCTCCAAAGAAACGTTTTTGAGTGATAAAGCTTTACGAGTAGCTTCAACCGCATCACCGTTATCTATAGGAATACCAAATTTTGACTCAACCGAACCTGTTGAAATTTTTTTATGGGTATGTGGATCAATTCCCGGTGTTACTCTTAAAATCACCCTCTGAATAACTCCGTAACTTTTGGAAATATTATCTATCAACGAAAGTTCACTGACATTATCTACAACAAAACAACCAATACCCTTTTGAATAGCAAATTCAATATCTTGACAGCTTTTACTGTTTCCGTGGTAAAAACACTTTTCCATAGGGAAACCTGCCTTATATGCAGTATAAAGCTCACCCGGAGATACCACGTCAACGTTTATACCCTCTTCCCTTGCAATTTCATAAATACGCTTACAGGAAAAGGCTTTACTTGCATATTCAGGGACAGAGCCACTTGGGAAAAAATCTTCAAGTGCTTTTTTATAGACTCTTATTCGTTCTCTTATCATTTCTTCATCCATAAGATAAAGAGGTGTTGAGTATTTCTGAGCAAGTTCTACTGTGTTGTATCCCGCAAATTCAAGGGTACCATTTTCACTAATGGTAATATTCTTACTCAACATATTTAAACCAAACCTTGCTTCTTCATTTCTTCAATAAGCTTATTACGATGCTCTGTTTCCATAACAGTGAGAGGTGAACGAAGATATTCATCACAATATCCCATAACTGACATAGCAGATTTTACAGGAATAGGATTAACCTCACAAAACAGTGCATTAATTAGAGGCAATAGTTCAAGCTGAAGCTCTGCGGCACCCTTAACATCACCTGCAAAAAACTTATCACATATCTCAACACTCTTCTTTGGCAATGGGTTAGAAAGTACAGATATACAGCCCTTTCCACCAAGAGCAAGAATAGGAACAATCTGGTCATCATTTCCTGAATACACATCCATCTTATCACCAACAAGATGAATAATTTCCGCGATCTGAGAAATGTTGCCGGAAGCTTCTTTGATAGCAACTATGTTTGGATGTTCAGCAAGAGCAGCAACGGTTTTTGGCTCAATGTTACAGCCGGTTCTCGACGGAACATTGTAAAGAATAACAGGAGCGGTAGAAACATCAGCAATCGCTGTAAACATTTCAATAAGACCCTTCTGAGTAGCTTTATTGTAATAAGGAGTAACCACAAGGACACCGTCAACTCCACACTCACAGGCATGTTTTGTAAGCTCTATTGCATAAGCTGTGTCATTAGAGCCGGTTCCTGCAATAACAGGTATTCTTCCATTTACTCTCTTAACAGAAAAATCAATAGCAGCTCTGTGTTCTTCATCAGTAAGAGTTGAGCCTTCACCTGTTGTTCCGCATACAACAAGAGCATTTACTCCTTCCTCTATCTGCCAATCAATAAGCCTACCGAACGCCTCATAGTCAATTCCATCTTTATTAAGTGGTGTGATAATTGCAGTTGCAATTCCTGTAAATACTGTTTTTTTCATTATGATTTCCTCCAATTGAATGTTGCAATAAAAAATAGCCGACAAATCGGCCATCAAAATCAGAAGCATCAAAGAAGCGATGTATTATTCCGGTTTCGATAGCACTCCGCAGAATAACTGCGACAGTAGTACAAATCTTATTTTGTACTACCAGAATCACTTCTACCAAAGGTCATCTTCGGCGGCGGCTCCTTTCATCATAAGTATTTCCCCGTCGGGCATTAAACTTAAGACTACTGATAACCTACCGCACCTCTATCTTTTATTGCAGATATTCTATCACACTATTTAATTTTTGTCAACATAATAATTATAGTCGTATTTTATAATTATTTCTATTGACATAATTTACTGAAAATTATATTATTATATATGTATATATGTGTATTAGATACACACGAAAGGAGAAAACCAATGATAAAAGAAAAATACAATCTCTGGCTTGAGAAAGCTACCAAGGATCCTGATATTAAAGCTGAGCTTTTATCCATCCAAAACGACAGCGAAGCTATCTCGGACAGATTTTATAAAGATTTGGAATTTGGCACAGGTGGACTTCGTGGCGAAATCGGTGCAGGCACAAACAGAATGAACGTGTATACCGTTTCTAAAGCCACACAGGGACTTAGCGAATATGTAAACTCTGTAAACAAAAACGGCAGTGTTGCAATCGCTTATGACAGCCGAATCAAATCAGATGTATTCGCTTATACAGCCGCATCAATTTTTGCAGCTAACGGAATTAAAGTTTATATTTACAAGGAACTGATGCCCACACCTATGCTTTCATATGCCGTTCGTTACTTCGGTTGCGATGCAGGTGTTGTTATCACAGCAAGTCATAACCCTGCTAAATATAACGGCTACAAAGCATACGGTAGCGATGGTTGTCAGTTAAATCTTGAAGCCAGCAACTATGTACTTTCGATTATGAACAAGGTTGATATTTTCGAGGGTGTCAAATCTACTGATTTCGATACCGCCGTTAAGGAAGGTAAAATTCAGTACATCGGCGATGAGGTAATTGAGAGCTATCTTGATGAAGTTCAGAAATGCTCTGTGGCAAAAGATATTGATTTATCAGGATTAAACGTTATTTATACCCCTATTCACGGTAGTGGTAACAAACCTGTCAGAGCAATTCTTAAGCGTATCGGAATTAATAATGTTACTATCGTTCCCGAGCAGGAAAAACCTGACGGCAACTTCCCGACAGCTCCCTATCCCAATCCCGAAATCAAACAGCCCTTTGAATTAGCATTAAAGCTTGCAGAAAATATTAATCCTGATTTGCTTCTTGCAACCGACCCTGACTGCGACCGTGTTGGCATTGCAGTTCGTCATAATGGCGAATTTAAGCTGTTCTCAGGTAATGACGTTGGTGCACTTCTTCTTAACTACATCATTGAGAGAAGAAAAGCCACAGACACAATGCCCGAAAATCCAATAGCTATAAAAACCATTGTTACAACTGAATTATGCAAAAAAATTGCAATGGATAATAATGTTGAGCTTTTGGACGTTCTTACCGGTTTTAAGTTTATCGGCGAACAAATCGGTGTACTTGAAAGCAAGTCAGAGGAAAACAGATATATCTTCGGATTTGAAGAAAGCTATGGTTATCTTGCAGGAAGCTATGTAAGAGATAAAGATGCAGTTGTTGCTTCAATGCTTATTTGTGAAATGGTTGCCTACTATAAAAAGCAAGGTACCAATCTTGTAGAAATTCTTGATGACATTTATAAAAAATACGGTTATTTCTACTGTTCACAGAAAAATTACACCTTCGAAGGCGAATCGGGTATGAAGCATATTTCTGAGATTATGGACAATCTTCGCAAAACTCCCCCCTGTTGCATTCTTGGAGATAAGATAGTCAAAATATGTGACTATAACAGTTCAGAGGAAACTGACGTAATTTCAGGAAAGATTTCTGAAATTAAGCTTCCAAAATCAAATGTTCTTTCCTTCGCCTGCGCTGACGGTTCCTCACTTATCGCCCGTCCATCAGGCACAGAACCTAAAATAAAATTCTATCTCAGTGCTGTTGCACAAACAGATGAACTCTGTAGCAAAAAACTTGACGAGTTAGAAGAATTTACAAAAACACTTATTTAACACAAACAAAATTAAAAGTGGTATTGCATTTGCAATACCACTTTTTTATTCATATACTAATTATCCTGTAATACCTACACGGTCAATGCTCTTAACAAATTTTCTCTGAAGGAAAATATACATAATAAGCATTGGCGCAATAAACAGAATACAGCAAGCACACTGTGTAGCTGTCATTTTATATCCGCCCCAAACATTATACAAGGTCTGCATAATGTCCTTAACATTGGAAAGTCGAACAGCTAATGGCATAGACTCATAACTATTCATAAGCATTATAGCAAGATAATAATCATTCCAATGCCAAATAATTGAGAAAATAGATACCGTAGTAATTACAACACCCGAGGAAGGAAGCGCAATTTTAGTATATGTCTTGAAAAGACCTGCACCGTCAATCCATGCAGCTTCTTCAAGTTCTCTTGGAAGACCTTTATAGAACTGCATATAGATGTATGTAATAATACCGGAACGTAGACCTATAGCAAAGAGAGATGGCAGATAGAAAACAAAACCAGTATTAAGTATGTTAATTCTGATTCCTGCACCGGTCACATCATTAATTAATCCAATTATTCCAAAAAAGTCGAGACTTGAGAAGTTCATCATTTTAGGAATAATAATCATCTGGTCAGGCACAAGAATGGTAAGAATCAGCATAAACATAAGTATCTTCTGACCCTTAAACTTAAATCTTGCAAGACCGTATGCAACCAATGAACAAGAAATGATTTCAAGTGCAGCTGCTACCATTTCAAACAAAATAGTATTTTTCAATGCGCTTAAAAATTCCAATGATTCATAAGCCCACTTATACCATAAGCCTGTGAAATGTCTTGGTATCCAAAACACATTAGGGTCATACCAGTCAATAAGATCCTTGACCGAGTTTGAGATCATATAGAACAAAGGATAAAGCACAACATAGCTTACAGATATAAGCAAAGCGTATCTGAATAATGATACTAAAACTGAGCTTAATGTTCTCTTAGTTTTATAAGCGGAAATAGTAATTTTTCCATTATTATCGGTTTTGGTAAAGGAACCAATTAGTTTATCGAATAATTTTTTCATGATTCTTTACCCCCTTATTCCCACTTTTTAGCACAGAACTGATTGAAAGCACCAAGGATAGCACCAAGAATAGCACCAATTATAATAAAGTACACCCAAAGCATTGCAGAGCTTTCACCAAACATCTGAGAGCTTATAAGGTTATATGCCTGAGAAATAACCTTATCAGTTTGAGAGGTCATCAGTTCAACCATGGTAAATACAGTTACAAGCACGATAACACGGGAAAGTGATGGGAAAGTAATATACCAGAATTCTTCCCAAGCAGTTGCACCCTCAACCTTAGAAACCTCATAATAAAGGTCAGGAATTGACTGCATACCTGCAATAAAGAGAATAATCTGAACACCACACTGCCAAACAAGATTCATTATCTTATTAATGGCATCTTGGAAGTACTGTCCTATTTTTTCCGGAAGTCCGGTCCACTCAACAAGTTCCTTAACATTTACCATATTTGCGGAAACTGCTTCATCTGTACCGGAAGTAGAAGAAATACTCTGATCACCGATAATAGTACCGAGAATTACACCACTTGCAATAATAACAGGCAAGAAGTATATTGCACGGAATAAAACTCTTCCCTTAAACTTCTGATTAAGCATTAATGCAAGGATAAGACTGAGCACAAGAATAATCGGGAAAGAATATGCAAAGGTTCCGACACCGGCTATAAGGTTATCAGCATAATCAGGATTCTCAGTGAAAATATATTTGATATTATCAAATCCTATCCATTTAGTCTGAAGATCACCAGTAACAAGAGTAACCTTACAGAAGGTATAATAGAAGGATTGAAATATAGGAAGTATAAAGAATACAACCAGTCCAAACACCCAATGAGCTACACAAATCCAACCATATCTTTCCTTTAAGGCTTCGATACCTCTGGCATGTATATTTTTCTTTGGTTTTTTTACAGCTTGAGTAGACATTACTGATTAACCTCCTTTCCGTAAATGTAAGAACCTGCAGGAACTATTCCCATATCGGTCATATAATCGGTTTCGCCGTAGTTAACGTAAACAGCCACACCGTTATCATAAACAATTTTACGAACCTCATTTGTGATGCAGATATGATCATCAATATGAGCTTCTGCTATAGCATTATAATAATCAGCATTAGCATTTACATTGTTAATAATTTCTTCCTTGTTATCAGTATAAAGCAATGTATTGAATATCTGATACTCAGAGTTAAGTAGCTTGTTACTAAAGTTATTTGTAAGGGTATATTTAATACCTGAACCGCCCTCTATAGCACGAAGAAGGGTTAAATCACGCTGTGTAGCCATATTAATAGCAGCACCGTACATTGAAACATAGCCCTTAAATACTATCTGATAAACAGGAACATCATAATCAAAGATATATGACTGTGAAGACGAAATAGGAGCATCAATTATAGCATCCGAAGCAACAGCCGCATAATCGTTAGCCTGATTAGCAAGAACCTTAAGTCCTTCTTTTGTAGCAGTATTAAGAATAGTTGTTACATCAGCCGCCATATTAGCCTTAGCAATCGTTCTGTTTTCCGCGTAATCAGAGTATGCTTTAGATGTAATCTTTCTGTATGAAACACCCGGCACATCCATAGACTTAGCATCTTTGATAGTTTTGTTGCCTAAATTAATAAGCTCATCACGTGCAACAAGATACATTTTTTGGCTGGTATAAGAGTTACCTAATGTATGGCTGCCCCAACGTGAGTAAATAAGTCCCGGACCTTTAGCAGAACCGCCACGTGTAATTGTAAGACCTTGACCATCAGTATTGAAATGTAACAGGTCGTAATCAAAGTACAAATCAATACCTAATTCCTTACATTTTTCAGCTAATTTCTTCACATCCTTATCGCTACCGATAGATTTTGCAATCTTAAGGTTACCCGCCGGCTTGCCCACGTCAAGTCCTGAGCTTCCAAATCCGAACAAATCGGCAACTATCGGTAGTTTCAGGCTGGAGCTTAAATCGGTAAGTAAGCTTTGAGCCTCTTTCACAGTGGTGGTAGCAAAAATCTCAGTAGTAGGCATTCCAAGGAAGGAAGTTTCAAGAGAAGTTCCACCAACAAAAGAAATACTTGTAGACGCTTTATCTTCCTTATCGGTCATTCCCTTCTCTTCAAGGAGAAACTTGCGATACCTCTTAGCCATACCTACATAGTCAGCATCTTCACCCTCAAGTGGATAATAGCAAACAGACATAATTGTATCGGCATAGTGATTAGAATACTGAAGACCGTTAAGTACCTTACTTGCCTGGTTAGCACCACGAACATAGAAGGTAGGATAAATAGCAGAATACCCTATGTTGAAGTTGCCTATATCACCCTCCATCATAGCGTTTTCTGCACCTTCAGAAATAATTCCCAGCATACCGCTGTTTCCGTTTTTAGCACCAAATATCGGCATACGAATATATTCTGTATTTGATGCAATTACATTGGAGTATCTATTAACAATTCCATCTTCGCTATATACGTCTTCAGAAATATATGTACTGATTTCATCACTGTTATTAGCATCGATGATAGCACCTGAGCCTGAAGGATAGAACAGATAGGAATCGTCAGCAACTATAGGTGTAGAAACAAAGAAAGGAGCAAAAGTAAGACGGTAAACATATTCTTCAGGTGTTTCACAGATTTCCATAGGATTAACTGACATTTTTATACCATCTTTAAGAAGCGTATAAGAAACAGGTACAGTTATACCAATGTTATCAAAGTGATACACTATTTTGAAACCGTTATCAATTTTTACAATTTCATAGGTTGATTTGTTAAGAGAAGCAACATAAGCACTCGCTGTTTTTGTGGTATAATCCTCAGTATGAACATATTCCACAATAAGAGAGGTATTAAGCTTAGGATGAACAACATTACCACCTTCGGTATAAGCAGGATCCATCACCTCTTCAGGTGTGTTGCAATATGTTTTGCCGTTAATCTTGTTGTACAGCAAAATTCTCTTATTTTCTTTATCCCATTTAAGCTGATAGGTATCGTTTTCAGCAGCTACAAATGAGTTAGCAGGACTATTTGCATGGTCGGGATCAAACACCTTGGGAGAAACAAGATTGTTACTATCTCCGCAGGCTGTACAAGAGAGAACCAACAGCAAACATAAAACTATTAAAGAAATTCTTTTCAAAATGTTTTTCATTATCAGTTCCCTCCTTTCATCGATAAACAAACTCACGGTAAACAGTACCAACGAACATAGCAACCTGCTGAACCAGAATAACAATTACTATTCCGAGGAACACGACTATAAGCATACCAAGAATTGACATTACAGAGGTTCCAACAAATCTTCCAAATGTGTAATCGTGAATAATAAGTGTACCTGTTATAAGAATAAATGCGGTAAACAACTCCATAACAGTTACGAAAATTGTAAGGAAAGATGCTTCACTTTCAAGAATAACATTAGAAGCAACCGTGTATACAATGTTCGATATAATCAAGGGTAATATGGAATACGAGGTAACAATAAATATCTCACGCATTTTACCCTTACCTTCCTGAAGTGTACATACAGCCCAGTTACATATTGTCCAAAGAATAACAATACCAAAAGTCTGAAGCAAAACAAGAAGTGAGTTAAAGCTTGTGTTAGTTGGATTCTTGAAAAGGAATCCACTGTTGGTTTCTTTAATAGTAGCGGTTATATAATAAAGAACAATAAGTATAAAACCAATAAGTACAGAACCGCGCTTCTTTTCTTTAATCTCAGTAATAACATCTGAAGGATGAAGCATTACTCTTGAAAGAAGTTTAAGCTCACGATTTTTTATCAGTACAATATTCTTCTTTCTTACATACATAACAAAGAGAACAAGTGCAACAACTACCACAAGAATTATTGCAGCAAACAGATAAATATTTTTTTCAATAAAGGAACGACGAACAAACTCGTATGAAAGTGAGTATGTGTCGTAATCATATCCCATTTCAGCAAACTTCATTGCGTTTGCATAATCACCTGCTGCATAATAGGTTTTTGCAATACCCGAATATGCAATCTGGCTGCAACGGTCGATTGTCAGAATTTCTTCCCAATACGGAAAAGCGGTATCATAGTCACCATTTCTTGTGAGGGTGTTAGCCTTCATCAGAAGCTTACCGTAATCGTTAATCTTAAAAATAGTGATACATTTCTTGGTTTTATCAAGAACAACAATATCCTTATTTGAATTCAAATCAAGAGAAGAAATTGCCTGGAAAGTACCATCCTGTATACCCGCAGCGTTAGAAATATAGCTTGCTGCACCACCGCCGAATGTGTTAAGCATACGGCAGTCATCATCAAATATTGAAATGTAACCGGTGCTTACATCATAAGCATAAATATAGTTATCATCACTTATAGCCAAACCTGCAATATCGGGATAACGTGGATCGCTACGCAGATGAATGGGCTCATGTAAACCAAAGGTAACACTGTCAGATTCAAGGATGTTAAGGCCACCCGGACTAAGACGCTTAATCTGACCTTTTTCTATAGTCTTAGCCGTTCTGCCTGTAGCTGTATAAATGAAGTCCTGCTTATCAACATAAAGGTCGGTAAACTGGAAAGGAAGCTCTTTAGCTGACACTTCTCTTTTAGCATCAGTAGTGGTGATTTTTTCCCACAGAGATGTAATGATATCAAGCACAGTTGCCTTTACAGTATTTGCACCGTAGAAACCAAGGAACTCACCATTAGGTGAATAAAGTATAGCACCATAATAAGAGCCTTCGCTAAGTACATAGATGTAATTACTTGAGTCGACAGCTATTTTTTGAGGACGGTATTCAAAATCAGTAGGAATCAGTGTAGATTCAGGAAGATATAAAAGTGATTTAAAATTACCCTCAACATCAAGCAATATTACTCTTCCATGCTCTGTATCACATATATACAAAACATTTTCAGCTGAAACTACAATACCTTGAGCACCTTTGTAATTATAAACTTCACCACTGGCGGTATCAACAATCTCACCGATTGTTCTTACAAAATTATAGTTTGAATCAAGTACGTGAATTTTAGAGGAATCACCATCAAGAATGTAAATGTTATCATTCTCATCGATTGAAACGTCACTGTAAGACAGAATATCTACGCCCACCATATCTTCATTGTACAGTGTTTTATAATAATCATACATACCCACAGCTCTAACAGCATCATTAGCATTTACATTAGAGTGATCCCAATAAGTCAGAGTATCATAAGGAATATCAGAGGTTTCCTTATATATACCAATAGCCGACGCAGGAATAACACCTATAAGGATTATGAGGGCTAAGAGAACAGATATAAAACGAACATTATTCTTTTTCATAAACATTTCCTCCTTAACCCTTAATACCTGCACTGCTCATTGATTCCTTGATACTGCTCTGAGATATCATATAAACAAGAATAGGAGGAATCATCATAATAACAGTTACAGCCATCGCACTACCGGAACGGGCGATACCGCCGGAAGTAATCTGTGACATAATCGTTGGTAATGTCTTGAGAGTTTCACTGAAAACAGTACCATCAGGAATAGCAGCCCATACATCACGGAAACCGAAAAGAGTAAGAGTCAGCAAACAGGGCTTAACAATCGGCAGAACAATCTGCCAGAAAATTCTGAAAGGTCCGGCACCGTCTATTCGTGCGGCCTCGAGCAACGCTACAGGTATAGCACCCTCCATATACTGCTTCATAAGGAAAACACCCATTGTAGAAGCTATATGAGGAAGAATCATTACCCAATATGTATCAATCATACCTGTATATGAATAAATAAGGTAACGAGGAATACCAAGTGTATAGGCGTTGAAAAGAAGTGCAAACTGAACAAGCATAAAGATTGCATTTTTTCCTTTAATTTCACTTCTTGCAAGAACGAAAGCAGCCATAGTAGAAATAACTACATACAAAAATGTTGTAAATACAGCTACAAACAAACTGTTAAATACATATCTTGAAAGAGGAACACGAAGGTTAGAAAGCAATCCGGGAAGTGCAAGATAGTTAGCAGTAGTAGGACGAATTACAAAGAAGCTTGGTGGGAAAATCATAAGTTCGTCCAAGGGTTTAAAAGATGTTGCTACGGAATAAATCAGAGGAAGCACAGAGAAAGCACCGAAAGCAACAAGAAACAGGATATAGAAAAAGTTACCTGCTTTTGAACGGGTATAGCGTTTTGCCTGATTCTTTTTAGTAACCTTCATAAATACGCGTTTACCCGAAGAGTTATATTCTTTAGCTCGAAACATTCTTTACTTCCCTCCTTTACTTACCAATTCCGTTAATAAGTTTCTTAATCAACCAACGCGACAGTGCCATCATAACAAAGAGAACAACCGACATCGCAGAGGCATAACCCATTTCATAACGGGTACCACCAACGTCCGAAAGATAAGAAACGATAGTATCAACACAGTAGTTAACAGACGGATAACCTGCCATCTGAACAGCGATAGCACTAACAGAGAATGCACTCGCAATCTGCATAACTGCACTAAAGAGCAGCATATGCTGCATTGCAGGTAATGTTATGTACCAAAGCTCTTGCCAACGATTACGTATACCGTCTATTGCACCTGCTTCATAAAGTTCACCGTTTACATTTTGTAAACCTGAAATATTAGCAAGGAAAGATACACCCATACTTTGCCACAACTGAACAATAATTATAATAGGCATCAGATAGTCAGCGTTAGAAAGCCAATAAATAGGTTCTTGTATAAAGCCTGCCGAAAGAAGAATACTGTTGATATATCCATAACTATCACTACTGAAGGCAACCTGCCAAATAAAGTAAGCATTACCTACAAGGGATGGGCAGTAGAACATAAATGACAACAGTGTTCTGATGAATGGTGAGAAATCATTGATAAACCAAGCAAGAACAAATGCAAGCAAGAAACCTGCAGGACCGGTAACTACTGCAAAAACGAGGGTGTTTTTAACGGTAGTTACAAAAATTTGGTCATCAATAAGTAAACGCAAATAGTTATCAAGTCCGTTAAACTCAAGAGTCTTAATCATATCAAAATTAAAGAAACTGAGTACAACAGAAGCGATAATAGGTAAAACAGTAAAGAGAATAAACAGAATGAGGAACGGAGCAATAAGCACATAATAAGGAACACTTTCCTTAAAGCTCATCTGTTTACTTACGATTTTTTCAGTCTTTTTAGCCATAAGTATCAGTTCCTCCTTTCTCAGCTGTATTCAGCAATTTTACGCTCAATTTCGTTATTAGCCTCAAGAGCCCATTTAGTAAGCGCATCTTTAGCAGTATTTTCTGCATTAACAACATTCCAATACGCCTGGTCAACAGAACGGGATACATAATAACTACCCGGAACCTCAGGAACCTCTACAATCCATTCACGCTGTTTGAGAAGAATTTCAAGGTCACTACGTTCCCAAGCCATATCCTCAAAAGCCTTAAGGTTAGCAGTAGTAATACGGGAAATTGTACCGATTATAGATTCAACGTTAGTATTATAACGTGACTGTGTATCAGCGGATGTCCACCACTTAAGGAAAGTCCATGCTTCAAGCTGATTTTCACTTGTTTCAAGGATGGAACAACCTGTACCCGAGCCGGAAATTGTCTGGTCAACATAGGTATTACCCTGCTCGTCAGTTCTTTCAACACCGGGGATTGTAGCTATAGCCCAACGTCCTGCGATTTCAGGAGCAGCTTCAGCAAGTGTGGTGTACTGTGTGTACGCCATAATACCAAGAGGCATAGTACCTACACGGAAACGGTTATAGAAGCTCGCTTCAGTAGGAATCTTATATTTGGTATACATATCAGTCCAATACGAGAACGCCTTAAGAGAGGTTGCAGAGTCAAGAAGACAATAATTTCTTGCCTCATTATAAATATCTCCACCGTACTGCATAAGAACGGAACAGAACAAGCTAAGACCACCAACACCGGTATTAACAACAGCAGCATTTGAAATCTTAGTATAAGGCAGATAAGAATTCATATTATTACGCTGAAGTACAGCAGTAACTGCAAGGAACTCTTCCCAAGTCCAAGGGTCATCAAGTGTAGGAGGTTCAATACCAAGCTGTTTAAACAGGTCGGTTCTATAGAACATTATGTAGAATGACTGCTGGTCAGGAAGTGCATATACACCGCCATTATATTCGTAAGGAATAGAAGCAGTATCGCCGAAACGTGAAAGAGTTTCCTCATAATCCTCAAATTGAGTAAGGTCAACAAGTGCACCACGAAGTGCAAGGTTAACAGGAGTAGAACGTGCCATGTGCAGAGAAAGGTCAGGTGCATTACCTGAAAGCATACCCTTGATTATATCAGCGTTAACAAGTTCAAGATTTACCGTTACGGGATAGCCAAGTTCCTGTTCAGCATAAGGCACAAAGGACTCATTTATAAGATTGTTAAGAACCTGTGCCTGATCACGTCCCCAGTTTACCCAAATCTTTATAGATTTACTGCCTTCCTTTGAAACAGAAATTCTGCTGTATGCTTCATCAAAAGAAGCAAGGAAACGACGAGTGCCAAAAGCAAGATTATTAAAGAAATTAGTTTTCTTGAAATTAAAATCGGACTCAGAGGGAACCAACTGAATCTGGTCTACGCAAAGAGCCATTGCCTGCATTTCGTAAAGCCATGAGCTAAGAGTGGTATACTGAGTGAAATAGTCAGATACATAAAGGTGAGACTCGTATTTTTCCTTAACCATAGAATTAAGAACACGCACCATATTGTTCATTGCAGCTATATAACTACTTCCCTTTTCACCGGAAAGCTCCTGCATTTCAGCAACCAAAGCTTTAAGGTCATCAGAATACTGAGTAAGACGCTCATTAAACTGAGGTATAGTTTTGAATAACTCATAGTCACGATTACGGTCAGGTGACTCACTGGTAATCATAACAATTTCAAGATAAAGATTACCGATGTTAGAGGTTATTTCTTTAAATGTATAGTAAGAGGGGGCAAGATTACCCAAAGTACCGGAAAGAGAAAGCTTATGAGTTCCGGCAGTAAGATAGAAATCGTAGCTGCCGTTTTCATCGCCAAACTCAAAATTCTGCCAACCGGTATCATAATTGAATTGAAGGTTTGTACACTCAGCAAAAGGTGTTTTATCGTCAATACGAAGATGACGGTAAGAAAATCCGTTAATAACCTGATCCTGTTTGAACTTTATACCTAACTTATAAAGACCATCCTCAGGCACATCAATATACCAAGAAATTTCTTCGTTAGGAAGCTTCCAGTTAACACCGCCGATGTAATTTATCTGAGAAATGGTGGGGCTGGAAGGAGTTACAAGGTTAGAAGAGTTATCTGCATAAGGAACCAAAGACCTTGTACTCTTAAGGTCTGCGTTTTCACCCTCGATAACTACAGGTTCACCGGTAGCACTCTTATATCCCTTAGCGGTATACTGAGCAGCAACTTCACTATAAGACAGCACTTTCGAATCGGGCACGGTAAGAGCAACACTCTTAATAGCCAATGCTTCCGAATTTACAACAAGTGTAACAGTGCGGGTACCTGCTGCCATAAAGAACTCCATAGGATAAACCGAAGCACCGGAAGCATCAAATGCAGACTTTTTAACAAATCCCTCATAGGAAATCTGTTCAGCAGCAAACTGGTTGCCAACTTCGTCTACACGAACATCGGTAGCGTCAACCCACATTCTCGGCAATTCAAGACGGTTTGCCTCATCAAAAGGAAATTCTCCGTCTATCATAATACCGAAATCCAAATCTCTCTCGGAAGAGTCAAGAAGGACATATTCAAGTGTTAAATTATATGTAGCATCAGCAGGTACATTGAATGTATAGCTGACACTTCCCTTCTGGCTTTCCCAAATGAGAACATCCTTCTCACCGTAGATTTCGCCAACCTTTACATCGCTGTTGCTTTCTGAAGTATAGCTTACACCGGGGATAACAATATCCTCAGCAGCTTTATTTGCAGAAGCGTTTTTGTTTTGATAGGAAACATAGTCCGTACCAGAAACAACGACATCTACAGCAGATGCATCAACATTTGTGTCTGTAGTTTGCTCATTATCCGGAGCTGCCATTATAGAAATGGAAGCCGACGAAACCAATATTAGCAATACTAACAGCCACGCCAACAAGCGCAATGATTTCTTTTTCATTTTGCCACCCTCGCATATAGATTTAATATCTAATACAGCTTTTGCTGTAAATATTAGCAAATTTTAAACCGGATCGGTCCACACTGACTTATCCTCATAGTTAAAGCTACTGTCAACATTAGATGAAGATGAGGAGGAGGAAGAAGATGATGATTCATTTTCAGAAGAAGACTTATCCGAACCGGAGCCCGAACCCTCCTCAGAGGAAGACGGATTTTCGCCTAAAATGTCATTAACATCAATACCTCCATCCTCACCGCCTGAAAGAGAAGATGAATTTGAAGAAGTATCTGTCTTATCACTTGACGAAATATCAGAAGATGGGTTGTCGCCCTTCTCACCATTATTACAAGCCGCAAGGCAGAAAATCAAAACAAGACTCAAAAGAAAAACAATTAACATTTTAAAAATATAATTCATAGCTTTGCCACACCTTTTAATATATTAATACTGTGTATTAAACGCAAAATTATCTATAAAAAGACAAAATAACCCATTAATGCATTATAGTTCCTATATAGCATACTATTTTTCACTCACCAAATCAACAAATATATACCGAATTTTATAAAAAATATTACGAATTCTTAAACACCATTTGTTGATTTTGTTAATTTCATTGACATTTTAATTAACGAAGTGTATAATTTTAAGGGTTTTTGATGTAAATATTGCACAACATCATTGAAATATTAACCAAAATCGTCAAGTTTCGAATCATAAAATATTTAAATTTTCAAATATTTGTATAAATTTTATCAACTAAAAGGTGTTTTTATGCATACTCTCAAAGCTATTGACAATTACATATACAATAAGGAAGGCGACATAGTTTTAAGGCTTACCAGTAACACTATTTTTGCAGGTATGCACACAAGGTTTGCGAATCAATACTCATACTTTGAAATTTGGTGTCTTCAGTCACAACATTGTAATGTAGAAACTTCCTCCCGTACCTTTAATCTTCATCAGGGCGATATACTTATTTTTTCACAAAATGACGATAAAGAGATTATTACCTCCGACAGCAATGCAATGTTTTTGGTGCTGCAAATCGATGCCGATACATTCAATGCATTTATGCCCTACTCTTCCCTACTTGATGCTTATAGCTTTTTCACATCTCACTCTGAGTATTTCGATAACCGTATTGTTGGGTCCAACCCCATTGCGCAGGCTATACGTAACCAAATGTCAACCATCAGTGAGGACTTTGCAACTAAAAAACAAGGTTACGAGATTTCTGTACTTAGAACCTGTCTTGACATAATTTTAATTATTGCAGGAAACACTAATTATTGCGACATTAAAATAGAAAAAAAGAATAACGATGCTAATATTAAGCTGCACAAATCTTTAAAGAAGGCTTTTGATTATATTGATTCACATTTAACCGACGAGCTTACTCTTGAAAAAATATCAACTATTGCGGAGCTAAGTCCAAATTATCTTTCAAATATTTTCAGAGAGCATACCGGCATACGTCTTTGGGATTATATAATCGAAAAGCGAATACGACTTGCAACACAGCTTCTGATTGAAAGCCCAACCGACTCTGTAATTTCTGTTGCACTTAAATGTGGTTTCAACAACTGCCCCAATTTCAACAGAGCCTTTAAAAAATATACAGGTCAGACACCCAAAAGATACAAAACCTCTATTTTAAGACAGGAGGACGCACAATGAGCATAAATGAAAAAGCAGAACGCATTCGCTATCTGGTTGAATTTTTAGCAAAATGCAGTGATGAATACTATAATTTAAGCACTCCGTCAATTTCTGATGCACAGTATGATAAGCTTTTTGACGAACTTTCGTTGCTTGAAAAGGAAACAGGAATAATTCTTGCCGCCTCTCCTACCCAAAGAGTTGGTCATGAGGTGTTAAGTGAGCTTCCGAAAGTTACGCACCACATTCCTCTATTAAGTCTTGCTAAAACAAAAGACGTAAATGAAATTAAAAAAATGCTGGAGGCAAACGACGGCTATCTGGCACTTAAAATAGACGGATTAACCGTGGAACTTGTTTTTGAGAACGGACGCTTAACTCAGGCTTCTACGCGAGGAGATGGCACTGTTGGTGAGGTAATCACACATAATGCAATGGTATTTTGCGATATTCCTAAAACTATTCCATATACAAATCCCTTACGTGTTACAGGCGAAGCATATATTGATATTGCTACCTTTGAAGAGATAAACGAAAAGATTGATAATGATGAAGACAGATTTTCCACACCGCGTAATCTTGCAGCAGGTTCTGTCCGTCAGCTTGATTCTTCTGTATGTAAAGAGCGTAATGTCAGGTTTATACCTTTTAATGTTCTCGAAGGACTCCAATATATTAATTCAAGAAGTGCACGTATGGATAAGTTAACGGAATTTGGTTTTGCACGTATCCCATCAGTTTCCCTAAAAACCGACACAGCCATTGACTCAATTAACGATTCCATATATTCACTCAAGGATAAAGCAAATAAACTGGGACTTCCCATTGACGGAATCGTATTCTTTTATGACGATGCTGTATTTTCAGCATCCCTTGGAAGAACAGCTCACCATTTTCGCGACGGAATAGCTTTTAAATTTGGTGACCCGCATTTTCAGACAAAGCTTAGCAAAATTGATTGGAATATTTCGCGAACAGGACAGCTTACTCCTGTTGCTATATTTGATGCAGTTGAAATTGACAATACAGTGGTAGAACGAGCATCCCTTCACAATATGACATTCATCAAGGATTTAAAGCTTAAAAAGGACGATACCATTTTAGTTTCAAAACGGAATATGATAATCCCCCATGTAGAAGAAAATCTTTCTGCAACCGAGGGCGAATATCATCTTGACTACCCACATAGCTGTCCTATTTGTTCAGGCGATACAACAGTTTCAACTACAGAGAACAACTCAAGGGTTATCGAAGTTTTATACTGTAAAAATCCAAATTGTCCGGGCAAAAAAATCAAGAAATTCACTCACTTTGTAAGCAAACACGCCCTTAATATTGACGGACTATCTGAACAGACTCTGGAAAAATTTATGCTTCTTGGTTGGCTTAAAAGACTTTCTGATATTTTCTCACTTAGTGAGCACAAGGATTCAATAGTAACTATGGAGGGTTTTGGCGAAAAGTCATATAACAACCTTATTTCTGCCATTAATTCATCCAAAAACACTACCCTAACAAATCTTCTCGTAGCTATGAATATTGACCATATAGGCAAAAGTACGGCAAAGCTTATTGAAGACAGATTTTTAAATGATGCTCAAAGCTTTATATCCGAAGTAAACAACGGTTTTGATTTTACACAGATAGAAGGCTTTGGTGAAATAATGAATGAAAGTATTCACAACTGGTTTGCAGACAATGAAAATCTTGAAGAGTTTTCCAATCTGCTTAAAATTCTGACCATAGAGAAGAAAGAACAAAAAGAAAGTTCAGATTCCAGGTTCTTTGGTAAAAAAATTGTAATTACAGGCACTTTTTCAGAGTTTTCAAGAGATGAACTCAGCAAAAAACTTGAAGACTTGGGAGCTAAGGTTATAAGTTCCGTATCCTCGAAAACCGATTATGTTTTTTGCGGTGAAAATCCCGGAAGTAAGCTGACAAAAGCGACTCAGTTATCTGTTCCCGTTCTCTATGAAAACGACTTTACAAACGAAATATAACAATACGGCACCAGCAAAAAGTAGCTGGTGCCGTATATTTTTATTCAATTAATCTTGTGAAGGTATATATAAGGTTTCGTCAGGTGAAATACTATAAGTAACTCCGTCCTGTGAAAACCATACTGTTTTGGCGGTGGGATTATAAATCTTAGTACCATCAGCAGAAAAAACAAGTCTGCTGTATGCTTCAACATACTCAAATATCTCTATATTTGTAGCGTACCAAATATCATCCTTATCAGCCAAGATTTTGAGCAAATCGTGAATATGCTCCCAATTATTCTTATTATTAAATTCATAAGAATGTCCCCATATATAGAGCAAGGTTGGAAAACGATAAGCGATAAAGCCTTCCTCTGTTTTCCTATCAACAAACTCCCTTGCCCACTCAAGCGATTTGGGGTTATCGTGATGCATCGTAGGCACCCAATTAAGCCAGTCAGTTGGTAAATCAAAGGAATTATTATCTCCGCCAAGGCTTCTTGCATAGGCAATATCAAGGTCGCTGAGATAATCTCTTACCGTTTCATAACTTGCTCCGTTAAGAAGCTTTCTTATGCCACTGTTTGGATATGCCATTCCCCTTATAATTCCACCAAATTCTTTTTCAAGATTTAGTCTGCAATTAAGACAATCCTTAATGCCGTCAATAGCACGAACCACACCCGGCGCAATATGATAATCTCCATGCACAGCAATCTCGAATCCGTTATCAATAATATATTCCTTAATCTCTTCTTTAGTAAGATACCAATCACTTTTACCCATATACCCACTGTTGATATTAAAGGTAGCTTTTACATTATAATCCTTGAAAATGAGAGCAAGGTCTTTATCCCAACGGCAACCATCATCATAACTGAAAGTCAAAGCCTTGGGTTTTCCGCCTGGATATCTTAAATATCTATATTTCATTATTTTGCACCACCCATCAAGTCATTATGTATAAGCCAGTTTCTTAGTTGTGTAGTCCACTGTCCAACGCTGTTGCTGTTTTGAGCAAGACCCATACCATGATGACCGTTCTGATAAAGATGTACTTCACATTGTATCCCATTATCTTTCAGTGCGGTTGCATAGACAAGACTGTTTTTAACATTAACACCCGAGTCATCAAAGGTATGCCATATAAATGCTTTAGGTGTTTTATTATTAACCCTGTCCTCAATACACAGGTACCGAACAAGCTGTTTGTCGTCTTTTTTATCACCTAAAAGATTTTCTTTGCTTCCCTGATGTCCAAAATCTTTAAATGTAATTACAGGATAACATAGTATATGGAAATTGGGCATATATTCCGTTTCATCAATTTCATCTTTCTTGACAAAATAATCGGAAAAATCATCATAAATATTGCAAAGAGAAGCAATAAGATGACCTCCTGCCGATGAACCGATTACGCCGATTTTTTCGGGATTAATATCCAATTTTTCGCAATTATAGCGAATATACTGTACAGCTCTTCTTGCATCGAGCAAGGAAAGAGGATAACTATGAGGACACACTCTGTACTGACACACAAAAGCATCAATACCAAGTGAATTAAAAAAGTGAGCATACCCTTGTCCTTCATAAACAGCTCTGCCACGATAGGCTCCACCCGGAAAAATAACAACTGCTGTTTTGGGAGAATTATTAATAATAGTAGTGGGATAGTATTCCAGTATCGGCTCTGTCTGACACTCTCCCGCAACACTGTTCCACATGTTTATTATTTCCATAACTATACCTCCGTTTTAATAAATGCGTCAATTTTTATTGAATCAGGTGTAACAATACAATCAACAGTATAAATTTCAACACCTTTTTCCTTAGCGTTTTTTAATGCCTGTGCAAATTCAGGATGCATCTGAGCATTAGGTTTAAATACATTTACTTCCTTCATCTGTACAACAAACAAAATTATTGCACGATAACCATTTTGTTTAGCAATTATAAGTTCATTTATATGCTTAATACCCCTTTCGGTCGGTGCATCGGGAAACAAAGCAACGCCGTCTTTTTCAAGAGTAACCCCTTTCACCTCCACAAAAGCCTCTTTTTCGCCATCCCTCACATAAATATCAAAGCGTGACTTTTCAAAGGTCACTTCCCTTTTTAAAACAGCATTGTCAGAGAAAATATTGCCCATACTTAGAAATTCAGCCGCAATATCGTTTGGAATTTGAGAGTCCATATTAATAAGCAATGGTAGTTTATTCTCTCTTTGCTTTTCCACGGCAACAAGGTCGTACATAGTTTTTCGTTGAGGGTTATTACTTTTGCTCAAATATACGGTACAGTCCTTTACAAGAAGTTCTTTGCATCTTCCGGTATTTTTTACATGGACTGTTTCTTCTTTTGAATTAATATTAACCTTAGCGATGAACCTGTTTGGTCGGCTTATAAATGTACCCTTAACTATTTCTCTATACTTCATTTAGGCCCTTTCCATAGCATTTGAAATTTTATTCCTAAGGTCATTTATCTGGTCTGCATCGGGAGCAAAAATATTTTCTGCAACCTTAAGAGATTCTCTGTAAAACTCCACAGCCTTTTCATATTGCCCCTTTTGGATATAGCAATCACCAATCAGGAGATTTGTTTCATATAATCTTGGATGATTACCGCCGAAATAACGCTCATACACATAACCGCTTCTCTCAGCAAAATATATCGCACTATCTATATCTCCAAGTGCAAAAAGTGCATTCATTTTAGTAAAATATGCAAGGGACATATCAACATTATTTTCGTCACCGAACATTTCCATTAAAACTTTATGTGCATTTTCAGAGGCACACAGTGCAGACTCAGCCTCACCGCCCAGAATCAGCACCTCCGCAAGTTGCATATATGCTCCACCAATTTTTGCATGATGGTAATCATCTGACCGAAAATGCTTTTTAGCGTGTTCTATAGAGCTTTCAGCAACACTTTTTGCCAAATCGTAATCATACTTTAAACCCTTTTGTCTGTATCTTATCATATACATTTTTGATAATGTAGTCTTTGTCATAGTATGTCGGGATATTTCATCAGAAGTATTCATCACGGTTTGTTCGAAAATTTCATCTGCTTTTTCAAGCCATGCTATAGCCTCGTCTACAGAGTTATTTGTATATGGATTGACAGAAAACGCCCAACCGCATTTAAAGGCAGCACGGGCTGTTTTAAAACTTGACTGACCATAGGTATTCAGATTGTATTCATACAGTCTTTTGGCAAGAACAATAGAAGCATCAATATCCACATAAAAGCTCAGCAAAGTCTGTGTAAAATAGTAAAGCATCTCATTACTCTCATTTATCACGTTAAACCTGTTGATAATCTCTTTTGCAATTTGAGCTAATCTGCTTTTATCACACTGCTTTGCAGCCCACATTTTTTTGTCATCAATTGACTCTGTAAAGCGTTCTATAAAGCCTTTACAGTTTTCCACAGTAGCAGGAATTTCGTATTTTACAACATCACGAATAATGGGATGCAGCGCAATACCCTCGGTGTTCTTAACAATCCAGCTTTTATTTTCCAGTTCTTTGATAATTTTACAAGAATCAATATCTGCCCACTCTCTAAAATTACGCACATTAACACCGTCAATCGGCATAAAGGAAAGATAAAGCAAAATTTGTTTTTCTTCATCATTAAGGGTAAACATACGGAACATTTTAAGCAAATTTTCATAAGCTATATGCTTTTTCATATCAGAGCTTTGTACCTCTTCGTTAAGAGATAAAATGCCTTCATTTTTAAGAGCAGAAATCATTTCTTCAATAGTTTGTCCACTGTTTTCCATATGCATAGCCAATAGTTCAACAGTATATGTATGCCTGTTTACAAGATTGATAAGCTCATCAAGACGAGGGTCATCCTCCTCAACCTCATAGCCATCATAATTTCTTACAAAAATTTCTCTTAAGGCTTTCATTGAATCTATTGACTCAATCCTAATAGTAGGATAAAAACGGGAATAGTCACACCTTGTAGTAACAATCAAACGATATTTTCCATCGGTCAGAGAACACAATCCCTCATCATTTTCTACATCGAAATTATCAATAACTATCAAGGTGCGTTCATCTGAAATGCTTTTGATTTTTTCGACTTTTCTGAGAAAAAATTCAGCATCGCTTTCATAAGAGCCGTCAGACATTATAAATCTTTTCATTTCAGGCTCAAGAGTAAAAGGAGTATCCCCTGTTACCACTTCAATAAAACTGTTTTTATAGGTGGCATACACAATAGTGTCATAATCTTTGTTATATTGCTGTACATATTGTTTAACAATCTGAGTTTTGCCTATACCGCCAATACCGTACAGAAAAAGTATTCTCTCACCGTTTTTAAAACGGCTGTCAATTTCCTTTAATACATCTTCACGACCGCAAAAAACCTTTTTAGGAATAACAGAAGCGGTAGAAATAAGCTTAGTGCGAGCCATTCTTTTACTCCAGGCACTTTCCTCTTCTGTTTTATTAAGCATTGCATAAATCTGACGTGCCAATTCTTCGATACGCTCTTCCAGTGTAGGCTTTCTCGCATCAATACGATGAATACCAATTAAATCGTATTCTAAATCACCCTGCAACTCAGCATCATCAAGAACAAAAGGAATAATAGGCTTGTTTCTGTCAAGAGAAACTGAAACCTCCTTGGGAACCTCTTTTGAAGCGATTGAATTCTTGCTTTGGATAAGTAATACAATTCTTGCTTTTGAAATGGCTTCAACGATAGCACCTTTAAAATGGTCGCCGCCAACTAAATCACGGGTACACATCCAATATGTAATTTTATATTTATTCAGCAAGGTATTAGCAACATACTCAGCCACAGTCTGATCTTTAAAAGAAAAACTAATAAAAATATCGTGATAATTTTGCTCCATTTTTGCCTCCGAAGAAACTAAAAAAGTTTTATAAATTATACCATATCTGTATAGTAAAATCAATATTTCTTTATAAAAAAGCACCCTTAACGCCACACAGTACAGGACGCTAAGGATGTTTATTTTTTAATCGTTATAATGCTTATATCCCGGATGCTTTCCGGTTACCTTATAGTAATTTTCTCTTAAATCAAGAAGCTTATCAATCTGCGGCTTGTCAATTTCTTTTGCACCGCCCAAAAGATGAGCAGTAAGAGAAATTTTCGCAAAAAGTTCAAGCGTTTCCATACGATAATAAGCAGTAATAAGGTCACAGCCAACCGTTAATGCTCCGTGATTCTTAAGAAGCAGTACATCGTGCTCTGCAAGATAAGGTGCAATCGCCTCAGGCACCTCATTGGTACTGGGCGTACCATAGGGTGTAAGAGGAATGGAACCGATAGCAATTACGGTTTCTATCATAGAATACTCGTCCATACTCTTTCCTGCAACAGCAAATCCGGTAGCTGTAGGAGGATGAGCATGTACAACAGCACCAACATCTTCACGTTCTTTATAACAGCGAAGATGCATTTTAATTTCACTGCTGGGCTTGTATCCTGCCTCGCCCTCTATAACCTCTCCCTTGTCATTTATAATAACAAGCTTATCGGGAGTTATAAAGCTTTTACTGATTCCTGTAGGTGTAGCAAGAAAATTTCCGTCAGGAAGCTTAACAGAAACGTTACCGTCATTTGCAGCAACCCAACCGAGCTGCCACATCTTATGACATACATCACATATCTGTTCTCTGATTTCCATATAATTCATAAAATCACCTATGTAACAATTATTTTACAACGCCTTTTTGCAACATAATATTTGCATATAACGCTTTTTCACCTGTTGCAATAACGGCATACGCCTGTTTTGCTTCTTCGTAAAAAGCAAAACGTTCAATTTCACAAACAGCGTTTTTTCTACCCTGTTTATCTTCAATTATCTTTTTGTACTCATCCCAAATAGGCGTATCAACATCATCACCTGCAGAAACTTGCATTAAGGTAGCAGGAAAATTTGTTGCATGGTCGAGGGGAAAAAGAGTTAAAATTGCTTCCAGCACGTCACAAGCACTGTGACCATCCATACGAATAACCTTAGCATTCTTTCCTACTCTCTCACTTGGGAAATTAGCATCTGCAATTACAATTCTGTCGCCATGTCCCATCTCACATAAAACTTTTAAAAGTTCTGGAGAGAGAATATACGGTATACCAATAAGCATAATTAATTCCTCACTTTATTTGTAAAGAGGTCCGTATGCGGCACAAGCTCTGTAATCCTGACCCTCTTTATCCATACCGAAAGCATTCCAGGAAGCAGGACGGAAAATCTTATCCTCAGGTACATTGTGCATACAAACAGGAATACGAAGCATAGAACACATTGTAATAAGGTCGGCACCGATATGACCGTAAGAAATCGCACCGTGATTTGCACCCCAGTTGTTCATTACATCATAAGCAGATTTAAAGGCACCCTCACCTGTAAGTCTTGGAGCAAACCAGGTACAAGGCCATGTGTAGTCGGTTCTCTTCCACAAGGTATCACTAACCTCTTCGGGAAGATGTACTGTCCAACCTTCAGCAATCTGAAGAACAGGACCTACACCCTTAACGATATTAAGTCTAATCATAGTAACGGGCATTTCAGCCTTTGTTTCAAAACGAGAAGAGAATCCGCCACCTCTAAAATAACCAAGGTCAGCATAATTCCAGGTGGTATTTTCCATTACAGCCTTAATGTCTTCATCGGTAACATTGTACCATTCTTTCATAACGGAATTGCCGTTTTCATCCTTTTCGGCACCGTTAGCATCAAGACAGCAAGCACCCGAATTAATAAGATGGATAAATCCGTCAGCATCCTTTGCCTTACCCTCAATATCATAGCCTGTAACACGTTTTACAGACTCACCATTCCAACAGGTACGTACATCAGCAAACATTTGAGCACGGTTGGTAAGAAGCTTCATAAACAGCATACCGATACCGTTAAGTACATCGTTTTCAGTAGCAAGTATGTAAGGTTCTCTTGCGCCGTTCCAGTCAAAAGAAGTATTTAACAAAGCCTCAGGGAAATCACAGTTAGGATAGAAGTCAGTCCACTGACGCTGCCCCTGGAAACCTGCGGCAATAGCATTATGACCAACCATTTCCTCTTCACAGCCCTCAGGAAGCTTGTCGTTACCGTTCATAAGGTCTTTGATAATAACCATCATCTTAACAACAAATTCCCACTCTGCATCCTTTTCGGCTCTTGTCTTCTGCATTTCTTCAGGATTCTTATCAAAACCTTCAATACAGTATTTCTTTGCCCAAGCAAGTGCTTTTTCATATTCATCACTATCATAAATGCCTTCGGTCATTCGTCTGATAACTTCAACCTCATCCACCGATTCAACACGCATACCAAGATATTCTTCGATAAACTCAGGAGAGATTATTGAACCGCCGATACCCATACAGATAGAGCCTATCTGCAGATAGGATTTACCTCTCATTGTAGCAACAGCAACACCGGCTCTTGCAAAACGCAAAATCTTTTCCTTTACGTCTTCAGGAATTTCGGTATCGTTTGCATCCTTTACATCATTACCATAAATACCAAAAGCAGGAAGTCCTTTCTGAGCGTGAGTAGCAAGAACAGAAGCAAGATAAACAGCACCGGGACGCTCAGTTCCATTAAACCCCCAAACACCTTTGATGGTAAGGGGATCCATATCCATAGTTTCAGCACCATAGCACCAGCAAGGAGTTACGGTAAGGGTAATATCTACTCCCTCTTTTCTGAATTTATCAGCACAAGCAGCAGCCTCTGCAACTCTACCGATTGTAGTATCAGCGATAATCACCTTTACGGGTTCGCCGTTAGAATATCTGATATTTTCAGATATAAGAGCAGCGGCACTCTTTGCCATATTCATAGTCTGCTCCTCAAGGCTTTCTCTAACCTTAAGAGGACCTCTTCTTCCGTCAATTGTAGGACGAATACCAATTACGGGATAATTTCCTATAAGTCTGTTTTCTGCCATATTTTTTCCTCCGTTTTATATTATTAATTGAATTATATTATCTTTTGTGATAAAATACAAGAGTAATTCTGCAAAAGAATTTGTATTATAGTTACATTTAGGAGAAAAAATGAAAGATTTACAGTTTAACGAAAAAAAGCAGCATGGTCTTCCCGACTTTCCATTTCAATATTACTATATAGATTCATCACACCCTCAATACGTTATGCCGCTTCACTGGCATGGTGAATTTGAAATTATAAGAGTAATTAAAGGTGAATTCGAACTCTATCTGGACAACCATTCATTTATACTGAAAAGTGGGGATGCCGCACTTGTTGACTGTGCCTCAATGCATCGTGGTATCCCAACAGATGCAATTTATGAATGTATAGTTTTCAGTCTGTCAATGTTATATAAAAAAAGTAATGATATTGTGAGAAAGTTTCTTCGTCCCCTTTCCCACAGCAGTGTTTCTGTTAAAAGTCTGCCCAATAAAGCTACCCTTGCTGTAATCAATGAATTGTTTGATACGGCTAAAAATAACGACGAGCTACTCACACTGCAAATTCACAGCCTACTGTTTGAATTGTTCTATTCTCTGTATAAGGGCGGTCTTATAAGCAAGGAAAAGGATAAGCACAAAAACCAAAAACAACTTTCGGTTCTTACCGAGTTAATGGACTGGATTGACTCTAATCTTACAGAAAACATAACTCTTGCACAGCTTTCTAACCTTTCAGGAATGAACGAGAAATATCTGTGCCGTTTCTTCAGGGAATACACAGGAAAAACACCTATTGATTACGTTAATTATTTAAGAATAGAGGCTGCCTGTCAGGAGCTTGATGATACTGATATGTCGGTAACAGATGCCGCAATTGAATGTGGATTCAATAGCATCAGCTATTTTACAAAAACCTTTAAAAAGTACAAAAACATCTCCCCCTCTCAATACAGAAAAAACAAGCTCGGTTAAACCGAGCTTGTTAATTTTACTGCTTAATATATTTTGTTATTTCACCGCAATCCTTTAAAACAAGGTCAGGCTTATCCACGCTGTTGTTAAGGATTTCTTCGGTTGTTTCACCGCTCATAACAAGGATACTCAGCACCCCTGCATTAAGTCCGCTTTTAACATCAGTATATATTCTATCTCCAATAACTGCCGTCTGTTCTTTTGAGCAACCTGTTCTTTCCACAGCAAGTTCGGGCATTATAGGCTGAGGTTTACCTACCAGTTCAGGTCGTCTTCCCGTACAGTTATAAATCATATCACAAAAGCTTCCGCAATCAGGAACGCTTCCAAACTCGGTAGGACAAACAACATCAAGATTGGTAGCAACGTACTTTATATTTTCCTTTGTTAACAATATTTCACAAACGTCGTGGAGTTTTTTGAAAGTCAACTCTGTATCGTTACCCATAACAATAAGTGTAGTTTCATCAACGCTATCTGTAAGTGAAAAACCCTCTTTCATAAATTCTTCTTTAAGGGACTGTGTACCGCAAACATATATTTTCTCGTCAGGATATTTATTTTTAAGATAATAAACGGTAGCCTGTGATGATGTAATAAATTCATTCTCAGTAGCAGCAACACCTAATTTTTCAAGCTTTTTAATATAATCTATAACACTTTTGGAGGAATTGTTGGTCATATACATATACATTCCCCCGCTGTCTTTTATTGTTTTTAAAAGCTCTTTTGTAAAGGGATAAAGCTTGTCGCCTATATAAAGAGTTCCATCCATATCAAAAAGAAAAAGCTTAATATTTTTCAGTCTGTTCATAATAAATCCTCTCTGCCGTTTCTGCTATTTTTTCACATTCTGTAAAATCGGTTTTCAACCGTTTTAATTTCATTTTACCCCATACATCAAAAATCCATGGACCTATCCAGTAGCCGTACGGAGTGCTTTTAAAAATTCCCTCTACAGCACATTTGCACGCTTTTTGGGGACGCATAAATATAACCTTCATAGGATATTTAATAATTGCAAAAATAAGCTTTGGGTAATGATTAGTAATTCCTGTAAAAGTAATACCGGGATGAACAACGGATAGCATTTCCGATTTACCCTTAAAAAGCTCATAAAGAGAAAACATCAAATATCTTTTAGCATTACCATATACAAGACTTGCTTTTTTACGTGAAGAAAAGTCTACATCCGAAAAGTCAGCCTTGCTGTATCTATGGGCAATACTCCCCATTACCACTACCCTTCCTTTTATTTCATTCATCAAAGAACGAATAATATAATATGGGGAAACAAAGTTAATTGTAAAAACATTATCATAGCCAGAATCACTTTTATAACGTGGAATGCTGTAAGCACCTGCATTGTGTATAAAAATATCAATACTATGTTTTTTAAGTTCATCAACAGCCTTTTTAGCACTTTCTATACTTGATAAATCGGTTGTAATGTTAAAAATTTCAGCATCTTTAAATTCTTCAAACAGTTTTTCTTTTAAAGCCACCGATTTTTTGAAATTTCTATCCACAAGAATTAACGTTGCTTTTCGCTTCAACAGTTCTCTGCACAGTGGAATTCCTATACCGCCTGTAGCGCCGGTTATAGCTATTGTTTTATTACATAAACTTTTCATTACTTATTTCAAAGAAAATTCCTTTGATGAAATATAAGGGCCTACACCGCTTATACCATTTACATTTGAAGGTGCAATACCAAAAAGCCAGTCACATTCCATACCGCTAACCTTTACGTTCACCTCATCATCTATCTCGACAATAGCCGAAAGCGGTTCATCAAAATACCACGTTTGGTCAGCAAAAAATGTATCAGTAAATTTTCGAACAATCTTGCGAATTTCATTTCCATCGTTATCATATTCATAAGTTTCAAAGGTATGATTATCATTATAATGCGGTTCCTTATCAACCTGCCAATAGCCACAAGCAAGCGTATTCACATCAAAATAAACCATATTGTCAAGAACATCAAGATGGTCAGTGTGGTAGTGTCCGTTTACCGACATAATAACTGTATTCTTTTTTCTCGAATTTGCTTTATTGAAAATTTCTCTTACCTTTTGAGCATCACAGGAAGCACCTGCGAATTCCCAACCTTTAAGCCCTGAAAAACCTGCATGGCTTACAACTACACAGTGCAAATCTTTCTTAGCAGCATCATCAATTACTTTCTCCAACCACAATAGTTGCTTCTCTCCAAGACAATTTCTCACTTTATGCTTAAGCGGTGCCATATTAAGTCCTGTAGCGGTGCGAACAAGTTCTCCTGTATCGCAGTCGTAATAATGATTGGTATCAACTGTGATAATACGCAAATTTCCCTTATCGGCATAAAAATATCCAATATTTCCATCACCGATTTTTCCGTCACTCGTACCCCAAACAGCTTTGTTATCGTTTGTCATAAACTGAGAAACAAAGGACATAAAATCCTCCTTGCCCTCTGTATCGTGGTTTCCGTAGCAACCGTAAAACACAATACCACTATTCATAAGCTCATTTACAATTTCAGGAGAATGCGCATAATCGTTACAAAAGTCGCCTCCATGAATTATAAAATCAACATTATTTTTCTTTGCTTTTTCAATAATCTTTCTCATTTGTTCAACAGTTGAAAATCTGTTTCTTGCATAGTGAAAATCCGCAAACACTAAAAATTTCATTTATATGCACCTCTATTTTCGTTTCTATAAAGGTACAAGGAGAGATAACACTTACTATCTCTCCTTGCTCTATAACTATATTATAAATTTATTTTCGCCTTTGTCAAGAGCTTTTCCTTTGTAGTAAACAAAATCACTATCAGGAGCGAAAATAACAAGATTTATCTTGCCATCTTCCCTCTTCCAATTCACCTTAATTTCGCCCTTAACACTTTCATAGCTACCATTTGCATAATTAAGATATTCGAAGAAATACGGCTCCACATTTATCGTTTCAAATGTGGCGGCGTTATCATCGGGTGAAATACCCACTATAGTTTTCATCATCCAGGATATAAAGTCAGAGTACATATGATGGTTCTTAGATTCCTTGCAGTCCCAAAATTCAAACAGCGTGGTTGCCTTCATAAGCAGCCAGTTATTGTAAGTAGGATAACCGCTTATTGTAATTATTCTATAAGCAATTTCCTCTTTACCAAGCATATTAAGAGCCATATACAAGTGTCGGAGTCCCACCATACCGCAATTATGATGCCAACCCTCTTTTTCTATAAGACTGAGAAGCTGTTCGCCGAGAAGCTCTTTATTACCAATGCCGTGATAAATAAGCATAGCACAGGCTGTTTGCTCATCATAAACACTTCTTCCGTCTTCGGTTAAGAAGTTTTCGCAAATAATATCGGTTTGTCTTTCGATTTCATCCTCGAAACGCTTTGCATCCTCGCCGCAAAGGTCACAGGCAAGGGTCGCAATACGTGAAAACTTAATTCTGTAAATAGCATTTATAAGCGTTCGTGGTGTAAATTCTCTGTTACGAAAAGGATTAGCCCAATCGTAAAGACCAAAGTTAATAAGTCCCTTTTCATCCTCTTTGCTATTAAGGAAATCAAAATATCTGTGAAAATAAGGAATACAGCTTGTCAGTAATTCTTTATTACCGCTGTGCAGATAAATTCTATAAGGCGTTTCAAAGAAGCAACCATCCGACACAGGTCCGTTACCCCATTCATATCCCCAACCGTGAGTAGGAACTATACCGGGAAGCTCGCCGCTGTCTTTCATAGCATCCTTCATATCCTGAACCCATTTAGAAAGAAGCTCTTCTAAATAGAAGTTGGTAAGGAACTGCTCAGCAGAGCTTTGAGAATCATTCATCCAACCTAATTTTTCACGGGTTGGACAGTCGGTAGGCATATAATACATATTTGAAAATGTAGAACGTATGCCACAGTTAAAAAGTTTATTTAAATTCTCATTAGAGCACTCAAATGACGACCTTCTTTTAATATCTTGATGAACAAATACCGATTCAATGCTGTATGGCTCATTTTCATCAAGACCTGTTACTTCAACAAATTTGAAACCATGATAAGCAAATCTATTTGCCCAAATTTCGCCCTTGCCGTCACAAATATATCTGTCAAAAGCAAGTTCGTTTTTATGATAAGGCCATTTAGTCCTCTCGTTATAATCAAGTTCCAAATCACCGTCAAGTGCTTCGGCATATCTGAAACAAATCATATCTCCGCTTTTTTGTTTTGAAGAAAAATGAATAATTCCCGAATGATTATAGCCAAAATCAAATATTATTCTGCCATCATTTTTTCTTATAATATGAGCAGGTTGATATTTTTCGAATTCTTTAAGTCCTTTTACAGTACAAAGAGTCAGTTCGCCCTCAGGAGCATTATCATCAATAATGGCATTATTCCACAACGAGTCGTTAAAAGACAGACAATTCCACTCTTTATCATATAAACGGGCATCATAAATTACACCTGTACGAAGTCGGTTCATCACATAGGGCGAATTAAGTGTGCATTTAAAACTGTCATCAGTAGACAAAACACACTTTCCATTAACATTAAGCTGTGCTATAACCTTTGGTTGATCTCTCCACGGCGCTTTTTCACTCCACCAATCATTTGGCATATCTTCGTTATAAAAGCCATTACCAACCATAAAGGAAATAACGTTTTCTCCCTGTTTTAACAGTTTTGTAACATCATAACTTACATACCACAGACGTTTGTTGTAATTAGCATACGGAGGGGCAAAAAGCTCGTTCGTCACTTCTTTTCCATTTATATAAGTATATCCTATACCCAGAGCACAAACACTGATTTCAGCCTTTTTAAACTGATAATCAATAGTAAAACTTTTTCTGAACAACGGACAAAGATTACTATCCTCTTTAAAGGATACATCAAAATTCCTTGAAGCCTTTATAAATTTAGCTTTTTCGAACATTTCTTTCACTCCATCATAGTTTCAATAAGACTATAGGCAAAAATCCAGTTCATTTCTCTGGTAGGATGATTAATAAAGTTTGCAAGAAGATTTGTGGTATCAACTCCGTTTGCTTCAAGCTTTTTCCATTTAGCATACACATCACAGATTTTTACATCGTGCTTTCTTGCAACCTCTCTGCCCGCCTCTACATAGGCATCCATAACACCTTCATTTTGGCGAACTGCTACCAATTCTGCAAGATGACGCATATTTTCTTCCCCTAAATGACAGCTTACATTTGTATTCTGCATACTCGGAGTCAAGAAAATAACTTCACTTCCCGCTTCAATAAGCTCTGTAAAAATTTTACCTAAGGCTTCGGTATAAAGATTTATATTTTCAAGTCCCCAACTATTGTCGTTAAGACCATAGCAAACCACTGTTAAATCGGGATTATGGGAAATTACATCTCTTTTAAGACGTTCATAGCCAAGAGGTGCTCTGTCACCGCTTATACCCGCATTAATGATATTAACAGGCGAACCAGGAAAAAGAACGGTCAATATATCGTTCAAATATTTGTGATAGGCACTTGTCTTATCAAAAACAGTTTCAATGTTACCGTCATTTTTATTATAAATTTCAAAGCATCCCTGAGTAACACTGTCACCCAAAAAAGCAATTGTGGGGGTAGGATACTTCCATCTATCCTTACCCTTGTTTACGATTTTTTCAATTATTTTCATAACAGTCACCTAAAAACCTTACAAAATGCTCAGCAATTTTTTTATGAGCTAAAGGCATAAGATGTGTACCATCTGCATAGAAAAGCTCATCATAATTTTTTCTTTCAAAAACCTCTCTGAAATCGTGGTGATAGCAATTTTCCTGCTCTGCAACCTCTTTTGTGATATCGTTAAACAATTCATTAATTTCCTCAGATGCACTCCAGAAAGAATGGTTTGCATTTATTTTTTCACAATAAGAGGGTGTTATGGAATTGATAATAAGCCGCGCACCACAACCTTTAACCTTATTTACAATAACGGTTAAATTTCTTTTAAATTCATCAGGAGAAACACAAAGAGAGCTCTGCTGCTTATCTGCAAAAAATGAGTCATTGTTACCTATCTGAACCACTACAATATCAGGCTTAAAATTATTTAACATCCTGTCAATTTCACTTAGAAGTTGTACGCTTCTCCAACCCGAAATAGCACCGTCAATGACCTGACAAGGAAGAATCTTCTCTATAATTTTACCCCAACTAAGTCTATCCGAAGTATTGGAGTCACCTAAAAGCAATATCTTTTTTCCTTCAAGGAAAGATAAATCCAAATACTTTAAGTTATCCTTTATTTCATTGGCAGAAGCGGTATTCACCTCATCATACTGACGCAAGGTTTCTTCAATAAATTCCTTGCTTGTTCCGAATATACCGGCAAAAAGCTCACTGTCATCCTCAAAGCTTTGACCGCTTTTATGTAAATTAAACCGCAAAGCAAAACAATTATTCATATTATTACTCCGGCTTGGTTTCAAGCTTTAAGGGGAAATCACCAAGCTTATTAACCTTAAAACCGTTATTCTTATACTCTTCATAATCAAAAGCTTCGAGCTCATCTATTGCAAGCTTGTGAAACTCATAAAAGTTTTTCCACCATTCATAACCGCTTCCAAGCTCAGCATTAAGATAAGCATCAGCAATGTCACAGCCCATAGCGGGAGCTACATAAAAGGCACCCATAGCAAGAACGTTTACACCATTTCCTGTAATAGCGCGAAGTGCTGCAGGAACACTCTCAACAACACCTGCATGAACGTGAGGGCATTTACTTGCGGCAATATGAATTCCCATACCTGTACCGCAAAAAAGAAGAGCTCTTTCAAATTCGCCCTCGCATATCATAGAACCAACTCTAAGACCTACTCTATGGAACATAAGGTCGGTATCATTGGGATCAGAATCTGCCTTAACACCCATATCCGTAACCTCCCATCCCTTAGCCTTGAGATGAGCTACTACAGCTTCTTTTAAAGGATAACCCGCAAAATCGGCACCAACTAAGATTTGCTTATTCTTTACAGTTTTCATAAATACTACCTCACTTTGTTTTTTATTTAATATTAGCAAAATTATTATATCAATTCAAGAAATAAAAACACTAAAATATAGACAATTTTCATTTTAAAGAAGATGTGCTCTGATTTCTTCACTGCTCATTGAGGAAAGATATGCAGGTGCAATATCAAATACAGTTTTACAACCAAAATTATTTTCCTGAGCAAGACGGTAAACAGCTCTCGCATAAGACACGATAACACTTGCAGTAAATTCAGGGTTAGAATCAAGCTTTAAGCTGTATTCAATAATATGGCTGTTTTCATTATTAAAACCTGTTTTTCCGCTTCTTATAACAAATCCGCCATGAGCAATACCGCTATGCTCCTTTATAAGCTCTTCTTCACTTATAAAATGAACAATTGTATCATAGTCCGCAAAATAATTGGGCATAGCCTTAATTTCATTTTCAATTTTTTCTAAATCCGCACCGTCTACGGCGACAACAAAGCATTCGCGAAGATGCTTATCTCTTACAGTTAGCTCAGGATTTGCCCCGCTTCTCACCAGTTCAAGAGCCTCTTCTTTTGGTATGGTATACTGCTTTGCATCCTTTACGCCGTCGATTCTTCTGATAGCATCACTATGACCCTGACTTACACCCTTGCCCCAGAAGGTATAGTCCTTACCATCAGGAAGCACAGCCGAGGCATAAAGACGGTTTATAGAAAACATACCGGGATCCCATCCTGCAGAAATAAGGGCTGTCTTTTTAAACTCTCTTGCAGCCTTGTCAACATTTTCAAAATGCTGAGGGATTTTAGCGTGTGTATCAAAGCTGTCAACGACATTAAACATTTTTGAAAGTTCAGGTGTCTGCACAGGCAAATCGGTTGCACTTCCCCCGCAAAGCACCATAACATCTATTTTGTCTTTCCAATTTTCAACCTCGCTTATATGCACTACAGGAACATTTTCTGTTCTGATTTTAAGACTTTCGGGAGAACGGCGGGTGAACACAGCAACCAATGACAAATCACTGTTTTTAAGAATTGCCGCCTCTACCCCTCTTCCAAGGTTTCCATAACCATAAATACCAATGCGAATCATAAATAAAACTCCTTATTTTTGTTATACATAATTATAATACCGCAAAACAATCATTTCAATAATTTATTTACAATAATTACTAAATTTCCTTAAGCTTTTCAGATATTTCATAAAATTCGTCAGGGGAAATTTTTTGCACTTTTCTGTCATAAGTGAGTAGTCCGTTTGTTTCATCCTCCACATCGCTAAGCTGAGTGTAAACAGTTGCGCAAAGACCTTTTTCTTTTAACGGGATAACCTGATTTTCATATAGTTGTCTTACGCTCGACACAAATTTTTCCTTAGAATCATATTTACCATAACCATAAGTATTCTCGATATTAAAAGAATGTCCTTTGATTTTATAGGAATATCCGCCAAATTCAGATATAAACAACGGCTTTTTACTCGTTTTTGCCTTCAGAGGCTTAAAATATATATGCAACGAATTAAAGTCATTATTTTTCACTTTGAACCAACCCGAAGCACTATCAATAAATCTTGAAGAATCCATCTGTTTTAACTGAGCATACATATCATCTGCACAGAACTGTCCCCAACCCTCATTAAAAATAGTCCACTCTACAACACAAGGATGATTGTAAAGCTGTACCACGGTTTTTTTCATACACGAAATAAAGGCATCTCTTGTTTCGGTATTGGTATGGCATTTTTCATCATCCTTTCTTATTGAAAAAACAGTCGGCAAAACGGTATCTCTGATGAAGGAATAATCACTGTTATTAACCATATCCTGAAATACCGCCATTCCTAATCGATCACATTCATAATAATAGATTTCAGGCTCAACCTTAATATGTTTTCTAAGCATATTAAAGCCCAGGTCCTTCATTTTTAAAATATCATCAGTATAGGAATCCTCACAAGCAGGAGTATAAATTCCATCACTGAAATAGCCTTGGTCAAGAATCCCGTGGAAGAAGTAAGGCTTTTCGTTAAGCAGAAGCTTATTGCCCTCAATCCTCAAGGTACGCAAAGCAAAATATGACTGTATTTTATCTTTACCGCTATTTGCGGTAAAAAAATAAAGATATGGGTTTTCAGGGGTCCAGTTATTCGGGTTTTCAATCTTGATATGTGCATGGGAATTAACAATATCAAAGGTCATATTTTCTACAGTCACAAAACCGTTTTCTATACCATCAAAGGTTATATCCGCAGTATTCAAAGTAACATCTATTTTCAAGCTCTTAATGTGTTTTTCGGGCACACTTTCGCACCATACACTTTGCCAGATACCGCTTACACCTGTATACCACATACCCCCTCGGTTCCTTTTTTGCTTTCCGTAAGGGAGAATATTGTCACTTAGAGTATCATTCACGGCAACCGTCAGAACATTATCCGTTGAAAGAAAATCGGTTATATCAAAAGAAAAAGCATCATATCCGCCCTTGTGACTTCCCACACTCTTTCCGTTGAGTGTTACAAAGCACACCTGGTCAACTGCACCAAAATGCAGAATAACTCTTCCTTTATTAAAGTCCTCGGGTAAGGAAAAGTTTTTTCTGTAAAACAGAGTTTCTTTTTCGTCAAATATTTCGTTAACACCCGAAAGAATTGATTCAGGGCAAAATGGAACTGTTATTTTTTTATTATAACTTTCATTTCCTACAGAAAAATCCCATTCTCCGTTAAGGGAAAAGAAGCTATCGCGTTTAAGCTGAGGTCTGGGATATTTCTGCCATGGTTCCTCATTTAAATTCCAACCTTTTTCGGTATAAAGCTTATTGAACTTCCCCATTGTTTTTCTCCCGTCTAATCACATAAAACTCAAGCGTCAAGAAAAGAGCAAGTATTACCGCTACCACAAGGGCAGCAAGGAATATATTTGCATTAGGTATAAAAGACGCAGTACCATCATCGTTTGTAACGGTCAGTGCATTTCTTAAAACATAGGCACCAACTGACGGACCAAATAGCCCCGGTATAAGTACCTGCCCTACTATACGAAGACCCTGAAACATTCCCGCTTTATTATCCGGTATATGCTCACGAATCATTGCTCCGAAAACCGCCGAGCCGCAAAGATATCCGCACATCATAAGCAGTGAACCGATAAACACAAGCGGTATACTTTTAAAGAAATACAGAATAATATATCCAAGACAGAGAACGGCTACAGTAGGTATAATAGCTACAATAAAGCCATAATTATCAAAAACTCTTCCGTAAAAAGCAGTCACGATTGCCGCCACTATTATAGCGGGAGCCATTATAATTACATAATTTTCCAGATTTAAGGTAACATTGTAATATAAAATAAGATACGGCATAAATACCTGTATGGAAATTCCGAAAATAGCAAATGCAACAAGGGTTATATATAACAGCCTGTTTTCTTTGACTACCGTAGGTCGAAAACCATAAAGAATATTACCGAAAAGACTGTTATTCTCAGGAATTTTTGCTACACTTTCCTGTACAAAAAATATACCGAGAATTCCTATTATGAGTACAGATATACCGATAATAAGATAAATTTTTGTCCAGCTTTCAGCTTTATTTAAGTCAAATCCCATAAAACCGCCGAAAACAGCTATAATAGCAAGAAGAGGCATCATTGCATTAACACCCTCAGCAGCACCTCTGCCCGAATTATCAACAGATTCCGTAAGCCAGGCATTAAAACAGGCGTCATTAGCACTGGAACCGAAAAATGTCATTACACAGTCCATAATTATGGTCAAAGATATGCCAACACTTGCGGCATTAACAACAGCGGGAAAGAGTTGATTAATAACATCCGTTCTTATAAATGCAAAGCTTATTATTGAAATACCCCAAAGTATATATCCACCGCAAATAAACAACTTTCTTTTTCCTATTTTATCAGACAGTGCACCAATAATAACAGTAGTAAGAGTAGCAGCAACAGCCGAGGCAGTAACCATAAGTGAAATAGCCTCGGCAGAAGCAGAAAACATTTTATAAATAAAAACGTTGAAATACATATTTTCAACTACCCATGCTATTTGTCCAATCAGACTAAGTACCACTAATACAGGCCAAAAATGTTTAGGATATTTTTTCTTATTCATGTAAATCACCCGTATTTTAGTATAACAAAACCGCTTGAATAGTTCAAGCGGTTGTTTTGTTATTTAATATCCTTTGCAGCGTTAAGCTTATGTTGTCTTCTATCCTTAATATGATCAGGCATTGGCTTAATTTCACCGGCGGCGGTAAGTGCCATACGCGTAAACACAGGGCCGAACAGTTCATAAATAAGCACAGCAAAAAGGGTAATATTTCTTATAAGATTACCCTGTTCTCCGAGCTGCATTGCAGTAGCACACATGCCGAGAGCAACCCCCGCCTGAGGCAGTAAGGTAATACCAAGATACTTACATATCTTATCAGAGCATTTTGTCATAACGGCACTTATAAGTGTTCCGAAATATTTTCCAAGAGAACGGAATATTATGTAAACTAAACCTATAACAACAATAGAAAGACTTGTAAATACACTAAGCTCCAACTCAGCACCACTGATAACGAAGAAAATTGCAAACAATGGCGAAGTCCATTTGTCACTTGCTGCCATAAGGTCATGGGAAAGAGGACATATATTGCAAAATACCGTACCCAGCATCATACAGGTGAGAAGTGAAGAAAAATGAATTTCAACCGGGCCGATGTTGAAATGAAGCATCGAAAGCGAAGCGGTTAAAAGAACAGCTCCGATTGTGAGGTTTAAACGATTGGTATTTGAATTAAAGAGCTTTTCGAGCTGGGTAAGCACCCAACCCATAACAGCACCAAGGATAAGTGAACACGCTATTTCAACAATAGGATTTACAATTATAGAAACTAAATCAATTTTTCCGCTTACAAGAGTTTTTGCTATACCAAAGGACACAGCAAAAGCAACTAAACCTACAGCATCATCAAGAGCGACAATAGGAAGTAAAAGACGTGTTAATGGTCCATGCGCCTTATATTGTCTTACAACCATAAGTGTAGCCGCAGGTGCGGTTGCCGTGGCAATGGCACCAAGAGTGAGAACCTGAGGAAGAGTTATTACCTGTGGCATAATCAGATGCACCACATAAAGAGCAATATCTACAAGCAAACATGCAACTACTGCCTGAAAAACACCGATAATCAGTGCTTGCTTACCAGTTTTTTTAAGCTCATCAACACGAAATTCATTACCGATAGAAAAAGCGATAAAACCCAGAGCAACTTCTGCAATAATACCCAGAGCTTCAACATCCTCCATCGAAGAAAATCCAAATCCTCCGACATGCAGTCTGCCAAGACAATACGGACCTATTAGAACACCCGCAATAAGATATGCCGTAACAGATGGTAATTTTAATTTTTTAAACAATCGTGTCATAATGAGTCCGGCAAGAAGTGATACCGAAACAGATAATAAAATATTCAATTAATTCATCTTCTTTTTGTATGTAATATAGTATAATTAAAACCTTACGAATTATATCACATTAAAAATGAGAATGCAAGGATATAAATAAGACAAAAAAACACTGTAAAAAGCCATACTTTTTATTGAAAAAACATTAAAAATCTGCTTTAGCAAAAAGCTAAAGCAGATTTTTAGTAATCATCATTATTTTTTATATAATGTCTTAAGTATGCAAAGGTTTCATTTTCGCCATTTTCACTCAGCATTACAAGAAGCCTTTCAAGAAATTGTGATGTTTCAGGATGAATAACCCTGTTGGGCTTTCCTCTGAGAAAATACTCAATGGGATGCGAATCGGTATAATTATCACCTTGATAAATTTTACTTGCAGCAACCCTGTCGCAAAACATTTCTGCTACATAAATAAGGGGCATTTTCACAGGTTCAATCCTTTTGGTTTCAGGACGATAATCAGTCCAATACTCAAAGTGATGTTTATTTCTGCCCTTATGATGCATCCAGGCGGTAGAATATCCCTTTTCTTCCCTTTCAGCCTCGTTAGGACTGCGAGTTCCTAAATAATACTGTATACCCGGTAAAAACTCACTGGGCGAAAATTTTGATAAGTCGTGAAGCAATCCTCTTTTAAGAATACCGGCTTTAATACAATGCTTAATAACACAGTTCCTGTGTCTGCACACAGTTCTTAAGTGTGAAAAAAATTTCATACACTCACCCCATAAAATTATTATATGCTTGTGTTAAATTAGGAACAAATTAGCCCTCGGCTCCCTCTGACGAGGGAGCTGTCAGCGAAGCTGACTGAGGGAGAGATTGACTACCCCTCCGTCACGGCTTTGCCGTGCCACCTCCCCTGACAAGTGGAGGCTCTTCTTTTTAACTTGTGTAAGTCATTTCCACAAGTTGAAAATTCTGCATAACAACAAGCACTTCTGTAAATTTAATATAACATTTTTTACTGAAATTTTCAAGTTGTACATGCAAATAGAGTTATCCCCATACATGCAAATAGAATTATCCCCAAAAATATGAGATAACTCTATTTTTAATGGTATGACAAAAGTCATACCTGCACATTCAAAATCATACAAAAGAAAAAGCAGTTAAAAACTTCATTTTAAGCAGTAAACTTGCCAAAAGTATGACGGCTATTCCTGCCTTGACTTTTTAGACCACATCAACTTAAATTTATTTGAACAATAATTTTTCGCCTTGTGCTCTATATATAATTATAAAACTTTATTTTTTTGTTAGGATTTATTTCTCTAAAAAACAATAAGATGAGTGCCATAATAAGCCCTGCTTGCTCTGCATCTATACCTATTGTATCAAGTTCAAATTCGTTATCATTATTTAAATACCATAAGCACGAATTTTCGTTGCAAAAAGCAAGATTATCTAAATGTATAGAATCCAAACTTGAAAAAGATATTTTTTTTATTCCGTTTTTTCTGATTCGATATATGGATTTATTGGTTATCAAAATCCCGTTTTTTCCATAAAACATTATAGCACTATCTTTGTAAAACAAAGGTTTTTCATCTGCTTCAAAATTAAAATAATTTGCCGATGTGCTTGTCATAACTTTATCCAGTAAACATTTATTCACAATTTGAGTTGCGCATTCATCATGGTTTTTTGACAAATCATTTAAATGCTTTAGCATACTATCAATTGTTTCTCCTGTATTCAAACATATGCACAATAACTCAAAGGATTTTTCGCAACCATTTGATTTGTAAGCACCGGCTTTTGAATAGTCTATAAGTTTTTGAGCAGGATATAACTCTTGCAGTTCATTATCATCATCTACATTTTTATTATTTTTCAGTGTATTATTATCTTCAATTTCAATGTTTATTTCATCTATAGCTTCACCACTAGAGTTGAGGTTATAATCTAATTGCAGTACTTGCGGAATAATTGAAATCAAATCCAGAATAGTCTTTTCACAGATATCGGACAAATCTGATATCAGGCTATTCTTCTGAGGATTTTTTAAATATTCTTTTCTCCAAGAAATTTCTTTTTTCGCTTCTTCAATGATTTGTTCTCCATTTCGTACACTGGTAGAATCCATATCGCCAAAACGGTTATCCACCGAAGCAAACACATCCCAAAAACTCTTATCCATATAATGAATGTATAGATGCTCATTAATATCCTCAAAATCTTCCCAACAGTTATCTGCAAAAAACTTTTCAAAAGAATCCTGTCCTATATATTGCTCATCATAAATGGATTTTATATATTGATATTCAAATTTAGAAAGCCTTTGTTGCAAATCAAATGTATTCAATCGATACTCTTCATTTTCAAACACCTGCTTTAAAATCTTTTCACCGCTTTTTTCAAAAGCTTCTCTGATATCATAAATCGCCAAACTCGGTTCCAAATACTCATGCTCTTCACGGTATTCATTAATAATTACACGCAAATGTGCTGCAAAAGGAACTTTGTCAACGTCAGAGTTGTTTATGCTCAAAGCGGCATTTAAAGATTCTAACTTAATACGTCCAATAGCTTTTATATCATTTTGCAAAGCTTTTTCATATTTATCGATTAATGGATCAATCTGCTCATGATATAACTTATATAATATATTGAATATCTGCTTTCCGTTATCAATATTGGTAGCATAATTTGTTGATGAAGCACAATTCTTTTGTTCCATAATTTTCCCTCACTTTACAAATAGTTGGTTTTGAACTTATCTTTTCAAAATGTTAAATATCTACTTTATCCCCTTTTTTTACATATAGCAACAACAAACAATATTACGACTGGTATTGATATGTACCAAAAGGCAAAAATTATTGCAGTTAAAATCAAACCGAAAAATCCCGAATATACTATTTCTTTCATGCATCCGTTAAATAAATCAAAATACATAACATCGAAAAGTTTATGGTAAATATACCACAAAGCAAAACTACATATAATCCATACAAATATAAATAATACCGCCATCATTTCACCCCCTATAAAACAAAAAAGTGCGACAACCGAAGTTATCGCACTGAAAAACGCAAACCCCAATTGTCGCCAAACAAATTTAAATAGAATTAGAGCATCTCTGCCATAACCATTTAATGGAATTTGCGTTTTTACCAAATTCTAAAAAGATTATGACAGAAAAAGGGTATATTATTCCCATAAAGAAAAGATACAACTAATTCTATATATTAAATTTGTTTGGCTCAATTAGTATATCACACTTTTCGAGTTTTTACAACTATTTATAATAAAATTTTTGTCCCTATTGTAGTGCAAGGATAACATAAAAGTAGTGAGAAATCAACGGCTTGATGTTATGCAAGCCTGTAGAATTAGATAAAAATAAGACAGTCCAAAGACTGTCTTATTTTTGGAGCGGATTACGGGGCTCGAACCCGCTACCTCCACCTTGGCAAGGTGGCGCTCTACCAGATGAGCTAAATCCGCATATTAAAAATGGTGCCTCCGGTCGGAAT
>CAJGBV010000004.1 GCA_904501755.1 Clostridiaceae bacterium | reverse complement strand
TCGAAGTCAGAGACAACAGATTTACAGTCTGCCCCCTTTGGCCGCTCGGGAATTCTCCCATATTAAGTTTTGTTCTTTGGGGAAATCCAACCAAAGATGGAGCTGGTGGACGGACTTGAACCCCCGACCTGCTGATTACAAATCAGCTGCTCTACCAACTGAGCTACACCAGCAAATTTAGAACGCTAAAATAATATAACACAATGAGTTCTCAAAGTCAAGCATTTTTTTAAAATTATATTAATGTATTTTTTTGTAAAAACTGTCAACAATAGAAGGGAAACAAATTTAAGGAGTGTTTTTATGAAAAAAATATCATCGTTATTTTTATGTCTGGTGTTGATTTTAGGAATCTGCTTTTCTTTGGCAGGTTGCGGTAAAAAGAACGAAGCAGTTTATTTCCTCAATTTTAAGCCTGAGTCGGCAAAGGTTTACGAAGAAATTGCTAAGGCCTATGAAAAGGAAACAGGAATAGCCGTAAAGGTGGTTACTGCTGCGGCAAACACCTATGAGCAGACGCTGAAAAGTGAAGTTGCAAAAAATGATGCACCTACAATTTTTCAGGTAAACGGACCCATAGGCTTCCAGTCCTGGAAGGAGTATTGTGCCGACCTTACAGACACAAAGCTATACAGCTATCTGTCTGATAAGGATTTGGCTATTAAGGAAAACGACAGAGTTTATGCTATACCTTATGTAATAGAGGGCTACGGTATCATATATAATAATGCAATTATGCAGAAATATTTCTCCCTGCCCGAAAAGAAAACAAAGCTTGATTCGGTTGACGATATTGACAGCTTTGAAGAGCTTAAAAGCGTTGTTGAGGATATGACAGCCAATAAGGAAAAGCTTGGTATTGAAGGTGTTTTTGCCTCTACCTCTCTTGCCGGCGGAGAGGATTGGCGTTGGCAGAGCCATCTTGCAAATATTCCTTTTTATCACGAATTGAGCAAGACCGATACAACCATAAATCCCACCCTTGCGGCTGTAAATGCAAAGGAAATCGTTTTTGAATATGCCGACAACTTCAAAAATATTTTTGACCTTTATATAGATAATTCCGTTACTCAAAAAACCCTTCTTGGTTCAAAGTCGGTAAATGACTCTATGTCAGAGTTCGCCCTTGGTAAATGTGCTATGGTACAAAACGGCACTTGGGCTTGGTCGCAGATTAGCGAGGTCAAAGGAAATACCGTAAAGGCTGGGGATATTGGTATGCTTCCTATATATATGGGCATTGAGGGAGAAGAGCAAACCGGTATTTGCGTAGGTACTGAAAATTATCTTGCCGTAAACAGTAAGGTGAGTCAGGAAAAACAGCAGAAATCTATAGATTTTCTTAACTGGCTATATAGCAGTGAAACAGGTAAAAAATATGTAAAGGAACAGCTTGGTTTTGCAACCCCATTTAATACCTTCTCGGAAAGCGAACAGCCTGATGACCCTCTTGCTAAGGAAATGGCTCGCTATATTAAAAACGACCAGGTAAAAACTGTTCCTTGGGTATTTGCAGGTTTCCCAAGTGAGAACTTTAAGACAACCTTTGGTGATGCTCTGCTTCAGTACGTTCAGGGCAATAAAACCTTTGATGAAATAAAAGAAACCGTTAAAAATAAATGGAAAAGTGAGAGAAAATAATGGAATCTAAGCAGATAAGAAAATATTTTCCCGTTTTCGCATTACCCACACTTATAGTGTTTACACTGATTTTTCTTATACCCTTTCTTGCGGGAATATATCTTTCTTTTACCTCTTTTACCACAGTTACAGATGCTACCTTTGTGGGAATAGAGAACTATATTACTGCTTTTTCCGATAGCGATTTTATAAGAGCTTTTGTATTTACCCTTGCCTTTGCAATACTCAGTGTTATAAGTATAAATGTAATTGCCTTTGCCCTTGCTCTTCTGCTCACAGGAAAGCTTAAAGGAACAAACTTTTTCCGAACGGTTTTCTTTATGCCAAATCTTATTGGCGGTATAGTGCTTGGCTATATCTGGCAGCTTATTATAAATGGTGTACTTCTAAGGTACGGATATTCTATTACCAGTGATGCAAAATTCGGTTTTATCGGACTGCTTGTGTTGATGAACTGGCAGATGATAGGGTATATGATGATTATTTATATTGCAGGAATTCAGAATATACCCACATCAATTTTAGAGGCGGCAAAGGTAGATGGAGCGTCATATTCCACCACTCTTCGCAGAATAATAATACCCTCTGTAATGCCGTCAATTACAATATGCCTGTTTCTCACAATAACCAATTCCTTTAAGCTTTTTGACCAGAACCTTGCCCTGACGGCAGGAGCACCTGCAAAGCAGACTCAGATGTTAGCACTTGATATTTATAATACCTTTTACGGCAGAAGTGGATATGAGGGTGTGGGACAGGCAAAGGCAGTGATATTTTTTATAGTGGTAGCACTAATTTCCCTACTACAGTTATACTTTACGAAAAAAAAGGAGAATGAGGCGTAATGGATAGGAAAAACAAAGCAGTACAGATAATTACCTTCGCTGTTCTCCTTATATTTTCTGCAGTGTTTCTTTTCCCTGTATTTATAGTGCTGATGAATTCCTTTAAAACAAAATTTAATATCAGCAATCAGCCCTTTGTTTTTCCAAACAGTGATACCTTTGCGGGTCTTGAAAATTATATAGAGGGTATTTCTGCTACGGATTTTCCTATGTCTTTTTTCTGGTCCTTTTTTGTTACAGTGCTGTCGGTGGGTGTTATTCTTCTTTTTACCTCTATGACAGCATGGTATATTGTGAGAAGTAAAGACAAAATTTCCAAAATCTTTTATTATCTTTTGCTCTTTTCAATGATAGTTCCCTTTCAGATGGTAATGTTTACTATGTCAAAAATGGCAAATATACTGGGGCTTGATAACCCGCTAGGTCTTGTTGTTGTCTATCTCGGCTTTGGTGCAGGACTTTCTGTTTTTATGTTCTGCGGATTTATAAAATCCGTGCCCTTGGGTATTGAGGAAGCGGCTACAATTGACGGCTGTAATCCTATACAGACCTTTTTTCTTGTGGTTCTGCCGCTTCTTAAACCAACCGCCATTACCATAGCTATACTTGATACAATGTGGATTTGGAACGACTATCTTTTGCCTTACTTGACGGTAGGTCACGACTATAAAACCATACCAATAGCCGTACAGTATTTAAAGGGCGGCTACGGAAGTGTTGATATGGGAGCTATGATGGCAATGCTGGTTCTCTCAATTGTTCCTGTAGTGCTGTTCTATCTGTTTTGCCAGAAGTATATAATCAAAGGTGTAGCGGCAGGAGCAATAAAGGGTTAAAACAAAAGAAAGCGTTAATGTTTTGGTTGACTTTTCCTCCGAAAAATAGTATGATTACTGTGTACAAATGTTTTTCGGAGGAATATACTAATGAAAAAAGTGCTGAGCTTTTTGATTTCTATATGTTTAATGCTTGGTATGGTTTTTTCTGTACCAATGTGTGCGTCTGCTATAACCATAGAAGAGGCTGATACAGATGATACCTTGTCGGCATTCTTTGACTTTGAAACCAAAGAGAATATGAGGGTTACCTCTCAAAGTCATTCAAGCGAAAAATGTGAGTGGCAGATAGATGCCATAACCAAGCTTGAGTATCATATTTCAGGTTGGGGCTTTACTATTCGTGCTACTAATCCCGTTACTGAGGCTACCTCTGCTTCAGGAAGCGTTGTAAATGCTTCAGAGTATGCATTGCGTGCATATAAGAGCACATATAATCACTGGTCTACATCCGGAGGAATTGTAGTAAACCGAATAACAGATAAAGGCACCGAGCCTTTGGTGCTTGAGGATAATACTACATATACCGTAGAATTTGATTATATGGTTAAGTCTGTTCACCTTTACGGTGAAATAACCGACCCTAATGATTCTACAAACAGCTTTTCTATTTCAAACAGTACGGAAAATATTATGTCCTTTGGATATGGATATAAGGTGTATTATAGCACAGGTCTTGCACCTATAAATCAGCCTGTAAACACTGTTGCTACATTTGCTTCCTGTAAGCCCAGCCGTGATGGTGACGGCTATTTTACTTCGGGCAGTGAGAAAAAGGAAGTAGGTAACTGGTATCATTCTTCCTATACCTTTACTACTGGAACCTTTGATTCGGTGTTCTCTGAAACAAATGCACCTTTCCTTATTTTCTACGCAAGTACGCACACAGGTGCTGATATGTATGTTGATAATATCAGAGTAAAGAAACACGTTGGTGTTAATTTTCACGGTATGGGCGGTAGCTTGGGCTCTACCACCGTTACGTCAGCCATCGGCTCACCTGTGAATTTCCCAACCGCCCAGAGATACGGCTATGACCTTACCGGTTGGTATAAGAGCGGTGACTGTAAGGAGCTTTTTACCGATACTGTACTTACAAAGGAAATGATGGGTAAAACACTTTATGCCGGTTGGACTCAGGATAAATATTCCTTTGAGGGCTATGCTCCTGCAGCAAGCGGTGCAAATGCTTCGGTATTCTCTGTATCGTCAGATAATTCTTATAGTGGGAATAAATCAATGGTCTATAAATACAGTAAAAATTCGTTGGAATTTTTGTTTAACAACAGAACTTCTGTTAAGAATTATTTTACTATAAGACCTATAACAAATGGTAAGACATATAAAATAACCTTTAAATATTATCATCAGTCAGGACCTGATGTTATAGCCTATCCCGTAACGTCATCTACCTCTAACAGCGACAATGCGGATACATATACAGGCTCTCAGATTACACTTTCTTCTGCAGGAACGGGCAAGTGGCATACGGCTACTATGGTGTTTACCGCCTCTGTTTCAAACGGAAATAATTTAGGACTTCATTTACACGCAAATACGAATACTGCTACAACCCTTTATATTGATGACCTTACCGTTACCGAGGTGGAAAACGGAAGCGGTAATCTGACTATAAACGCAGGTGCCGGAACAACAGCAGGTTCGCTTAGTCGTACAGTGGCTTTGGCTTATGGAGACAAAATCGGTCAGGAACTGGTTTATAATAACGGCTTTGCACTGGAGGGCTTCTATACAGATGCTGCCTTTACAACTAAGGTTGTCGGTGATATATTTACCTCTGCATTAAACGGTAAAACCGTATATGCAAAGTGGGGAGAAAAGGTAGACCTTACAGCAAACAGCGGTATGGCACGAAGTGGTGCATTCAGCAAGGCAAATAACGAGGATAAGCTTTATTATAACGGAAGCAATGGTACGGCTTCTCTTGCAAATGTAAATGCAGGAAACTATGTAATTGAGTTCTTTTATAAAAGTACGGAATCGGCTACAATATCTGCAGCAGGCGGAAAATTTGAGGTTTATGCCGGAGAAAACGAGAAGTGGCACAAAGGCTTTATTCCCGTAACCGTATCCTCCGCATCGGTTTTACAGCTTTCTGTTTTGGGAAATACCGCTCTTGAGATAAAGGATGTATATATAAAGAATATGAACTCAACAGTTTATGTTGCATTTGATTCGAGAGAGCACGGCGGCAATGTTGAAATTCTCTATGGTACGGCAGGCCAGGCGCTTGAATATGTAGCAAACCCTGTAGTAGAGGGAATGAGGTTTGATGGCTGGTACTCAGGTTACACACTTTTTGATTCTGATGTTTATCCATCAACATCCGTTTCTCTTACATCTGTAATGCTTGAAAATATGGTAAATGTGAAAGGTGACTGCAACGGCGATGGTAAAGTTAGTACATTAGATATAGCACTGCTTAAACTTTATCTTGCAGGACGAGATGTCGCATTGTCAGCTTGGGCAGATATGAACAGTGACGGAAATATTAATTCTGTTGACCTGGTGTTACTTTATCTGGAAGTAGTACAGTAAATAAAAAAACACCGCTCTTCTTTGAAGGGCGGTTCTTAATGGAGTGTTTTTGTGTTAATCGGTCTTATCATAAACAGTATTGCTCTTGGTGCAGGTCTTGCTATGGATGCCTTTTCGGTGTCTATGGCTAACGGACTTCATGAGCCTGATATGAAGAAAAGAAAGATACTTGCTATTGCAGGAATGTTTGCCTTCTTTCAGGCGGCTATGCCTATGCTTGGCTGGATATGTGTCCAGACTATATGCAATGTATTTAAGTCCTTTGAAAAGTTTATTCCTTGGATTGCTCTTGTTCTTCTTTGTTTTATTGGCTCAAAGATGATTTTTGATGCTGTTAAAAATAAAAACGAAGAGGAAGAATGTTTTAAGGGAACTACCTTTTGCGGCCTTATAGTTCAGGGTATTGCTACCTCTATTGATGCACTCTCCGCAGGCTTTACAATGGACGAGAGTGTGGGAGGTAATGTGTATCTTGCATTGCTGTGTGCTCTTATAATTGCAGCAGTAACCTTTATAATATGTGTTGTAGGAGTGTGTATAGGCAAGAAATTCGGCACAGCTCTTGCAGATAAGGCGGGGATTTTAGGCGGTATAATACTTATAGCAATTGGAATAGAAATATTTATAACGGGTATACTATAAAAAACACTTGCAATTTTTTATGCACTGTGTTATAATTCATTAGCTACCGTTTACTATGCTTTCGGTGACGGCCCATTGGGAACACTCACGACCGATAGCTTGGTTAACGGCGGACGATTTATCATAAAAGGAGTGAAAGAAATGACAGCAGAGAGAAAACAGGCTCTTATTGCAGAGTATGCTACTCACGAAGGTGATACCGGTTCTCCTGAGGTACAGATTGCTCTTCTTACCGAGCGTATCAATGAGCTTACCGCTCACCTCAAGGTACACGCTAAGGATCACCATTCCCGTCGCGGTCTTTTAAAGATGGTTGGTCATCGTCGTAATCTTCTTGCCTATCTTACTAAGGTAGACATTAATAGATACCGTTCCATCATCAAGCGTCTTGACATTCGTAAGTAATGGCAAAATCGGCAGACCGAATTGTTTCGGTCTGCCTTCTTGCAGTTTTCAGGTGGTTTATAATTAGCGGTAAATCGAGTATCGATATAATCGGTATTGGATTTATTGCTAAAGTAAGCCCCCTGAAGTTAAAATTAAGGAGGTAAAAAAATGTTCGAAAATTACAAAATTTATGAAACCGAGCTTGCCGGCAGACCTTTAAAGCTTGAAACCGGCAAAATGGCACAGCTTGCAAATGCAGCCGTTATGGCTTCTTACGGTGATACCAGAGTTCTCTGTACCGTTACTGCATCTGCAAAACCAAGAGAGGGCGTTGACTTCTTCCCCCTTTCAGTTGATTATGAAGAGAAGATGTATTCCGTTGGCCGTTTCCCCGGCTCCTTTACAAGAAGAGAAGGAAAGGCTACCGATAAGGCAATACTTGCTTCCCGCTGTATTGACCGTCCTATCCGTCCTCTTTTCCCAAAGGATATGAGAAACGACTGTTCTGTAGTAGCAACTGTTATGTGCGTTGACCCTGACTGTGACCCTCAGATTGCTGCAGCTATCGGTGTTTCTGCCGCTATAGCTATTTCCGATATTCCTTGGGCAGGTCCTATTTCTTCTGTTAACGTTGGTATTGTTGACGGCGAAATCGTTATCAATCCTACTCTTGAACAGAGAAAGACTACAACCCTTGACCTTACTGTTTCTTCTACTGCTGACCTTGTTGCTATGATTGAAGCAGGTGCAAACGAAATCCCTGATGATGTTATGTTCGATGCTATTATGGCAGGTCACGAGGCTAATGTAAAGGTAGTTGAGTTTATTAACTCTATCGTTAATGAAATCGGTAAGGAAAAGTTTGAATTTCAGTCTAACGATCCCGATCCTGCTATTATGGAAGAAATCGAAGCTTTCTGTATAGAAGATGTTAAGAAGGCTCTTGATACTGATGATAAGCTTGTAAGGGATGCTGCTCTTCTTCCTATTTATAACGCTGTTCATGAAAAGTTTGATGAGCGTTTTGAGGGCCAGGAAGAAAAGCTCGACGAGATTATGTATCTTGTTCAGAAACACGTTGTACGTGCTTGGCTTAAGGATGAAAAGAAGCGTGTTGACGGCAGAGGTATTGATGAAATCCGTCCTCTTGATGCTCAGATTGACCTTCTTCCAAGAGTTCATGGTACAGGTATGTTTACCCGTGGACAGACTCAGGTTCTTTCCTGTGCTACTCTTGCTTCGGTTAGCGAAGCTCAAAAGCTTGACGGACTTGATGAAGAAACCGAAAAGCGTTATATTCACCACTATAATTTCCCCTCCTTCAGCGTTGGCGAAACAAAGCCCAGCAGAGGCCCCGGAAGAAGAGAAATCGGTCACGGCGCACTTGCCGAGCGTTCTCTTATCCCTGTTCTTCCCAGTGTTGAAGAGTTCCCCTATGCTATAAGAGTTGTAAGTGAGGTTCTTTCCTCTAACGGTTCTACTTCACAGGCTTCTGTTTGCGGTTCAACACTTGCTCTTATGGCTGCCGGTGTTCCCATTAAGGCTCCTGTTGCAGGTATTTCTTGTGGTCTTATCACAGGTGATGAGGGCGTATATGGCGACTTTATGACTATGGTTGATATTCAGGGCCTTGAAGACTTCTACGGCGATATGGACTTTAAGGTTGCAGGTACTAAAGATGGTATTACATCTATTCAGATGGACTTAAAGGTACACGGTCTTACCCCTGCCATCATTAAAGAAGCTCTTGAGAAAACCCATAAGGCAAGAAATTACATTCTTGACGAGGTTATCTGCAAGTGTATTGCCGAGCCGAGAACCGAGCTTTCAAAGTATGCACCCAAGATGCTTTCTACCGTTATTGACCCCTCTAAGATTGGTGATGTTATCGGTAAACAGGGTAAGGTTATTCAGTCTATTCAGGAGCAGTGTGAGGTTACTATTAATATCGAGGATGATGGTCACGTTTACATTGCAGGTATTGATATTGACAAGTGTCAGCAGGCTCTTTCAATAGTTGAAACAATAGCTAATGACCCTGAGGTTGGTGCTATTTATAAGGGTAAGGTAACCCGTCTTATGAGCTTTGGTGCTTTTGTTGAGATTGCTCCCGGCAAGGAAGGTCTTGTTCATGTAAGTAAGCTTGATGTAAAGCGTGTTGAAAATGTTGAAGATGTTGTATCTGTAGGCGACGAAGTAATCGTTAAGGTTACCGAAATCGACGATCAGGGCAGACTTAACCTCTCCAGAAGAGATGCTCTTGTTGAAATCGAGGGCGCAGTTGTTGAAGAGGGTGCGGATGAAGAACAACCCAGAAAGCCCAGAAACAATAATGGACAGCGCCGCGGATTCAGACGCCGTAACAACGACTAATCGTCTGTAATATAATTAGTAAAAGGGACGGTTATAAAAAAATACCGTCCCTTTATTTTCAGGAGTAATTAAAATGGCAGATATTAAAAAGGAAATAAATCGCAGACGTACCTTTGCGATAATTTCTCACCCTGACGCAGGTAAAACTACGTTGACAGAAAAATTATTGCTTTACGGCGGTGCAATACAGCTTGCAGGAAGCGTAAAGGGAAAGGCTACCGCAAGACACGCTGTGTCTGACTGGATGGAGCTTGAAAAACAAAGAGGTATTTCGGTTACATCTTCTGTTCTGCAGTTTGAGTATGAGGGTTATTGTATAAATATTCTTGATACCCCGGGACATCAGGACTTCTCTGAGGATACCTACCGTACGCTTATGGCGGCAGACAGCGTTGTTATGGTTATTGATGCCGCAAAGGGTATTGAGCCTCAGACAAGAAAGCTGTTTAAGGTTGTAGCTCGTAGAAATATCCCGATTTTCACCTTTATAAATAAGATGGACAGAGATTCTCGTGACCCATTTGAGCTTATTGACCAGCTTGAAAAAGAATTTGGAATAGGTACCTATCCAATGAACTGGCCTATTGGCTCAGGTGTGGATTTTAAAGGTGTTTTTGACAGGGAAAACCGCAGAATTCTTGCCTTTGAACAGTTTAAAAAGGGACAGAATAAATTAGAGGCTATAGAGTGCGATATTACCGATACAGAAAAGCTTGACGAAATAGTTGGTCCATATCTTAGAAGTGACCTTGTTGACCAGATAGAACTTCTTGATGGTGCAAGCTATGATTTTGATTTAGAACAGGTTAGATACGGAAAATTAAGCCCTGTTTTCTTTGGCTCTGCTCTTACAAACTTTGGCGTTGAGCCTTTCCTTGAGAGCTTTTTAAAACTGACAACTCCGCCTCTTCCAAGAAATACTGTTGAGGGAACTGTTAATCCCGAGGATGATAACTTCTCAGCGTTTGTGTTTAAAATTCAGGCTAATATGAATAAAGCTCACCGCGACAGACTTACCTTTATGAGAATATGCTCGGGTAAGTTTGAAAGAAATAAAGAGTATTTTCATATTCAGTCGGGCAAACCTATGAAACTGCCTCAGCCTCAACAGCTTATGGCACAGGAAAGAGAAATTGTAGACGAAGCCTATGCAGGAGATATTATCGGTGTGTTTGACCCAGGTGTGTTCTCTATAGGTGATACTGTTTGTTCAGCAAAAAATAAGGTTACCTTTGAGGGTATTCCTACCTTTGCCCCTGAGCATTTTGCCGTTTATGAACAGGTTGATACCTTAAAGCGTAAACAGTTTGTAAAGGGTATGACACAGATAGCCCAGGAGGGTGCAATTCAGATTTTCCACGAGCCTGAAAGCGGTATGGAAAGGGTTATTGTGGGCGTTGTTGGTGTTTTGCAGTTTGAAGTGCTTGAATATAGGCTTAAAAACGAATATAATGTAGATGTAAGAAAAACACCAATGCCTTACGAACTTATAAGGTGGATAGAGGGAGATAATATAGATGTTAAAAAATTAAATCTCACCTCTGATACCAAACTCGTACAAGATTTTAAGGACAGATACTTGCTTATATTTACAAGTGAGTGGAATATAAATTGGGCATTGCAGAAAAATGAGGGACTTATTCTTTCGGAGTTTTCCAATAACTAATCTTTAAAAACAGGAGGAAATATTATGTTTGGTAAAAAATTTGCATTCGGCGTTAACTATTGGGCAAGTGAAAACGCCACTCGTATGTGGCGCGATTTTGATGAAAAGGCAATAGAAAAGGACTTTGTTGCCCTTTATAATGCGGGCGTAAAGTGGATTCGCCTCTTTCCTATGTGGAACGATTTTCAGCCTATAAAACAGCTTACTACTTGGGGAGGAACTCCTGTAGAAGTGGTTTATGAGGATGAAACACCATTGGATAACTCTCCTGAGGGAGTAGCGGGTGTATCTAAAATAATGATGGACAGACTTGAAATTGTTATGAATCTCTGCAGAAAATACGGTTTCCGCGTTGACCTTGCAATTTTTACGGGATTTATGAGCAGTATGAATTATATTCCCCGTCTTTTTGAGGATAAAAATGTATTCTGTGACCCGGTTGCTCTTATGTGGGAGCAAAAATTTATTAAATATATCGTTACCCGTTTTAAAGACCACTCTGCTTTGGGTGGCTGGGACCTTGGTAACGAATGTTCTGTTATGCGTAATATTCAGGGGGATGTTGCCGCACAGTATAGCTGGTCAATGATGGTTAGTAATGCTATCCGTGCCATAGATAAAGAGCATCCCGTTATATCCGGACTTTGCACATTTTCTACACCTACAATTACCCCCGCTTCAACTGAGGGTTGGCAGCTTCTTCCTCATGCAGAGTGCGTTGATATTTTAACCACTCATCCGTATCCTATTTTCCGTCAGCCAAATGATAAGATAAACACAATGCGTCCTGTTGTTCATACCTCTGCAGAGTGCAGTATGTATGAGGATATGGGCGGTAAAATGTGTTTTGTTGAGGAAACGGGAGCAATAGGCTATCAGACCTGTTCTCTTGACAGTGAGGCTGATTTTATCAGAAGTGATTTGCTCAGCAGCTTCCTTCACGGCTGTCATGGATATTTTTGGTGGTGCGCCTTTGACCAGGGCAAAATTGATTTTGCTCCTTATGACTGGAATAATATCGGTTCCGATTACGGACTTCTTGGCGGTGACAGAGCAGAAAAGCCCGTCAGCAAAGAAGCAAAACGTATAATGACCATTATTTCTCAGTTAGATCTTCCTAAATATGAACAGCACGCGGTTTGTGTGATTCCCCTTAATATTAACAATCCTCAGAGCCTTGCAGCAAATGTTATGTGCCTTGCCGAACAAAATGACCTTGGTGTTAAATATTGCTCTGCTATACAGCAACTGCCTGACAGCGACCTTTATATAGTACCGAGAATTGAGGGTAATGGCGCTCTTCGCAGAAGTACCGTTACACAGCTTAAAGAAAAGGCAAGAAACGGTGCTACGGTTTATATTTCGATGGGCGGTGGATTTTTAAGAATGTTCCCTGAGCTTACGGGTATAAATATAATTTCCCGTGAGGTTCCCTCAAAGGCGCTTACAGTTAATATTGACGGAGAAGAACTGCCTGCTGAGCCTAAGTATATTTATCATACAAGCAGTATCGACGGTAAGGTTCTTGCAACCTTTAGTGACGGCACTCCTGCAATAGTTTCCCACAGTTATGGAAAGGGCAAAATCATAATAAGCCTCTTTTCTCCCGAAGCACAGGTTGCTTGGCTTAAGGGAGCTTTTGACAGAGAGAATGCTCCTGCATACCGCAAGGTTTATGCTCTTATTGCAAAGAATGCAGGGGTAAAACCTGACTTTTATACCGAGAATCCTTTTGTTTGTGCTAAGGAACATAGAATTGATGCTAAACGCAGTATAATTTCACTTATGAATTATGCCGATTGTGTTCAGGAATATACAGTAGGTGCAACCGTTGCTTATCAGGTGAAAAAAGTGATTTATGGTGAGCTTGACGGAAAGCTTGATAAAAATAATGCTGTAATTTTTGAAATAGAAAAATACTGATATGACAGATTTGTGGAGTTATTTACAAAATACAAGCAAACCTATAGTTTTATACGGCACCGGTGACGGTGCCGATAAAATTTATGCCCGTCTTTGCGAAAAGAACATAAAAATATCCGGAGTATTCGCTTCCGATGGCTTTAAAAAAGGCAAGGAATTTGCCGGTTTTACGGTGACAAGTTATGACGAGCTTAAAGAAAAACTTGGGGATATGATAATACTTGTCTGCTTTGGCAGTCATCTTGATAGTGTTATTGAGTATATTAAGGCATTAGCAGAGAATAATGAACTGTATCTGCCTGATGTTCCTGTTTGTCAGGGTGAAATCTTTGACCTTGATTTTGCAAGAGCTCATAAAGAAGAACTCAGTAAGATTTATTCACTTCTTGCTGACGAACAGTCGAGAATGGTATTTAAAAATACCATTTATTTTAAGCTTACGGGAAAACTTGATTACCTGTTGATGTGCGAGAGTGAAAAAGCAGAGGCTTATGAAATTTTAAAGCTCAATGGTGAGCATTTTCTTGACCTTGGTGCCTTTAATGGTGATACAGTAGCTGAATTTGCTTTTTACGATAAGGACTACGGCAGTATTACGGCAGTTGAGCCTGATTCGAGAAATTTCAGAAAACTGAGTGAAAATACAAGCCGTATGGAAAGAGTTTCCCTTATTAATGCGGCTGTTGATAATAAAGAGGGCAGTATATTTATTTCCAAAAACAAGGGTAGAGGAAATAAGCAAGGAGGAAAAAATGTTGAAATCGATAGTGTATGTATTGATAAAATTGCTCAAAAGAATCCTTTCACGTTTATTAATATGGATGTCGAGGGAAGTGAAGAAAAAGCAATAGACGGCGGAATAAATACTATTATTCAAAAGCCTAAAATGCTTATTGCTGCCTACCATAGAAGCGAGGATTTATACGCTATTCCCCTTAAAATCCTTGAAATCAGGAATGATTATAAGCTTTATATGCGAAAACATAAGGCAATTCCCGCTTGGGATATAAATTATTTGTTTATATAAAACACAAAACAGTTCTTTACGGATTATCCGTAGAGAGCTGTTTTCTTTATGTATAATTTTTACTGCTCACATAGGTAAGGTAAAGGTGTTGACTTTAAAAAAATAGTATGTTAAAATTAATATAAATGTGTCTAAAATTTGAACAAAATGTCGAAGAAGGAGAGAACTTGTATGCAATTACTCTATATCGATCCCGGAACCGGAAGTATGTTATTTACCGTATTAATCGGTATTATCGGCGCCGGTATCTACTCCCTGCGTATGCTGTTTATTAAGTTGCGCTACAAGCTTGGAGGAAAGGTTGAGGCATTAGATAAAAAAATACCGTTCGTAATTTTTTCGGACGATAAACGATATTGGAATATTTTCGAGCCTATTTGTAAGCGTTTGTCTTCTTACGGAAAGGAAATTCTTTATATTACAGGCTCCCCTGATGACCCTGCGCTTTCCTGTGAATTTGAAAATTTCAGTGCGGAATATCTGGAAGGAAACAAGCTGTATACACGTCTTAACTTTATTGAGGCTAATATCGTGTTTTCAACTACTCCAGGGCTTGAGGTTTATCAGTGGAAACGTTCAAGGAATGTTGATTTTTATGTTCATATTCCTCACGCCGCCAGTGATATTGTGCTTTACCGCATGTTCGGTATAGATTATTATGATGCAATTATGCTTTCAGGGGACTATCAGGCAAAGGATATTCGTGATTTGGAAAAAATGCGAAATCTTCCCGAAAAAGAACTGATAAAAGTCGGCATACCGTATATGGATGAAATGGCTAAGAGATTTGAAAATCACGGCTCTGTCATAGAGCATCCACGTACTGTTTTGTTGGCTCCGTCCTGGGGTCCCAGTGCTTTACTTAAGGTATACGGAGAAAAGATAATTGAGGTTTTGCTTAAAACCGGTTATCACATTATCATTCGTCCTCATCCTCAGTCCTTTACCTCGGAGAAGGAGATGATTGACGAGCTGATGAAAAAGTATCCTGACTCAGAGCAGCTTGAATGGAATCGGGATACAGATAATTTTGAGGTACTGCTTAAGTCGGATATTCTGATTTCGGATTTTTCAGGTGTTATTTTTGATTTTTCGCTTGTATATGACAAGCCTGTTATTTACACCGACCCTAAGTTTGATGTAAGCGTGTATGATGCGTGGTGGCTCGACCGTGAGCTGTGGACAGTATCAGCTCTCGAGCGACTTGGAACACAGCTTACAGATGAAAATATAGAGAACCTTAAAGAACTTATTGATAACTGTATCGGTGACTCAAGCTTTGCTGATGGACGTCGCAGTGTCAAAGAAGAAACTTGGGCATATTGCGGTGAGGGTGCCGATCGTGCTGCCGAATATCTCATTAAAAAATACGAGGCGTTAGAGGGGAAATAAATGTCTATTATTTCAATTTTGGAAACTTTATTTATTGGGCCACTTAAATTATTGTTTGAAATCATTTTTCAGGTTGCCTATAAATTTGTAAATCATCCGGGACTATCTATTGTTGTACTTAGTCTGGTAATGAACATTTTGGTATTACCGCTTTATAAACGAGCTGATGCGATGCAGGAGGAAGCCCGTGATATTGAAGAAAAGCTTTCTCGTGGTGTAAACCATATCAAAAAGGTTTTCAGCGGCGATGAGCGTATGATGATTCTGCAAACCTATTACCGTCAGAATAATTATAAGCCTACCAATGCACTTAACGGCTCGGTGTCTTTGCTGTTAGAGGTACCGTTCTTTATGGCGGCATATCAGTTTTTGTCACATCTTGATGTGCTCAGCGGAGTATCCCTTGGACCTATTCGTGATTTAGCTTCTCCTGATGCACTTATCACTATCGGCTCATTTACAGTGAATGTTCTCCCTGTGCTGATGACACTTATTAATGTTATTTCTTCTGCTATTTATCTTAAAGGTTTTCCCTTGAAAACCAAGATTCAGCTTTATGGTATGGCGGCGTTCTTTCTTGTGTTCCTTTACACATCACCGTCAGGCCTTGTATTCTATTGGACTTTAAACAATATCTTTTCCTTACTTAAAAACATATTTTATAAAATTAAAAATCCTGCTGCAGTTATTCGTGTGATTTCTGCTTTACTGGGAGTAGCGGCTATTGTACTGTCCTTTGTTCTTTATTCCTTTGATTCGCTTAGAGGTAAATGCCTTATTTTCCTTGGTATTTGCTTGTTGCTTCCTATTGTAGTGAATATATTAAAAACTAAATGTAATTTTAAGGCTAAAGCTACCTCTGCTGCACCAAACAAAAAGCTTTTTGTAATGGGCGGTGTTTTTCTCACAGCGGTAGTCGGACTGCTTATTCCTGTTACATTTATCGCCGCTTCTCCACAGGAATATGTTGACTTATCTTATTTCCATCATCCGTTGTGGTATGTTGTCAGCTCCGTGGCTATGTCTGCAGGTTTCTTTTTGGTTTGGTTCGGAGTATTCTACTGGTTGGCAAGTCCAAAGGTAAAGGTTATTTTCGATCGTGCTATTTTAGTGCTTTGCGGCGTTGCTGTTGTGAATTATATGTTCTTCGGAACAAAGCTTGGTAATATTTCTTCTACACTGGTATATGATGACGGAATGTCCTTTGCTATGTCTGAAATTCTTATAAATGTCGGGGTTGTTGTTGCCTTGACAGCAATTCTGTATTTTATAGCTGCAAAATGGACAAAGGCTGTCCCTGTAATACTTCTTGTGGCTTCAATAGCGGTGGCTACTATGAGCGGATTGCATGTTTATACTACAGTGGAATCTGTTAATAAGGTTTCTGTTGAGCAGGCAGAGGATGCGCCTATTTTAAATCTCAGTAAAGACGGCCAAAATGTAATTGTATTAATGCTGGATCGTGCTTTGGGTTCGAGCTTGCCTTACTTTATGGAGGAAAAGCCTGAGCTTCGTGAACAGTTTGAGGGCTTTACCTATTATACTAACGTGGTTTCTCACGGTGGTTTTACAAACTTCGGCACTCCCGGTGTCTTTGGTGGATATGAGTATACGCCTATAGAAATGAATAAGCGGGATAAAGAAAGCTTGGTGGAAAAGCATAATGAAGCACTCAAGGTTTTGCCTGTGCTGTTTGACCAAAATGGTTATGAGGTTACAGTAAGCGACCCTGTATATGCTAATTATAACTGGTCTTCCGATACAACAATATACGATGAATATGAGGGTATTAAGGCTTTTGTAACAGAGGGCTATTTTATGTCGGAGGCAAGCAAGAAACGTATTGTGGATAACAATCACCGTAACTTCTTCTGCTTCTCGGCGATGAAGTGTATGCCCTTGTTTATGCAACCGCTAATGTATGACCACGCTACCTATCATCAGGCAGCAACCTATGATGAAGAGTACATCTTTACAGTGCAGACCGTAGAGGATGGTTCTACCTCTAAGGCTGAGGGTGGGGATATAGCATTTATTGAAAGCTATAATGTTATACAGAATCTTACTAATATTACACATATTAATGAGGGTAAAACTAATACATTCATGATGATGGCTAATAACGCTACACATCAGCCTATGTTGTTACAGAAGCCGAATTATGTTCCTGCCGAAAATGTGGATAATACCGAATATGATGCGGATATGACAGGCTCGGTTACACTTAACGGCAAGACTATGAAGCTTAATGATTTGGATCAGGTGTCTCATTATCACGTTAATATGGCAATTATGCTACAGTTGGGAAAATGGATGGATTATCTGCGTGAGCAGGGAGTATATGATAATACAAAGATTATCTTTGTTTCTGACCACGGTGACCCACTTGAGCAGTATGATGAGTTAAAGACGGAGGACTATGACCTTCAGCATTATCATCCACTGCTTATGGTTAAGGATTTTGGCAGTAAGGAATTTACAATTTCCGATGAGTTTATGACTAATGCTGACGTGCCTACTTTAGCAACAAGCGGCTCTATCGAAAATCCTGTAAACCCCTTTACCGGAAAGCAAATTAATTCTTATGAAAAAACAGCTCACGACCAGTATGTAATAATTTCAAGCGATTGGGACGTTATGCTTAATAACGGAAATACTTATACCGAAGCTAAATGGGCAAAGGTAAACAAAAACATCTGGCAGGTTGAAAATTGGTCCTTCTATAATAAAGAAACCGCACTGAAAGAGTACGCTTTCCCTGAAAAATAAATCAAAACCGCAAAAAAAGAACCAGATACTAGGCGTTGTACCCGTAAGGATACAACGCCAGTTTTATTCGCCTTGCGGCGAGTTATATTGCTTCGCAGTTATATTCGGCTAAAAGCCGAGTGATATTGCCTTCGGCAGTTTTAGGGCGAATAAAATATAACTGAAACCGTAAGGTTTCAATAACACTTTGCTGATAAGCAAAATATCACTGTGAGACCTGTCTCACAATATCACTATTAAAATATATTTTCTGAGATAGTAAAAACGGATGCGTAGAATTTCTACACATCCGTTTGATTATTGTCTCATACCGTAACAAGCAGGGAAAATGTATATCACTTTTTCCACTTGTTAGGAGACCTAAAACCCTTTAATTCGTTCGTCCGTTATTATTCCATAAACATAAGAGGGACCCCATATGTTTTCCTGTTGTATTTTAGAAGGAGAAGGATTTTCAATTGTAATAGCTTCTTGTAACGAGCTCTTTGTTATCTTGCGCCTTTTATCATCATTGATCAATAGGTAATCATTGTATACAACATATTTATACTCAACACCACGTACAGTTTTAAATATTTCACCTTCGCATAGTTGAATGTTTTTCCATAGCATTTCTATATTCATATTTTACCTCACTCAATTTCTATTCAAAGTGTTTTTATGTAGGCTGCCATATCAAAGTCAATGAGCGTTGATGTTTTCTTTTGGTATAGCGGGTGTTTTGGTGCACCACTTTTGTTAATGCCTGTTGTTAGCCACCTGATATTTTGTTTCGACAGTTTACTATAAATGTCTTTAAAACAAACTGGAAGATAATCCCTATCATAAATGTGATTGCCAAAAGCAACCCAAATATCAGGTTTTGTATATTCAGATATAGTTTTAGTTATTGCTTCAATGTTTTTTATATGCTCGACATCGCTTATGCTCTGCTCCAAATTATCAAAAATTGTATCTCTCTTTGGATACACATTGAACATAATAAAACTGTCATATCCATTGTGTTTGGCAATGCTTTCAACCTTTTTCAGAGTCGGGTCTAATTTGTCAGGCGTAGCAGTGCTTGGATTTATTCCAAAACAAAAAAGTGTTTTTTTGCCTTTTGTACCTAAGACATACCTTATACTATTATCTTGGTTATTTACATATATCCATACTGTTTTTGTATCCATTTTAAGTTCCTCAGTATTTATTTTTAAAGAATATTCCTCTTATCAAACCGAATAACACTCCGCCGATAAAACATCCGATTCTACTGCTTTTTCTTTTCATATAAGTCACCTATTCTTAAAGTCTATACTCAATTTTGAGCGTAGAAGAATATCCGCTAGCAGTTTCATATAAAACAGTATCTTCAGTGCTCATGCACTGTCTCATTGCGTTACAAACCATAGGCATTGCGGATTTTAGTTTCAATTCACGGTGAATATCTCCTGCCAATAAAATAATGTTGGCTTTGCCTTCGTTTCGCGCAACTGTTTTACATTTGTTAATATAGTCTCTAATATCTCCTGTGCTCATCTTATTAACTAGTATCGGTTTTTCTTGGTCTTTTTCTACTAAAACCTTAACTTGTTCTTCTAATACCTTTATTCTATCAAGCAACTCCAAAATTATATTTTCGTAATTCATAACATGCCTCCTTAGAAATTCTAATAGAATTCTATCATAGTTCTTTTAGAATGTCAAGAAAAATTTCATAAAAATTCCCCATCGATTTCTCGGTGGGGATAAATCATTTTTTACTGTCCTTTACGGTACAACGCCTATGTATCTGGTTCTTTTTTGTCCATTTATTTGAGCTCTGTTATTTCATAGGATAAATCGCCGAGGAATTGGCAAATATCATCCTTTGCTATGCCATTATCTATTTTAGCAAGTATATCATCATATACATAACATTCAACCTTATCAATGCTACATTCTGTACCTTCGGCTTCACTCATAAGAGATGCGTAGTATTCGAACAGGTCGTAAAGTCCGCTGTGGGTAGTGATACAGGCGTGAAGCTTTAGCTTCATATCATCTTTAATAAGCTTTAGTGTATCAAAAGGCTTAAGTTCGCCTTTTTTAGCTATAAGCTTGTCTATATCCTCTGTTGACTTTTTATCAACATGAATCTTTGCTTTTTCAAAAGGCATAAAGCCTTTAAGAAGATAATAAGCGTTCCATCTTGCGTGTTCCTGAGCAATAAGTGCGTTACGGACACTGCGGTTTTTATAGTCATTGTAACTTGTGTGCTGAATATTTTTAATATACTTTTCGTTAAGAAGAGCGCGAGAAGCTTCAATATCAGGATTTTCTGCTCTTGTTATATCAAGTCCTAAAAGATTAAGCTTGAATTTAAGGTTTATAGCAGCATAGGTGTTGGCAAAACGCTTGAAGTGGTCAAGTTTTTTCCAGCTCTCCTGAATTTCTTCTTTTATGTTCTTATTCTTTTCTACATACTTCTTATTAAGTATAAAGGCAAGGTCTGAAAGACTGTTATTAACCACAACATCGTGGTTGAAGATTTCATCGGGATTGCCCCAATAGGTTATATAATCGTCGTCCTCAGGGAAGGCAAAGCAGGAGTAAATAAAAATATGATAATTTTTTCTGCCCTCCAGCATAGAACGAAGCCTTGCTCCGACCTTTATGTTTTGATAATAATCCTTTGTATCAATAATAATCCAGTTATAGCTGTTTTTGTTTTCTGATACGGTATTAAGCACTTTTTTGAAATGCCTGTTATCCTCGTTTTCTTCGTCAAAATGCGGAATAAAAGAGTGAACCTTGGTTTCAAAGGGAAGAGAGGGCAGTGGGAAATACTCCTCCTTATTAAGCTCCTCTAAATCCTCCTTAAGACCGTTTATATAACGGTGTGAAGCATCGATATTGTTATCAAAAATATGATAATTTACAGGGTAAACGTCATAAGAGTTGGTTTTGTCATTCCACTTGACAAACTGATTATTGTTTACACACTGACGGTACATTTCACGGTTCGTAGCACCAAAACCTATAAAAGATATATTGATGTCAGCATCGGTTTTAAGTGAGGTATCCTCTTCGTAAAAATCTCTCGGTATATATTTAGTCAGAGGATTCTTCATAGTAAAACGGCGGCAAATAAGCTCATCGGCAGAAAAGGTGATGATTTTGGATTTTAAGTCACTGTTGTTTAGAATTTCTGACTGTATAATTTCTGCTTTACTGCTATCCATTTCAATATAAAGATTAATATTCTTTTTGGTTTTACATTGAGGATTACAGTTAAGATATGTGTTTATGTACTCAAGGCCGCTATCACTCTGGTCAAAGCAGATTATATTATAACGAGTTGACTTGTTGAAAAGAAAACCATTTAAAAGCTGAGGTGTAAAATTTCTGTTAAGTACGGTATATCCCTTATCCACAAGGTCTTTTACTGTGTCGCGGTCAAGCACTGTGTCGCTGAGAATTACACAAGGGGTAGTATCGGCATATTTAAGCGCGTTCTCGTCGGTGCCTATAACTATATCACACTCTTTTTTGTTAAGCTTAGCTGATAATCTCATACGATTTCTTAAAATTCGGCTGAATACAGTTATAGCCGCATTTAACGAAGAAAGAACTGAGAAAACTGTTCCGAAAAGAAAGGCCACATTGAAAATAGAAATATCGTCGGAAATCGGTGTTAAAAAGTCGGGGTTGGCTTCACCGCCCAACAACTTAAGTGAGGCGCCAAATCTGTCCACAACCTCAAGGATTACATTGGGGGTTTGTTTAAGCTCGAACATACCGTAAAAAAGCGGCATAAGATATAGACCGAAGTTAAGGAAAAAGGCTATAAGTATAAAAATTATAGGATTTTTGTATTTAGTAAAAATAAATTTACATAAAAAGAAAAATAACAGCAGAAGTATTTCTGCCATAATGACAGCTATACTGATTTTTTCCCACATATTAATTCCTCCTTTAAGGCTGTTTCAAATCTCCCTTAATCTGAGTTGTAGAGATTTCGGGTGTTCTGGGCAGATATACTACCTGGCAGTAGTCCTTGAGAAAATCAAATTTTCCCTCCCAGTCGTCGCCCATAACAAAGGTATCTACCTTGAATTCCTTTACATCAGAAATTTTCTGCTCCCAGTTTTCCTCGGGAATAACAAGGTCAACATAGCGAATGGCTTCAAGGAGAAGCTTTCTTTTTTCGTATGAGAAATAGCATTTTTTCTGCTTTGCGTTCCAGTTGAATTCATCTGTTGACAGGGCAACTATAAGATAATCTCCCTGCTCCTTGGCACGCTTTAAAAGATTTATATGTCCGTAGTGAAGTAAATCAAAGGTCCCGTAGGTAATAACTTTTTTCATATTATTCTCCTTTTATTTTATTAAGTATCCACTCTGCCGCATAATCTGAAGCATTTGAACTGTCACAAAAACCGTGAAGCTTTTTAAAGGCGTTAATGGATTTTTTATATTCTTCCTCATCAAAGGAAAGGATTGCTTCACTAAGCTGACTGTTGTTTTCGCAAAGTGCAAAGGGAAGCTCTTTAAAATCAAAGTAAAAGTCTCGTTCATCACGGTATTTTGAAACATCACTTGCATATAAAAGACTTGGCTTTTCAATAAGCAGGAAGTCAAAAATAACCGAGGAATAGTCGGTAATCAGCATATCGGCAATCATATATAATTCTTGCATATCGGGATAATATGAGGCATTTATAAGCACATTTTGGTCGTACTCTATATTATCAGAAAGCTTGAACACATTGGGATGAAGCCTGAGAAGAATTTTCCACTCTCCCCCGAATTTTTCCTCAAGAGCCGCTTTACAGGCTTTGTAGTCCATATCATATACCGACAGGTCACGATTTTCGCGGAAGGTAGGCGCATAAAGCAGAAGCTTTACATCATCCTTTATATCAAGGTTTTTCTTTATTCTCGCTACATCCTCATTTGTGAAGCTCAAAAGGCGGTCGTTACGGGGAAGACCTTTTTGAATTATTTCTCCCTGTGGGTACCAGAAATAGTTGCGGTAGTCTTTTGTCAGGGTATCACAGCTTGAAATCATAACATCACACTGTGCAGCATCCCGTGTTGCCATACGCAGATACTCATTGCTCAGCTTTTGCGGCACCATATTTTCAACCTTTTTCATACCCAGTCCGCCGTGCCAGGTCTGCATATAAAACTGATTTTTCTTTTTAAGGCAGTATTCCTTACGACTGTTGTCCACCCATACCTTTGCAGTGGACATTTCATAAATATATCTAAGTGAGCGGAATTTTACGGTTCTTATTTCCTTTGGGAAAACATAGTCTTCGTTACCGCTTACAACCCATACTAAATCGAGCTTTTCACCGCTTTTTATAAGTGCGTCGGCTATATATTTGGGATTATCACCGTAGCCTCTTCCGTAGTAGGACTGAAAAACCACCTTAGTCCTTTTTACAGGCAGAAAGAAACAAATAATCCAAAAAACACGGTTTAAAAGTCTTAAAAAAAGATTCATTTGCTTTCTCCTTTGAGTAAATGTCGATTCTTATATACCATAGCTATGCGGTAAAGGAAAATTATGATTTCGGATATGCTGGTCATTGCGGCCAGAGTAACACCGCTTATATTTCCGGTAAGTGCAAGAATAACAATGCCTATAATATGGGTGGCGGTGCCTGTAAAAATAGAGTAGTTTGCATATTTTGATATACCCATAGCACCCATAACGGGAAAACCAAAGATATAACTTGGAAGAATAATCACCACAGCAGGTAAAAAGGCGCGAAGAATCGGTGCGGCACCTGCAAATTCCTTACCAAAAGCAAAGACACAAAGTGGCTCTGAGAAAATTCCTACAAGAACACACCCTATAATAACAGGAAGCATTATAAGGGTGAGAATTTTTTTTACAGGGCGAAAATCCTTATTTTTAACCATATAAGGATAAAGGCTATCAGATATTGGTGAAAATCCGTTTTTTGCCGTCGTGACTATTTTGTCGGCTGAGGTAAAATAACCCGTGGTAATGCCTGTTTTGTCAATAAAGCCAAGAACTACTGTGTTGGTAGCACTGTAAACAGTGGTTGCGATTCGTGAATAGAAAAATACACTGGAACGCTTAAAGTCATATAAGGCTTCTTTAAATGTGATTTTTGCAAAGCTATAGCCTAATTTTTTTAATAGATGAAAATAGGCGAATATAACGGCAAGACAGTTACCTATAAGCAGTAAAAGAGGAACAGCAATATAGTCCTCCTTTGTCCTTAAAAACACAAAGGTCATTACACAGAAAAGAAGCTTAACCGCCACTGTACGAAGTGTAACGGCGGTCATTTTCTCAATGCCTCTGTATACATAATCGGGCAAAAAGGAGTTAACTGCATAAGCGGCAAAGTATATTAAGTATACTGCTTTATGGGCTGAAAATTCCTTAACAGAGAAAAGAAGCACCGACATAATTATAAGAGAAAAAAGTCCAAGGATAACCTTTATTAATGCAATAGAGGTTATTTTTTTGCAGACATAAAGCCTGTCCTCGCGGTTTTTGGATATATCCTCAGTAGCAGAAAGAAGAAAACCAAAATCAAGAAAAAGCTGAAAATACAGCATTACAGCGCCGGCAACTCCAAGCATACCGTAAAGCTCAGGCCCTAAAATACGGGTCTGATAGGGTACCGTAATGAAGCTGAAAAGGTATGAGGAAAACTGCAGAATATAAAGCATCAGCGTATTCTGCAATAATACCTTACTTTTTAAATCAACTTTCTTTAGCTTATTTAACATTGCGAACCTTCTTCATAAGTTTATTAAGGAGAGAAAAAAGCTTTATAAAGGTGTAATTCCTGTTAAGCGACCACTTTAAAAGCAACAGCTCTTTTTTGCTTAGAACAGAAATGTATTTGCTGTTAAGGGGATGAGGGTTGTTTGATAAAAGCTGAGTTCTGAGAGTGTCGGCATAGCTTTCAAAATGGCTTGCCATTGACTGCATTTCTCTTACGGGCAGGAAAAAGCCGTGAAAAGTGCGGATGAAATCAAGCTCGTCCTTAAATTTTTCTTCAAATCCGTTTTGTGAAAAATAATCACACACAGAGGAAACAGCGGTAATCCTCTGACTTGTTATACGTTCTAAATCGGGTGAGTGCATAATAGAGCCTGTCCTTTGAAGATAGAAATAAAGAGGCTCTTTATTATAATAATACGCCGTCTGAACATAAGGGATAAGCTTTGGGGTAGTGTGCAAATCCTCATACCAAAGCTTTTCAGGGAAGCGGATGCCTGTGTTAAGGAAAAGCTCTGCCTTGTAAAGACGGTTACAGGCACTGCTGAAAAGGGTAATGGCTTTCAGGTCATTTCCTTTTAAAAGTTGGTTTTCTAACAGAAAATCACAGGAATATTTACTGCCCAAAGAGCCGTCCTCAAAGGCGGCAATACAGTCAAACAGTACCATATCACAGCTATGCTCTTTGGCTAAGGTATAGCAACATCCCAGTGCGTTTTTACTGATAAAGTCATCGCTGTCAAGAAAGAAAAGATATTCGCCTTTGGCATTTTCAATACCTGTGTTTCTGGCACCGCCAAGTCCTCTGTTTTCCTGATGTATAACCGAAATAAAGGGATATTTTTTGCTGTATTCATCGCAAATTAAGGGACTTTTATCAGAAGAACCATCATCAACAAGGATTATTTCAATATCCAAAAAGGTCTGGGATAAAACACTGTCTATACATTTGGCAAGATATTTTTCGACGTTATAAACAGGAATTATTACACTTATACAGGGCATCGGTTTCCTCCGTTATCTGAGCTTATTAAGGAAATTAATTGTGTTATACATTTTGTGTTTTGATAAGAAGAAAAGCAGTCTGCGTTTTTTTGACAGACGTGTTTTTATATAAGGATTTTTGCAAAGAGAGGGGAAGTTTTTATTGATATATCCCCAAAAATGTTTGATTAGTGGATGATTTGGCTCGGTAGCGGCAACTCGGTTTACAGACAGAACTGCTATATGAAGAGCAGCGGCATATTCAAGCTGACTGTAAAAGGTATCAAATACATTGTTTTTCATAAAGTATTCTATAAGACCATCTATGGCATCTATCATATCTATGTTTTTATTGTTATTTACAGTGTGCATTATAGAGTCGTTTCTCTGTAGATAGTTATAGAAAACCTTGTCGCAAAGAAGTACACTGTCACAGTGCAGAACAATTTTAGGCAATGTAGCAAGGTCCTCAAACCATACACCAAGTGGAAAACGAATGTCTGTTTTTTTGAATAGGTCTGCTTTATACAGTTTGTTGCACACATAAGGATTATCAATCGCCTCAATAAGATACTCTTCTTTTGTGACCTTTTCACAGCCTAAACTACTTGCTTTATAGGTAAAAACGGTTTTTTCGTTTTCTTCTATAAAGTCAATTCCAAAGCTGACAATATCGGCGTCGTTTGTTTCTGCCATATCATAGAGATAGGAAATACAGCCCTGTTTTAAGGTGTCGTCGCTGTCAACAAAAAGAAGATATTTACCCTGTGAATTTTCTATTCCCGTATTTCTGGCACCGCCAAGACCTTTATTGGTCTGGGTTATCACCTTTAGTCTGTTATCTTCGGCAGAATATTCCTCTAAGATTTCACCACAGGAGTCGGGAGAACCGTCGTTTACTGCAACAACCTCAAAGGAGAAGAAGTCCTGACACAGTACAGAGTCAAGACATTTTCTAAGCCATTTCTCAGCCTTATAAACGGGAATAATTACCGAAACGTTAACACTCATTTTCTTTACTCATCTTTTTTCTTTTGAAATAATGGAACATATAACCAAGGAATAACCAGAAAATAACGGAGGTTGGGGAGTTAGTATATATAACATCTGTTACAAACATAGAGCTTACTAATGAGGCAACACAACATATAAACATAACACATATATACTCATAATCACTATCCGGCGTTTTTGCAATGTTTTTGAATATGAAAATTACAGTAAACACAGCAAAGGAGATAAATAATATAATGCCTGTAAGTCCCTGAGCCGCCAAAACATTGAAGATTATATTATGGGTGTTGTTAAACTTGCCGTGGTTGTTGTTTACAAGATAGGTGTCGGGCATTTGACTTTCTGCGTAGCTTTTAAGGTTATAATAGGAAACACCGAAAACCTTGTTTTCAGAGAAAATTTCAACACCGCTTTTCCAGAGGTCAAAACGGCGGTTGCTTATATCGCTTTCGAGGTCCTGTTCTCTGCCGTCCTCGTATTCGGGTACATCCTCACCTTGTGCTGACTGATAATAACGATATTCAACGATTTCACTGTTGACTTTATGAACTCCCGTTATAATCAGAAAAGAAGAAACCGATACAAGAAGTGCTATAACAACAACAAGAGAAATTTTTAAAAAGCCTTTGAAATTAAGCTTTTTAAGACCTATAAGCAGAATGTAAAGAAAAACAACTGCAAAAAGTGCCACCATACCTGTGCGTGAGCCCGAAAGGCTAAGGTATAAAAACTGAACTACTATATTGAAAATCAGGAATACTCTTAACAGCTTGTTTTTGTTTTTTCTTATATAGTAAAGAGAAAGAACGATAGCAATAGCGGCAAAAACACTGGCATAATTCGGGTCGCGGAAAACGCCCCAAAGTCTGCCCCAAACAAGACCTGCAAGACGGGTGTATTCCTTGTTGTACTGCTCAAGGGAATAATTGATGATATACTGAATAAGGCTTATAGCCGACATAACAAAAAATACCGCAAGATAAAAAATGCTGAGAATGGAGAATTCTTTCTTATATTCTTTTTCATCTCTTTTTACATTACAGGCAAACAAACCGAAGAAATGAAGAATAAGCCATACAAGTCCTTTAAAATTGTCTGAATAACCATAGGAAAAGTTAAGGATTGCGGAAATAATAAAGCTTACTGTAAAGGCAATAAGAAGGGAAAGCGCAGGAGTTTTTACATACCCGGCTATATTTATAAAGCGAGGTATAAATAAAAGAACGCTCATTCCCAACACAGCGATAACCGCATAGGACATTATGGGTTGCATGTGGGTTAAATTGCAAAATGTGAAAATACCGAATATCAGATAAATGAGTTTAAAGGGAAGCTCAAAAACATCAGTATTTAAGGTCAGTGGTTTTGTTTTCATACATATCCATCCTTGTTTTAAATTAGGTGATACACCGCTTTACCCATAAACAGACAAAGACAGGTAAGCTTTTTGTTTATTGCAAATTTAAGGATTTTAAAAACCGGGTTTACATTAACCTTGTTTTTTAGCAACAGGGAATACAGCTCTTTTGAATAAAGATTATCCTTAACCCACTTTTTGCGCTGTTTAGCATTAAGTTGGGCTAAAGGATTATTGTTGCGTGACAAGGCTGAAAGGGTATATCTCAGCAGTTTTTTTGCCAGGATATTTACAGCCCTTTGGTCAAGGGTGTCGGTGCTAACACAGTAATCGTAAAAGGATTTAACCCTTTCATAGCTCAGTTTGAAATAGTTATTTGAAAAGCTGTGGGTAATGCTGGAATTAACTCTTTTGAAATAGCGGTAGCCTATTTTGTCCATAACGGCAATTTTGCTTGTCTTTTTGATAACATCAAGATTAAAGAAATAGTCCTCATAAAAAAGGTAATCATTCATTAAAATGCCGTTGCTTCTAATAATATCCGCTTTGTACAGAGAGTTCCACAGATAGCCGAAAAGGGTTTGCTCCTCAAGGTCAAGAGCAGTGCGGGCAACCTCGCTTTCCCCTTGACTTATACAGGCTTTAGGTATAATGCTAAGGGAACGTATATGGTGGTTGTTCTTATCAAAATGCTCCTCACTTGCACCCCATATAACCTGTTGCGCATCGGTTTGCTCCATAAGGCTTACAGCACTGCTTAGGATATCGGGAATTATCTCGTCATCAGCATCAAGAAAAGCAATATAAGCGCCGACAGAACGCTCGATACCGATATTTCTCGCTCTGCCTGCGCCTATGTTTTCTTTTAGTGAAACGCATTTAATACGGGAATCCTTTTCCTCGAATTCCCGCAAAATACTAAGACTGCCGTCGGTTGAACAGTCGTTTATGCAAATAACTTCTATGTCTGTATAGTCTTGTGAAAGAAGTGAAGAAAGGGTGTTTCTTAAATATTTTTCACCATTGTATACAGGCATTATAACGCTTAAAAGAGGTTTGCTCATAAGGAAATCTCCTTTTAAATGCCCTATCTTCCTGCCTTAAGCTTGGCAAAAAGCTTTGTGTTTGTGGATTTAACCAGAGAAATTACAGCACCCATCATATACATAAGGGCGGCATCCTTAAAACGAATGGGAAGAAGCAAAAGCTTTGTATAGAAAGCGCCCGGCTTTGCAATGCGTACTGCCTTTTGCGCGGTGTCTGATTCTATCATCATCTTTATCTCTGCCTTCTTTTCCTTTAAGGAAAGGGTACAATTTTTATTGGTGACATTCTCAACACAGCCGATAAGTCTTTCAACATAGCGTCTTGCTATAAACTCTTCAACCTCTTCGTTCATAATGCCCCAATGAGCATAAAGGTTATTAATCCAACGATTTTCTTCTTCGCGCTTTTCGTACATATTGCTACGATATTTAGCGGTTTCGCTTTCGGCACGTTTTCTTATAAAATGATAGTATTTTTTACCTGTAACAGCCACACGCTCAATATTTGTGAAAACACGTAGATTAAAGGGGAAATCATCCCAGAAGGTGTCGGGAAAGTAAATGCCGTTCTCCTTTATGTATTGAGCCGAAAAAAGCTTGTTCCAGGGAGTGTATAAAAGATTTCTGTCAAAAAGCTTGTGAGCACAGTTTCTGAATTCCTGCTGACTTTTAAATACAATATCAGTGTAGGAAAGCTCCTGTGTGAATTTTTCCGTGTCATTATAATAGGTATCGATATAATAACCTGCAATAACGGCCTCGCGGTCATATTGCACAGCTATATTGTACATATCTTCAAGCATTGTGGGCTCGGTCCAGTCGTCCGAATCCATAAAATAAAGATAATCGCCCACAGCTAAATCAATGGCACGGTTTCTGGCGGCGGGAGCACCTGCATTTTCCTGATGTATAACCTTGATACGAGGATCTTTTTGGGCATATTCCTCGCATATTGCTCCGCTGTTATCGGGAGAACCGTCATCAATAGCAAACAGCTCCCACTGAGTAAAGGTCTGAGCCTGTATACTTTCAATGGATTTTCCCACGTATTCCTCTACCTTGTAAACCGGCATTATAATACTAATTTTAATGTTTTCAGGCATATCATATCCTCCTGATCAATTCAGCCTCTGCCAACTTAAAGGCAGATTCGATAACTTTGTCCATATCATAATACTTATATTCTGCAAGTCTTCCACCAAAAAGTATATTGGGCTGTTCTTTTGCAAGAAGGGAGTATTTTCGGTAAAGCTGCTGATTTTTTTCGTCATTAACAGGGTAGTAGGGTTCCAAACCTTCTTTCCAATCGGACGGATATTCCCTTGTGATAACCGTTTTATCCTGAGTGCCGAACTCAAAATGCTTATGCTCTATAATTCGGGTAAATGGTGTTTCGCGGTCGGTATAATTCACAACGGCAACACCCTGATAATTGTCCCGGTTCAAAACCTCGGTTTCGAATTTAAGACTTCTGTATTCAAGCTTTCCGAATTTGTAATCGAAAAAGGAGTCCAGAGTGCCTGTGTATAAAACCTTTTCACCCATAGCGTCATACTTATTACGCTCGGCATTGTAGTCGGTATTAAGCATAATATCGCAGTTTTTAAACATTGCATCAATAATAACGTTGTATCCGCCAATGGGAATACCTTGATATAAATCGTTAAAATAGTTGTTATCAAAGGTATATCTTACGGGAAGCCGTTTTATTATAAATGCGGGAAGCTCACTGCAGCTTCTGCCCCATTGTTTTTCGGTATAGCCCTTTACAAGCTTTGTGTAAATATCTCTTCCCACAAGACTAATGGCTTGTTCCTCAAGATTTTTGGGTTCGCCCTTGATTTCACTGGTTTGCAAGGCTATTTTGTCTTTTGCTTGCTGAGGAGTGGTAACGTCATTCCACATTTTGCAGAATGTATTCATATTAAAGGGCATATTATAAATTTCGCCCTTGTAGTTAGCGATAGGTGAATTTGTGTATCTATTAAACTGAGCTAAAGAATTTACAAAGCTCCATACCTCAGGATTGCTTGTATGAAAAATATGAGCACCATATTTGTGGACATTAATGCCATCTATATTCTCACAGTAAATATTACCGCCTAAATGAGAACGCTTTTCTATAACAAGACAGCTTTTGCCGATGTCGGTTGCAAACTTTGCAAAGGTACCTGCAAACAGACCGCTACCCACAATTACATAATCATATCTTTTGGCCAAGCAAATCACCCACCTTTATATATAATTCATTATAATCGTTTTCTTTCATAATATCAAGTATTTTAATAGTTAAAGGCTATATTATTCGGACAACAAATCGGTAAACTGTGCCTGAGAATAAGATTTATACTCCTGTGTAACTATATGCGGCTGGACCTTGCCAAATGCAGAAAGTCTTTCCAAAAAGGGCATTACCTCGGTGGAGTGCTTAAAAGAAGCTTCAATAATATGAGTGTATTCGCCTAATACACCTTGAACCCTTATTATATTTTTATGCTTTAGTGAAAACTGTAAAAATTCTTCTTTGAAAGCATTGTTTAGAGAAAACAAAACAATAGCTGTTACGTTAAAGCCTAATTTCTCCATATCAAAATGGGCATGGTAGCCTTTAATTATGCCATCGTTTCTCATTTTTTCTATTCTGGCAGAGGTAGCAGGTGCAGAGATAAAAACATCATTAGCAAGTTCCTTTACAGTGATTCTTGCATTTTCGTGTAAACGCTTTACAAAATTATAATCAATACTGTCCATACTTTTCTCCTAAAAAGCCCTGTGCTCAGCACAGGACTTAATATATCAGTTATCTTTCTTTTTTAGCTTTTTCTTTGTTCCGTCCTCATAAAGAATGGTGGTGTTGTTAAGCTGAATTTCAAGGCTACGCTTGTAAGAATCTATGTATTCTCGTCTTAGTACAGCCTGTTCCTTTTTTTCTTCTTCGGTAAGACCTTCTTCACGGCTTTTTCTGGCAAGGAAGTTTATTCGGTCGATTTTTTTCTGTTCCATTATATTTCATTTCTCCCTTCAAGAGCTCTGGTAAGGGTTTTTTCATCGGCATATTCCAAATCGCCGCCAACAGGAATACCATAAGCAAGACGGGTTACCTTTACACCAAGCGGCTTTGCAAGACGGGATATGTAGCTTGCGGTAGCTTCGCCCTCAACCGTAAGATTTGTAGCCATAATTACTTCCTTTACCGTTGTGTCGGAAAGTCTTTTCATAAGCTCTTTGATTTTAAGCTGTTCGGGGCCAATGCCGTCAAGAGGTGAAAAAGCACCATGCAGAACGTGGTAAAGCCCCTTATATTCTCTTGTTTTTTCAAAAGCGAGAACATCCTTGGGGTCTTCTACAACGCAAATGGTAGAATTATCCCTTGCTTCATCACTGCAAACAGAACATAGCGCATCGTCTGTAAGGGACTGACAACAGGGACAAAAATGAATTTTTTCTCTTGCCTCAACAAGTGCCTTTGCAAATTGCTGAGCATTTTGTGGTGGCTGAGCAAGTATGTGAAAGGCAAGTCGCTGAGCAGTTTTTTTACCTATTCCGGGCAGTTTTTCAAACTGCTTTATAAGCTCGGACAGAGAGGTGATGTTATAAGCCATGATTAAAACATTCCGGGGATGTTAAGACCGCCGGTAATAGCTCCCATTTCTTCTTCTGCGGTTTTTGCGGCAAGATCGATTGCAGCATTAACAGCTACAGTTACAAGGTCCTCAAGCATTTCGGTATCCTCAGGGTCAACAATAGAAGGGTCGATGGTAAGCTTTTTGATTTTATGCTTGCCGTCTACGGTTACACTGACAGAGGAGCCTCCTGCTGTACCGCTGTATTCTCTTTCCTCAAGGTCTGCCTGAAGATTAGCCATATCCTCCTGCATTTTCTGAGCTTGTTTAAGCATAGCGTTCATATTTGAAGGACCGCCGCTGTTTGGAATTCTTACTTTCATTCTTGGTTTTCTCCTATTTTAAGATTACTTAGTTTATTGGCAACCGTCATTAAAGGGTCAACGCCTGAGTTCTTTTCTGCCTGAGCTTTATACGGCCCAAGCCTGAAGGCTCGTCCCAATTTTTGCTCTGCAGCCTGACGGATTGAATTACGCATTGTATCACTGCTGTTCATCATTGAACGGAACATAGGGTTTTGTGCATCTATAAGCAGAAAATCGCCCTTAATATAAGCTTTTGAGCCGTTAAGGATACCGATAGCAAGGGGACAAAGCAAACATACCTGCTCTAAAATCTCATCCCAGCAATCCAGTGGACCATCGGAAACAGAAATGTTATCGTTGTCAACAGGATGGGGGGTGCTTTCCGTCTGAGGAGTTGTCTGCTCATCATTGTTTTTAGGTGCAGTGTTGCTTACAAGAGTTTTCCCTGAAGAAATCGATTCTTCAAGGGCAATTATTCTCCGAAGTAAATCTGCAGAGGTGGTGTTGCTGTCGTCCTTTGAACAAAGGCGTATAAGTGTCATTTCCATATGCAGACGGCGGTTACCCGACTGCATAGCAGGAAATACCTCCTGAAGAACCTTGAGCGACCACATTATATCTCTCAGCGGATAACCCTCAGCCTGTTTTGAAAGGGCGTTTAAATGGTCGGGAGAACAGACAATAGGCTTTTTCTCGCTGTTTACGGTTTTTACTATCATAAGGTCACGATAGTGACGGGTAAGCTCGTTTAAAAGACGAAGCATATCAATAGAAGAGTTGTGAATTTCATCAAGCAAGGTGAGTGCACGGGAGGTATCCCTGTTTTTTATAGCCTCACTTAAATTGCATAGATAATCCTGCCCCGCCATACCACAGACAGACGAAACAGTTTGCTCGTCAATCACCTCTGAACTTGATACACAAAGGTCAAGAAGACTCAGTGCGTCACGCATACCGCCGTCAGCGGCAGAGGCAATAAGGGTTGCGGCACCGTCGGTTATTGTAAGTCTTTCTTTTTCGGCAACAAATTTCAGTCTCTGTGCTATAATATCGCTGTCAATGCGGTGGAAATCAAAACGCTGACAGCGGGAGAGAATTGTAGCGGGAAGCTTGTGTACCTCGGTGGTAGCAAGTATAAAAATAATATGTGCGGGAGGCTCTTCAAGGGTTTTGAGCAACGCGTTAAAGGCGTTGTCGGTAAGCATATGAACCTCGTCGATTATATAAATTCTGTATTTTGAATTTGCAGGGGCAAAATTAACCTGGTCCCTAAGACTTCTGATGTCGTCTACACCATTGTTAGAAGCGGCATCTATTTCGGCAATATCGGTATTCTCACCCTGAGCAATGCTTTTACAGGCGGCACACTCACCGCAAGGGTCGCCGTTTACAGGGGACAGACAGTTAACTGCCCTTGAAAGTATTTTAGCACAGGTGGTTTTACCTGTACCTCTTGTTCCGGTGAATAAATAAGCGTGGAAAATTTTACCTGAGCTTAATTGATTTTTAAGAGTTTCGGTAATATGCTCCTGCCCTACAACATCAGAAAATGCGGTAGGACGATATTTTCGGTACAGTGCCTGATATGCCAAAAAATTCCCTCCTTGCAAATAGTATAATAATTAAAATGTACCCGAGTGTACGAATGGACCGATTTGCTGCGGCGCACGGAAAAATCCACTTAATGCTGCTCGGTTCCCCGCCTGACATGGTTCATGGCATTCCGTCGCACAGGACCCGCCCATTCGCACACGCGGATACATTTCGATTTAATATTATATACTATTTTTTAATAATTTACAAGTGTTATGTAAAAAAATTTAAAACAGATGTAAAAAGAGTTGAAGAAATGGGGAAAATTTGATATAATATAGTGGATTAATCGAAAACCTCAGGGTTTTGAATTGAAAGTAAAGGAAAAAGCCGAAAATGGAAAAATGGGATATTTTGGATTCCAACGGTAAGATTACCGGAAAAACGGCTGTTCGCGGAAAGTATTTTATGCGTCCCGGTGAATATCACCTCGTTGTTCATATCTGGGTGGTATCGGATGAGGGGAAATTTCTTATTCAGCAGAGAAGTAAAGATAAAAAGCTTATGCCGGGTGAATGGGCGGCTACAGGCGGCTCTGCTATATCGGGAGAAACCTCTTTTTGTGCGGCTCAACGCGAATTGCTTGAAGAGCTTGGAATCAATTGTACACAGCGCTTTTGTAAAAAAATGGCGCGAATTAAAAAAAGAAATTCTTTCGTTGATGTTTGGTTTACCAAAAGTAATGCCGATATATCGGGACTTGTTCTTCAGTCCAGTGAGGTAGCTCAGGTAAGATGGGTGACCGAAGAAGAGTTCAGAAAAATGGTTGATAACGGAGAATTTCATAACTACGGAAAAGAATATTTTGAAATGATTTTCCGATTTGCAAAGGAATATAGAAATGAGTTTTCAAATTAAAGGACAAAGCTGTCCTGTTTGTCACGCGTATTTATTTGAGGATGATGATATTGCGGTATGTTCTGTTTGCGGAGCACCTCATCACAGAGAATGTTTTGTAAATGCAGGCAAGTGCGGTATGGATGCTTTTCACGGCACCGAAAATCAGTACGACCTTGTAAAAAAGCGTATAGCAGAAGAACAGGAAAAAGAAACACAGGAAAAACAAGCGCAGGAAGAAAGGCCAAAGATACAGGTGGAGTGCTCCTACTGTCATAAACGGTATGACATCAAGGAAAAGCAGTGTCCTTACTGTATGACACCCAACGGTTACTCAAGAGCTACCGTCATAAATATGGATTTTCTCGGTGGAGTGGATAAAAATGAGGACTTGGGTGAGGGCCATACTGCAGATGAGGTTAAAAACTTTGTTGGTGCAGGTACCAACCGTACCATTCCTAAGTTTTTGTCCATAAAAAACGGGGCTAAGCTTGGCTTTTCGTTTTGGGGACTGTTCTTTCCTGCTGTGAAATTTGCCTCCCGAAAAATGTATAAGGAGGCACTTATTGCAGGTGCTTTTGAAATAGCGGCGGTGCTTTTACTGCTTCCTCTGTCCCTTGCTATAGAGCAGATGGGATATGAAAGCTATAAAGAAGTTGCCGATGCTGTTTATGCAGGTGTTCCCGATATTATGGGAGCCTTTAATCTTGCAACAGTTGGTAGTATTCTTTATGGGCTTGTAAGGATTCTTTGCGGTCTTTTCGGAAATAAGCTTTATTATAAGCACGTAATAAGCGCTATGAGTGAGATAAGAAGTATGAACCTTACTGACGAGGAAAAATATCAGCTTTACCGTAAAAAAGGCGGTTTTAGTATACTGGGAATGTTTGTTGCCTTTGCGGCTGTTCAGTATTTACCAAGTATAATTGCTTCATTTATACTATAATGGTGGTGTAAATTATGAAAATATGCAGAATTTGTAAAACCGAAAATGAAGAAAGATTTGTTTACTGTAAAAATTGCGGAACAAAGTTTGAACCTGTCAGGGAAGGCGCCCCTGTTTCCCCTGTATATGCAAATGCACAGGAAATACCTATGGGACTTGTCCCCGTTACCATGATGCTTCCAAACCCTGAATTCCCCGATTACCGCACTGCTCAGACGGTGTATGTTACCCCTGCGCAGAAGGCGGCTATTGAATATTCAATGAGGAATCAGAAAAACAATGGGTAAATATACCACCCTGCTTTTCGACCTTGATAATACGTTGCTTGATTTTACCAGGTCTGAGTATGTCTGTATAAAAAAGCTGTTTTGTGAAAGCGGTTTGCCCTGTGATGAAGCCTCGGTAAAACGGTACAGCGAAATTAACGATATGTACTGGAAGGCTTTTGAACGTGGTGAAATAAGGGCAGAGCAGATTTATACAGGCAGATTTGAAACCTTTGCTAATGAAAAGAATGTAAAGCTTGACCCACAGGCACTGTCTAAGGGGTATCTTGAAAAGCTTTCAAACTGTGTTATAAAAATGCCTTACTGTGATGATATTCTTTCTTACTGTAAAAATAAAGGCTATACTCTTGCGGTAATTACTAACGGTATACCAAAATGCCAACGGTCAAGAATAGCGCTTTCAGGGATAGATAACTATATATCCCACCTGTTTATTTCTCAGGAAATCGGTGTTCCAAAGCCCGAGGTTGCTTTTTTTGATAAGGTTTTTGATGAAATTACTGAAAAGGATAAAAGTAAAATTCTTGTTATCGGGGATTCACCTACATCTGATATTAAGGGTGCGGTAAATGTAGGAATTGATAGTTGCTTTATAGGGGAAAACTGTAATAATGCAACATATACATTAGAAAACTTAGAAGAACTTAAAACAATATTATAAAAAGGTTGTGCAATTTCTGCACAACCTTTTTCTGTTAACTAAAATGAGAGTTTTTGTTTGTGCAATATCTGGATACACTAATTTTGAAGGTGAGAAAATGAAAAAAACGTTAAAAAATGCTTTATCGGGTATTGCTATAGGTATAGTCAACGGTATGTTAGGGGCAGGAGGTGGAATGGTGGCGGTGCCACTGCTTAAAAAAAGCGGAATGGAGCAAAAACAGGCCCACGCCAATGCGGTGGCGGTAATACTTCCTATTTCTGTTGTCAGTGCGGTTATTTATCTGATTAACGGTCAAGTGCGAATTTCCGATGCGATAGGCTTTATGCCCTCCGGGGTGGCAGGCTCGGTGGTTGCTACATTATTGCTTAAAAAGATTTCACCTAAATATCTGAAAATAATATTCGGTGCATTTATGGTGTGGGCAGGAATAAGGATGCTGATGAAATAATGGATGTATTTAAGTTGATTGCAGGGTTTCTTTCGGGAATTATTGGCGGAATGGGGCTTGGCGGAGGTGCCGTTCTTCTTATATATCTTCGTATTTTTGAGGATACACAGCAGATAAATGCGCAGGGAATAAACCTTCTTTTCTTTATTCCCATAGGACTGACTGCGGTTATTTTTTATTCCTTTAAAAAGCTTATTAAATGGAAAACGGTTACTGTCTTTGCTCTTTGCGGAATGGCAGGTGCTGTGGGAGGATACTATTTAAGCAGTCTTGTGGGCGGTGATTTTTTAGGCAAAATATTCGGCTCGGTTCTCGTTATTTTGGGAATAAGCGAAATAATTAAAGGTTTCCACTTGAAAAAAGGAGAAAAAGGTGGTACTATTAAAAAAGAATAAATGTTCGATTGGAGAATGCGCTATGTCAAGACCTGCACTAAGTGAGAAACAGGAAAAGGTTTACCGCTTTCTTGTGTCCAGTATGGCAGAGGGACTTCCGCCTACTGTCAGAGAAATCTGCAGTGCCTGTTCAATAAAGTCCACCTCTACTGTTCACGGAATACTTGATGCCCTTGAGGAAAACGGATATATAATAAGGGACAGCTATTCTTCCCGTGCTATAAGGATTGCTGATAACATTGCCGCCGCAAGAGTTCCTGTTGTGGGCAGAGTAACGGCGGGTCAGCCAATTTTAGCGGTAGAACAGATTGAAGATTATATACCTTATCCTACAAAGGACGCTGAGGGACTTTTTGCCCTTCGGGTTGTGGGACTTTCTATGAGGGATGCGGGTATTCTTGACGGTGATATTGTTGTTGCCGATAAAAATGCAGGGTATAAAACAGGGGATATTATAATCGGTATGGACGGGGATGAAGCTACAGTTAAAAGGCTCCTCGTTAAAAACGGTCAGGTTATTTTTATGCCTGAAAATCCCGATTTTGATCCTATTTATCCCGAAAATCCATCTGTGCTGGGAAAGGTTATAGGAAGCTATAGGAAATACTGATATGAAGAATGTTGAAATATTTACTGATGGTGCATGCTCAGGAAATCCCGGTCCGGGCGGTTGGGGTGCGGTGCTAAGATATAACGGAAAAGAAAAGGAACTTTCGGGTGGAGAAAGGGAAACCACAAATAACCGAATGGAGCTTACTGCTGCTATTATGGCTCTTCGTGCCCTTAAAGAACCCTGCAAAGTTACATTAACCACCGACTCGAAATACCTTGCCGATGGTATTGAAAAGGGTTGGGCGGCATCCTGGAAGAAAAACGGCTGGAAAAAGGCTGATAAAAAACCTGCTCTTAATGTTGATTTGTGGGAAGAGATTCTCGACCTTTTCAGCAAACACGATATAAGCATAAACTGGGTTAAGGGGCATAACGGACATCCTGAAAATGAGAGATGCGATGCTCTGGCAGTGGCGTTTTATAAATCCTTGTAAAAAAGTCTTGCGAAAGGTGTTAAACTGTGATATACTCGTCTTAATGAATTAGGAGGATGTTGTTATGAAGAAAATTTTGTGTTTATTACTTGCCTTTGTTATGGTATTTTCTTTTGCTGCCTGTGGCGGTAAGGTTGATGAAATCGTAAAGGATAAGAAGCTTTCAAAGACTAATGCTGATACATATCTTAATGTAGAAATTAGCTTTGACAGTATGGCTACAGTATATAGCCCCTATGATGGTGACAATGCTGATTATAAGGGCGGTAGATGGAAATGGGGAACCGCTAACGCTACAATTAAGGTGTCCAGTAAATCTCAGAATAAGGTTGAATTTGCAAACACCGCTGTTAAGTTGAATGTTAATTACGGAAGTCTTTTTGGCTCCGAGAATTTTGATATAGTTCTTGATGCTGAGGGTAACTGGACTAAGACGATTGCACTGCAGAGCAGAAAAACCGGTATACCTAAAGATGGTTTTACCAGTACCGACTATGCCGTTCCTGTTGCAAGTTACGAGTTTGTAGAGGCAAGCGGTGAAATGAAAATTCACATCAAGCTTGACGAAAATGGTTCTGTTATAGTTCCTGACACTGACGAATAAAAAAAGTAACCGGCCTATGCTCACACCCTATATGGTGTTGGAATAGGTCGGTTTTTAAATTTCAAGGCTGACTTCCCCTGCAAAAAGGTTTATCGTTTCGTCTTTTGTCTTTATAATTATCTCGGCATTATCGTTTATATCCTGCACTATGCCGGTAAAACGTTGTGTGTCCTTATAAAAGGCAACGCTTTTTCCTATTAGGAAAGATTTTTGACGATACTTATTCATATATTCTTTACACGGAAGCTTTTCATAAATTTCCATAAAGTTTTTAACGATTTTCTCAATAAGTCTTTCTTTAATATCGGTACATTGAGAAAGATTGCTGAAAATGCTTCCTGCTTTATTCTTTATATCATCGGGAAAACTGTTTTTTGGGGCAAAAAGATTTATTCCTATACCGAGAACAACATAGTTTGAAGAATTGTTTGAGCTTGAAAATCCTGCTTCGCAAAGAATTCCACACACCTTTTTGTCCTTAATATAAATATCATTCACCCATTTTATAAGAGTGTTTTGGTTGCACACATTATCTATAGCATCGGCAACCGCAACCGCCGCAGCAGTGGTTATAAGCGTTATTTGTTCGGTGGAAAAATCAGGACGCAAAAGCAAACTCATATATATACCCGTACTTTTTGGAGAGAAAAAGCTTCGCCCAAGTCTGCCTTTGCCTGCTGTTTGAAAATCGGCTATAACCAAGGCAGAGTCCTCACCACTTTGTGACAGAACTTTGCAGATATTGTTTGTGGAATCTACAGTGTCATAAAAATAAATTTTAAGAGGAACGTTAATGTTAATATCTATCACCTCATAGATATTTTACATCACTTAAAAAAATAATCAATAAAAAATTTTTTAAAAAATCAATAAAACACTTTACATTTTAAAAAAGTGGTGATATAATGGTTACAACTAATAATGTCTAATTTATTTTTGGAGGAGTAATCATGAAGAAAATATTTGCACTTATCCTTACTGTTGCTTTGATTTTCACATTCTCTGTTTCTGCTTTTGCTCTTAAGAGTGCCGGCGGTACCGAGTATCATGAGGTTATCGTTAACAGAACCAACGAAGGAAAAAACTCTGAGGTTGCTGACCGTGTAACCGTTCAGAAGGATGGAACCATTGCTCTTAAGCCTGTTCAAAATGAAAGCCGTGATTTCGAGGGTTGGAAGTTCTATAAGCCCAATAAGTCTCCCGCTCTTGCAGGAACTGATTATGAAATCGTAAGCGTAACCTTGCCTGACGGTTCAAAGGCTGTTGAGGGTACAGACTATGTTATTGAAAAGGGCGAAATCGTTTCTAAGAACGGTGCTTATCTTAATGTAGTTATTAAGCCTCTTTCCGATACAGTTTATGTTTCCGAGGCTTATGAAGGCGTTGACATCGAGTTCAATGTTCCTAAGGATACCGTTAATCCTCTTACAGGAGAAAGCGTAAATCTTTCTGTTGTAGCTACACTTATTATGTTCGTTATGGCAGGTGCAGCTCTTGCTGTTGCTTCTAAGCGTGCATTCAACTAATTAAAACTTCAAAAATACCTGTCCGTGAGGACAGGTATTTTTTTATACATTTGACACATATTTATAAATATGATATACTTTCAAAGAAAAGGAGTGAAAGAAATGAGCAAAAAGCGAAAAATACTATTTACTGTTGGTATTACTATAAGTGTAGTTGCTTTGCTTTTGTTGGTTGGATATCTGATTTACCCTTATTTCGCTCCCAAGCCCGCACCGGTGATGGATAATTCTTCTACCGTCAGCCAATCCTCTGAGCCTGAAGTAGTGCTTGTGGATAATCCTATTGATTTTGCAACACTTCAAGCTAAGAATGAGGATGTATATGCCTGGATAAGAATTCCGGACACTAAGGTTGATTATCCTATTCTTCAAAGCGGGGATAAGCCCGAAAATTTTTATCTTAACCACAATATTGATGGAGAATATGAATTTGCAGGCTGTATTTATACCCAAAAGCTTAACAGTAAGGATTTTACCGACCCCAATACTGTTATTTACGGTCATAATATGAAGAACGGCACGATGTTTAAGGCACTTCATAAGTTCCGTAATAAAGATTTTTTTGAAGCTAATAAGTATATTTACATTTATACACCCGGTCATATTTTGACCTATGAGATTTATGCTGCATATAAATTTGATGCAAGACATTTGCTTTATTCCTATAACTATGATGACAAGGAAGTTTTCAAGGAATATATTGAAATGACTAAAAATCCAAAATCCACTATGGTTAATGTAAGAAGTGAAACTCAGGTAACGGAAAACGACAGGATTATAACATTGAGCACCTGTATAAATGATGACGATTACAGATATTTGGTTCAGGGAGTTTTAATTAATGACCAGCTTACAAAATAAAAAGAAAATGAAAAAGTCCACAAAAATTGTATTGTTGGCTGCGGGAAGTCTATTGGCTGTTATACTTGCAGTAGCGATAGCTGCCGCTTCGGTGTGGTATAATGGTAAACTTAATATGACACAGAACGATGTTGCTCTGACAAATAGCGATGCAACTAAGAATCAGGATGACGATACTATTGAATACAATGGTGGCAAGTATAAGTTTAACAGCAACATTACCACCGCGCTTTGTATGGGAATTGATAATGAAAAGGAGAAGAGCGGCGGAGCCTTTGTTGTAGGACGGGCGGGACAAGCCGACGCACTTTATTTAATTGCCGTAGATACCTCGACGGGAAAAACTACTGTTATAGGAATTCCAAGAGATATAATTACCGATGTGGATTTATATGCAACATCGGGAAGCTTTGTAGGAACCGAAAAAACGCAGATATGCCTAGCTTATGCGTATGGTGACGGAAAAACTGAAAGTGCCCAAAACACTGCCAAATCGGTTTCAAGGCTTCTTTACGGTATGCCCGTAAACTCTTATTTTGCAGTGGATGAGAAGTCTATAGCGACTCTTCATAATGCAGTAGGAACTATAACTGTTATAGCAAATGAAGACATAACAGGAAGCTGTGTTATTAACTTTAACAAGGGAGAGAAAATTAAGCTGACAGGAGGCAACGTTTTTGGGTATCTTCAGTCGAGAAACAACGAAACTGTGGATGCCAGTGTTTTACGCCTTGAAAGACAGCTTGACTACCTAAAAAAATATACATCTGCCGTAATCGAAAAATCAAAATCGGATTTTCTTTTCCCCGTAAAGCTTTATAATAAAGTTGTTAAAAATGCAGTTACCGACCTTGATGCAGGGCGGGTTACCTATCTTGCTACTTCGGTTTTGAAAAATGAGGAACAGGTTTCTTTAGAGTTCAAACAGATAGAAGGAGAGCAGATAGTCGGAGCGGATGGATTCGCTGAATTTTATCCTGATGATGAAAAGCTTTTAGAGCTTGTTATGGAAGTTTTTTATACCAAAATAGAAAAATCACCCGAATAATAATTCGGGTGATTTTTATCTGTTATTCACTTTTTTCTTGTGTTGCTTTTGGCGGTCTGCCTCTTCTTTTTGGCGTCGCTTTTTCTGCTGCGGCTTCATTTTCTTCATTAGCTTCTGTTGTGGCTTTTGGCGGTCTGCCTCTGCGTTTAGGTGCAGGGGTTACATCAGACGATTTAACCTCTTGCTGAACGGCAAGTAAAAGTTCACGCTCTTTTTTTGCCTGTTCTTCCTTTATAGCAAGAAGCTCGTTGTATAGAGAAATTTTATATTCATGCCACAGAAACTCTATTATGTAAGCAAAAATGTATACTATGGGCATAAATATAAGAGCGACCAACATTGAAAAAAGAATATTGGGCATTTCAAAATCGAAAAACAACTCTGAACCGATATTTACATTGCTAAGTAAAGAACTGCAGGAAAATGCAAGGGTTGTTGTTACACCGAAAATAACGGTATAAAGCAGTGCACTTTTTTTGTAGAAACTGTTTCGTGCTTTTTTATCTTTAACAGAGTCTGAGAAAGGCAGTGGCTTGCCGCTAATATCTTTAGGCAGCTCACCTTTTGAAAACAGTTTTTTGAATACCTCATAAACAGAAAAAATGAGGAAAAGCAGTATTATTTCCCAAGTACAAGTCTGTCTTTCGACTTTAATTTTATAAACTATTTCGGCTATTAAGTATAAAAATACAAATCCAAGAGTGAAAATAGCCGCTTTTGAATTATAGCCGAGATTTAAAGAAAAAGAAAACTTTCTACTTTTGCCGCATTTTTTCATCCGCATAATTCTCCTTAACATATTTTACTAATTGTAACACAAAAGAATGTGAAAGGCAAACTGTAAATTATAAATTTTCAGCTTCGTTTAACCATAATGTGCTTAAAGCGTCGCTTGGCATCTGCCAGTCGCCTCTCGGTGAAAGAGAAACAGAGCCGACTTTTACTCCGTCAGGAATACAGGAACGTTTGAACTGTTGTGAAAAGAAACGGCGCATAAAGATTTTCAGCCATTTTTTTATCACTTCGTCGCTATATTTATCAGCCATAGCGTAGCTACACAGTCGGTAGATTTTCTCGGGAGAAAAACCATAACGGCACATATAGTAAAGGAAGAAGTCGTGAAGCTCGTAAGGGCCTACAAGGTCTTCGGTTTTCTGTGAAATTTCGCCCTTGTTATCTATGGGCAGAAGTTCAGGGGAAACAGGGGTATCGAGAATGTCAAAAAGCACCTTTGCAAGACCTTCGTTGCTGTTTTGTGCTACATAATTTACAATACAGCGCATAAGAGTTTTGGGGATACCACCGTTAACCGAGTACATTGACATATGGTCGCCGTTATAGGTAGCCCAGCCAAGAGAAAGCTCTGAAATATCTCCTGTACCAACAACAAAGCCTCCAAACTCGCCTGCAATGTCCATAAGCACCTGAGTTCTCTCTCTTGCCTGACTGTTTTCATAGGTGACATCTGTATTGGCTTCATTGTGTCCAATATCGGCAAAATGCTGACGAACAGCTGTTGTTATATCTATTTCCTTTAAGGTTACTTTAAGTTTCTCACAAAGTAGCACGGCATTGGATTTTGTTCGTGCTGTTGTTCCAAAGCAGGGCATTGTAACGGCAATAACGTCGGTACGGGGGCGGTTAAGACTATCCATAGCCTTTACGCAAACAAGCAGTGCAAGGGTGCTGTCAAGTCCACCCGAAATGCCCATAACAACGGTTTTTGCACAGGTGTGTTCTATTCTTCTTGCAAGTGCGGTAGCCTGTAAATTAAGAATAGTTTCTATTCGGCTTTCAAGCTCCGGCTTATTTTCGGGAATAAAGGGATTTTCTCTTACCTTTCTTGTAAGAGAAGTTTCCTCTGTTTTGCACTGAAAATAAACTGTGTATTCTTCACCTGAATAAAAGTCACTGTCTTTACTACGCTCACCGCAAAGCATATCTACATCAATTTCACTGACAATAAGTCTGCATTTATCCATAGGCTTGTTTTTACATAAAATTTTTCCGTTTTCGCTGATTATGAGATGGCCTGAATAAACCGCGTCGGTGGTGGACTCGCCATCACCGCAAGAGGCATAAAGAATACCGCATATATTGGTAAGAGAGTCGGCTTTGGCAAGAAGTTTTCTCTTTTCTGCCTTGCCCACAGTTTCCACAGAAGCGACAGGATTAATTTTAATTACGGCATTATTTAGGGTATCGGCATTTTCGCCAACAGCAACACAGAAGGAGAAATTCTCAAGCTGACTATGTCGGAAAACAATGTCATTTCCAAAGGGAACTGTGCGGGAGAGCAGGGTAATAACGCTTAGTGAATTGTTAACAGCAAAAATATCGCTGTGCTTTTCACATGGCACAACGCCTAATATTTCACCGCTGTTTACTACTGCTACGCAGTTATAAAGCTTACCGCTGAGCATAAGAGGAATACCCACAGTAAAGGTTATATCGGTGTGGGAGGTTTCCTCGGTGATTTTTTGGAGGGCATTTAGTGATCCCTTTAAAAGAGCTGTGTTATAAAATAAATCCCCAATGGAAGCTCCGGTTATGCAAAGCTCAGGAAGGGCAAGAAGCTTTACACCTTTTTGGTCTGCTTCTTTTATAAGCTTTATAATTTCCTGTGCATTTGCCTGAGTATCGGCAAGGTGTGTTTTTATACAGCCTGTGCCAACCTTAATAAATCCGTGTTTCATATTTTTCTTCCTTTCGGATTGTTATGTATCTATTTTATGACTATATTTAAGCATTGTCAAGAAAGTTTATCATAGTGACTATATAAGGCTTATACTTAATGATAAAATGGCTTGATTTTTTTTAGTTTCTTAATTATAATGATTGTTGTTTATTTAACTATTATACTATATTTCTATAAAATATGCTACATTATATTTGGGTGACTGATATGAAGAAAAATAATTTCAAAGGTAGTTTAGTATTACTTTTGGCGGCAGTTATATGGGGACTTGCTTTTGTTGCACAGGATATTGCCAATGCTGAGGGGATTGAGCCTTTTACACTTAATGCGGTACGTTCCTTTGTGGGTAGCTTTGCTCTCATTCCTGTTGCGGCGGTTGTTTCTAAAAAGAAAAAGGAAACTCTGGTTCCAAAAACAAAGGCCGATTCAAAAAAGTTGTTAATAACGGGTACGGTATGCGGTGTTTTTCTCTGTGTTGCCGTTAATTTTCAGCAATTTGGAATTGCCGCTTATCCCGCCGATACGGCGGTAAGTGCAAGAGCAGGCTTTCTTACTGCTATGTATATACTTTTTGTGCCTATACTTGAAATTTTTATGCGCAAAAAACCGTCTGTTACAGTGTGGGCAGGTGTTTTTATTGCAGTAGCAGGTCTGTATTTGCTTTGCTTTAGTGAGGGAATAAGCGGAATATACGCAGGGGACGTTGTAATGCTGGTGTGTGCTGTTTCTTTCTCCTGTCATATACTAAGCGTTGATACCTTGGGAAGCAAGGTTGACTCTGTAAAACTGTCATGTATTCAGTTTTTTGTATGTGGTGTGCTTTCTACCGTGCTTATGTTTATATTTGAAAAACCGTCTTTATCTTCTATATTGTCAGCGGCACTTCCCATACTGTATTTGGGAGTAATGAGCAGTGGCGTTGCATACACTCTGCAGATAGTCGGTCAGCAGATGTGCGATAATCCAACCCTTGCTTCTATTGCTATGAGCTTTGAATCTGTGTTCGCACTTATAGGCGGAGCCTTGTTCGGCGATAAAATGACAGGCAGGGAAATAATAGGCTGTATAATAATGTTTGCCGCAATTGTTCTGGCACAGTTACCCTCGCCAAAGATTAGAAAGTTAAAATCCTGAGTCACTCAGGATTTTTTCTTTTAATATAAGGGAAAATGTGGTATAATAAAATTAAATAAAAAACAGGAGGTCTGTATATGAAAAAGTTTTTTAAAACATTAGCTGCATTAGTTGTAGTAATGTCGGTTGTAATGTGTGCACTGGTGATTAATGTAAGTGCATTTACTGCCAACTCTACAATAGGGGTAACAAATGAAACACCTAAGGTGAATAGCATAATTACTGTGACAGTTACTTTTAAATTTAGCTCTAAAATGCAGGCAATAGAGGGAACTCTAAAATATGATAGCTCAAAGCTTAAGTATATATCTGCGGGCGGCGACTTCACATCTAATGCAAAAGACGGCTCTATTGATTTTCTGACTACAGGAAACAGTGACCGTTTCTCTGAAGAGTATATTTTTAAGGTGATAGCAGAGGGTGACGCTCTGGTTAGTCTTAGCGGTAATTGTTCAGACGGTACCTCAGAGTACTATGTTATGCCTTCCTCCTATAAGTTAAAAATAGTACAAGAAAATGTTACTGATTTTGCGGGAGGTAGTGGAACTGAGACTGACCCCTACCTTATTTCAGGCACAGCGCATTTTAATAATATAAGAAAATATCCTTCTGCACATTTTTCTCTTTTAAATAATATTACCTTTACCGAGTCTGATTTTGCAGAGGGCGGTACCTTTTATAATGAGGAAAACGGCTTTATTCCCTTTGACAGCTTCAGCGGAACTCTAAACGGTAACGGATATACTGTTTCGGGACTTGAGTTTTACTATGAATACAGCTCATCAAGTTCTGCCTATACCGTTAATATAGGTCTTTTCAGAAACAACAGCGGTAATATAAGTAATCTTTCTTTCGAAAATCTTAGTGCTATAGCTTATTCAGACTGTGCTGCTAATTTAGGCGGTTTGGTTGGTAAAAACACAGGAAATATAGTAAACTGTTCTGTCAGCGGTAGCGTTATTTCGCTTTGCGGTGACGGCTCTTATGTGGGCACAGTTGCCGGGGAGAACTGCGGTCAGATTTTAAACTGTATTAACAGTAGCTTTATATACATTTATCCTACGGGCGAACAGGCTTATTCAGGCGGAATTACAGGTATAAGTAATGAAGGCTCTACGATAGGATTTTGCTATAATTTAGGTGCTGTAAGCGGATATGTTACAGGCGGTATAGCAGGTGTTGCAAATAATGCACAGATTGTCACCTGTGCAAATCTTGGTGTAGTTGGCTATGGCAGTGTTTTGCAGGAGCAGACCGACCTTGGTGTTCTTTACGGAGTAGCAAGTGGCGGTATAGCAGGTTATGCTGCAGGCAATACCGTTATTGGCGGTTGCTATAATGCAGGTGAGGTTGTGTCTTATTCTGACAGCTATGAGGCTTTTGCCGGCGGTATAGCGGCAGAGATAACCGAAAGCTGTATAAGTGACTGCTATAATCTTGGCTATGTAGGCTCTTATGCTGAAAATTATGATGCCGCGGCACAAAGCGGTGACTATGCGGCAGGTATTGTGGCATCTGTTAATTCCTTTGCTCAGTCAGAGGATGGACAGTTTATGTCAGTAGAAAATTGTTATAGCATAGCAGTTCCGTATTCTGCAAACGAATTTGTGGGTGGAATAGCAGGAGTAAATAACGGCGGAATTTTCAAGAATAATTATTACTATGACATAGTAACCAATGGTATATATGAAAATTTTGACGTCAATGAGATAGATGGCGTTACAAGTCTTACTGATGGAGAAATGAAAAACAAAGAGTCATATGAAGGCTTTGATTTTGAAAATGTGTGGTGGCTGAGCAGTGTCAGCGGATATGATTATCCACAGGTTTCGGTTTGCTCTGTTGCAGGAGCACAGAGTGTGGAAATTACACAGCAGCCCCAAAGCACAGTGTATAATATAGGTGCCGAGCCTGACCTTTCAGGCGGAAAAATGACCGTAACTTATTATAGCGGTGAAAGCGAAGAGCTTGACACGGGAGAGCTTTCGATTTTAGGATATGATAACACTGTAGCAGGTGAGCAGACGGTATACTTTGTTTACGGCGGATATATGTTTGAGGGCAGTATCACATTTGTAAATAAGCTGGCAGGTGACTGCAATAATGACGGAATTGTAAATATTTCTGATTTAGCCATTTTAAAGCTTTATCTTGCAGGAGTGAAAATGGAAGATTTCAGTGAAGCAAGCGCTGATGTTGACGGAAACGGTGCAGTGGAAACAACAGATATGGCACAGCTTAAATTAACCCTTGCAGGTGAGTAATTAAAAATCAGCACCGCGTATTCCTTTTAGAATACGCGGTGTATTTTTATTTCGGTATAAAATTTTCGAATATGTAGGTTCGAAAATGCTTTTTGTTTTTATCAATTTCTTCCTGTTGTGTAAAGGTCCAACCTACAGGGAAAGTACCGAGCTTTGTTACCAGTCTGCGACACAGATGCTTTTCATCCCTATGGTCATAGGAAACAAAATCGGGGCGGGACAGAAAATTAAACAGCAGACAGCCTGAAAGCTTTTTATAAAAGGCTTCTCCCTTAAAGGCACAGGAGAGCTGTCCTCGGCAAACGTCCTTTCTGTGCTTTTTGTACCAGTAAAGATTTTGGGGATAAAAGGACTGCACAAAGTATTTGCCGTTATATTCCGACAAAATTTTATTAGCTTGTTCACAAAGAGCCTTTGAGTTGCCGTCATACTTAAACTCAATAAGCAATGGCACCTTGCCGTCAATTGCCGAAAGACATTCCTTTAGGGTAGGGGCGGTATAGAGAGTGCTGAGCAGTCTGAGAGCCTTGATTTCCTCAAGAGTCATATCCTTTATTTTTCTGTCAAGAGAGCACATACGCTTCATATCATCATCGTGGAAAACCACAACCTTAGCGTCTTTTGTAAGGTGTATATCAATCTCAATTGCAAAGCCCTGCTTTACAGCCTCCTTAAAGGCGGGAATGGAATTTTCGGGGATGCCCTTTGCAATGTCGTGAAGTCCTCTGTGTGCAATATAAAGTCCGTTTAAAACATTTCTGTCACTGTGCTTTCTTGTGGCAGGGAAGATAAGAAACAAAAAAACACAACAGGACAAGAGAATAAAAAGTAATATATATAGCATTATCAGTCCTCTGTATCAAAGCTTTCAAGCAAATCTTTTTTAGGTAAGGGCTTTGAGTCGCCGTGTTTTACAAACAGCATAGTAACAAAGGAAAGGGCGGCGAATATTACTGCATAGGGGAAAAGCGCTCTGTAACCAAGACCTAAATTATCAATAATAAAACCTGAAAGCAGGGGAGTAGTTATCTGAGCTGCCATAGAGAAGGTATAGTAAATGCCGGTGTATTTGCCTACGTCTGCACCGCTGCTCATTTCCACAACCATTGGGAAGGAGTTTACATTTATTGCCGCCCAGGCAATACCGATAAGACCTAAAATCAGATACATAACAGGGGTCTGACGGGTTATGAATATTGCGGCAAAAAGACAGGCGGTCATAAGAAATACGCCTATAAGAATTGTGCTTTTTCTGCCCACCTTTGAGGAAAGAAAACCCAGAGGAACAAAGGCAATAATTGCGGCAACCGTAGCGGTAAGCAAATAGCTCGAAGAGGTGCCAAGATCAACACCCCATATGTTTACACAGTATCTTGAAAAAGCGGTGGTAACCGAGTTATAGGACATAAACCAGAAGAATACCGACATTAAAATAAAAATAAGGCTTTTGAGTACGCTTTTTGGCATCTTTTTGCCCTTGTTTATATCTTCTGTTTCCTCATCTTTTATATTTGTTTCTTTTAAAAGCTTGTTTTCATTAGTTGTAAACACCATTATAAGAACCGTTATGAGCATAAATGCGGATATAACAATGAATACCGGCATAAAGGATTGGTCTGAGCTGTAAACACTTTCTCCCTGTGCGTTTTTCTCGCTTTTTAGCATAAACATCATAACAACTGTGGAGAAAATTCCGCCCAAATAACCCACAAGATTAATAATGGCGTTAGCTTTACTTCTGAGAGGTTTTTCGGTAACATCAGGCATGTAAGCAACGGCAGGAGTTCTGTAAACAGCCATAGTGACAAGAAGTGCCATAAGGGTTATAAAGAAGCCCCAGAAGCTTACTTTCTGATGGAAAACACCCAGAACTATAAGCAGGACACAGGATGCTATAGTACCGAATAATATATATGGAGTTCGTTTTCCAAGAGGAGTTCTGGTTTTGTCAGATATTGCTCCAAACAGTGGGAGCATAAAAATAGCAAGCACGTTGTCAATAGACATAATAGCATTTGCCGAAAAGGTATTAAGAGAAAATGTTGATTCCAAAAGATAGGGGATAACCTGGTCATAAAACTGCCAGAAGGCAAGTATAGACATAAAGGACAGACCAATAAGTATAGTTCTTTTGTAATTAAGCTTCATATCGCACCTCTTGTTTTTTTATACAATGATAGTATAACACTTATCCCTTATTAAATCAATTAAAAATAGCCAAAGCATTCAAACTTGAATCAGATTTTGGAACAAGTATTTTTTGCTGTGGCTAAGTTGACATAAACCGACAAATATGCTATAATAGTTCGACACTTGAACAGTCATTCAAATGATGAAAGGAGAGAGGTTGAGTGGCGGATATACCTTCCTGTGAGTTTATACACGTTCACGAAAGCGTTGTGAATGAAGTTCGGGCGTTAATGCCTGAAGAAGAAAAACTTTATGCACTGGCTGACCTTTATAAAGTGTTCGGAGATTCTACCCGCATAAAAATACTTTATGTTCTTAGTATAGAAGAAATGTGTGTATGCGATATTGCGGGACTTCTCGGTATGACTATTTCGGCAATATCCCATCAGCTTAAAATACTTAAACAGGCTCGTCTTGTTAAATTCAGACGGGAGGGAAAAACTGTTTTCTATAGCCTTGCTGATAATCACGTAACTACAATTATTAATAACGGTATGGAGCATATCGAAGAATAGGAGAAAAATTATGAAAAAAACTTATGTGTTAGAAGACCTTGACTGTGCGCACTGTGCGGCAAAAATGGAAGAAGCAATTAAGAAAATCGACGGAGTGACCTTTGCGGGTGTTAATTTTATTGCTCAGAAACTGACTGTTGAGGCAGACGATAATAAATTTTATGATATTATGAAAGAGGTAAAGGCTGTTATTAAAAAAATAGAGCCTGACTGTGTGGTAGTGGATTAATGACAAAAAAGCAAAAAAGGATGCTTTACCGCATTATTTTCGCCTTCGCTGTATTAGTCTTTGCTGTTGTGCTTGATAAAACGGTAAGAGATATAAACGAAACTATTGTGGCGGCACTGTATCTCACTGCGTATATTACCATAGGATATGATGTTATAACCAAGGCGGTTGTAGGTCTTAGATACCGAAGATTTGCTAATGAAAATCTGCTTATGACCATAGCTTCGGTAGGCGCTGTTTTTTTAGGGGAATATACCGAAAGTGTGGCAGTAATGCTTTTTTATCAGGTAGGCGAACTTTTTCAGTCTTATGCTGTGGGAAAAAGTCGAAAAAATATTGCGGCTCTTATGGATATACGTCCCGATACTGCCCGTGTAATAAGGGACGAAATAAAAATAGTTGACGCAAGTACGGTTTTATTTGGTGAAATTATTGAGGTGCTTCCCGGTGAGAAAATTGCCCTTGACGGAGAAGTTATAAGCGGTGTAAGCTCGGTTGATACCTCTTCTATGACTGGAGAAGCTTTACCTGTAGATGTAAGGATAGGGGACACTGTGCTGGCAGGATGTGTTAATTTAAGCGGAGCAATAAGGATAAGGGTGATAAAACCCTTTGAAGAGTCTTCTGTGTCAAAAATTCTTGATTTGGTAGAAAATGCTTCGGCAAATAAAACTAAAAGTGAAAAATTTATATCCAAATTCGCACGGTATTATACCCCCGCTGTTATGGCGGCGGCTTTTCTTATAGCCACTGTTCCTCAGTTTTTTACCGATAATCCTTATGAATGGGTTCGCCGTGCTTTTGTATTTCTTGTTATATCCTGTCCCTGTGCTCTGGTAATATCGGTGCCCCTTTCCTTTTTTGGCGGTATCGGTGCGGCTTCCTCAAAGGGTATACTTGTAAAAGGCTCGGGATATATGGAAACCCTTTCTAAATGCAAAACCTTTGTTTTTGATAAAACGGGTACTCTTACTAAAGGCAGTTTTATCATCGACCAAATTAAAAGCGAAAAAATGGATAGCGATGTGCTACTGGGTATATGTGCGGCAATAGAACAGTACAGTAATCATCCACTGGCGCAGTCGATAGTAAGGGCGGCAGATGAGAACTATAAAAAACTTCTTGTCAGCGATATAAAGGAAATAGCAGGACAGGGAATCTGCGGTAGGGTGGAAAACCGAGAGGTTTTCGTTGGCAACAGCCGTCTTATGAACAGCAGAGGTATTTTTTGTGAAGATAAGGACGCTTCAACGGTTCATATAGCTATAGGCAAGGAATATGCAGGAAGTATTTTGCTTATAGATGAAATAAAGGATGAAACGGTATCTGCAATACAAAAACTTAAAAACTTGGGCATTAAGGAAACGATTATGCTAACAGGGGATAAAGAGCAGGTTGCGAGAAAAATTGCCGAAATATCAGGAATTGATACCGTGTGTGCAAATCTTTTGCCACAGGATAAGGTGGTAATGCTTCAGCGAATTATAAAAAGAAGTAAACGTGCTGTATTTGTAGGTGACGGAGTAAACGATGCTCCTGTTATAATGAGGGCTGATGTAGGTATAGCTATGGGTGCTTTAGGCAGTGATGCGGCAATTGAGGCAGCAGATGTTGTGCTGATGGACGATAACCCCGAAAAACTGGCTCTTGCTGTGAAAATAGCTAAAAAGACCTGTGGCATAGCTTCACAGAATATAGCTTTTTCGCTTCTGGTTAAAATTGTTTTTCTTGTGCTGGGAGCGTTTGGTATATCGGGAATGTTAGGTGCGGTATTTGCCGATGTGGGAGTGGCTTTTTTTGCTATTCTTAATGCTATGAGAACAATGAGTATAAGAAACGACTGAAATTTTCAGTCGTTTTTTTATACATATTGTATATTGGAAGTATTTTGCATATATATTTTGTGTTTGGACTTATTGACAAAACCTTTATAAAAATATATAATAAAAGCATAATATGGGAAATTATGTCGAAAGGACTAAGGTATGAAAATCACCCAAAAGGTTATAAGCGTTATACTTGCTTTTGCTATACTTTGCTCTGCCTGTCTTGTGTCGGGTATGTTTGCAACAGGACTTTCAAACCGTCACGGATATATAAACGGCAGTAATGTTAATATAAGAACGGGCGCGGGAACATCTAATGATAGCCTTGGAAAGCTTGCACTTAATACCCCTGTGCTTGTAACAGGTGTAGCTTTTGATTCAAGCGGTACTCGTTGGTATAAGCTGACGGCATATACTTCGTCAGGAAATATTGATGGCTATGTAAGTGCAAATTATGTTACCGTTACAGGTAGTGATAATGTATGCGACGCAACGGTTGTGGCAGATACTGCCGTTCGTGTTAGAAGTGCACCGGGCACTAATAATACAATTATTACCGAACTTGCGGCGGGAACAAATGTCACCGCTATCGGTTCTGAATATGCCTCTAACGGTAAGCTGTGGTATCATATCCGCTTTATACTTAACGGCGAAACCGTTACAGGATATATGCACAGTGATTATATTAAGCTTATTCCCGAATACAAAGAGGATTTAAGCTTTGAGGAACAGCTTGAAGCTCAGAATTTCCCCGAAAGCTATAAAGAAAAGCTTCGTCAGCTTCATACACTTTATCCGAATTGGATTTTTTTATCGGATGAGGTACCTATTAGCTGGGATGAAGCACTGGCAGGTCAGACATCCGGTGGTGTTTCTACCATTCACGGCACTGCAAGTCAGTCCTGGAAATCGCTCCAGGAGGGTGATTATGACTGGTTGTCAGATACTTGGCATGAATATGACAGCGGCGGTTGGGTTGCGGCGGCTGATAATGTTGTAGCTTACTATTTAGACCCTCGAAACTTTCTTACAGCTACAGGAATATTTCAGTTTATCACTATGAAATATTATCCCGAGATAAATACAAAGGCGAATCTTCAGTCAGCTCTTGACGGCACTTTTATGGAAGGGTCTTTCCCAGAGGATACCTATGATACCTACTCCGATGTACTTATGGAGGCAGCACAACTGTCAGGGGTAAGCCCCATTGCTCTTGCTTCTATGATAACCATAGAGCAGGGTGTTAATGGGCAGGGCAACAGTATTTCGGGAAATTACCCCGAATATGAGGGATATTATAATTTCTATAATATCCGTGCCTATGCCTCAGGTGGCTATAACGCTATTCAGTACGGTTTGCTATATGCAAAGGGAACTGATGCTACCTATTATCGCCCTTGGAATACCAGAGCGAAGTCAATACTTGGCGGTGCAAAATACTATGCTGACGGCTATGTGAGCAGAGGACAGGATACATTGTACTATAAAAAGTTTAATGTAGTGTCAACGCCTTATTTTAAACATCAGTATATGACCAATATACAGGGAGCGGCAAGTGAAGCGGGAAAAACCGCAAATGGCTATGCGGCTATTATGAACAGTGCGCTTGTATTTAATATTCCGGTATATCAGAATATGCCTGAAGAACCGTGTCCTTATCCAACCAAGGAAGGCAATAATGACTGTTATCTTTCTGATATTTCACTTAATGGCTATAGCTATTCACCTACCTTTGACAGATACACAAATAATTATGAGCTTATCGTTGCAGGTGAGGTAAAGGAAATTGTTGTTACTCCCGTTGCTTCGGCAAATGATTCAACCGTAGAGGGTGGCGGAAAAATTTCGCTTAAGGAAGGCTATAACGATATAAATATAACCGTAACCAGCAGTAGCGGTCTTAAAAACACCTATACCGTATCTGTTTTCAGAGAGGAATATGAAGAGGAAATACCAAATCCTGTTATAAATGGGGCTGTATATAGCATTGAGTCCACCTTTATAAAGGGTATTAAGCCTTCAACAAATAACGATGTTTTTAAGACAAACCTTGATGTTAAGGGTGGAAGTGTCAGAGTGGTTGACTCAGAAGACATGATAAGAACAGGTGATGTTATTGAAATTCTTGACTCTGCAGGGGAAGTAAGATATACATATACTGCGGTGGTGGAATGTGATATTAACCGTGATGGCAAATTTTCTCTTGTTGATATTGCGGCTTTGCAGAGGCATCTTTTGGGTATGAACACCATTACAAATAGTGCAGTTTTAAAGGCGGCTGACCTTAACGGTGACTCAAAAACCTCACTTGTGGATATAGCGAGAATGCAACGAATTTATTTAAAATTAGATGAGTGATAGGAGTGCCCATTATGTTTAAAAGAATCTGTAAATCGGTTTGTGTTTTACTTGCAGTGACTGTAGTTATGCTGTCGGCTTTTTGTGTGAATGTCAGTGCAGTATCAGCTAAGTCATCAATCGGTCTTACCAATAAAACTCCCAAGGTGGACAGCACTGTTACAGTAACAGTTACCTTTGTTATTGATACAAAAATGCAGGCAATAGAGGGAACACTTAAATATGATAGTTCAAAGCTTCAGTATGTGTCTGCAGGCGGTGATTTTACCTCCAATGCAAAAGAAGGCTCTATAGGCTTTCTTACTACAGGAAACAGCGACCGTTTTTCCGAGGAATACACCTTTAAGGTAATTGCAGAGGGTAACGCACTTGTGAGTCTTAGTGGTAAATGCTCAGACGGCACAAATGAATATACTGTTGACCCTTCCTCCTATACCATAAAAATATCGGGTACACAGACAAATAACGATACCACTGAACAGGATACAAATTCAAACACCAAGGCGGCACTTAAATCAATTAAGGTTGCCGCAGGTACCCTGACCCCTGCCTTTAAGGAGAATATAACCGAATATACCGTAGTAGTGCCCTATACACAGACCGACGGACTGCTTACCTGTGTTACACTTGATAAAAGTGCAAAGGTAAGTGTTGAAGGGGACAGAGAGCTAAAGGTAGGACTTAATAAGCGAACTATTGTTGTAGTGGCATCTAATGGTGAAACAAGACGTTACAATGTAACCTTTAATCGTCTTGATGAAAACGGAAATGACATTACTGTGGGTCAGGAGGACGCTGCAGGTGTTGTTATCGACCAAAAGGAATTTGTAATTGTTCAGGACATTGCATCGGTTAGCATTCCCAAAGGCTTTAGTCTGTCTTCGGTACAGTATGGCGAAGAAGAAATTGCTGCTTATATTGATGCAACAGGCAAAATCACAATAGTTTATCTGAAAGCTAAGGATGAAAGCGAAGAAGGCTTTTATCTTCTTGAAAACGATAACTTTACAAAATTTAGCTATATTGAGTGTGCAGAGGTAACTTATATAATAAAAGAGGACTCTACAGTTTCACCAAATGGATTTTATAAATCTACATGTGAGCTTAACGGAGTAAAGATTCCTTGCTTTAAATACACTTCAAATGAATATGCTGATTTCATTGTAGTGTCAGCCGTTGCAACAAACGGCGGTGAAGGCTATTACCGTTATGATTTCAAGGAAAATACTATGCAGAGATACTCTGAATTTATCAGTGGTGTTATCGGTACTGAAGAGGAAGAAGCTTCTGTGGTTACAGAACCCATCCGTCTTACTGCGGTTGTGCTAACTGTAATTTTTGCACTTGGTGTAATTGCTCTTATTGTTCTTATAATAATAAAGCTTTGCTCACGCAAAAAGATAAATGATGAGATTATTGAAGAAGGATATACAATTGAAATGAGTTCGGATACTCCCGAGGAAGAAGAGTAAAATCGGATGCAGCAGCCTTGTTATCACAGGCTGCTGTTTTTTGTGATTAAAAACATGTAAAAAATGCGGGATAAACTTGACACAAAAAACAAATGGTGATAAAATAATACACAGTAGGTTACAATGGTGATAAAGTATGCGTTTGGCGAGGCACACTGATAGCCATTGACTTTATACCGGGGTAAAATGCGGCCTCGGAGAGTCTTTACTCTGATAAAACGCATTTTAATATATAGGAGGAAATTAAATATGCCTTATTTGCCTTACATCATCGGCGGCGCCGTTGCATTGGTACTGGCTTTTATCGGCTTTTTTGTAGGTATGTCATACAGACGTAAGTCTGATGATAAAGCCATCGGCTCCGCAAAGGATGAAGCTAAACGCATTTTAAACGATGCTATCAAAAATGCCGAAACCAAGAAGAAAGAACTTCTTGTAGAAGCAAAGGACGAGGTTCTTCGTCTTCGTCAGGAAAATGACAAGGAACTCAGAGAACGCCGCAGTGATATTCAGCGTCAGGAGCACAGACTTCAGCAAAAGGAAGAAAACCTTGATAAAAAAATAGATAATCTTGAAATCAAGGAAGAAAAGCTCCAGAAGCGCGCTAAAGAGATTGAAGAAAAGCTTGAAGAGTGCGAACGTATCAAAAAGAGCCAGATGGAACTTTTAGAGCGTATTTCAGGCTTTACAAGTGAACAGGCTAAGGAGCATTTGCTGTCTATGCTTGATGGTGAACTTGCCCACGAAAAAGCCGTTCGCATTATGGAAAATGAACAGCACACTAAGGAAGAAGCTGACAAAATGGCAAGAGAAATCATCGGTCACGCTATTCAGCGCTGTGCCGCTGACCATTCTTCCGAAATGACAGTATCCGTTGTTGCTCTGCCCAACGATGAAATGAAGGGTAGAATTATCGGTAGAGAGGGTAGAAATATCCGTGCTCTCGAAACCGCCACAGGTGTTGATCTTATTATCGACGATACCCCCGAGGCTATTACGCTCAGCAGCTTCGACCCCGTAAGAAGAGAGATTGCAAGAATTACTCTTGAAAAGCTTATTCTTGACGGAAGAATTCATCCCGCACGTATTGAAGAAACCGTTGCCAAGGCTACTGCCGAGGTAGAGGCTTCTATTAAGCAGGTGGGTGAACGTGCAATGATAGATGCAGGTGTACATAACCTTCATCCCGAGCTTATTAAGCTTTTAGGTAAGCTTCAGTATCGTACCAGCTATGGACAGAATGTGCTTAATCATTCTATGGAGGTATGTCATCTTTCGGGACTTCTTGCTGCTGAAATGGGTGCCGATGTAGCTCAGGCTAAGCGTGCAGGTTTGCTTCACGATATTGGTAAGGCTCTTGACCATGAGCAAGAGGGTTCTCACATTCAGTTGGGTGTGGAGGCTGCTAAAAAATATCGTGAAAATGAGGGTGTTGTTCATGCGATTCACGCTCATCATGGTGAGATTGAAGCTAAGACCGTTATTGCTTGCATAGTACAGGCTGCTGATGCTATTTCTGCTGCCCGTCCCGGTGCAAGAAGAGAAAATATTGAAAATTACATCAAACGTCTTGAAAAACTTGAGGAAATCGCCAATTCCTTTAGCGGTGTAGAAACATCCTTTGCTATTCAGGCTGGACGCGAAATACGAATTGTTGTTAAGCCTGAGGCTATAAGTGATGACCAGATGGTCCTTGTTGCTCACGATATTGCGGCAAGAATTGAAAAAGAACTTGAGTATCCCGGACAGATTAAAGTAAATCTTATCCGTGAAAACCGAGTTGTAGATTACGCAAAATAAAAAGAAAGGGCTATACGGCGAAAACTGTATAGCTCTATTTTTTGGAGACGATATTTATGAACTTTACAAAACTTACACAGTTTCTTGATAACCTCCCCGAAAGATATTTCATTCCCGGTGGTGACCTTATTGTAAATAAGGATGGCAAAACAGTTTACCGCCATCAGTTCGGCTATTCTGATAGAGAAAAAAGCAGAAGAGTACAGGGTAACGAAATATATCGTATTTATTCCGCAAGTAAGGTTATGACCTGTACTGCTATTATGAAGCTTGTTACCGAGGGTAGACTGGGTCTTTATGATGAGCTTTATAAATACATACCCGAATTTGAGGAAATGTATATAAGAACAGATAATGGTCCCGTTATGGCTGAAAATAAAATCCGCATAATTGACCTTATGCAGATGGCGGCAGGCTTTACCTATGATTGCGGACATCCTGTTCTTAATGAGTATCGCAGTAAGACACAGGGCAGGGGCGATACCTTAGGTATGGTTAAGGCAATGTCAAAAATGCTTCTTGAATTTGAACCCGCTACCGCTTTTCGCTATAGTCTTTGTCACGATATTTTAGGCGGCGTTATTGAGGTTGTTTCGGGTCAAAAACTCAGTGATTTTATGAAGGAGAATTTCTTTAATCCCCTTAATATGTACGAAACCGACTATAAGTATACCTTTGGGAATGAGGAAAGAATCTTCTGGCGTTCATGCTACAATGCTGAAAAGCACGAAACAAATTATGTGGATGCTGATGCTAACTGGTTTGAAATGGGAACTGAATACGAAAGCGGCGGTGCAGGAGTTATTACCACAGTTGATGACTACATCAAATTTGCTCAGATGCTTTGCGATGGCGGTGTAACCCCTGAGGGCAAAAGACTTATTGCCTTTGAGGGTATTGAGCTTATGCGTAAAACCGTAAATGAGAAACAGTCTGCCTTTACAATGACCGATTATAAATATGCACTGGGGGTAAGAACCCACGTAAGCAATGAGAATAATTTTTCAAAAAGCGGTCTTTATGAATTTGGTTGGGATGGTGCTCACGGCGCGTATACAGAGATTGATATTGAAAATGGTATAGCTGTTTACTTCGGTTGCGGAACAAGTGGAATAAATGCTCTTGTTCATCCCGAAATGAGAAATCTTATACATGAAGGAATAGAGGCACAGTAAAATGCTTTTCAAAAGGTTTTTAGCTGTATTTTTGGTGCTGATGTTGTCCTTATCTCTTTGCGGATGTGTATCTGAAAAGGATATCATCGGCAGTTATGAGGCTCAGCTTGATATAAGCGAGATTTATAACAGACGTTTTAGTGAGGCAGAGGATATTAAGAATTACAGCCTTTCTTCTCTTACCCTAAAACAAAGCCTTACCTTTAATCAGGATGGTACATACAGTTATTATGTAGAGGAAGAAGAGGCGCAAAACGTTATAAATAAGGCTCTTATACTCACATCAAATGCTCTTCGTCAGTATTATGCTAAGCTGATAGCTGATATGGGACTTAATATGGATGTGGAAACGTATCTTGCTTCGGTTGGGGCTGATATTGACTCTATTGTTGCTCAAATGAGGGTATCGGAAGAAATAGAAAATATTTTAGAAAAGCTTTGCGAAGAGGGTACATATACCGTTACCCGAACGAGTCTTTTTACAGGAGAGCTTGCGGGCTGGCTAAGTAATTATTCCTATAATGAAGAATATTCCTTTGAGGATAATACTGTAACGGTAAACTGTTCTGTTCTGCAAGAGCAGGTATTTTATACAAAACAGTAAAGAAAACCGCGAAAAGAAATTTTCGCGGCTTTTTGTTAAAAATACTTGACAAAATATGGAATAAGTTGTATTATAATTTAGAAGTTAGCGTAGGCTAACTAAAATTTCACCAATAGGTTAGCTTATGCTAACTGTAGAAAGAGGTAAAAATGAACACATTGAAGGATGCAAAGGTGGGAAGCACCGTAAAGGTTATAAAGGTTCATGGGGAAGGTGCCGTTAAGCGTCGTATTATGGATATGGGTATAACCAAAGGCACCCGTATTTATGTAAGAAAGGTAGCTCCTTTAGGCGACCCCTTCGAGCTTCAGGTTAGAGGCTATGAGCTTTCTCTCAGAAAAGCTGATGCCGAAATGGTAGAGGTAGAATAAAAAGGAGAGTATGAAATGAGTATAAGAATTGCACTTGCAGGTAATCCAAACTGTGGAAAAACAACCCTTTTTAATGCTCTTACAGGTTCTAACCAATATGTAGGAAACTGGCCGGGTGTGACAGTTGAGAAAAAAGAGGGTAAACTGAAAAAGAATGAAGATGTTATAATTACCGACCTTCCGGGTATTTATTCTCTTTCTCCTTATACACCTGAAGAGGTAGTAGCAAGAAATTATCTTGTAGGTGAGCGTCCTGATGTTATTTTAAATATTGTAGACGGAACCAATATTGAAAGAAATTTATATCTTACAACTCAGCTTTTAGAATTGGGAATTCCTGTTGTTATAGCAATTAATATGATGGATATTGTGCGTAAAAACGGTGATAAAATTGATATAGAAAAGCTTTCTAAAAACATTCGCTGTCAGATACTGGAAATTTCTGCACTTAAGGGTGAGGGAATAAATGAGGCGATAGATGCCGCTATTCAGTCGGCGGGTAAGAAAATGATTCCCGAGCATATTTTCTCAGGTGATGTTGAACACGCTGTGGCTCATATTGAGGAAGCAGCCATACACAGTATGGAGGACACAAAGCAGAGATGGTATGCTATTAAAATATTTGAACGCGATGCTATGGTGCGAGATGATTTAAAACTGGATGAAGCGGTTTTAAAGCATATCGAAAAGGATATAGCACACGTCGAAGAGCATTTTGATGACGATGCCGAGAGTGTTATAATTAATGAACGCTATGAGTATATTGAAAAAATACTTAAGGATTGCTGTAAGAAAAAGAGTATCGGCAGACTTTCTATGTCGGATAAAATAGACAGGGTTGTTACCAACCGTTTTCTTGCACTTCCCATATTTGCCGTTGCTATGTGGCTTGTTTATTACATATCTATAGGCTCTGTAGGTGACTGGACAGTAGGCTTTATGAATGATACTCTTTTTGGTCAGTGGATAGTCCCCTTTGTGCAGAGCAGTTTAGAAGCTATAGGCTGTATGCCCTGGCTTGTGGGACTTGTTTCGGACGGAATTGTAGGCGGTGTAGGTGCTGTGCTTGGCTTTGTACCACAAATGCTGATTCTTTTCCTTATGCTGTCTTTACTTGAAGACTGCGGATATATGTCGAGAGTAGCCTTTATTATGGATAAGCTTTTCCGTAAATTCGGACTTTCGGGCAAATCCTTTATTCCTATGCTGGTGGCTTCAGGATGTGGTGTTCCCGGAATTATGGCAAGCAGAACTATTGATCAGGAAAGAGATCGTCGTATAACTATAATGACAACAGGTTTTATTCCCTGCGGTGCTAAAATGCCTATAGTGGGACTTGTTGCAGGTGCTCTTTTCGGCGGGAGCCCTCTTATTGCAACAGGTGCATACTTTATAGGTGTAGCGGCAGTTATAATTTCGGGTATAATTCTTAAGAAAACAAAGGCGTTTGCGGGGAAACCTGCCCCCTTTGTTATGGAGCTTCCTGCTTATCACGCACCTCTTGCCAGTAATGTTGCAAAAACGGTGTGGGAACGTGGCTGGTCTTTTATTAAACGTGCAGGAACAGTTATTCTTGCGGCAAGTGTTATTATATGGATACTTAATAATATTACCTTTGAGGGAGGATTTCACTATATCGGTGACGGCGAAGAAGCATCTGTTCTTAATGTTATAGGTAGCTTTGCAGCGGTTATCTTTGCTCCTTTAGGCTTTGGCAACTGGCAGGCAACAGTAGCAACATTTCTCGGTCTTATGGCTAAGGAAGAGGTTGTAGGTGTATTCGGAGCACTCGGCTATGAATCGGCTGAGGTAGCCTTTGCTACCATTATGGGAGGAAAACTTGCAGGATTTTCTTTTATGGTGTTTAATCTTCTCTGTGCTCCCTGCTTTGCGGCAATGGGTGCTATAAGACGAGAAATGAACAGTCCTAAGTGGACGGTAGGTGCAATCGCATATATGTGTGCACTATCCTATGCGGTATGTCTTGTGATTTATCAGTTGGGTGCTTGGTTTACGACGTCGGGTGGAAATATTGCAGGTACTGTTATAGCTTTAATGGTACTATTGTTTATCCTCTATATGCTTCTGCGAAAAGATAAATATAACTAAAGGTGATTTTATGTGGCCTACAATAATTATTTCGGTAATAATTGCCGCGGCGGTTATACTTATTGTGGTAAACGAAATAACAAAAAAGAAAAAAGGCAAGGGCGGTTGCTCCTGTGGGTGCGGCGGCTGTGCAATGAAGGACGTTTGCCACAGCGAAAAAGAATAAAAGAAAACGCGGTTTTTAAAACCGCGTTTTCTTCTTGAAGTAAATAGATATATGTTATATAATATAAACGGTGATTAAATGAAAAAGGTTATTATAGGTATGAGTGGCGGCGTAGATTCCTCGGTAGCCGCTTATGTGCTTAAAAATCAGGGTTATGAGGTAATAGGTGTAACATTGTCACTGTATAGAGAGGATTCTGCTACAGGAGCGGCCGACGACCAGAGGGATGCGCTGTCTGTCTGCAAAAAACTCGGTATACAGCATATTGTTGTGGATAGAAGAAAGCTTTTTGAAGAAACCGTTATAAAGGATTTTATAAGCTCTTATGAAAACGGGCTTACACCTAACCCCTGTGTGCTTTGCAATAAGGCTGTTAAATTCAGCCAAATGATAAAAATTGCCGACGAAATAGGTGCCGAATTTGTCGCTACGGGACACTACTGTAACATTGACTGTATAAACGGAGTATATACTCTGACAAGACCAAAGGATAAAAACAAGGACCAGACCTATATGTTATATAAGCTGACTCAAAGTGAGCTTTCCCGTATTTTAATGCCTCTTGCCGACTATACAAAGGAGGAAATAAGAGGCATAGCAAAACAAATCGGTCTTGCTGTAGCAGAGCGACCCGATAGTCAGGATATATGCTTTGTGCCTGACGGAGATTATGTAGGCTTTATAAACAGATATACAGGTAAAAACTATCCCGAGGGTGAGTATGTTTCTCTTGACGGAAAGGTTCTCGGTAAGCACAAAGGAATTATTAACTATACCATAGGTCAGCGTAAGGGACTCCGAATTGCTCTTGGTAAGCCTGCCTTTGTAATAAGCAAAAATGCAAAGGAAAACAAGGTTGTTATAAGCGATGATGAGTCACTGCTTTTCAGTGATACCGTAAGGCTCAGAGATGTTAATTTTATAAGCGGAGAGCTTCCCAAAGGGGATATACGGGTTAAGGCAAAGCTTCGCTACAGGCATAACGAGGCACCTGCAATACTTAGTATTACGGGTGAAAATGAGGCTGTGCTTGTTTTTGACACACCTCAACGGGCATCTGCTCCGGGACAGTCGGCGGTATTTTATGACGGAGATATTCTTATAGGCGGAGGAACCATAGTATGACAGAGCAAATTAAAGAAACGATTAAGGCTTTGGAAAAAAATAATATGATGGCGTTTTATGCTCAGACAAAGGAGGATATAATGCCTATAATAAAAGGGCTTATAAAGGAGGGGGACAGCGTTGCTTTTGGCGGTAGCGTTACCCTTGATACTATAGGTGCTGTTGATGAAATTCGTAAGGGTAATTATGATATAATAGACCGTTATAAGCCCGGTATTTCCCCTGAGGAAAGGGTGAAATGCTTTAAAAAAGCTTTTACAGCCGATGTTTTTCTCACCTCTACAAATGCACTCACACAAAAGGGTGAGCTTATAAATGTGGATGGTAACGGCAACAGAATTGCGGCTATGATATACGGCCCTGACAGTGTTATTGTGGTTGCAGGGTTAAATAAGCTGGTAAGAAACAGTGAAGAGGGCTTTGAAAGAATAAAAGAAATTGCGGCACCTAAAAACTGTGTGCGGTTGGGAATTGAGTCCTACTGTTTTTCAAAGGGTGAGTGTATGGCACTGAGTAAAGAAGCTCATTCCCTTTCTGACGGCTGTTTTACACAGGGCAGAATTTGCTGTGATTATGTTGTTCAGGGCTATCAGAGAACAAAGGACAGAATAAAAGTAATTATTTGCGGTGAAGCTTTAGGTTATTAATACTTATCAGAAAGCATATCTCTTAATATGGGGGTATGCTTTTTATGATGAAATTTTTATGTTTATTTATGACCTTTTGTATGCTGTTTTGCATAACTGCCTCGGCAATTAACGAGGTTTCCGACACTACTCCTCTTGAGGCTGTACCTGTTGCGGCAGAGGGAGAAATGCTGGATATTAAGGCAAAATCCTGTATACTGATTGATGCAAAAAGCGGTAAGGTGCTTTATGAGGAAAACAGTGATGCAAAAAGTCCTCCCGCGTCTATTACCAAAATTATGTCATTGATACTTGTAATGGAAGCTCTTGAGGACGGCAGACTGAGCCTTGACACAAATATTGTATGCACCGATACCGCGGCATCTTTGGGCGGTAGTCAGATATGGCTTGAGCCCGGGGAAACAATGACGGTTCACGAATTGCTTAAAGCCGTTACGGTGGTTTCGGCAAATGATGCAACGGTAATGCTTGCTGAGGCGGTAGCAGGAAGCGAAGAAAGCTTTGTTGTAATGATGAATGAAAAGGCAAAGGCACTGGGTATGAATAACACTAACTTTGAAAATTGTACCGGACTTGATTCGCCTGAACACTACAGCAGCGCCTTTGATGTAGCTCTTATGTCAAAAGAGCTGTTAAAACACGAAAAAATTACAGAATACACAACTATTTGGATGGACACTCTGAGAAACGGAGAGTCTGAGCTTGTTAATACCAATAAGCTTGTACGCTTTTATGAGGGTTGCACAGGACTGAAAACAGGTACAACGGCAGATGCAGGATACTGTCTGTCTGCTTCTGCTACAAGGGACGGACTCTCCCTTATAGCTGTGGTAATGAGCGGGGAAACCAGCAAGGAGCGTTTTGCAGGAGCGCAAAAACTGCTCAATTTTGGCTTTGCGCATTATAAAAATGTTGAAATTAAGGCTGAATCTGATGAAAAAATGTTTGTTGAGGTAAAAAAAGGAACCCAAGATATGATAGAGCTTTTTTCTGACGAAAGCTTTTCTGCTTTGGTTAGAAAAAATGATAAAGGTGAAATAACAAGCCAAATTATTTTGCCTGAAAATGTAAAAGCGCCAATAGAAAAAGGACAGCAAATAGGGGAAATAATATATATGCAAAACGATAATCAGATCGGAAGTATTCCCTTAAAAGCTGAAAATAGTGTCCATAAGCGAACAATATGGCGTTCTTTTGCTATATTGCTCAACTATTTATGCACTCTTTAGGCTTAAAGTTGTGAAAAATTTATAAAAAATTTCAATTTTAGTGTTGAAAATCAATGGGTTTTATAGTACAATAAAAACAATAAAGAATAGGGGTATAAAAATGGCAATTAATTTCACTTACAAATACGCAAAAGATTTTATTAACGAAAACGAAATTAAGGGTATTGCTCCCGAAATTTATGCGGCACATGATACCGTAAATAATAAAGATGGTCTTGGTAAAGACTTTCTTGGCTGGGTAAATTTGCCTGAAAATTATGATAAAGAAGAGTTCGAAAGAATTAAAAAGGCTGCTGAGAAAATCAAAAAGGATACCGATATTCTTATTGTTATCGGTATAGGCGGCAGTTATCTGGGTGCCAGAGCTGCAATTGAATTTCTTAAAGGGCCTTTCTACAATAATTTAAGAAATGATGTGCCTGAAATTTATTTTGCAGGTAACTGCATTAGCGGTTCTTATCTTGACGATATACTTAAGCTGTGCGAGGACAAAAGAGTTTCCCTTAATATTATATCCAAAAGCGGAACTACAACCGAACCTGCCGTTGCTTTCAGAGTGCTTAAAAAGTATCTGGAGGAAAAATACGGTGAAGAGGAAGCGGCAGCTCGTATTTACTGTACTACCGACCGTGCAAGAGGAACTCTCAAGGTATTGGCTGACGAAAAGGGTTATGAGTGCTTTGTTATTCCGGATGATGTTGGAGGACGTTTCTCTGTACTGACTGCTGTAGGTCTACTTCCTATTGCTGCTGCGGGCGCTGATATTGACGCTCTTATGAAGGGTGCGGCACTTGCTTCAAAGGAATATAATGTAAAGGATATTGATAAAAATGAGTGTTATCAATATGCTGCTATCCGTAATGCCTTTTATCGCAAGGGCAAGGCTGTGGAATTGCTTGTTAGCTATGAACCACGCTTTACAATGATGGCTGAATGGTATAAGCAGTTGTTTGGTGAGAGTGAGGGTAAGGATAATAAGGGCATTTTCCCTGCCTCTGTAACCTTCTCCACCGACCTTCATTCTATGGGTCAGTATATACAGGACGGCAGTCGTATGCTTTTTGAAACCGTTGTAACTATCGGAGATACAGGCGCTGATGTTGTTATTGAAAAGGAAGAAAACGACGGCGACGGTCTTAATTTCCTTGCAGAAAAGCCTATGTCTTTTGTTAATCAGAAGGCTTTCGAGGGTACTGTTCTTGCTCATACCGACGGAGGTGTTCCTAACCTTGTAATAAATTTAGATAAGGCTGATGAAGAAAATCTCGGAAGACTTATTTACTTCTTTGAAAAGGCTTGTGCAATTTCGGGATATGTTTTGGGTGTTAACCCCTTTGACCAACCCGGTGTTGAAAGCTATAAAAAGAATATGTTCGCTTTGCTTGGTAAGCCCGGTTATGAAAACGAAAAGGCAGCATTGGAGCAAAGACTCGGACTGTAAAATATCCGCTTAAAAGCGGTGAATATAAAAGGAGCTGGTAATTATGGTAAAAATCATTATTGGAAAAAAGGGTTCCGGCAAAACAAAGAAATTGATGGATGTTGTTAATGCCGCTGCCGAACAGAGCAAAGGTTGTGTTGTTTGCTTTGAACAGGGCGATACATTAAAATTCAGTCTTACTCATAAAGTAAGACTTATAGATGCTGACCATTATGGTATTAAAGGTTTTGATGCATACTACGGTATGATTTGCGGTGTATGTGCAGGTAACTATGATGTTACTGAGATTTTCGGAGATGCAACACTTCGTATAGGTTCACGCGACTATGCTGAGCTTGCAGATTTTCTTAAGAAGGTTGATGCTCTTTCCAATCAAACAAAAATTAATTTCTTCTTCACCATTTCTGCTAATGAGGATGAGCTTCCAAATGAGGTTCTCGCTTTCGTAGAAAAATAAAACAAATTTTTAGCCGTCTGCTTTTTGCAGACGGTTTTTCTTTTTAAATACTTGATTTACATAAAATTTTTTGGTACTATTGAAATGGTGATTGATTTTATGAAAAATCATATTAGAATTATAGCGTTACTGCTTGTATTGATAATGCTTACAGGATGCAACCCAAAGGGTAGTAATAATGCAAGTTCAAATCCAAACAGTAATCAGGTAGTAGCACAAATGACAGCCGAGGAAAGTGAAATCGCCGATTGGCTTAAAGGTATTTATGAAAATCTTTCCTCTAATATCCTTAGCAGTAGTATTAAAAACAGCACTGCGGATATATCACAGGCTTTAATTTCTTTGGGTAAAAGCTATGAGGGCAAAACCGTCGATAAGCTTATTGCTAAAGAAATCGGGAATCACGAGGATGGTCAGCTTTACTGTGTTTCGGCGCTTTTCAATGACTCTACACTTATTAATGATGTTGTTTTAATCGAAGAATCTCTTATTGTTATTCAGAGAATATATGATGATGATATACAGACAAAGCTGGCAGATACCTATGAGTCATATCTGTTTAAAATAGAGGATGCCTTTGCTGTGTGTAATAAAGAACTGGGTTCTTCCTCAAAGGCAACAAGCACGTTTATAAGCGTTGCTGTTTCACCTATAACCTTAACAGATGGAAGCGGGAACAGAATTGTTTACATTGAACCCAAAATTAGCGATGTAAGGGATAATCTACTCACACACAATGAAGAAGAGGAAAAAACCGATACCTCGGTTCCCCGGAACAAAGGTGACAGAAAGCTTGTGTGGAATCACGAATTTAATGTAAAATCTACAGGTGAGCTTATAAGCCATTTGACTAATACGGTCGACCATATGTTTACCAGGGATACTAATCTTGTGACCTCTATGGAAGAAAAGAACTATTTTGTTAAGGACGGCAATTTAGTGCTCAGAATAACCTCCGACGGAAATAAAAACTACACCACCGCCAGAAGTGTTTCCACATATAATATAATGTCTTTTAAATACGGCTATCTTGAAATGAGGGCTAAAATCCCTTATCAGATATGTGTGTGGCCGGGATTTTGGATGAAGGCAGATAAAAATTTGCAAAAATCCAAATACGGAGGAGAAATAGATATATTTGAAGTTTTTTCATCGGTTGATACCTGTGTGCCTAATTTACATAAATGGTATGGTGGCAGTTACTCAGAACAGCTTTCTAACCGCGGTGTTACAACAGGACAGAAAAAATATGTCTTTGAGGATAAGGAAAATTTAAGCAATACCTATCATGTATATGGTTTTGAGTGGACACCGGATGTTATGAAATTCTATGTAGATGAAGAATGTTATTTCACTGTTTCGATAAGAGAAGAAGACGATTTTTCAACTGCTTATCCCGGTATGGATTGTTTCCATGATTTTTATTATGTCTGCTTTAATAACTGGGTGTATACCGACCAACAAAGTTGGGCGAGCAGCAGTTTGCATGTTGAAAATAATGATGATTTCGGCTCGGCAGACTATGTTATAGATTATGTGCGACTATATCAGAAAAATGGAGAAGAAATAAAGCTTTATTAACAGGAGGGAAATCGGTGCGAAATTTTACAGCCTTACTTGTGATTTTTTTTCTTGTTGTTAGTTTTTGTGGCTGTACTGATAAAGAAACTATTAATGAGTACAGTGAAACACAAGAGCAGTGTGAAATCAGAGAAACTTTCGAAAAAAATCTCAAAAATCTGTATTCATGTCCCGAAGGCTATATGTTCGAAAAATATATTGAACCGATCTCCAGTGTTATATCTGATGATTTAACTAAGGATATGAGCTTATTTATGGGTGGTACCATTAAGTTCCTTTCTTCCCATACTCTATTTGTTTTAGAAGAACTTACGGTCTATGACATTACCTTTGTGCTGGAACATAATACAGGTGAGCGAGAATTTTATCACGACCGCCTTATTACCCGTGATAATGATGGTAAAAGGCTTGTTGTTCTTCAGTGGCTACTGGACGAAAGTGCACAAAAACAGGTAATTGAAAAGCTTGAGGAGAATACTGATCTTTCCGAACAACTTTACAATAGTAGCTTAAAATCGTTTTTTGAGGAAAGCAAAAGCTTTAAAGAATGGTATGAAAAAAGAGAAAACTCAATTAAGGTAAAACAGTCGGCTTTAAGTGTGTCAGGAGAAGTAAAAATTGCCCAAACTGTGTATAATCGCGGCGGCAGAACGCTTGTATGGAGCGAGGAATTCGAAAATGCTAAAAGTCTTAGTGATACCAAAATGACATATAAGCGTACTATGAGGAATCCTTCTCTTTTAATAACTACAGATGACAGCAATTTATCCTTTCAGGATGGAACTATGACAATGTATGCCCGTCCAACAGATGAAGAGAATTATCACTATTCCGTTCCCGACGGAATTACTACCTATCAAAGTATGGCTTATGTGGGCGGATACCTTGAAATGAGGGCAAAGGTGCCCTTTGAACACGGAGCCTGGCCTGGTTTCTGGGAACTTGCTTATCCGGGTGCTTATGAAACCTTATACGGTGCTGAGATAGATATTTTTGAGGTATTTTCTGATGAAACCAGCCTTGCCTGTAATCTTCATAAATGGGGAAGTGAGCATGTAAGCGGCGGAATAGGTACATCAAAAAAATTCAGCTTTTCCTCTAATGAAGAGGCAACCGATTGGCATAATTACGGCTTTGAATGGACAGATACCGAATATAAATTTTATATTGACGGGGAATGTTACTGTACTCTTTATGTAGATAATGAACACGATTTCGGCCCCAGTATGCCGGGTATGGAGGGCTTTCAGGATTTGCACTATGTTGCCCTTAATTGCTTTATTTTCAATAACTACAGCTCCTGGGCACCTGAAGGCAGTCGACTCAGTAATGACGAAACAAAGGTAATAGAGTATACTGTTGATTATATCCGCCTTTATCAGAATAAAGAAACGGATAAGATAATAATTTTTAAATAAAGGAGAAAGCACTATGTTACACCACGTTAAAATTAAGGCTGAAGCAGAAAAAAGAGGAATACCCTATGAAAAATACGGCAGACAGCTTATTTGGTTTGATGAATTTGACGGCGGACAGCTTGATATGACCAAATGGAATTTCGCCAGAACAATGAACGGACTTGACTGTGAATATGATAACAGTGAGAAATGTTGCAGGGTAGAAAACAATGAACTTCATATGCAGGTCTTAAAAAGTTCTCTTCCTGATAAGGCTTATACCTTGAGCGAAGGTCTTACCACAATGGAAACCATGAACTTCAAATACGGATATGTTGAGATGAGGGGAAAACTTCCTTTCCGTCATGGTGCTTGGCCGTCTTTTTGGATGAAGTCGAACACTCCATTTAAAAAAGCTCATTATATGGCTGAAATTGATATATTCGAGGTTTTCTCCAGTGATAGATATGTGGTGTCAAATCTTCATAAATGGGTTACAAGTGAGCTTCATGTAATGCTTCCCGGTGGAGAGGGCAGTCTTAAGCGTGCCTTCGAATTTGAAAATTATGAAAACCTTAATAATGAGTACCATACCTACGGCTTTGAGTGGGATGAAAAATATATGTCTTTTTATGTTGATGATGAGATGTATACCCGTTTCCCCATTGACGAAAGCGGTGAATTCGGTGAAGACAGAATCAAGGGTATGGAGGGCTTCCACGATTTTGCTTACATAATCTTTAATAATGAAATCTTTACTAACGGCAGAAGTTGGCGCCCTGAAGATTTTGTTTTAACCGATGAGGATGAAATGCCCATTGATTATTATATTGATTATGTTCGCTTCTATCAGAACCCCGAAAAAGAAGAAGTGAAATTTGCTGAAGAAATTAAAGCCAAGAAGGCAGAAATAGCTAAATAATAAAAAAGACTTGGAAACTGGAGTGTTTCCAAGTCTTTTTAAATTTCACGCATTTCAGAAATCTTTTGTATACATTTTTTACAGATAAGCTTTCCCTCAATATCCATAAGACCTTCATTACTACTGCACAGTGTACAGACGGGACAGTATTTTTTCAGAACAAGCTCTTTGTTATCATTTATGTACATTTCAAAGCTGTCCTCACCGTCTTTAACATCTAACAGTTTTCGAAACTCTCTGGGAATAACGAGGCGTCCAAGATTGTCTACAGGACGCAAAATTCCGTTAAAACTCATAAATAGTAACTTCCTTTTTTAAAAAGTATCCCGCTCTGCCGTAATGGGCATTTGATAACCTGCACTTAGGCAGGTGGGTGCCAGCCGAATGGTTTTGTGCTTCCAACGTCCACTAAAAGTGGGAGGCCTGCATACCCGCCATCCGAGCAACAGCCCCGATAATATGGTTGTAGGGTTATAAAAGCCACAGTCCGCGAACAGAGCAGGAGGTAATTTTATTCGTCAGCTATTTCGTAAAAGTCAGCAAGTCTGTCAGAAAAAGCGTCGGCAACGGTTTCGTATTCGTCATCGTCCTCGATTTCACTATAGAAGAATTCACCGTTTTCTTCCTCTTCCTTAACGATAACAAGCTCGCCCGAGTCATCAAGCATTTTCTTGGGGTCGTCATATACAGGAAGAAGAGCAAGATAAGAACCTGAGTCTATATCAAGTCTGTCCAGAACTTCAAAGTTATATTCATTACCATCGTCATCAGTAAGGTTGATAAGGTCAGGGGTATATTCTTCGTTTTTAATATTTTCGTTCATCGCAAACACTCCTTGTAATTTCTAAGAATATTTTAACCTTTTATTGTATTTTAGTCAATAGAATTCTTGAAATAATGTGTAAATAGTGGTATATTAGATAAGAATGGAAGTGAAATTATAAAATGATTAAAGCGGTTTTATTTGACCTTGACGGAACACTTGTCAATACTCTTGGTGATTTGGCTCATTCGGTGAATTATGTTTTAAGTAAACACGGCCATCCTACTCACGAAACGGATGAATTTAAGATGTTTGTAGGTAATGGAAATGAGGTTATGATGCGTCGTGCATTACCTGAATGCTTTCGCAGTGACAGGGAATATGTTTTAAAGCTCAGAGAAGAATTTTATGACTATTATAAAGAACACTGTGCCGATAAATCCTGTGTTTATGACGGCATAAATAACCTTATTAAAACGCTTTTGGAAATGGAGATTTCTATAGCTATTGTAACCAATAAGGCGCAGACTATGACAGATGTTTTGGTGCCAAAGCTTTTTGATAAAAATGTTTTTTCCGCAATTATCGGTCAGAGGGATGGCGTACCTACAAAGCCTGAACCTCATATGCCTTTTCTTGCTATGACACAGATGGATGTAAACCCTGATGAATGTCTTTTTGTGGGGGACTCAAATGCGGATATTGATACAGCTCTTAACTGTGGAAATACTCCTGTTGGTGTTTTGTGGGGATTCAGAGATGAAGAAGAACTGAGAAATGCGGGAGCAAGATATATAGTGGAAAAGCCTTATGAAATAGCAGATATAATAAAGGAAATAAATAAATGAGGCTTTCATATACATATACAAAAATAGCCAGCTATCTCGGTTATGTTGTGCAGGCAATAGCCTGTAGCTTTTTGCCTCTTATTTTTGTAGCGCTTCAGAATACCTATAATATAAGCTATGAAAAGCTTGGCAGACTTATTCTTGTTTGCTTTGTTACACAGATTTTTGTGGACCTTATTTCCATAAAACTGGTAAAATATTTTGGCTATAGAAAACTTGCTGTTGCTGCTCAGGTTTTTGCAGCTGTGGGTTTTGCTTCCTTAAGCTTTCTATCTAAGGTTTTGCCTGTATATACAGCAATTACTATTTCGGTTATTATATATTCCATAGGCAGTGGTCTTATAGAGGTTATAGTTTCTCCTATTGTTGAGTATCTGCCCACAAAAAATAAGTCAGGCAATATGGCGCTGCTTCATTCGTTTTTCTGTTGGGGTAATGTTTTTATTGTTGTTGCCACAACCCTTATGATTAAGTTTTTGGGTGAGGGAAACTGGCAGATAATTGCACTTATATGGACGATTATTCCTGTTATTGTGCTTGTTTTGTTCCTTTTTGTTCCTATTATAGAGCCTGAGGAAAGCAAAAGGACTCCCATAAAGAGTCTTGTTTATCAGCCTGCTTTTTTTGTTATGCTGATTATAATGTTTTTATCCGGTGCAAGTGAAATAACGGTAGGAAACTGGATGTCAGCATTTGCTGAACAGTCCCTACACTTACCTAAGCTTCTTGGCGATCTTGTGGGACCTTGTCTGTTTTCGGTTTGTATGGGACTTGGAAGGGTTATTTTTTCTTTTATCGGGGATAAGGCTCAGATGAAAAAGGTGCTTTTATGCTTTGCAGTTTTTACAAGTATAGCATATCTTATCCTTGCACTTAGCAATAACACAGTAATCAGTCTTATTGCAGGTGTGCTGGTAGGCTTCGGTGTTTCGGTAATGTGGCCGGGCTCCCTTAGTCTTTCGGCTTCAAGATTTCCTACAGGGGCAACATCTATGTTTGCGGTTCTTGCTATGTTTGGTGATTTAGGTTGCTCCTTCGGGCCGTGGATGGCAGGAATAGTAGCCGACAACTATAATCTTAATATTGCTTTTCTTACCGCCGGTATATTTCCTATACTGATGGTTGTGATTCTTATTTTTATGAACAGAAAGAAGGAAATAAAGTGAAAAGAGAAAACTACATAAGCTGGGATGAATATTTTATGGGTATCGCGCTGATGTCTGCTCAGCGAAGCAAAGACCCCTCTACACAGGTGGGCGCCTGTATAGTAAGCAGCGAAAACAAAATTTTGTCGGTTGGCTATAATGGTATGCCAAGAAATTGTAATGATGATGATTATCCATGGGACAGAGAGGGCGAGGCACTTGATACCAAATATATGTTTGTTTGCCACGCTGAGCTTAATGCCATACTTAATTATTCGGGCGCTAATCTTAAAGGTAGTAAGGTTTATGTAACCCTTTTCCCTTGTAATGAGTGCGCTAAGGCACTTATTCAAAGCGGAGTATCTGAGGTTATTTACTATAGCAATAAATACAGTGACAGCTTTTCTACTATTGCCGCTATGCGTATGTTCGAAAGTGCAGGAATAAAAATGACCGAATATAAGAAAAGCGGTAAAGAAATAAATATTGTTTTATAAGGAATAAAAATGGAAAAATCAAAGGTTTATTATACAGATTTTCGTGCGACAAATGGAATAACAATGCCTCAAAAGCTTAAAAAGCTTATGTATAAAGCAGGTATTGACAAGCTCGATTTACAGGGTAAGTATGTCGCAATAAAAATACATTTCGGAGAAATGGGCAACCTTGCCTTTATTCGTCCAAATTATGCAAAAGCGGTAGCTGAGGTTGTAAGTGAACTTGGCGGAAAGCCTTTCCTTACCGACTGTAATACTCTTTATCCCGGAAGTAGAAAAAATGCAATAGAGCATTTGTATACTGCTTGGGAAAACGGTTTTTCACCCCTTTCTGCCGGGTGCCCCGTAATTATTGCTGACGGACTCAAGGGAACCGATGAGGTTCAGGTGCCTGTTGAAAATGGTGAATATGTAAAAAATGCCAAAATAGGCCACGCTATTATGGATGCCGACGTTTACATAAGCCTTTCTCATTTTAAAGGTCACGAAAATACAGGCTTTGGTGGTGCACTGAAAAATACAGGAATGGGTTGCGGAAGCAGGGCAGGAAAAATGGAACAGCACAATTCGGGTAAGCCTCAGGTTTTTGCCGAAAAATGCAAGGGCTGTATGCTTTGCATAAAACAATGTGCTCATTCTGCAATTTCTTATGATGAAAATCGTATAGCTTCTATTGATATAGATAAGTGTGTAGGTTGCGGAAGATGTATCGGTGGATGCAATTTTGATGCTATTGCGAATATTAATTATTCTGCCAATTTTGAGCTTAACTGTAAAATAGCAGAATACAGCAAGGCTGTTGTACAGGGAAGAGAACAGTTTCATATTAATATGGTTATGGATATTTCTCCTAACTGTGATTGTCACGCTGAAAATGATGCACCAATTCTTGCTGATGTTGGTATGTTTATAAGTCGTGATATGGTGGCGCTTGACAGAGCCTGTGCAGATGCCTGTCTTAAGCAGACACCGCTTCCTAACAGTCAGTTAAGTGATAATATGTCTAAGGCGGATTTTAAGGACGGACATGACCATTTTCGCAACTGCGCTCCCGAATCTGAGTGGAAGAGCTGTCTTGCTCACGCCGAAAAAATCGGTCTTGGAACTCAGGACTATGAACTGGTGGAAATGAAATAAAAAACGGACTTCGAAAGAAGTCCGTTAATTTTATATTATTTTTGCTCCGTCTGTATCAACAGGAAGGCTTAATACCTGCCAGCTATATCCGCCTGAGTGAAGCTTTTCTTTAATTTTATGTGCAAAATTGTCATTGTCGGTAAGACACAGACAGGTAGGTCCTGCACCGCTTAAACAAAAAGCAATACAGTCAAGCTCTTTTGCAAAGCTTTCAGCCTCGTCATAGCCTTTTATAAGATCTCTTCTATAGGGCTGATGAAGTCGGTCATCAAGGGAAAGGTTTATAAGCTTTTTATCGCCGTTTTCAAGAGCCTTTAAAAGCACTGCAAGACGGGAAGAGTTAAACACAGCATCCCCGAATGGAATTTCGCTTGGCAGTACACTTCTTGCAGTTTTAGTAAGAAGCTCAAAATCGGGCACAAGGGCAACAAATTTCAAGGACGGATGAATACTGTAGCTAACAGAATAAGGGGTATCACCGTTTGTAAATGAAGCGGTAAGTCCGCCGTAAATAGCAGGGGAAAGGTTATCGGGGTGACCCTCAATATTATTGCATACAGTCAGTATTTCCTGTTTAGTCAGCTTGTTTTTCAGAAAAGCATTTGCAGCAGTAGCACCTGCAACTATAAGTGCGGCACTTGAGCCCAGTCCTCTTGAAAGCGGAACGCAGATGCTGTCAAATGTAATATGACATCCGGGAACCTCTATATTAAGATATGTATAAACATCCCTGAAACCTATATAGGCAAGATTTTGCTCATTAGCATACTTTTCTTCACAACCCGAAAAGGAAACTCCTTTGTCCTTTATTTCAAAGGTGAGGGTGTTATAAAGCGTAAAGGCACAGCCAACAGAGTCAAAACCCGGGCCTAAATTAGCCGTAGTAGCGGGAACGCGAACAGTACATTTTACCACTTTTTCTGCGCCACCTTTTTAAGAACATATTCGGTAAGCTTATCCTTTTCAATTACATCGGTATGAAGTACCTTTTTGGTTTCAAGTCCCGAAAGATTTTTAGGAATAGCCACACCTGTTATTTCATTGATTTTGTCCATTACTCTGAATTCATTGTCATCGGGCTTTTCGCCAAGGGCGGAAAGCACAGCAACAGGAAATTTATAGGGAGAAGCGGTGGAAAGAACTACCGTTTTACCCTCTGTATTACTGTCCAGTGCGGCACGCATTGCAACGGCAGTATGGGTGTCACAAAGGTAATTCTCCTTATCATAAACCTCTTTTATAGTTTTGAGAGTGGTTTCGTCGTCACAGTAAGCGGCAGTGAAGCTTTCCTGAATACGAGAAAGAAGTTTATCGCTAACTTTATAAATACCCTTTTCGTTAAGGTCTTTCATATAACCTGCAACTTCATCTGCATTGCCGTCTGAAAGCAGATATAAAAGACGCTCAAGGTTACTGGAAACAAGAATGTCCATAGAGGGAGATATGGTTTTATAAAAATCTCTTCTTCTATCATAAATACCTGTGGTAATAAAATCGGTGAGAATGTTGTTGGCATTGGAAGCACAAATAAGCTTGTTTACGGGAAGTCCCATACATTTTGCAAAGTATCCTGCAAGAATATCACCAAAGTTTCCTGTAGGAACAACAAAGTTTATTTTATCCCCCACTTTTATTTCTCCGCTTTTAACAAGGGAAGAATAGGCTGTAAAGTAATAAACAACCTGAGGCGCAAGTCTGCCGATATTTATGGAGTTTGCACTGGATAACTCTACAGAGTCTATACCGCTGTTTCGAAAATCTGCAAAAGCGTTTTTTACACCTGTCTGAGCATCGTCAAAATTACCTTTCACGGCACAAACACAAACATTGTTTCCCTCCTGAGTAACCATTTGTGCTTTCTGTACTGCGCTGACGCCGCCATCGGGGTAGAATACGATTATTTTAATTCCCTCTACATCGTGGAAACCTTCGAGGGCTGCCTTTCCTGTATCACCACTGGTAGCGGTAAGGATAACGGTATCCTTTTCTTTGCCAAGCAATTTTCTGCCCTGAGTCATAAGACGGGGAAGCATAGAAAGAGCAACATCTTTAAAAGCACTGGTAGGACCTCTGAAAAGCTCAAGTACAAAATTGTCCCCAACCTTTACCAGTGGGGTAAGCTCATCGGTTTCAAATCTGCCTCTGTAGGCCTCTTCTACCATACGGTGCATATCCTCTTTTGAAAAATCGTCAAGAAGAGCAGAAAGCACCTTTTCAGCGGTTTCCATTGAGGTGAGGTTTAATACGCTCTTGTAATCAAAATTAAGCTCAGAAAAGTCCTTAAGCATATAAAGACCGCCGTCATCGGCAATTCCTTTTACAACAGCCTGCGCACTGTTTACCTGTTCACTATTGTTTCTTGTACTCTGATAAATCATTATTATAACTCCATTCAAGCTTTATAGATATAGTATAAACCCTTTACAGCATTTTTGCAAGGTTTTCGCAAACTAAAGTAAGCTGATTATAGGTAAGGGTGAAATCACCGCTGTACCAAGGGTCTGCTATGTCAGCGGGATTGTCGGTTATATCAAGCATACGCTTTATCTTTTTTTTACTGTCACCGCCGAAAAAGGCTTTACAGCGTCGGCACTGATACTCTTCTGCACAAAGTATAAGGTCAAAATCATCATAATCGGTAGGTTTTATTTTTCTTGCGCGGTGGTTGTTTACGCTAATACCGTGCTTTAAAAGCTCAGCTCTGGCAGGGGGATAAATAGGATTGCCCGCTTCCTCATCACTGGTACCTGCAGAAGCGATGTATACATCGGTAATTCCGTTTTTTTTGCAGTAATCCTTAAACATATATTCAGCCATTGCCGAACGGCAGATATTTCCAAGACATACAAAAAGAATTCGCATTGTTTTACTCCTTTTGAGTTGATGTATCTTCGGCTCCTTCTGACGAGGGAGCTGTCAGCGAAGCTGACTGAGGGAGAGAATTTTTGACGGATAAATCTATATGTTCACAAACACCGTAAAAATTATGGTCAATATCTAAATTACAAATTCTTAGTACGGATAAATTCATACTCTCTAACTCTTTTGTGCGAAATGTGTCTTTGTTTATTTGCTCAGTAGTATAATGACCGCCGCCGTCAAGTTCAATAACAAGTCTTGCTTTAGCACAGTAAAAATCTACTATATAATTTCCAATTGCTTTTTGTCTTTGAAATCGCACTGGATAATTTCTTAAGAATTCATACCAAAGTTTTCTCTCCCATGGTGTCATATTTTTTCTTAAAGTTTTGGCGAGAGGGATGTTGGATTTGTTATATTCTTTCATTTTTTATTATTCTCTCCCTCCGTCTTTTTGATTCGCAAAAATCCACCTCCCTCGTCAGATGGAGGTAGAGCAAGTCGAAGTTTTTCGGCTTCAATTTAATATACCATTTTTTATTTATACTTTCAATATATAGTTTCTTTAATTTGCGATTATTTTACATATTTATTTTTAAAGGCAAGGGTATACCCCTGCACTCTCAAAATTGCTTTTGTTTTATAAAAACAATATAGAACACACACGAATTACCTTTACAATTCAAGCAGTTCATGATATAATGTGTTCACCACACTTAAAACTCTATAATGAATTATTGCATTCAGAAGTGGGCATATTTTACTTCGGTAAAAGTGCTGACTTCAATCTTTCCATTTCTGAATGTGAGAGTTTTTTGTGTGGTAGCAAATCGAGGTCGAGCATTTTTCGGTGTGTGCGACTTCGCGTTGCACACACTTTTTTAATTATGGAGGGATTTCGATGGGATTTAGATTCAGAAAGAGCGTTAATTTAGGTGGCGGTTTTAGAACGACTTTTAGTAAATCAGGTGTGGGTTTTAGTTGGGGAACAAAAGGTTTTCGCGTGACAAAAAAAGCTGGTGGTGGTACACGAACTACTTTTTCAATTCCTGGAACTGGAATTTCTCACGTTAGTGATAAATCTGGCGGTTCTGGTTGTGTTACACTTTTAATCGTTTGGCCTTTGAAACTCTGTTGGTGGATGATTTATGGTGTATTTTGGTTGATGTGGCAAATGTGCTATTGGATGGTGAAACTTTGCTTTGTTTTACCTATCAAACATTTGATTCCAGTTGTTGAAAATGAAGTACAAGAATCTCAAGAAAATTAATCACAAGACAAATAGTTTTATATGCTACATAAAAAATGCTCACACTTAATCGATGTGAGCATTTTTATTTGTGTCATATTCAAGGCTGTTTACTTAATTTCAAAAGTAGTAAAAAAGTAGTACGATTTACAAATCAACTTGCAAATCGTGGTATAACGTGGCATAGATAGGTGCTTTTTGACTATGTTCAAATACTCCCGTGACATACAAAAAGTATTCGCATTGTTTATTTAGTTCCCCTCATTATCGCAGTGGATTTTTTCATAGTTTTTGTCAGGAATATTGCACTTAGTGTTAAGGAAAAAACCTCTGCTATGGGGAAAGCAAGCCACACAAGCGTAACATTACCTGTAAGGGATAAAAGCCATGCCGACGGAATAAGCACTACAAGCTGACGGCAAACCGACACAATAAGACTGTGGAAAGGATTGCCTATTGCCTGACAAACACTTCCTGCAATGATACAAAAACCTGCAAAGACAAAGTGCAGACAAATAATTCTTAAAGCGGGAACACCCAATGCTATCATTTGAGCGTCGGCATTAAAGAGAGAAAGTAAGAATTTGGGGAAAAACTGAAATGCGCAAAGACCTAAAAGCATTATGCTAACGGCACAGGCTATAGTAAGCTTTACGGTCTTTTTAACTCTTTCTTCATTTTTTGCACCATAGTTGTAAGCAACAATAGGTACCATACCGTTGTTAAGTCCGAAAATAGGCATAAATACAAAGCTCTGAAGCTTAAAGTAAACACCGAATACCGTAGTAGCAACCATAGTAAGACTGCCAAGAATCATATTTAAAAGGAAGGTCATTACAGAACCGATTGACTGCATAACTATTGAGGGGAAACCAACCTTGTAAATTGTTTTAACAGCCCTAAAATCCGGGGTAAGAATTCCTTTTATGCTGATTGTGACCTCTTTGTTTTTGGTTATATTAAATATCAAGGCTACTATAGCGGCAATTATCTGACCCATTATGGTAGCTATCGCAGCTCCTTTTACGCCCATTGCAGGGAACGGACCGATACCGAAAATAAAAATAGGGTCAAATGCAATATTTGTAAGAGCACCGACTATTTGTGCAATCATAGAAAGCGTGGTTTTTCCTGTTGATTGGAGGAGTCTTTCAAAGCAAAACTGCATAAATATACCTATAGAAGCACCAAGGCAAATACTACTGTAATCAACTCCGTAGTCTATAACCTTTGCTATGTCATAGGTACTTGAAGAAAAGTCCTGAAGCTCAAAAAAAGTGCGTGAGAAGAAAATTCCAACAAGTGAAAATACAATGAAAGAGCAAAAGGAAAGAAAGATACCTGTGTTAGCGGCAGCATTTACGGCATCGTAATTCTTTTCACCCAAGGACCTTGAAAGAAGTGCATTTATACCAACAGCGGTACCTGCACCAAAGGCTATCATAAGGCTTTGCAGAGGGAAAGCAAGGGAAACGGCGGTCAGTGCCTCAACACCTAACTTTGATACAAAAATACTGTCCACAACATTATAGAAGGCTTGTACAAGCATAGATATCATCATAGGGATAGCCATATTTGTAAGAAGTTTGCCAACGGGCATAGTACCCATTTTGTTTTCTTTTCTAACTTCCATCACTTTTCTCCATTCTTCTACAAAACATACTATAATATAATAAGATATATTATATATTGATGTCAAGGTTTTATTATTGACAAAATGGACTTTTGAGATAAAATAGATATATGAAAGGAAGAAAAAATGAAAAGAATAATATGTATTTTACTTAGCGTTTTTCTTTTACTGTCCTGTCTTGCAGGATGCAATGAAAAAGAAAAGCAGAATGATAAATTGAAAATAGTGGCTACAGTGTTTCCTCCTTATGATTTTGCCCGTGCTATTGCAGGGGATAAGGCACAGGTTTCTATGCTTATTCGTCCCGGTAGTGAAAGTCATACCTTTGAGCCTACGCCTACCGATATGAAAAAAGCCGAGGAATGTGATGTTTTTATTTCTCTGGGTGGAGAGAGCGAGGACTGGGCACAGCGTCTTATTGAGGCATCAAGTAACACAAATAGAACGACGGTAGTTCTTAATGATACGGTTACTCTTTTGGAGGCGCACAGTGGTGAAGAACACCATCACCATAGCTCTGAGCATAATCATAATCACGAACACGACGAGCATATATGGACTTCACCGCTTAATGCAATTAAAATGAGTCAGGCTGTTTTTTCTGCACTGTGTGAGAAAGACCCGGAAAACAAAGAATATTATACCGCTAATTTTAATGCTTTGAAAAAGGAACTTACGCTTCTTGATGAGTCGTTGAGAAATGTGACAGAGCAAGGTAATAAAAAGGAAATAGTGTTTGGTGACAGATTTCCATTTTTATATCTTGTAAAGGAATATTTAATTGAGTATCATGCGGCTTTCCCGGGCTGTGCTGAACAGACGGAACCTGATGTGAATACCCTTATAGAGCTTATTGAACATATAAAAGAGAAAAATATCACAACTGTTTTTTATACCGAGTTTTCTTCAGGCAAAATAGCTGATATGCTTTGTAGTGAAACCTCAGCAAATAAGGCACTCCTTCACTCCTGTCACAATGTGACCAGAGAAGAATGGGAAAGCGGCGAAACCTATGTTGGCCTTATGAAAAATAATATAGAAAACTTAAAAATAGCACTAAAATAAAGAAAAAATGATAAAAAGGGTTTACTTAATGGAGTCTTTCTGTTACAATGTAGTAAACCAAATTGTTAATCTCAGGTGATAAAAATGAAAAAGAATGTTGCAGTTATCGGTTACGGCGGACAGGGCGCCTGGCATTGCACTCAGATTCTGAAAAGTGATGTTGTAAACCTTGTAGGAACTTATGATATTAGAGAAATAAGAAGAAATGCTGCTAAGGATAACGGAATATTTGTATATGATTCTAATGAAGCCTTACTGGCTGACGAGAATGTGGAAATAGTTGTAATTGCTATTCCAAATGACGACCATCTTGAATGGGTTGTTAAGGCACTGGAAGCAGGTAAAAACGTTATTTGTGAAAAGCCTGTTGAAATGAGCGTTACTGCTCTTGATAAAATGATCGCTGCCGGTGAAAAATCAGGCAAGCTGTTCAGCGTTCATCAGAACAGACGTTGGGACGTCGACTTCCTTGCTATGAAGCAGATCGCCAAAAGCGGTGAAATCGGTGAAATAATTAATATTGAGTCCCGTGTACACGGTTCCCGTGGTATTCCTTCCGACTGGAGATGTGAAAAGGCTCATGGCGGCGGAATGATACTTGACTGGGGCGTTCACCTTATTGACCAGCTTCTTCAGATTTTTAGCGATGAAAAAATTGATACAGTATACTGTGAAAATACATATATAACCAATAAAGAGGTTGATGACGGCTTTAAGCTGACAATGCGTTTCGAGTCCGGAAAACGCGGCTATGTAGAGGTTGGTACATATAACTTTATTGCTCTGCCTCGTTTTTATATGCAGTGCGAAAGCGGAACAGCTCTTATAACCGATTGGCGTGAAAAGGCTCAGGTTGCTAAAATGACCGCTTGGAATGAAAAGGATGTTCTTCCTGTTCAGACTGCGGCAGGTATAACCAAAACAATGGCACCCAGAGATGAGCTTACCCTTGATTGTTATGAGATTGAGCGTCCGCAAAGTGATGTTCACGATTATTACCGCAACTTTGTTGCCGCCATTGAGGGCAAAGAGGAATCACTTATAAAACTCAGTGAGGTTCGCAGAGTTATGAAGGTTATGGAGGCTGCTTTCCTGTCTGATGAAACAGGTGCTCCCGTAAAATTTGATGAAGCAAGATAATAAGTTAAAACACCGTAGAATTAAGAAATTCTGCGGTGCTTTTTTTATCAGAAGCCTATTCTGTGTATTTGCCTGTAGCTTTCTCCTATACCTGCGACAATTATATAAACACAAAGGAGAATAACAGAGCTTATAAAAAACGTACGCCAAAATATTTTTGTATTCCTTTTCATTTTTTAACTTCCTAAAGTGTATTAAGATATGAAACCAGAGCGTTGCTTGCCAGCGTTGCACCGTAAAGAGCTTCTTCAAAAGAGTTGGAATCTGTGCCAACTTCAATTAAAATCGAGCCTGTGGTGAGATTTTGATTATATCGGCTGTTTACAAGTCGTATTGACCTTGCGAGTCCCGGATAAAGCACCTCAAGGGTTTGCTGATAATGTACCGCAAATGTAAGATTCTTTATCCAGTTTTCGTGACCTGATATATTAGCACCGCAGCCCATTACCAGCATAACCTGTGCGGCTTTTTTGCCGTTTATTTCTATAACAGGCTTGGTTTTTGTGCCGTCTGAGGAATTAATAGAATCTCTGTGAACATCTATTACCACCTTTATAGAGGGGTACTGCTTTAAGTATTTTTCTACCGTTTCCTTGCTTCGTGCATAGCTTGAGCTGTAAGAGGGATAATCGTGGGCGGTGGTGTCCTGAATAGTTTTAATACCTGCGCTATTTAATGTGTCAGCAAATATTTTTCCTATAGCAATCATATTTTTGCTGTTATCTGTAGTGCGGGAGAGGTCTGCATCGGTATAGTACTCTTTATCTTCTGTTAAAAAACATTCGGTAGCGTGGGTGTGCATTATAAGCACCTGAGGTTCATCGTTTTTCCGGATGTCCACAGGGTTTTTATCCTTAAGAAGCTGCTGGATGTTTATGGGCACATCGGTTTTATTGTTTATATATACCCTATTGTATGAGGTGTTGCTTTTATAGGGCGTAATAAAGCTTTGCGTTACCTTACCCAGTACAGAACCGCTTGTACCTGCCGTAACAGACTGCTCACCGCTTTGATTCTGTATTATTTCGTCGGGCAAAAGAGGGGCGGGTACGGTATATTCGTTTACCGACTCGCTTTGCAGTGCTGATAAATAATCGTTGCCTGATATATATAAAGCACCCAGTGCAACTATGCAAACACAAAGTGCAGAGGTTATTATGAGTCCTAATAATCCGTTTTTTTCCCGCATATCATCACCAGTTAAATATATGCAAAAAAGTCAAAGGTTATACTATGGAAAGAAGCAGATTTCGGTCTGTGTCGGGCTGGACAAAGCAATTTACTGCATTTGAAATAACATTTGAGGCTCTGTCGATAAGAAGGTCGATTTCACGGGGAGTAACTATCATAGGTGCTTTTTTACCTTTTTGTGAGCTTCCTGAAAACAGTGCCGCATCAAGACAGGTAGGCACACCTATGGCAATAACGGGAATTCCAACGGTTTTTTCGCTTATTTCCTTTCGGTTGTTTCCTACTCCTGAGCCCGGAGAAATACCGCTATTACATATCTGAACGGTAGTGCCAAGTCTTTTTGCCTCCGCAGCCGCAAAGGAGTCAATAACAATAAGACAGGAGGCGTTTGATGCACTTATAACACCGCGAAGTATTTCCACTGTTTCCACACCTGTCTGACCAAGCACACCGGGTTGTATAACCGAAACATTTTTTAGTTTTTCAAGACCTGTTTGTTTGCGGATATATTCGGTAATGTGCCTTGTTGCAAGTATTCTCTCTGCTACCTTTGGACCCAGTGCATCGGGTGTTATATTTCGGTTTCCAAGACCGGCCACCAGAAAATTATCTTTGTTGTTTGAAAGTCTGCTACATTCACGAATGATTATTTTTTCCAGGTCTATATAATCACCGCCGTGATAAAGCAGGTCGGGAATATCAATGTTTACATAGGTTCCCTGTGGTTTTCCTATTGCGGCAGAGCCTTGCTGACTTGTGACTTTTATTCGGGTAACTGTAAGTATGCCCGATTTTTCACTTTGGCAATTAATACCCTGTGTGTCCTTAATATTGTCCTTAAGCTCTACCGCTAAATCGCTTCTTCCGGTCATCTTATCACATCCTTTTTAAGTTATTGTTAGCTTTTGTGATTTTTTTATTAAAAAAATGTTGATTTTTTTTGACTTTAGTGATATTATAGTTTTGTTAATGTTTTAAAAGGAGGTGTTGTGTGTGCCCAACATTAAATCTGCTAAGAAACGTGTGCTTACCAGCGCTGCTGCTTATGAGCGTAACAAGGCTTATCGTTCTGCTCTCAGAACTGCTGTAAAGAAGGCTGATGCTGCTATCGCAGAAAATTCTGCTGATGCTAAAGAGGCTGTAAAGGTTGCAGTTAAGAAGATCGATCAGGCTACCGCTAAGGGTATTCTTCATAAGAATACTGCAGCAAGAAAGAAGTCTAACCTCGTTTGCCGTCTTAACAAAATCGGTTAATTAGAATTCTTTCCTGAAATCAGCTTAATATAAAACGGAATCTGTTAAACAGATTCCGTTTGGCTGATGTCATATGATGTTTATTCCGTCGCCTATGGGCGATTATTTTTTTGCAAAAAAATCTCCGATAACGCTGACGCGTATCGGAGGTTTTTAAAACATTATTACGCCGAAATTTCACATTTTTAACGAATTACTTCCCTATGTGGCGTGGGCGAATACCGAGATTTGCTTTTTATTTTATTTTGCCGTAAAGGGGAAGCGTTTCAGAGTCCTTTTTAGGCTCTCTGTTTTCCTTAGGCTCTGCCTTCTTAGGAGCACGTGGAGTATCAGAGGTGATAACAATATGTCTTCTATCTCCCTCACCTACAGAGTGAGAAGAAACACCCTCAATCTCCTGAACAGCGGTATGAATGATACGTCTTTCATAAGGATTCATAGGCTCTAAGGAACGACTTCTTCCTGTACGAAGTACCTGAGAGGAAATTTTATGAGCAAGGGAAATAAGAGTTTTTTCTCTTCTTTCTCTATAATTTCCAATGTCAATAGAAATTTTATAATAGCCGTTTGTGCTGTTTGCGGCAAGAGAGGAAAGGTACTGTAAAGCGTCAAGGGTTTCGCCTCTATGACCGATGCAAGCACCAAGTCCGTCACCTGTGAGAATGAGCAGAGCTCCGTTTTCTCTGAGGGCTACCTTAAACTGGACATTTGTACATCCAAGTCCGTCAAGTATTGTTTTAAGATACTCGACAGCCTTGATAGCGGGACAACCCTCGGGAAGCTCGCTGATATCTACAGCGTTTACTTCCTGTTTTTCAACAGTATCTTTAGGCTGTTTTGCAGGCTTCTTTTCGTTATGTGGCTTTTCGTTTTTAACCTTTGCTGGTTTTTTGCCTGTTTTCTTGGGAGCAGGGTCTTCAATTTCAATATACGCTCTCACCTTAGCAGGACTTCCGCCGAAAATACCTAAAACCTTCTTTTTAGGCATATCAATAATGTCAAACATTACATCATCATCAAGTGAAGCGTTAAGAGAATTGATTGCAGCTTCTTTTGCTTCTTCTATTGTTTCGGCAACGCCGATAGCTTCTTTAATCACAGTAAAGACCTCCTTATATTACTTACCGTTTAAAAAATTCTTTTCCTCAGCAGCTTTCTTGCTAATAAGCTTTGCCTGTTCGTCAGCAATAGCCTTTCTTGGTCCAAAGCATTCCTGAACAAAAATCTGAATGAAAGCACCGATAAAGCTGGAGCAAGCCCAATAAAAACCAAGTCCTGCAGGAGCACTGAAAGAAATAACAAGTGACATAATAGGCATAGTGAGCATCATTCCTGCCATACTGGGTGCGTCAGGATTGGTGCGTTTCTGATGTGCTAAAGAAAGTACACTGGAGAACATAGCTGCAGCGAAGGAAAGGAATGGAATTATCCAAAGCTTTAACTGTGCGCCTGTTACCTTTGCGAAGTTAAGGCTGAATTCAGGCTTTAATGTAAGGTCAAGACCGAAAAAGTCGAAGTCAATAACGCTTATTGCTTCCTTAATGTTAGCAAAGGCCGCATTTCCTGAAGTAGCCTGACCGATAACTGCGAGCTGTTTATAGCTTATCTTTGCGGTGTCGTCAAGTGCGGCAATAGCAGTTTCAATCTCAGCAGCAGAAAGGCTTGTAAGGTAGGTAAGGGGACTTGTAACAAGGTAAAATACGCTCATAACAAGGAAAAGACGGACAATCATAGGAAGACAACCGCCACCCATAGATATATTACCTTCCTGATAAAGCTTTTGCATAGCCTCATTGTACTTCTGCTTATCATCGCCGTATTTCTTCTTAAGCTCGTCAAGCTTGGGCTTCATTTTAAGCTGACTTATAGAAGCTTTTTGACTTTTAACGCTAAGAGGAATAAGAATAATGTTAATAGCAAGGGTAAAAAGAAAAATTGACCAGGCATAGCTACCGTTTGTAAGCTCCATAAAAAATCTTAAAACGGGTGCAAATAACCAGGTGTTAAGAAAACCAAAAATTGCGTTCATATTTATGCACCAACCAATAATGGATTATTTTTTTCGTCTTAGAATAGTGTTTTTAGGGGGAGGAACAGGGTCAACACCGCCCTTGCAAAAGGGATTACAGCGCAGTATCCTCCAAACAGAAAGAGCAGAGCCTTTAAGTGCACCGTGAACCTGTAAAGCTTCTATAGCATAAGCTGAACAGTTGGGATAAAAACGGCAACAGGAGGCTCCTTTTAATTTTGACAAATGTTTTTGATAAAAACGTACAAATTTAATCAGAATTTTCTTCATCAATATCGTTCCAAATTCCCGCAGTAGTGAGCTGTTTTTTGAAAGTTTCGGCAATAACTGTACTTTTTACCGACAAAATTCGTGTGCGGGCAACAAAAACAAAATCGTATCCCGGCATTATATGAGCCAGATTTTCACGCAATGCGGCAACAATAAGACGTCTTGCGCGGTTTCTGCAGACAGCATTACCAAGCTTTTTGCCCGTAGTAATGCCAATTCGTATTTTTCCGCTTTTGTTCTTTAAGAAGTAGGTGACAACATAGGGAGAAACCTCACAGTTGCCTCTACCATAAAGGCGGCGGAACTCTTTGTTAAGCTTAAGTGTTTCAAATGTCATAACATTCTAAAATACAAAAAGCCACATTAATGTGGCCTTTAGTAAGTGAGCTGCTTTCTGCCCTTTGCTCTGCGGCGGGCAAGTACCTTACGGCCGTTGGCAGTTGCCATTCTCTTTAAAAAGCCGTGCTCCTTTTTACGATGAAGCTTCTTAGGCTGATAAGTTCTTTTCATTAACGGTTCCCTCCTTACTTGGAAATACAAAACATCATAATTATATAACTATTGTAATGTGTACATAGCCTATCACTCTAAGATTATAGACGAAACAGGCGAAAAAGTCAACAAAAAATTATCACTAAAGGAAAAAAACTCCCTGCGCCGACGTACACAGGGAGATTTATTCATATTATTCACTTAGATTTATAAGCTTTGTAATGGCATTGCTTTTGAAAAGAACAAAAGCACCGATTACTGTGATTATTATTTCGGGCAGCATATAGCTTCCGTTGTATATTAAAGAATAAAGGTAAGGATTATTAAATACATCGAAGCTTTTAAACAGCACTATTCCCGAGAAAAAATGAAAGGTAAAACGGCATATAAGCGCAAGAGCTATACCGAGGGTTATACCCGCAAAGCCTTTTTTTCTCCATATTCCTGCAAGGAACATACAGCCATGGGCTAATAGATAGTCAAGAAAAATTGTGCCCACAAGCACTGCGGGAGTCAGTCCCCAGCTCAGTACCTCGCCAAGCGACATAAAAAGCTGAATTGAAGCGTAAAGAAAAGAGGGGAGAACTGCATACTTTACACCATACATTACCGAAATAAGACAAACGGGAAGCATTGATAAAAGCGTAATTGCTCCGCCTAACGGCAGCGAATAAATTTTAATAAGACTCAGCACTGTGGACAGGGCAACCAGTATTGCACAAACGGCAATTTTTTTAATGTTGATTTTCATTTTTTTCATTCCTTATTTTTTTATTTTGAAAATAAAAACACCCCGCATATATTAAATGCGGGGCACAATCTTAAGGCGTATTCTCCTACGTCGGCATTATCCGCATCAGGTTATGGGTCGAAACAGAACGGTTTCCTCTCAGCCTGAGTCAATCAAGCTCCCCTTTTTTATTTTCAAGAGTATTATACTACTCTTCTTCGTTATTGTCAACATTTTCCTCAAATGCTGACAAATCAATATTAAAGCCCTCGTATTTTACCGAATCGGGCGGAATATAAACTTCTCTTGTCGTTGGTATATCATCAAGAATACTGGTTTCCTTTATACTGCTGATAACATCGTAATGCTCCTTAAAGTCCTCCTTGTACCAGCGGTCAAGAAGCTCTTCGCCCTCGGGATAAGCCTCATTGCCTTCCTTACCCTTTTTAACAGCGATAGATATTATAAGGTAAATAATAAATATAATCAGAGTAACAAGGGAAATGAATATACCCTCTTTTAAAAGCGGAGTGGTGTAGTTAAAACGAATATCCGAAACACCTTTAGGAACAACAACAGCCATAAAGCCTGCATTAGCCTTTATTATTTCTGCTTTTTCACCGTTTACCGTTGCGGTAAAGCCTTCATCGTATGGAACAGAGAAAAATACAAGGCTTGTATCTTTTCTGCTGACTGTAGCAGAAAAGCCCTTTGAATCTCTGTTAAAGCTTATTGCAGAGGTTTCTCTTAGTCTAGCGGAATCTATAGCAAGTGTTTCTTCGTCCATAAGAGGAGAAAGTACATCTTCTTTTACTTGGTGAGTATCGCTTTGGACTTCTTGTGAGGAATCCTGCGAAATAATTTCTTCGGAGTTATTTTCACTTTCTTCAAGAAGTACAAATTCCTCTGTATTAAGACCTTCTATATATTCGGTATAGGACTTCATATTAAGACTGTATTTCTCTACATTGTTATCCTCAAGAATTATAGCCTTAAGCATAATATCAGCCCTTGCAACATCGCTGTATTTTTCCTCACACTCACTTCTTGTTATATAATAATCGTATGAGAAACCATAGGGAATATAGTTTTCGTTTTCATATATATAATATCCGCCCTCGGTGGTCAGATATTTGTATCCCGGCATTTCGGTTTTTCCGCCCTCAAGAATAAAGCTATCTCCGCTTTCCCTGTTAAGAAGATATTTTACGGATAAAAGATTTCTTATTGAATAGTATTTTTTATCGGGACGGCTTGCTACATCACGGGTAATACCGATAAAGTCGTAATATTCCATTATCGAGGGGGAAACTACCGAATGAAAGGCATTTATTGTGGGATAGCCAAGGTACATTCCTGTATTATCAACACAGTCAAAGGTATCTATTCTGTAGTTGTCTTCTTCGGGAAGAGTAACCTTGCCCTCTATAAGAGAATCTGTCATTACGGTTTGCTGGTCGTAGGAATGGGTAGTACCCTGAAAAATGAATACAGCACTGTAAGCAACGGTGATTAGACACAAAAATGCAATAGTTGTCCGTCTGAAAATGATTTTGCTCTTATCTCTAAGAGTAATTATAAAACGGCACAGAAGCAGAGAAACAATAGCAAAGGCTACCGCAATAATAAAGCGATAAAGATACTTTGTGCTTTCTCCTGCATCGGTATAAAGTCCCAGCACTATTTCGCCGTCTTTCTTTTGCGGGAAAAGTCCTACTGTGAGGGCAATGCCTAAAGTGATAACCGCAGTCCAGTTAAAACCGAGCCTCCAGTTTATATCCTTTTCCTCTATAGTAATTGCAGTGGCAAGTGCCATCATAAGAATGGGCATGTAAAACCATCTTGCATAATAGGCGGTATTAAAGGCGTAAAAAGCACTGTTTAAAATGGGTACCATAGCCATAAAGGCACTTACACAAATTATTCTCTTAAGCCAGTGCTTTTTTCGGGAAGAACAAAAGCCTATAACGGCAGTCATACTGAAAAGGGGAAGCCATCCGCCTAAAGACGACCATTTTACATTTGCGCCGGGGAAGAAAACAGGACGGGCAGGAAGGTCGGGTGGGAAGAAGAAACATTCGATAATATTAAGATATATCTGTTCCTTTCCGTAAAGAATTCCTGACCAGCCTAAAAGAAATTCGCTGACCCTTGTATTGTTCAGTATCATAGCAATGGAGGGAAGCAGTAAAAATGCGGCAAGAAGTACACCGAGTACAGCCTCGGTTATAATTGTGATAAAACGTGAGAACTTAAACTTAACAGCACCCGATACAAGTCGTACTATCCAGTAAATAAATGTAAATATCGCCATACCGAAAAAGAAGAAATAATTTGATACAGCACAGAGTGCTACAGTTATGGCAAAGACACCCCGACGGTTTTCGGTTATAAGCAGTTCAAAGGAAAGAAGCAAAAGAGGAAGCAATATAATTGCCTCGTGGAAATGGTTGAAGAATATGTTATATATGGAAAATCCTGAAAAAGCGTATAGCAGAGCGCCTATTTGTGCCGAAAAAGGAGTTCTTGTAAAACGGCGGATATAAAGGTATGCCGTAAGTGCGGCACAGGCAAATTTTAAAATTAGAAGAGGTCCCATAAGGTAGGGTACCATAAAATTCGGGAATGGAAGTGTCAGCCAGAAAAAAGGACTTCCAAGCAAATAAAAACTATATGCTCCAATAAAATTTGAACCTAAGTCGGTAAGCCAGTTCCAAGAAAGATCCCCGTTTCTTATAGCCTCATGGCACATTTGATAAAAGGGGATTTGCTGAACATTGAAATCTCCGTAAAATATAAAATACCCTTTATCGAAAATGATAAAAGGAATGAAAAAAGCAGTGGCAACGGCAAGGGCAAGAATAAAGGTGCCAAAGTATCGTTCCTTCTGTTTTCTCAGCGTATTTTTCTTCTCATAGGAAAATACCATTTTTTTAAACTCCTTAGTTTTGTTTCTATTGAATATTATAACAAACTCTGCTATAATATTCAATGCTAAACTAAGATAAAGGTAGAAAAATGAATGAAAAGTAATTATTATGCCGTACTCTCCAGAATGAAGAATATTTACCGTTGGGGACTTATGAGAAATACAAGAAGAGAAACACTGACAGAACATTCCTATGAGGTGGCTGTTATTGCCCATGCTCTTGCTGTTATAAACAAGGAAAGACTTGGCGGAAGTGCCGACCCTCAGCACTGTGCAACGGTAGCACTTTTCCATGATACAAGTGAGATTATTACAGGGGATATGCCTACCCCTGTTAAATACCATAACCCCGAAATAAGAGATGCTTATAAAAGGGTTGAAAAGGTAGCAGAGGATAAACTGATTTCTATGCTTCCACAGGATTTACAAAAGGAATTTTTGCCTTTATATAACCCTGACGAGCAAACCGAGAAAATAGTTAAGGCTGCCGACAGAATTTCTGCACTTATAAAATGTATAGAGGAAACAGAAATGGGTAATAAGGAATTTAAAGCGGCAAAAAAGAGTATAGAAAAATCGGTTAAGGAACTAAAAATGAAGGAAGCGGATATTTTCCTCAGTGAATTTATTGATGGCTTTAGTCTTTCTCTTGATGAACAAAATTAAAACGGTGAATAACACGGTTTTGATTTTGCAAGAAAAATCTTGTTTTTAAAAAGTAAATCGTATATAATTACCTTATCGACAGTTCGCTTGTACCATCCTGTCGTAAAACAAAACCAGGACTGCTATTCACAATAATGTGCTTATAGTGGCTTTGCGTTTTGCAAAGCCCTTTTTTTTGGAGGAATATATAAATGCTAAAACTTAAAAATTGGGTTAGGGGAGAATGTGAAGAAACGTCAATTCTGTTAAGAAGCATACCGTCAACGGTGGTGTCTTTGTTTGTGGTGAGTGTTATTTGTATGAATCTTCTTGCTAATAAAACACTGGTACAGACACACTTTATAGCACTGGATGGGGGTATTCTTGTTTCCTGGCTTTCATTTATGTGTATGGATATAATTACAAAGTATTTCGGTCCTAAGGCATCAAATAAAATTGCGGTTCTTGCTTCATTTATTAATTTGCTGACCTGTTTGATTTTTTATATAGCAAGTATTATACCGTCAAACGCAAAGGATTACACAGCCCTTAATGAAATGCTGGGCGGTACCTGGTTTATACTTCTTGGAAGCACCATTGCTTTTCTTTTCTCAGCGGTTATTAATAATTTTCTTAACTGGATAATAGGTAAGGCTTTTTATAAAAATCCTGACGGCAAAACGGCTTTTGCTGCTCGTACCTATATTTCAACCTTTATAGGCCAATTTGCAGACAATTTGATTTTTTCCGTAATTGTGTTTATGGGATTTGCTCCTGTATTTTGGGATGGCTTTCACTGGACACTGCTGCAGTGTACCGTCTGCGCTCTTACAGGTGCTACGGCAGAGCTGATTATGGAAATTGTTTTTTCTCCCATTGGTTATATGGTTGTAAAAAAATGGGAAAAGCATAATATCGGTCAGGAATATCTTAACTATGTCGAAGGAGGAAAAGCATAATGAAAATTTTAATAACAGGAACTTCTCAGGGAATAGGTAAGGCAATAGCAGAAATGTTTTTAAATGAAGCGCATCAGGTTATCGGTATCGACCGCAAGGACGCTTCTATTAAACACAAAAATTATATTCATTTTAAGTGCGATATCTGTGACCATGATAATTTGCCGGATATTAATGATGTAAATATTTTAATAAATAATGCAGGAACTCAGAATGAAAATGATATTGATGTAAACCTGAAAGCACTTATCCATATTACCGAAAAATACGGTGTTCAGGATAAAGTACATTCTATTCTGAATATTGGCTCTGCAAGCGGTCATACAGGCTCGGAATTTCCTCAGTACTGTGCAAGTAAGGGCGGAGTTATAGCATACACAAAAAATGTGGCTTTGCGTGTTGCAAAATACGGTGCTACTTGTAACAGTCTTGACCCCGGCGGAGTGATTACCCCTCTTAATGAATGTGTTATCAGCGACCCTGTGCTGTGGGAGCAAATAATAGATGAAACACCTCTAAAAAAATGGGCAACCCCGGAGGAGATTGCCCAGTGGTCATATTTTCTAACGGTTACAAATACCTTCTGCACAGGACAGAATATAGTTGTAGACGGAGGAGAGTCAATAAACTATAATTTCGTGTGGAAGGAATAAATACATTGGTGCGAGTGTTCATAACCAACCTTAGAAATCGATGCGAAGTATAATACGGATACAAACAAAAACGAAAGACGTGATGAAACTAAGTTCTTTTTACATCTATTGTATTTAAATATAGTTCCGACTATACTGTGGCTGACAATATCTTGATGAATCCAATACAGTAGTATATTTGGTTGATTGGAATTCCGAGAAAGACTACGGTACATTGAAGATGTTAAAAAATGGTAGAAAACCACGTCCTTTTAATGCTTTGTTGAATGTCGTTTCGTTCTATAACCGACCGAGGCGGCAGCCGAGACCTTGAACCAACGGCCTTGTATTTTCTCTGCGGAGAAAATACTGCGGTCGGCTCGGTGGCTCTGACAGTCCACCGGACTGTCATTCACTACCACCTCACCCTTCGAGTTATTCGCCCTCGGGCTCATAACCCAACGGTCAACGATTAAAATCTTCTTTCATAATAAAAAACGAAACACCCACCTTAAAGGTGAGTGTTTCGTTTTTGGCAAGTCGCACCGATTTAGATATCGGTTATTCAAAAGAAACTGTTTTTGCCCATTCTAAAATTTGGGCGCGATACTCATTGACATTTTCTGTAAGCGTAGCAAACTGAACCAGCCAAAATGCATCATCTGCTTTATAAACAAACGAAAAATATTTATATGTATCCTTTGTATTAGGGTTTGTGAATTCGTATTCGAACTCGGTTAAACCGTCTAAGTTTTGCAGTTCAGAAGCAGACAGGTTGTTGTTTTTTAGGACCAAATTTCCGTATTGTTCTAAAGTATAATTTTGAAAACCATCAGCTAATGCAAATGCTTCTTTCAATGCAAATACAGCTACATTTTTTGAATCGTATGCAACAGTGTAATTCTCAATGTCAGTTTTTATAAACTCATCAGTTAATCTTATGGACATTCCATTGGAAGAAAAATCTTTCGCATCAGGAGTTTTGTCTGAAAAAAGGCCAGAAGTAATCGAATAACCTACAACGGCACCTATAATAGCGGCAATTATTAAAATTAGCAAACCTTTTCGGGTGCCACGCTTGCGGCTTGCAATAGTTTCTTCGCTTTCGTTGTTATCAAAACGAAATGCATTTCCATTGGCAGGGTTGAATTTATTTTTTCCGGAAAGGAAAACATCTTCTTGACCTGCGGGAAGTTGATAAAATTCATTGCAATAGTTTTTACTCAACTTATCCGCAATTACGTATATCTTTACCTCTTGTTCATCAATTTGAAAGGTTTTTTCTTCTCCGTTTTTTAAATCGCCAATTTTACGACAAGGTACATCGTTTATACGCATCTCATTTGAAGTGGGGTCTTCTATATAAACTTTCATTTTTGCAAGGCTGCCCACAAAACTTTTTTCTCTTTTGATTGTTAAATTTCTCATTTGAAATCCTCCTTTATAGAAATATTTTAGCACGAAACAGTATTTAAGGCAATATATTTTAGTCCGAATCCTCCCTGAAAGTTGTTTTCGGTGTAGGATATCTATAAATTTCAACCGCAAAAATTTGTATAGAAAAAGTCCGAAACCGTTGTGGTTTCGGACTTTTCTGCGCCGATATCTAAATCGGTTCGCATTGTTGGTTGCGGGAGAAGGACTTGAACCTACGACCTTCGGGTTATGAGCCCGACGAGCTACCAACTGCTCCATCCCGCGATATATAGTTTGCCTTATTTAAGGTTAGGCTTCCTTTTATAAGCACGCTCGGGGGCTCATTCTCACAAATGCCTTGCATTTGCTTGCCCTCTTGCAGTGCCCAAAATTTGCTACGGCTAACAGCCTACAAATTTTGACCGCGGCGCTTCGTTACGCTCCCTGTTTCGTCCACCGGACGCGGTCGCGACGTCACCCCGGGAACCCGTCGGTCGCAGGTTAATTCTTTTCCATATCTAAAAATAAAACAGCCACCTCACGGTGACTGTTTTATTTTTGAATTATAACGCAATTTTTGATACTGGTT
>CAJGBV010000003.1 GCA_904501755.1 Clostridiaceae bacterium | reverse complement strand
TTGTGAAACACATCTTTTCCGCGAGTAACAAATTTTTCAACATCTAACACCTTGGTTTCCCTTGGTTTGTTAGCTATATGCTCATACTGAGATAACCATGTAAATGAAATGGTTTTAGATATCTTATTTTCTATTTCAAGTTTACTATTATCAAAAACAGCATAAAAGTTCTTGTAAGCAATTTTCTTTTCTACCGGTTCAAAATTAACATCTTCGTTTTCTTTTGTTTTTACGGCAACGTAAATAGTTGCAGCAATCGCATCTATTAAATAGAAATCCGCAAATACTCTCCTCAATCCTTCTATTTTTTGCGAGCCATTTCGTCTAAGGTCAACATCCTCCAATTTAATAATCGTACCGGAATTAAAACGAGACCAAACATCCTCATTAATCAGATCTATGTTTTCAGTTATTCTTTCAAGTTTTGGGAAGTCAGAATCATCGTGTTTAGACAGATTTACCTGCCATTGACTCGAACTTAAAGATGCTTCTTTTTTAGTAACAATAAAATATTTGTTTGTCAAATAAAGAGCCGCCAGTTTGCCGATACCTTTTCGTCCCATAACCGTTTTCTTTTGCGTATCAGACAAATCGATATCCGTTCTTTTATTTCTACCAATCCAAACATATTTGTCCGCTAAATCGTCATAACTCATTCCACTACCATTGTCTATAATTTCAATGGTGGAATGTTCTTTATTGGACATATCTATATAAACATAAACCTCTGTTGAATTTGCATCCAAAGCGTTCGCTACCAACTCGGAAACTGCATTAGCAGGGTTGCTATATAGGTTTTTTCCTAATAATTTCAATGCAGCATAAGAAAAATTAAAGTAAATTGAATCTTCGGTATCACGAGACTTTATGGAATCGCTATTTTTATTAATAATATTTTCCATATAATTTCATCCTTTCAACGCAGACTCTATTTGTTTAGCCAAAACCATAGCTAATAAGGGTGGTACAGCATTTCCAATTTGTGTTGTTATATTATCTTTACTTCCAACAAATTTAAACCAATCTGGAAAAGATTGAATGCGAGCACCTTCGCGTGGAGTTAGAGCACGATTTTGTGAATAATGTATGCAGCGTAAAGCAGAAGGCGTAGTCATATTATTTGTTATGGTTGTACATGGTTGATCTTCCAACAATCTTCCATAGGTGTTTGCATAACCAGAAGTTAATTTGTATTTTTTATCTACCTTACCTTCTTCAACCAACTTATTGAAGTCGTTTTTTCCTTCACCCTGCTTCACATTTTTGATAACAGTGCGAATTTTGTCGCCATATTCTCCACAAAAATGACAAGTAATGCTTGTGCTATTATGTCGCATTAGTTCCTGATAGGTGTTGTGGGGCTGATGTATATAATTAGTAACTGTTTGATTTTCGGCCACAGTAGGCAAATCAGAAATGGCTTCTTTGATGGTTAGTTTCTTTTCATTTTTAGGGGAAGGAAATTCCCACTTAATATTCAAATCTTTTCTTATTCCAACAATAAAAACTCGCTCTCTGCTTTCTGGGACACCAAAATCCACTGCGTTAAGTGTTTCTTTTACTATATTATATCCAAACCCATCACTTATATTAGCAAACTTTTCCTCTATGATATCAATCACATTTCTCCCGTAATGATCAACAATCGGTTTTTTTCGTTCTCTACCTGTTTCTTTATTCTTTGTTACTGTATAAAGTATATTTCCATTTTTATCGGTTTTATAAAATGTTTCTTTCATTGATAATATGCCTTTAACATTTTCAAAAAGAAACATCTTAGGACGAACTATACTCAGAATTCTGAAATATTCTTCGTACATCATAGCCTTTTCGTCATATACTCGTTGCCCAACAGTGCTAAATGACTGACAAGGAGGACCGCCTATTATAAGGTCCACCGGCTCTGTTCCTATCATATTTCTAATGGCAGTTTCATCAAGAGACTTTATATCTTGGGCAAGCATTTTGATGTCGGGGAAATTACACGAAAACGCTTTTGCCGCATGAGAATCAAACTCATTTGCGAATATAAATGAGTTCTTCCTGTTCCTTACAAAAGTATTCTTTTTTATACGATAATAAAATCCGAATGTTAGTCCACCAGCACCGGAAAACAAATCTACGATTCTCATTTAGTAAAATCCTTCACTATAAATATATAATTTTGGGTTAAATTAATATCCCATTGCAATGGTCAATTTCATGTTGAATAATCTGTGCAGTCCATCCCGTAAAAGTTTTTATGCGGGTTTGAAACTCTGAGGTTTGCCACTGAACTTTAATTATTTGATAGCGTTTGCACGGACGTGGATCACCGATCAGAGAAAGACAACCTTCCTCAGTATCATAGGGACCAGACTTTTTGATAATCTCAGGATTAAACATAGTCATATATGCACCTTCATTATCAAATACAATAATCCGCTTGCGTACACCAATCATATTCGCTGCCATACCAACACAACCATCTTTATTGGCAATAAGCGTGTCTAATAAATCCTGCGCCACTCGCAAATCTTGTTTTGTCGCCATCTCCGATTTCCCAGCAAGGAAAATAGGATCGTGTATTACTTCTTTAACCATATTATTTTTCTTTCAAATACTTCATAAGCTGCACGGTTGCTTTACTACGTCCTTGAACACTTGTAAGTCCGTTTTCTTTTAGTTCCTTTAGCGGATACTTATCCGGAGCGTATTTTTCTATGAGCTTTAATTTCATATAACGAATGTCGGGATCTTTGGCCAACTCTTTATAATAGGGATAGTCCTCATCCGAGCGGTTTCCGTACAGATCGGCGGCAATTACTTCGCATTTATACATAATTGCCTTATATTTCTCGCTGACATAGATATAAACGGTATCGCCAACCGACGTATTGGTAGACTGGCTCCATTCGATTATATCCAAATTGTCAAAAGCGGCTACAATATCGTAATACTTGGGATTACACGGAATAACCCACACATCATCAAGCCGAGAGGAAACCTGACGTCCTTCAGCTTTTGCACGTATATCATTTAACCACTCACCGTTATATTTGAAATAGCGCGGTCCGGCAACGCCCCATTTGCTGCCAAGCAGTTCGGTCGCAAGGGCAGAAAGAGACAAATTTCTGCCCTCGTATTCCACAGTTTTGTCGTCAACAACGCTACACTTTGCACCGGAGTTTGCATTACCCTGACTAACGAACGTAATGGTAGAACCCACGGGAATGTTACATTTAGAGAAGGTGAACGGTGCCATACGCTCAATGTGCTGTTCTTCAATATCCTGTGCCATTTCTTCGCTCTGACGCTCTACCGCTGTCGGCTCATACAAACGAAGTCTATCTTTGCGACCGCCTAAAACCGCAATGGTTTCAAGGATGGAATACGCCTGTTCGGGCGACATAGCATAAAACTCACGCACACGCTTTTTACCGTCCACATTGTCAATAGAGCGCAAATTAGGATTGAGTTGGTCAATCAATGCATGGAGTTTTAGATCCGTCAACCTTTCCTCAACCTTATATGTAGCGTAAATACGGAAAGCAAAAGGAATACATTCGCTGTTATTCAGTTGTTTCAACCGCGTTTCCACATTATCGGCGTATCCGATTTTTACATATTGAGGAAAAGACGGGTTTGTAAGAATATAAATAACTCCCTTTGCATTTTCCATATTTACACCTCTTTTTAATTTGCAGTTGTCGTATCTGAACTGCCCCCAGCAGTATAGGTCAAACTGAAGACCATATCAGACAGCCATTTTTTAAACGAAGGATTATCTTGGAATTGCTTGAAAAGTTCCATATTATCTGCCATGATTCCGAAAATGACAGACTGGAGTGCTCGATCGCTTTCTATTCTTGCATTTTGCTTATCGGAATTCTTCATAGCGTTTTGATAGCGGTCATCTCTTGCTACCATAGCAGGGATCTCTGCCACCTGTCGTCTGACATTATCCGCGTCAGTCCAATCAACATTTCCAAACAAATCATTAAACGTATTCAATATACTGGTGAGCAAATCCATCTCTGGCGCAGAAGGAGTTCGCGGTGTTCCGTTGGGAACAGGATCAATCTCAGAATCTGAATCTTCAAGTTTAATTGAAATCATATTTTGAGCTTCTACACGATAGCTTTCAAGATCTATTGCATCAATAATTCCTTCTGACAAATCATCTTCTTTAGGAGAAGGTAATTTGGGAAGTAAAAGATTCAAGAAAATCGAAAGTTTTTCCCATTCTGCATTGCCATACGGTAAAATAGCTCCGAGGAATCCATAGGTTCGAACAAAGGATTTGGCAGAACTTTTGAATTCGATTTGGTCAGTCGTTTCCAATCCTTTATAAAGGATTGCACATTCATCCAAAATCGGATCGAGCTTGTCACGTTCGGCGTTGTTTAAATACAAATCGATAAACAGTTCAACACGATCTTGGGTATATACCTGATGTTGCTCCAAAGCGGAGATAATATCATATAACTTGTTAGGGTCGGTTTCGCCAGATAATGTTGTCGTACGATAGTAGCGAGAGAAGGATTCTTCTATACTCTGTGCATCGTTTGCAAAATCAAGCACAAAGGTATCTATCTTCTGCGGATGTGCACGATTGAGTCGTGATAAAGTCTGAACCGCTTTGATATCAGTCAGAATTTTATCAACATACATCGTGTGTAGTAGTGGTTCGTCATAACCGGTTTGGAACTTATCAGCAACAATAAGAAAACGATACGGATCTTTTTTGAATTCCTTTTCAATCTGATTGCTCGGGAACCCATTGATAATAGATTCATTTAAGGTTTTGCCGTTATATTCCTTGTCACCAGAGAAAGCAATTATGGCTTTATAGGGGCTATGCCGAGATTCAAGTGCCTGTTGGAAAGCATAGTAATACTCAATAGCCCTCAATATGCTGCTTGTAACGACCATTGCGCGAGCCTTACCACCAATTTTCCCCTTGGAGATTACTTGCGTATGGAAATGCTCCACCATGATTTCGGCTTTTTGAGAAATCGCATACTCATTGCTTTCTACAAATGCACGGAGTCGCTTCTGTGCTTTTTTCTTATCGAATAACGGATCATCTTCAACGGTTTTTGTGAGCTTATAATAGCTATAAATGGGTGTGTAGTATTTAAGCACATCCATGATAAAGCCTTCTTGAATAGCCTGCTTCATTGAATAGTGGTGGAACGGTGCATGTTTAACAGTCCCATCTGGCTGCGAAATAGCTTCGCCGAACAACTCGAGCGTTTTATTTTTGGGAGTAGCAGTAAATGCAAAATAGCTGGCATTTTTGAGAAGCTTTCTTCCTTCGACGATTTTGTTTATTTTATCCTCGTTACTATCATCTTTATCGTACTCGCCAGAAAGAACAACATTCATTTTTGCGGACATATCGCCACTTTGACTTGAATGTGCTTCGTCAATAATAATAGCAAACTTTCTACCTTTGTGCTCTGTGCCAATGCTGTCAAGAACAAGAGGGAACTTATGCACAGTAGTGATGATGATTTTCTTTCCTTCTGTAATGAAACGAGTAAGATCTCCAGCGTGCTCTGCCCATGCAACTGTATTCGACACTTGCATAAACTGTTTTATCGTATCACGTATCTGCTTATCGAGGTTTACGCGGTCAGTAACGACGATAACTGAATCTACAACCGTTTTGCCGTCTTTTTCAAGTCCAACTAACTGATGTGCTAACCAAGCAATAGAATTAGACTTGCCCGAACCCGCGCTGTGTTGAATTAAATATCTCTTGCCAACACCGTTATCTTTAATGTCTCGCAAAAGTGCCATTACAACCGATAGTTGGTGATAGCGAGGAAAGATTTGTTTGTATTTTTTCTTTTTGGTTTCAGGCTCTGTTTCTTCGGTAACCTGTGCGTAGTTTTCAATAATAATTGCGAGTTGTGCTTTTGTGAAAATGTCTTTCCACATATAATCCGTCATAATTCCATCGGGGTTAAGCGGATTACCTGCACCATCATTATATCCTTTATCAAAAGGCAAAAACCACGAATTCTTACCGTCAAGCTTCGTGCAGAATTTTACTCTCGTATCATCAATAGCAAAGTGTACCATACAACGCTTGAATTGGAAGATCAATTCCTTGGGATCCCTGTCCGTTTTATACTGATATACTGCATCTTCCACATCTTGCTTAGTAAGTTGATTTTTTAATTCACAAGTGATTACAGGCAATCCGTTGATGAAAATAACGAAATCCAACGCTAACTTGCCATTATCACGAGAATACATCAACTGACGAGTGACACTGAATATATTCTGTTCAAAGCGTTTTTTAGCTTCCTCGTTTTTGTCGGAAGGGGTCATATAGAACATTACGAGGTTTGCCGGGTATATTTTTATTCCGTTGCGCAAAACATCGATAACGCCGCGTTTCGTTATCTCACCTTGTAAACGATTAAGAAACTGTGCGTATTTCTGATGACTCTTTCTGATACCGAGTTTTTCCATCTCTTCGGGTTGTGTTGACTCCAAAAAGCGGAAGAGTCTTGTTTCATCTATGGCATATTCTTTGTTGTAATCATCGTTTGTTCCTTGCTCATATCCATTGACACTACAAAGATGTTCGATGATTAAACTTTCAAAGCCTATTTCCTTTGTGTTACTTGCCATAATTAACCTCCTATATTGCTAATTGAGGCATTTCATATAGATTGCCCAGTAACTGCTTAATAAATAGAATTACCTTTTTGGCATCATCTTCAGTCGCTTCATCTAATTGATGAACGTACTTGTTGCCAATAGTTCTAATTTTATCTACCCACGCCTTGTTTTGACTGCCTATGAAGCCATTGTTCTCCAAATAGTCTATGTAAGCAGCAAAAGAATTTCCGGCAACATCGCCTTTATCTACAGCTACATGCATCAGCAGAGAGCGAGAAACCATAATTACAGAATGATAACATTCGTTAAGGTAGCATTTTCTGCATTCATTGTACAGTTTTTCGATGCTCGTAGGTAAGAAGCGCACATCCTCAAATGGTAGCAACTGAGATTGAGGGATAATTTTGCCATCAAGGCCTATGATCACCGGCATAAAACATTCGGGGCATTTGTGGATATGGTATTTTATAGCGCCTGTATCTGCGTCAAAAATACGTGTATTCGAAACAGCTTGTACAACAACATTGCAGTAGGGACAGGTAATCCTTTTAGCTATTGCATCTTTCATTTTAATGGCTTCCCATGTCCATTCCTTTATATCAATTGCCATCAATCTACCTCCGATGTTTCCAATTCATCATCAAACATAGATTCTTCAACCCCATTTTCTTCACAGCTCTCATATGCAGGAATTTCCACATTTCTCACATCGATTTTTCCTGTAATTGCATCAAATATTATTTTCTTTTTAATGTCATTTAATTGCTCTATTTGTCTATCAAATTTTTCAATAAGATTTTTTATGTTCTTTTCGTTTTGATTTATTTGACAAACAATTATCTCTTGTTCTTCATTTGAAGGCAAATATATAGGAATTCTCATAAAAACATCCTGCTTTATTACTTTTCGCAATCCTGTATAATATGGTTTCAACGCCTTAATGTTATCAACAGATAGGTAGTAATAATATAAAAACTCAGGCATTGCATTGTGAACTTCAAAGGTGTCATATGCTCCTGTTATCATGCCTTCCAATTCTGATAATCCGACGGTTCGAGGAGTTTCGTCTATATCAAACAGACAAAAAACCAAATTACCTTTTTTTACGATTTGGTAAGTGGAAAAATCCGATGGGAATTTTCCTTTTCCAGATTCAATATTTCTAATAATAATTCCTCTCGTTGTTAAAGATAATAGTTGGAACTCTTTGCTTTTATCACCTACCAAAGTTTTAATTGGAGAAAGGATGTTTTTGTTTCTTACCCTTTGCCAATGTTCAGGCACATAGTTAAGCCAAGGAATATCAGTGATTTTCTTCATAGGAGCATTTGACGTTTTTCCAAACACCAAGTTACTTATATATTGCTTATTAAGTTCTTTTAAAAGCGCTATCTGTTTCTTGTTTAGGTTTATCTGCTTGTTTATTTGGGATATTTTCCAGTCTAAATACCGAACGATTTGATCTTGTTCTTCTCTTGACGGTAATGTAAAATATGAGCTTTTGAGTTTCGTAGGGCTAAGGATTCGCTGAATTGAACCAACGCCTTTAGATGCCAAAACAAACTGTGCAACACAAGCTTGATTGCGAATCATATAATTTACAAATCGATCATTAATTGATTCATCTAAAGACATAACAATGTAAGCCGGACTTACAATGCCACGATACTGTGACACACCAACAGATCCTCGCCATGCCTGTTGATTGTTCAAAACTATATCTCGAGGTTCCACTAATTGATATTTGGACATATCCTCACTCGGCTTATGAACTTGTTTGCCTGATGTATCTGAATATCGTACCACACCTCTATCCAAGAAAACAGATAGCAGTTCTTCTCCTACATTATTCTGTACGCTTTTAAATTTGCATACAGATCTAATTGGTACATCGTTCCAATGGGTAGGGATTTGTCCATTAAATTTATTCTTTGAAGGTTTTAATGAACTATAACGGGCGGTCATTATTTATTACCTCCAATAATTTCTTCGAGCAATCCAGCAGTTTCTTTCTCTAACAAGCTGATGTCAGCAATAATATCCTCCATTGCTCTTAAATCTACAGGTTTGTAGAAGTACTTGGTAAAACTAACTTCGTACCCAATTACCGTTTTCTTTTCATTAACCCAAGCATCGTTAGCGAACGGAAGGACTTCATTCTTCATAAACTCAGAGATTCCTCCGGCATAAGTAAACGGAACAATTTCTGTATCGCGTAAATCGGGATCTGATTCATCGATAGCTTTTGCTGTAGAATCTACCTTCGTTATGAAAGGACGAATTTTCTTGAGAAGAGTTGCCTTGAGCTTTGTTTCTTTAGCAAATTCAGCCCAATCGTCCCAATCAACACCTTGCGGAAGATTCGCAAGAGCATGTTTTACGGTTAAACATTCTTCATCTTTTTTGAATGTGTCAACAGGGATATCTCTATCGGGATATACGCGCAAACGAAGAGGTCTTTCGATCGTAATATTCCAGTAACCAAACTCGTTATTTTTGAATATTTTGCTGACTTCATTCTCGGTCATATTCAAATAAAGATTAAGGATCTCTTTACTAATATCCTTGGTGAATTCACAATTTTTCTTACCAAGGTTTTTGCGAAGAGGCGATTTCATGGCAGTAGCATCTATAAGCTGAATCTTGCCACGACGTCTTTCTTCCTTTTTGTTGGAAAGAATCCAAATAAAAGTGCCAATACCAGTGTTATAGAACATATTTTCTGGCAAAGCAATAATCGCTTCAACAAGGTCACGCTCAATCATGTAGCGTCGAGCATTACTTTCACCTGAGCCAGCATCACCAGTAAACAAGGAAGAACCATTATGAACCTCTACAATACGAGATCCCATTTCGGTGGTTTCTTTCATTTTGGAAATATTATTCAATAGGAACAGCAACTGACCATCACTTGTCCTCGGGATCATGCTGAATTCAGGATCATCTCCAAATACAGTTACAAAACGAGTATCAAGAATTTCATCTTTGCCTCCCATCTTTTCTGCATCGGTTTTCCACGACTTGCCATAAGGTGGATTGGAAAGCATGAAATCGAAGTCGTTAGAAGAAAAACCATCAGAAGAAAGGGTTGAGCCGTATGCAATATGTTCGGCTTCTTCGCCATCACCTTTCAGTAGCATATCAGCTTTTGTGATAGCATAGGTTTCTGGATTGATTTCTTGGCCAAAAAGATGAATGGATACCTTTTTGCCTTGTTCTTTAGCAAGAGCCTTTAAACGATCCTGTGCAACCGTAAGCATTCCACCAGTTCCACTTGCACCATCATAACAAGAGTAGGTGCTGTCTTTGATGAGATGTGCCACAGGTGCAACAGCTAAATCCGCCATAAGCTCAACGACATCGCGGGGAGTCCAGTGTTCTCCAGCTTCTTCATTATTTGCTTCGTTAAATCTGCGTACAAGTTCTTCAAAGACTGTTCCCATGCTATGATTGTCCAAAGCAGGCATCTTTACATTTCCCATGTCATCAAGTACCGGAAAAGGACTCAAATTGATTGTAGGAGAAACGAATTTCTCAATAACTGCGCCTAAAATATCGGCATCTACCATAGTATCGATCTGGTTGCGAAACTTAAACTTGTCAAGTATTTCTTGCACATTGGGAGAAAAGCCATCAAGATATGCAATAAAATCAGCTTTCAAAGTCTGCTTCTTTGCACGGGAGGTCAGGTCTTTTAAGCAGAAGGGAGAACTATTGCAGAAAGGATGTCCCGCTGCCATACATAATGCCTCAGTTTGGTTAACGACTTTGTTTGCATCGAGCATCTTCTTAGTTTGTAAAACCTTTTCTTTAGTAGGCTCAAGAACAATATCCAAACGACGAATAACCGTCATAGGCAAAATTACATCTCTATATTTTCCGCGCACATAAACATCGCGAAGGCAATCGTCTGCGATTCCCCAAATGAAGCTTACGATTTGATTGTGAATTTGATTTTCCATTTCGCTATCTCCTTATTCTACATCTGTTTCCGGAATGAATTCCATAATGTCATCAATACTGCAGTTTAGGGCAGCACAAATTTTTCCCAGGGTTTCGACAGTAACATTTTCACCTTTACTCATTTTGGTGATGGTATAATTACTGACATCTGCAACCTTGGCAAGATCTTTCTTTTTCATATCGTGGTCAATTAAAAGTTTCCATAGTTTCTTGTAGCTAACAGCCATAAGTACACCTCATAAAAAATTATAATTCGACAAATTTATTATATCACGAAAGTTTAAATATTGCAACGGCAAAATAAAGCGATAGCTACATTCATTTTTAATAAATCATTATATTTTCTTAAATCATCAATCTAAAAGAGGTTGCACATACATTTTATGCGCAACCTCTTTAAGTATTTTTATATTAGTTAATTGCTTCAATACATTTCGAGTAATTCTTTCAAGGAAATGTCAATTCCTACGCTCTTGAGCAAGTCTTTTCTTTTGGAATATAGTTGTTCAACCAATTCCTTTGCTCGTTTTCCATAGTGGATTTCGTTATGACAATTACTGCAAAGGCAAATTATATTTTCCTCTACATCCAAAGAAACCTTAAATTTATGTGAAAAAGCCATTGGAACCAGATGATGTGGCTCCATATATTTAACGTCGGAATTCTTTCTGATAAAACTCTCGTGATCAGGATTGATTTCGCACGTATTTTTAGCTATGTATAGTGCATTAAGTGCAACGAACCTGCTTCGTGGATATACGTTATGACCGCTTGTGCAGATAGGTTGCACTTGCTCTTTTGGCTTTCCCGTATAACCGCTTGGCTTAAACTCTTTTTGCGATAAATATTTGCCGACTTCATAAGAAAGATCAATATCAGCGTGCTTTTCTTCCATTTGTGCTACAAATTCGTTTGCTGCATTTAGTTGCCATATCACGGAATGCGCATCAAGAAGCGATACGCCAAACCCGTAACACTTCTCCATCTGCTTTCTTAACTCATTGATGCAACCGACAAAGGCGAAATAATTCAAGCTCGAACAGCTTCTATTTGTCTTTAACGAAATACCCAATAACTTAAATCGCTCGTCAAAGTTAGAAGAACTTATCGGTAGATATTTTGTATTATCTTTTATGAAAAACAAGTAGGCCAACAAATCATACTTACCACCCCAAAAGCCAACCGCATCATCAAACGCCTTTGCATCATTATGTCCGCAGTAAATATTGTACAACAGTTGTTCTGCTTCCTTTGGTTTTTCATAAACTTTGTTTTTGAAATGAAGTTTTTGCTGATGATGAACTAAATTAGCACCTTCATCAACAGCTTGAATTGCTTTTTTAGATATCTTTCCAGAACCTATATCACTGACATCCCAATTAGCAAAATCAAGAATGTTTTGGGCGTTATGATAAACACCGTGTTTATAGCCTTCCTGAGTTGAAAAGAATTTATCTGTTGTCAAATCAATTAAAGGTTCCTCGGACATTACTTCAAGATACGCCTTGAATCCATCTAAGTATTTATAAAATCTTTCAATATTTAATTGCATAAAATCACATCTTTTCCAAATAAGTATTTATCCAAAGAAAAACTTCTTTTTCCTTTAATGCTCATAATAAGTTGTTTTCTTAAATTCATTAAAAATTTGTTTTATTCGATTCTTAAATTCATTATGAGAAATCTGTTCTTTTTTTATTTTATCACACAAGCCAGGTATGTCGCTTAAAATATCATATTCCTCATCATCTATCATTTTATACAATTCAGAAAAATCATTCATAAAGCACAAATAATCTTTCTTTCCACTTACAAACTCATCCATTAATTGATAGCAAAGATGTACTGGATAATAATTAAAGTCCACATTGGAAGAACCGATTATTTCTATTTGTTCTTCTCTTTCTTTACCATAGTCACATTCGGCATATAGAGTTTCTATCTCATCAACTAACGATTGCGGAATAGTTCCTTTGGCTATTTCATTGATATAATCATTAATAAGTGCTGGGTCGAATTCTAATGGCGCAATACTATCAATATAGTGTATAAGCCCATGCTTTTCCTTTGTATTACGCAGATATACCAATAATTCTTTAAAAGCAAGATTTTCTGTTACCTTTTGCATTTGCAAAGAGTGTTTACTATATGTAGAAAGAAATACTTTTTCAGCTTTTGAGTCCGTGCGTAATTCATATGTAAAAGTGTTTGCCTCTTTGCATCCACTTCGAACTAAATTATAATATTTTTTAGAAAGTGAACCAATTACTCTGCCAAGCATTTCTTTAACACAAGGTGTAACCAATATAATAGAGGGATCCAATGGATGATATTCAATTTTGTCAGCAAACTGACACGTTAAAAACTTTTTAAAATCCTCTTTTTCTTTTGCAAACTGGGAATTTAAGTTAAATCTATCATATCTTGCAGAATTGTAAAAGCTTGTTAGCAATTGAAGAAATGCATTTTCTCTTGCGTTTAAATTAGGATCGTTATGCTTACAAATCCACTCATTGAGTTTTGTGTGGCTGTGAGTAATTAGTTCCTTTTCAAAATCTTTATGGTTTTCAATATTAACCGTCTCGTATAAAACTACAATTATTTTTTGTAACCTCTCTATTCCCACAGCGGTGTGATAGAGAAAAGAAAACAATCCAGTATATTCTTCAATATTGCCAATTTGATTTAATGCATTAATGCCATCATAAATAAACTCGCCAGCTATATCAAGTTCTGCGCCCATATTGAAATTTTTATAACTCCATACTTTATCCGGCATCAAACAATCCAAATAATCACCTACTTCATTATACATCTATTAAATTATACCATGATTTGACAGATTTTTCAACATAAGTACAGCGGCAAGGGTTACTTGCCACCTGTTTCTTTGAAGAACTTTTGCATGAGTTTGATGTGTTTATCGGACATATTTGTTATGGTGTAGGCGTGAAAGCAGTAGAAGTCGATGAGCCAGAGTTTTGGGATTATTTTTGTAGTTTGGGTTTGGACTGACTTGAGGTGGCCTTGGCGGAGCCAGCGGTTGACGGTGTTATCGGCATAGCCTGTGGTGGTGATGACCTGCGGTATGGTGAGTGCATCGGGAACGGTTTCGAATTCTTGCTCGAGCCAAGGGCGGAAGGTTGACGGCAGAGAGGAAGGAAATCCTGTTTTGCGAGGTCGGGGTTTGCGAGTGGTAGTATACTTTGCGGTTGAAAACTCGGCGTAGGGTATGACATATTTTTCGGGATGTTTTGCCGAGTCCTCTATATAGGTGAGCAGATATTCTTTGAGCACGGTATATTTTCTTGTTCTTTTGCCGGTGTTTTGGCATTTGATGAAGCCGTTGTTGAGCATCCAAGCACACTTACGTTTACTGATATGCAGAACACATCGAACCTGTTCTCCTGACAGCACTTGCGGTAAGCTGCTCAACATTTCTTATCACCTCTGATGCTATATCGCTTTCCCTTATCATTTGCAGTCTTGACAAGGTAATCGATAAAGGCGTCCTTGGTGAAGATGTATCCGCCTTTGTAGGCGTAAGATTCGATCTCACCGTTTTTGAGTGCGGCGTAGATTGTGTTTTTGCCGACGGGCGACCATCGGTTTGCTTTCATCGGAGTTAAGATATCGGGGCATTTCTTGAGCATCTTTTCGTATGCTTCTCTTTGTTTTTCTTGATTCATTTTAATTCTCCTTGTGTTTTGTAACACAAAGGATACCACAAAGATTCGATAAGTCCAGAGAAAAAGAGGTTGCGCATAAAATATCTGCACAACCTCTTTTTGATATGCGTATTATTGTATCGGAATTATCCTTTTGCCATTTGAAGTGAACGACACGTTACCGCATTCATCAGTTCTGAAAAGATGCGATTCCTTATTGAGATTATTAACGTCTAATACCTGATCAATAATTTCAAGTGTTTCTTTGTGGGGATGACCATATGAATTACCTGCGCCAACGGAGATAACAAAGTATTTTGCATATGATTCGTTGACAAGCGTTGCTAAAGAGTTATCGGAAGCACCCGACGGCAAAGCAAGGTCAATATTATATCCACCGTGATGAGGCATTTTAATAAGATTCTCGCCCGTTTTTAATGTTTTAGACATTCCACGAAGAGTATCTGCAATCTTTGACTGTGTTTTTCCAACAGTATCTCCGGTAAACAGAAATCTTGTTTTACCATATGTCACCAATAACACTAAGGAATCATTTTCTTGATCGGCACATACCTCAATTACATCAATTGATGCTCCGCCAAGCGTATATGAATCTTTAACATTCGGAACAATTATTGCGTTTGTTCTTTCTGAGATAATCGGTAAAATATTACTTAGATTATTCTTTTCATACGGATCTTTATTACACAGTAAATAATCGATTGTCGTTATGTTTTGTAAGGCATTGGGCGTTTGTCTTAAACCACCATAGTGATCTTCATGCCAATGAGAGACAACAAGATATTTTAATTCGTTAATACCTTTTTCTTGCAACAAACCTCTAATTTTTTCACTGCTGCTTTTTGTGTTTGTGCCCACATCAATAAGCATGTATTCGCCATCACATTCAACCAACGCTGAATCACCTTGCCCGACATCAATAAAAGTGATTTCAAATGATGAATCAGGGGAAGACGTTGAACAGGCAGATATGGGAATTACACATATAATCAGCAGAAATAAAGCAATAAATCTTTTTTTCATACTTTTTCAAACGTCACGGAATCCGGGAAGATCCAGTTTCCTTTATGCTCTTTTACTTTATAGTTGAGGACCACTGTTTCAAAAGATTTTCCATTAGAGATTTCAACTTTGATTTTTGCATTGGAAGACCACTTGTAACTACGCATTTTTTTGCTATCGTATTGCGCTTCAAAGGAATCAACGGTTTTTCCGGTACGGTTAACACTTTTTATATTGAAATCATCAAACACAGTCGTTTCCTTGCCGTCAACTACAGTTATTTTGATAGTTGATCCTTGAGTCAATAAATTTGCATTAACGATAACTTTATCCTTTTTTAAATTGATACTATAATCCTTTGGGGTTGTATCAAAGCAATACTTATCATTAACGGCATCGCTTAAGAAAACGCCATTGGTTTCTGTTTGTAAGATCTTATTGATAACCGTTTTTTCTGAGTTATCTATCTTCAATTCATTTGCTAATGCAAACAACAGATCGCAATTAAGTACAAGAGGTTCATACAACGGAGGAAGTTCTGTCTTTCGTGCTTCTTCCAATGAATCGTTGTATGCATCAATTCGTTTTTGCTCTGCTTTTAACTCCTTTTTAGATAGCTTTTTGCTTTCTTTTTCACCAAGAGTTTCTTTTTGAACATCAGACAAATATGTTTTATTTAAATCTTGTTGTTTATCAATTAAGAGATTTACATTTTCTTTGATAACCTTATAGGCTTTTTCTAAATAAGCCTGGTTATTTGTTTTTGCAAACAAATCCATATATGTTTGTGCTGCAAAATAACGCACAGACCAATCTTTATCGCTTGAATTCTCGATAATAGCATCTGCAAATTTCTGTGCATATGAAATATATTCTTTTTCGGAATATGTTTCTCGAGCAGCAGTAATTGCTTTGGGAAGGAGAGGCACAATATTGAAATCTTGTCTGAATATGTCTATTCCCAAATCTTCATATTTGCTGATGCAGTTTAAACATTTTTCGTAGTTTTCTGATTCAAAATAACAACTCGCCAATTCCAACCAATAATTGCCGAAAAGTTTATACGCATCTTCTTTACTGGTCAATCGTTCAATTTTTCTGTACACTTCCTCTATTGCACAGATCTCAGCAAAATCGGTGATTTCCTTCTCATTTAAGGTGAGTTTTCCCAGATCAATTTTATTTTCATCCGAACCATATTGCTGAACAATATCCGTCATATAGTTGAAGGAATTGTCTCTATTTTTTCGAATAACTTCTTTTTCAGTATCATCCAACTCCCAACCGCTTAAAATGAATTCTTGGTCTGCAGAGTCGTTTGCTGATTTATAATTGTTATACGAATCAACAACAGTAAAAACCGTGTTTAGAGCTAATTTTTTCCAGTTTAGAGAATTGGTCATAGAAAGAATCGCCAACGGGTCCGGAACTGCTTCTTTCATAGCTGCGGCTTTTTGTTGATTATGGATATACTGCAATTGTTCGCGCTTTGATTGTATGTTCAACAAATTGCCTATAACAATACGGATGTTATCTAAATGATCTTGAGTTGTTTCATCAATTGCACCGGGGTTAATTTCGTTGAGAAGAGATGTGTAAATATCCTCTAAAATTACTCTATTATCTTTAGAAATTCTGATTGTTTCTGTGGTCGTTGCAAGATGGTAGAGCATTGCGATCGCGTTTTTTTGCATATCGCTAAGCTCAATTTCCGTCGAATCCGCTGAATTGTCTGTTATTATGTTGTCAGAATTTCCGGGAATGGAAGTGTCGGTGTTAGTATCTTCCGTAGCATTGGTATTAGAACCGGTATCAACCGTATCATTTGAAGGAGTTACAGGTGCATTACATCCAACAAGCACGAATACCAACAGTAGTGATATTATTTGAATCAAAATAGATTTTTTCATTTTTATCTCCTTTGCTATTCGTATTTCGTATCAAAACTCAATATGAAACAACATTGTACTTTGGTGTTCATCTTTGGCTTGAGATTTCATAGACACTTGTCCTTTGGCCTTAAGCGTTTGATGAAAAACTCCATCGATAGCACAAGCCGTCGATTGAGACATCGTTGCATAAGTGCTTCCAGACAACTCTAACGTAAGTTTTTTTACTCTTCGTTTGCCGCTGCAACAAGTATTTATCAAATTGTTGATGCCATCGTCGTGAGCAAACCATTTTAACGTCGGTCTTTTAGAAAACCGAAGGCCGCTGAATTCGGTTTCAATATGACCGTATTGTTTTCTACCGTTATTATTCAAATTCTCATATTCTAAGGTTACCTTTCCAAATGCGGCATCTTCTTTGCTGCTTGATTTCTTATGCTTTTTTACTTCTTGGGCAGGATCAATAAGAGTTGCACCTAAATCAGCTGATACTCGTTTAGATTTCGAACTCTTAGAAGATTCGCTGATATGAATCAAACAACGTTTTGCACCGATAAATTCAGCAATGTGTTGAAGCTCATCGATCTTCTCTTTCAGGGTTCTACTAAAAATACAATCAGCCTGAATAAAACGACTGCGGTCAAAATTATCTACGTAATAAACAGCGTTGCAAACCGGAGCGGGAATAAAACTGATTCCGCTAAATTCGATTGCTTCGTCATATAAATACAGAACTTCTTCGCCGGTATCTTTTCCTAACCAACCGATCGCACCTTCGCAAACTTCAATATCGCGTCGAATTGCATCGTCAACAATAACGACTATGTTGGGAATATTAAAGTTTTCGCTTTGATATTGTTCGGGGAACAAAGGATTATACTTTTTTAGCTTTCGAGCATGTTCTTCCGCTTTCGTCTTTTCTGCGATTGCCACAACTCCTGCTTTGGCTTCTGAAACAGCTTTTTTACCCAAACCAACGGTAGACTGTACAATCCCTGAGAGTGCTTCCACACTCTTTTTCTTATCAAACTCAATTTTCATATTTTCAACCTCGTAACGTAAGATGTAATATTTTCTACAAGAGGAATTGTAATTTTCGCGAATTATAATTTTATTATAGCACACTTTGTCGAATAAATAAACCCCAATTAGAATATTGGCGACAATGGTTACTTGCCGCCGATTTGTTTGAAGAACTATTTTTTATAGGTTTTCTCGCATCTATCTCGCAAATTTCTCGCAAAAATTCAGAGATTTTGCAAAATCTCGCAGAATGGGTGGACGTATTGCACATTTCAGGGACGGAGAGGGGCGGTGCGGTAGATACTGCCTTTTGCTCGAAATCAGTTAGGGAGCAATCCCCCGCGAGTTCAAATCTCGCCGTCTCCGCCAAAAAATCCAAGTCGTAAGGCTTGGATTTTTTATTTACTAAAGCGATGATTTATAAAAATTCGTGTAAATGTTCTAAAAACCACTGCAAAATTTATAAAAAGTTGCAGTGGTTTTATTTTTGTGGTAAAATAAACACAAGGAGGAATGTTTTATGTCAGTTATCAGTGTTAATATTGAAAATTTTAATAACATTAAAAACAGCGATAAAAAGGTATTATTGGACTTATATGCGGATTGGTGCGTTCCTTGCCGAATGGTTTCTCCTATAGTTGATGAAATTGCACAGGAATATCCTCAGTATCTTGTAGGAAAAATTAATGTGGATGAGGAGCCTGAACTTGCAAGTGCATTTGGTATTTCAAGTATTCCGATGCTTGTTGTGATGAAGGATGGAAAAATCATTCAGCAATCAGTTGGTGTTATACCAAAATCACAAATTATCAGTATGTTGGATTGATACAAAGATTAATTATCAGAGGTAAAAATGTATGGATTTAAGACTTAGTATGGTTCATAATAACCCGGGGGAAAAGCCGTTTGATACTAAATTTCATAATCCGTCGGTTCTAAGGGAATATGGGTATAATGGACAGGTATTTAAACATATCAATACAGTCATAAGCTTTGAAAGCTTAGGATTAAATTTATTTCCTCAAGGCAGCAAAGAAAGAGAATGGTTAGATGATTTTTCTTTAGGTATAAAAAATGAAATTAAGTTAGCTAAGAGTGAGGGTCTTTCAACATTTTATCACATAGATTTATTTGTACTTCCAAAGAAGCTTGTTGAATTTTATAAAAATGAAATTTGCGATGAAAACGGTAAAATTTCTATTGATAAAGAAATGACTTTAAGATTACATCAGTTTTTGCTTGATGAACTGTTTGAGAAATATCCTGATGTTGATGGTCTTATTGTCAGGGTAGGGGAAACGTATTTACACGATACACCATACCACACCGGAAATGGCGCAGTTAATTATGGTGACAAAGAAAAAGAAAAAAGACAGTTTATTAAACTTCTTCATTTTTTAAGGGAAGAGGTATGCATTAGACATAACAAAAAACTCATTTTCAGAACCTGGGACTGCTATAACGATAGATTCCATACAAATTTGCAGTATTATTTAGATGTTACAAATGAAATTGAAACACATAATAATCTTTATTTTTCAGTAAAACATACCGCACTGGACTTTTGGCGTCATGTAAAATGGAACGATTGCTTAACTCAGGGAAAGCATCAGCAGATTATTGAGGTGCAATGCCAAAGAGAATATGAGGGTAAGGGTGCTATACCGTCCTATGTTATGGATTCGGTTATTAACGGAGATACCTGCAACGAAACTGTAATTGGTATAAAGGATGTTGTCAATCATCCGCTTATTAAAGGCATTTACACATGGCCTCGTGGTGGCGGATGGTACGGTCCTTATTCGCCCGACGAATTCTGGAGTGATATTAATACCTTTGTTATATCAAATTATGCTGCCGATACTTCTGTGTCTGAGGAAGAAAATTTTTACCGTTTCGTTAAAGAACGGTTAGAACTTTCTGATATTGATGCTAAAGTTTTCAGACAAATCTGTCTATTATCTAACGAAGCAATTCTAAAGTGTCGATATATAGCCCCCTATGATAAGACACTCGGCGAAATTTCTATGCCGTGTTGTAATTGGTTAAGAGATGATATGCTGGGCGGACTTCATCGACTTAAAAATGCATTTGATGTTATGTTTGAGCAAAACACATTGTCAGAGGCTCTTTGTGAGAAAAAAGAGGGAGTTGAATTATGGCAAGAAATCTTTGAACTGTCCAAAAGCATTGATTGGAAAACATGTAACAAAAGAGATTTTATTATAACTTCATGTGAACATGCCGTAAAACTCTTTACTCTTGTTTATCACGGTTTTCAGGTTATGACCTTTGGTTATTTGTCCGAAAAAGGAATATCACGAATTGATGAACTAAGGGCTGCTGTCAAAGATTTTGACATAGCATTTGAAAAATATCAGGAGCTCAAAAATAACCCTCATTCAGCAACTTTATACAAGCTCGATTATTATTTATATAATCAGCCCGGTATGCGTGAGTCTGTTGATAAATACAGAGCTCTGATTTGATAATTTTAATTACAGTATGTCATTTAATAATTTTCCTTCTGTCCTTTTTTTAAACGACATTAGGAAAACAAATACACTGAATATAAATACTATCACAAAACCGATACTGCCTCCAAATGACAGTATTGGTTTTTCTGTTATATTAGAAAATACTTCTCTCTTTACAGGAAATACTGTGACTAAAGCTTTTAAAATAATGCAAGAAATTATCACACACAAAAAACGCCATTTTATAATTCTTCCAAAAGAAATTTTAATATATGACGATACACCTTTGATTTGCAACATCACGCAAAGTCCGCCCCATGCCAAAATACAGCAAGTTATATAAAAATTTTTACTCGTCAGAACACCACTTGAAACCTCGCAAAAATATATGATATATTCTGAAATTTGATTTCCTAAAAAATCAGCGATAATCGGTTTTAAAGCGAAAAATAAGACAATATATGTACAAACTGTCATAACCGAGGAGGCAGAGCTTTTTACTGCTTCAGAAAAAACTGAGATAACATTGAAACTATTTGTTTTTTTGATTTTAGTATCACAATTCTTAAGTATAATAAAAACTATCATATTTGCTAAAATTTGGGAAATATACAGATAAATGCCAACTGTTATATTCCCCAAAATTTGTTCGCCGACAAATGAAATAATAAAAGATGGCCCCGCACATATTAATGCGGGAAGAATTCTTTCTGCATTGTTTTTATTAATAAGATTTTCTTTAACAGCGTTATTTAATAATATAGAACCTACAGGATAGCCTGATGCTTGGGACACGCCAAACAATATGTATATAGATATTTTTGAAGATACAGAAGATATAGCGCCTGAGCTCACTAATAATGTAGATAAAAAACTAATGGGAAAAAGTGATGGAATAATACTGTTGCCGCAAATCATCAGGGCATCTATCACCGAAAGTCTTACAGAGTGATAGTTGATTATCAACATCAGTGAAATAAAAATTATTCCTATAATAAATGTTATCTTTTTCAATATAATCACCAAGTAATTATATGAATTATACCATAAAAATTTTCATAGAATTATTAAAAAGAAAAGGGGATTACAATGAGCAAAATAGAAGATATAAGAGGCATTATGTCAGATGACAGATTAACCGAAAGCCGTATAGAAATTTTTGGTCGAAACTCAATAGTTATAGAGGGATGCTACGGAATAAAAGAATATAGTGCAGATGTTATACAAATCAATATGCCAAAAGGAACGCTAATCGTTGTTGGAATAGGTCTTGAGATTAAAAATATGAGTGACAGGTGCATAACCATTCACGGAAAAATTGTTACAATAGAATTTGAGGGCGCATAGGTATGATTAAGATAAGTTCTTTTTACAAGTACATTTTCGGCACTGTAAGAATAAAGCTATATGGAGAATACTGCGAACGTCTTATAAATGTAATTGCGGCAAACGGAATTAGTTTTTATTCGCTGAAAAGAAGAGAAAATTTTCTTGAAGTAACAGTGCTTAAAGATGATTTTAAAAAACTTAGAAAATTGAGAAAATATACCTGCGTTAAAATTAAAATAAACAATAAAAGAGGACTTCCGTTTCTTATAAGAAGATATAGACAACGATATGGTATTTTAGTGGGTGCAGTTATGTTTTTTGTGATACTAAACCTTATGTCAACACGAATGTGGATGATAAAGGTTGAGGGCAATATTTCTGTGCCAAAAGAAGAAATAATGTCTACATTAGAAGGCTTAGGCGTTTATGAAGGAATTTCTATGGACATGATTGATGTAGATGTACTGAAGCAACAGATAGTTGCAAAAAGACAGGACATAGCCTGGGCATCGCTAAATAAACAGGGAAGTGTTCTTGAAGTTAATGTTACCGAGGTGAATGGCGAAAAAGAAACAATTCAAGAATGTAATTTAGTTGCTGCTTTTGATGGTGTAATAAAACACATTGACGTACAAAGTGGTACAGTTGCAGTAAAAGTAGGAGATACTGTTACAAAGGGTCAATTGTTAGTTTCTGGAATGGTTGATTATGGAAGCGGAGTGACTTTTACATCTGCGAAAGGTAAGATTATCGCACATACTACCTCAAGAGAAAAAGTAGAAATCGGTATTCTTAACGAAACCGAAATATTGAACGGCGACAACAAAAACCGATATGTTTTCGAATTTTTAGGTTGCAAAATACCTCTGTTCCTCGGCAGTGTAAGAGGAAAGTATAATCTTGATATATATAACAGTCAACTAACAATGTTCGGTAAAAATATACCGGTATCTCTGACCAAAATAAGCTATACCGGTAAAAATATTTATTATGAAGAACTAAGCATAAACTCGGCAAAAAATCTTATTAAGGATAAAATTTATAAGATCTACGAAAGAAATAATAATGAAATTTTAAGTATAACTAACGAGAAAATTACAAAAGAAAATGATAAGTACATTTATTCTGCCACTGTTGATTATTTGTCAAATATTTGTGCCATTAGTCCTATTTTTTATCAATTGGATTAAATTTGTAAAAAAGTGTAGAAATTAAGCGTTTTATATGTTAAAATGCTAATAGTAAAAATCACAGGAGTGTTATTTTGTTTACAAGAACTATAAATATAGAACGTGTTGAGGATATAGTTAACCTTTTCGGCGATCTTGACAGCAACATCAAAAAAATCAATAAGGAGTTTAATGTCCAGATAACTCAGCATGGTAGCTTTGTATCTATTGCCGGTGAGCCTAACAACGTTATGAATGCTGAAAGGCTTATTAATACATTACTTTTTCTTATTTCCAAGGGTGAAGCTATTAATGACCAGAACTTTAATTATTCACTCACTCTTGTAAGGAAGAATGCTGAGCAATCTATTTCTGAGGTCACAGATGCCCAATGTATTTGTATAACATCAAAGGGTAAACCCGTTAAGCCTAAAACCTCAGGCCAGTCAAAATACTTGAAAGCAATTGCAGATAATACAATAACAATCGGTGTCGGCCCCGCCGGCACGGGTAAAACCTATCTTGCTGTTGCAATGGCTGTAAAGGCATTTCGTAACCATCAAATCAGTAAAATTATACTTACTCGTCCCGCTGTAGAGGCAGGGGAGAAGTTGGGATTTCTTCCGGGTGATTTACAACAAAAGGTTGACCCATATCTTCGTCCACTATATGATGCACTTTTTGATATGATGGGTGCTGAAAGCTTTCAGAAGTGTCAGGAGCGTGGCGATATTGAGGTGGTACCTCTCGCATATATGCGTGGAAGAACCCTTGATGATAGCTTTATAATTCTTGACGAGGCTCAGAACACTACAGGTGAACAGATGAAAATGTTTCTTACCAGACTGGGTTTTAATTCAAAAGCTATTGTAACGGGAGATATAACACAGACAGATCTGCCCGATGGTAAAAAATCGGGTCTTAGGGAAGTTATAAAAATTCTTAAAAACATTGATGATATTGCCATTATAAAACTGAGTGACAGAGATATTGTCCGTCACTCGCTTGTGCAGAAAATTATTAATGCTTACGAAAAATATGAAAAAATGAGGGAAGATAATGAAAAACATTAAGGTTAATATTTATGATAAGCAAAAAGCTCACAAATTGCCCACAGGAATTCGTTTGTTAGTCAGAAGAGCATGTAACGCCACCCTCATATATGAAAAATTTGAGGGTTGTGCCGAAATAGATGTTACCTTTGTCGATGATGCACAGATCCGGGAAATTAATAAATTCCACAGAAATATCGACGCATCAACCGATGTTTTATCATTTCCTCTTGGTGAAAACGGAGTTTATGACATAAATCCTGAAACACAGGCTTATCAGCTTGGAGATATTATAATTTCCACCGAACATGCCTTTTCACAGGCAGAGCTTTACGGTCATTCGATACAGCGTGAAATCGCATTTTTAACGGTTCATTCTATGCTTCATCTACTGGGATATGACCATGAAAATCACGGCATTGATGAAGCTGTTATGTTTGAAAAACAGGAAGAAATACTTGCCGAACTGGGTCTTGCGATAGTTAAATAGGTGTTAATTATGAATCAAAAAGAAAAATCTGCTTTTATTGCAATTTTGGGTAGAGCGAATGTTGGCAAATCATCACTTATGAATGCCATTATAGGTCAGAAGGTTGCTATTGTATCAAGTAAGCCTCAAACCACTCGAACGCGGATTATGGGTGTACATACGGTACAGGAAAATCAGCTTGTTTTTGTCGATACTCCCGGTTTTCACAAACCTCATAATCTTCTTGGAGAGCAGATGATTAAGGCTGTAGGAAGCGGTATGAGTGATATTGAAGCGGCTGTACTTGTTGTGGATGCTGCTCCTAAATTCAAATCCGATTCCGAACAAATTCCGCCTGCTGAGATAGCTCTTATTGATGAGCTTAAAAAAAGAAAATTAAAAGCAATTCTGGTTATAAACAAAATTGATCTTCTTGAAGATAAGGAAGATATACTTAAAATCATTCAGTTTTACAAAGATGCTTACCCATTTGATACGGTTGTTCCTCTTAGTGCGAAAACAAGGGATGGTGTTGATATTCTCACTCGTGAGTGTCTTAAATATACCGTCAATGCGCCACATTATTTTTCAAGTGATGATGTTACCGATCAGGCTGATGAAACGATGATTTGCGAAATTATCAGAGAAAAAATACTTCATCAGTTAGACAAGGAAATTCCTCATGGTGTAGCTGTATGCCTTGATAGATTTTTTGAAAAGGATAATTCTAACGGTGAGCCTATTTTGAATATAGAGGCTACTATTTACTGTGAAAAGGAATCACATAAAGGTATTATTATTGGAAAAAACGGTTCAATGCTAAAAAAAATTGGCACTCTTTCACGCATAGAGATAGAGAAATTCTATGGTATCAGAGCGTCGATAAAGTTGTGGGTTAAGGTTAAAGAAGACTGGCGTAACCGTCAGGGAATTATTCATACCTTCGGATTGGATTAATATTCCGATTATATTGCTCATCCTTCAGGACAAACTGTTTTTGGAGGATGATTTTATGAGTGAAATTGATAATAAATGGAACAGCTTTGCTGTAAGTGGTAAAATTGACGATTACTTAGATTATTGTGTTTTAAAGGATGGAAAAAGCCTTGACGAAAATGAAGGAAAAGCTTTCGAGCGACGGACTTGTTGTAAAAGAAATGAGTGTGGGTGAGAATGATAAGCTTCTCACTCTGCTTACTCGCGAACACGGGATAATAAGAGCTTTTTCATCCGGCTCTAAGAAGATTTCGAGCAAGAAATTTTCAGCCTCTTCGCTTCTTTCCTATGCAAACTTTTCTTTTGTAAAAACAGGGGATACATATAAAATTTTTGAAGCTTCACCAATTGATAGTTTTTTTGATGTAGGCAGTGACATTACGCTTCTGAGCATAGCTCAGTATTTTTGTGAGCTTGCCTTTACCATTTCACCTATAGAAAGTTATGCTGAGGATTATTTAAGACTGTTTCTTAATTCTCTTCACTATCTCACAAGGACAAATAAAAACCCATTACTTGTTAAGGCTGTAACCGAGCTGAGATTAGCAGCATTATCAGGCTATATGCCTTCTCTTGTTGCCTGTGATAGCTGTGCCGTTTACGAAGACGATATAATGTATTTTGATGTTCGGTCAGGAAAACTGTACTGCTGTGAATGTAAACCTTTAGGGGTAAACTGTATACCAATCGACCGCACCGTTTTAAGCGCGATGCGTCATATTGTTTTTTCTAAATTCGAAAAGATTTACAGTTTTGATATGCCAAATGATAAGATTGAATATTTATCAACACTGACTGAAAATTATATTACAGTACAAACCGAACACCATTACAAAACACTTGATTTCTTAAAACAAATTATGTAAGGAACTTAATTTATGAATTCAAATAACAGATATTATAAAAATCTTGAGCTTGATAAAATTCTTGAGTTATTGTCAAAGGAGGCGACCATCGAGGACTCCCGCACTCTTGCATTATCATTAAAGCCTGAATACACTCTCGATAATGTAAAAGGTCTACTGCAAGAAACCGAAGAAGCATATGTTTTTACAGCCAAATATGCCGCTCCGTCCTTTGGAAGAATTGAGAATATCGCACCAATTTTATCCCGTGCAGTTGCAGGCAGTGTTCTAACTTCTCACGATTTTTTAAAAATTGCAGAGGTACTTAGAATTATCCGTTGTGTTAAAGCTTGGCGAGATAACTGTGATGCTAACACTTCTTTTAAACTTGATGATTATTTTAATGTTTTATTTCCAAACAGATATTTTGAGGATAAAATCAATTTTATAATTAAAAGTGAAGATGAGATAAACGATAATGCCTCAAAAACTTTATCAGAAATCAGACGTAAAATAAAATCTATTTCATCAAACATAAGAAGCCGTTTTGATAAAATTATAAAAGATAACTTAACAAATAAATTTTTACAGGAAGGTATTGTTACTCAGCGCGATGGAAGATACGTTGTTCCTGTAAAGGCTGAGCACAGAACAGATATACCGGGTCTTGTTCACGACACCTCTGCAACAGGTTCCACTCTTTTTATAGAGCCGATGGCAATAGTGGAGCTTAATAACGAACTTCGTGTACTTACCATTAAGGAAAAGAATGAGATAGACAGAATTCTTGCCGAACTTTCTTCAGAGGTTGCAGATTTTTCCAACACAATTATTTCCTCATACAAAAGTCTTGTATACCTTAATCTTGTTTTTGCAAAGGCAAGTCTTGCTTATAAAATGAAAGCTTCTGTACCTAACCTTAATAGTGAGGGGAAAATATATTTAAAAAATGCACGACATCCGCTTATTGATAAAAATAATATTGTTCCCGTTACTATTTCTCTTGGTATTGATTATAACTGTCTAATTGTTACGGGACCGAACACAGGCGGTAAGACAGTAACTCTGAAAACTGTAGGTTTACTCACCTTAATGACAATGTGCGGAATGATGATACCCGTTGATGATAACAGTAGTGTATCTGTTTTTGAAAAAATTCTCGTAGATATAGGTGACGAACAGAGTATTGAACAATCCTTGTCTACATTTTCTTCTCATATGGTAAATATCATTAACATAATTGAGAAATCAGACAGCTCTTCGCTTATATTACTTGATGAGCTTGGTGGTGGCACAGACCCTGTTGAAGGTGCGGCTCTCGCGAAATCCATTTTGAACACTCTATATAACAATGGCGCAAAAATACTTGCTACAACTCATTATCCCGAACTAAAAGCTTATGCACTTGATACTCACGGTGTAGAAAACGCCTGCTTTGAATTTGATGTTCGGTCGTTAAAGCCTACCTACAGATTGCTTGTCGGTATACCGGGCAAATCAAATGCCTTTGATATAGCAACGGCTCTTGGTCTGCCTATTAGTATAATAGAAGAAGCAAAACTCGGTCTGTCCGAAGATGATATGCGTTTCGAGAGAATTTCAGCAGCACTGGAAGAAGCTCGAAAAACTGCAGAAAAAGAGCGTGAGGAGGCTTCACGGCTACGCCTTGCTATTTCTCAGGAAAAACAAAAAATCGATTCCCACCTTGCGGAAATCGAAAAGAAAAAGGAAATGATTATAAATAGGAGCAGGGAAGAGGCTGCCCGTGTTCTTGAAAAGGCTCGTTATCAGTCTGATTTACTCCTTAACAGTATGGAGGATATGCGTAAAAAACTAAATGCAGAAAACTCAGCCGAAATTATCGCTCAGGCAAAAAAAGCAGCAAAAGACGGTGTTTCTTCAATTGAAAATATTGCCGACCCTGTTGATAAGAAAGAAGAAAACTATGTTTTACCCAGAGAACTTTTAATAGGAGATAGTGTTAATATTTCCTCCTTCAGTAGAAAGGGCTCTGTACTTAAAATTGACAATAAAAACAAGAAAGTATATGTAGCATCGGGTAATCTTAATATTTGGGTTGATTTATCTGATATAAAACTGTGTGCTGATAATAAAGAAAAAGTTCCTAAAATAAGAAATGTTACGGGAATTCAGTCACGTGCCACCCGAAATACTTCAGGCGAAATAGATATCAGAGGTACTGCAACTGATGAAGGCATTTTAATTATTGATAAATTTATTGACGAAGCGGTACTGAGTGGACTGGAAACAGTAAGAATTATTCACGGCAAAGGTACAGGTGTATTAAGAAACGCTGTGCATTCCTATCTTCGTAAACATAAGAATATTGATGGTTTCAGAGTCGGAACCTTTGGAGAAGGGGAGAATGGCGTTACTATAGCCACTCTTAAACAGTAAAAAAAGACGGAACAGAAGTTCCGTCTTAATTTTATATTGCAATACCGCCGTCCTGGGATATAACCTGACCTGTAATATAATCAGATCCCTCTGAACACAGAAAATAAATAAGCTCTGCAACTTCGCTTGGATCACCCATACGACCGAGAGGTATCTCATCTACAAAATCTGATAAATCATCAGCGGGAATATTGTTGTTCATCCGGGTTTCAATTAGACCCGGTGCGATGCAGTTGACCTGAATACCGCTTGGTGCTACTTCTTTGGCTAAAGCTTTGGTAAGTCCGATTACAGCAGCCTTTGAAGCTGAGTAATGAACTTCACAAGCTCCGCCTACAACACCCCACACAGATGAAATATTGACAATTTTTCCGCTTTTGTAATGAATCATATTATCGAGCACAGCTTGAGAACACAAAAAGGTTCCTTTAAGATTTACATCAATCATCCTGTCAAAATCTCCGTCGGTAATATCTGTAAATAGCTTTTGCTGTGCAATTCCTGCATTATTTATAAGGGCGTCGATTCTGCCGAATTTATTTTCAGTGTCGTATACCATTCGCTCAACTGCAGCTCTGTCCGTAACGTCGGCATAATATGGCATAACACTATAGCCACTTTGTGATAGGGAAGCGGCAAGCAGCTTTGCGGATTGGCTTGACCTAAAATAATTCATAACTACGTTCCAACCCTTTTGAGCAAATAAAATGGAAGCGGCTGAACCAATGCCTCCGGAAGCTCCTGTTATAATCACAGTGTTAGCCAAAACACTACACCTCTCTCACAATAATTTATTATAGTGTCATTATAACATAATGGATAAATTTTTCAATCGTTTTTTATCAGTAATCAACTAATGGTGGTTTACATAAAATAAAATATCTATATATAGTGCGGTTTACATAATATATTTACATAATGTTTTTTATTTTAAAAATCGCGGTTGACATAAAACAAAATGTAGTGTATAATTACATTTACCAACGGTGATGAGGTTTAGAATCTCGACGTATCCTTTCTTTTGGGTTACATAATATCCTTACTCCCTCACTGTAATATCTTGTCCTTCGTTTTCATATACTTTATAAAACGGAGGTATGATGTATGAAAAAATCTGGAGTAGTATATTTAGGTAATTCAAAATTCATTACGCTGGTACGTGAGAATCTTGTCATCGTAATTTTTACGCTCATTTTTACTATTGGCGTATTAATCAGCACATTGTTTTTTAATAATAAAAGTCTTGAGAATTTATCTTTTGGATTTTTGGAATTGTTTCTAAAATACAGAATATCTATTGGATTTTTAGGTCAATTTCTCTATTCGTTTATTTTATCATTTATATTTATTTTTTGTGTTTTTATTTTCGGCACATCGTTACTTGGTTTAGCTTTTGTCCCCTTTTTTATTTTTGTAAGAGGGATGTTTTGTGGATTATTACTTTCTGCATTGTATTTAGAGTATGGCCTTTCGGGTATAGCGGTAAATCTATTATCAGTTCTTCCGGGAACCCTTGTATGCCTGCTTGCTCTTATTAATGTTTCTGCAGACAGTATTAATCTTTCCTACATAATAGGAAAGACTGTTGTATCATCTAGCAGTCGGAATATATATAATTTTGATACGTCAAGATTTTTCAAGAAATATGCTGTTGCTCTTTTAATTACAGCTTTAGGTTCTTTTTTTGAGGTTGTACTATTTAATTTGTTTCAAAAATTTTTTGCATTGGGGTGAGTTAAAGTGAAAGATTATTCTGTTGATTTTAAAATATTTTTACAACAGACAAAAAAGTGTTCTCTAAATACTTTTCAGTCTTATATGCGTGATTTAGTTCAATTTATTGAATTTTGTAAAGATTGCACCATCAAAGATATTTCAAGGGTAAACAAGGACTTAATTGTCAGATATATAGAATTTTTAACAAGCAACGGTAAATCTCAGGCAACTGTTATGAGAGTTCTTGCAACACTGCGTTGTTATTTTGGATTTCTTATGCGCTCAGGTATTATCCGTACCAATCCAATGTGTGGTATAAAGAGCGGCTCACAGCAGAAAAAAATGCCCGAAATACTCACAGATAAAGAAATAATCCATTTGCTTTCTCAACCAAGCGGCAACGACTTTAAATCCTGTCGTGATAAAGCAATCCTCGAACTTCTATATGCTACCGGAATTAAAGTAACCGAGCTTGTGGATTTAAAAGTATCAGATTTAAATCTTACAATAGGAATTTTACATTTGCACGACAATAGACACGAAAGGATTATTCCTATATATCCTGAAGCAGTTAAGGTTTTGTCACACTACATAAACAATGTCAGACCGTCTGTTGTATATGACATTAAAGAAGAAAGTCTTTTCACAAATATGTCCGGACAACCTATGTCGCGTCAAGGACTTTGGAAGATTGTAAAGGGATATGCCTCACAGGCAAATATTTCGAAGGAAATCACACCTCTTACGTTCCGTCATTCCTTTGCTGCGCATCTTCTTGAGAATGGTGCACAGCTTAATGACATCCAAAAAATGTTAGGTCATTGCGATATTTCTACAACTAACATCTATGCTCAGATTGTTAAGAACAAATATGCAATTGCTTATAAAAAGTACCATCCCTTAGCGCGTTAGGAGAAAACTTTATGAAGAACTACGACATTATCGTTTGCGGAGGCGGTCCCTCAGGTGTCAGTGCCGCGATATCTGCAGGGAGAAAAGGTATGAAGGTTTTGCTTATCGAAAAGCAGAACAGCCTTGGCGGTATGTGGACCAATGGTTTTGTCTGTCCTTTATTTGATGTTGAACAGGATACACCAATTATTAATGAATTGGTTGATGACCTTAAGGCATCAGGCAATTGGGGAGGATTTATCGGTGAATCCTTTAACTTTGAATTTATGAAATATTTTCTTGAAAAGAAATGTATTGAAAGTAATGTTGATTTACTTTATGATACTTCTTTTCTTGATATTATAAAAGACGAAAACGGCTGGAAGGTTACTGTCAATAATATTGACGGTGCTACACAATATAACTGCAAAATTTGCATAGACGCCACAGGTGATGCCGTTGTAGCTGATAAGGCAGGCGCGCAGTGGAGAATAGGTGAAACAGACTATACTCAGTGTCAGGCTATGACGCTTATGTTTCTTGTTGGAAATATCCCCGCTGGATATGATACAATGAAACATTGCTACAACGAATTCGTTACGGCTTACGAAAATGCAGGTATTCCTGTTGAAAAAATTCCTTTCAAGGTACCATACATTATTAGAATTCCCAACACAAACTTTGCTGTTGTTCAGCTTACTCATATGTATGGCTTTAACCCTCTTGATGCCGTTTCCCGTACTAATGCCGTTATTGAAGGCAGAAAACAGATAATTGAGGCATATTCTGCTCTTAAAAATCATCATCCCGATTTTAGCAATTTGGAACTTATTACTTCTGCAGCTCTTCTTGGAGTACGAGAATCCAGAAGAATAGTAGGCGAATATGAAATAACTGTTGACGATGCCTTAAATGGCTCAAAATTTGAGGATAAAACAGGAAACTGTCATTTTAATATGGATGTTCACAGCTCTAACGGAGGCGGTCAGCACTGCACTCCTATTAAAAGATTTGATATACCTTTTCGTTCATTTATACCAAAAGGTCTTGATAATTTCCTTGTTGTCGGTAGATGTATTTCGGGCGACCATAAAGCAATGGCAGCCTATCGTGTAACAGGTGACTGTAGTGCAATGGGTGACTGTGCCGGTAATGCAGCAGCTAACGCTATACTAAAAAATAAGTCCCTTAGAGATATAACTCCGGAAGAACTTCATTCATAAAATTAAACCGCAGTAATTCTGCGGTTTTTTGTAATATTTATACATGTACCATCATATTCTTTTACAAAGAGATAACGCTTGCGGAGGAAAGAATATGATGAATTCAAGTATTTACGAAGATATAGCAGCAAGGACGGGCGGGGATATTTATATAGGTATCGTTGGACCCGTACGTTCGGGAAAATCCACTTTCATAAAACAATTTATGAATAATCTCGTTATACCAAATATTAGTGAGGAATTCAGCCGTGAACGTGCTAAGGATGAACTTCCGCAATCAGCATCAGGCAGAACTATAATGACCACTGAGCCAAAGTTTATACCCGAAAATGCGGTTAATATTTCGCTTGATAACGCATCCCTGTGTGTACGTCTGATTGATTGTGTAGGCTATATAGTTCCAAGCTCACTTGGATATATAGAAAACGAGCAACCAAGGATGGTGAGAACTCCGTGGTTTGATGAACCCGTACCATTCAATATGGCTGCTGAAATCGGAACGCATAAAGTAATTACCGAACATTCCACCATTGGTCTTGTAGTTACGACCGACGGCAGTATCAGTGATATACCCAGAGAGGAATATGAGGAAGCGGAAGAGAGGGTTATAAAGGAGCTTAAAGAAATAAAAAAACCTTTTGCTGTTCTTCTTAATTGTATGTATCCCGATTCTAAAGAAAGTAAGACACTGAGCGACAGACTGAAAGAAAAATATAACGTTCCTGTGATTTCTGTAAATTGCCTTGATATTGATGTAGAAAAAATCAGCGAGATACTTTCTCAAATTCTTTATGAATTTCCGGTTAAAGAGATATTTTTTGATTATCCTGCATGGATTAATAAACTACCGAGTGAGCATTGGCTGAGAAATGAAATACTAACTGCTATTAAAAACAACAGTGAAAAAATATCGACTGTTAAAGATATTTTTTCTCTTGAATCCTTAAAAGAAAACAGTAATATCAGTAACAGTATTGTGGATAAAATTAATTACGGAAGTGGTTCTGCAACCATAAAAATTGATATAATTCGAGAGCTATTCTATAAAATTTTAAAAGAACTTACAGGCATTGATATTGATAATGATAGCTCACTAATGTCTAATATTGTATCGCTCTCGAAAATCCAAAATGATTATTCGAGAATCAAAAATGCACTCGATGAAGTTGAAGCAACAGGCTATGGAATAGTAATGCCGAGTATTGAAGAACTGAAACTTCAGGAGCCTGAAATTATGAAGCAGGGCGGTCGATATGGGGTAAAACTGCGTGCTTCAGCGCCATCAATTCATATGATGAAGGCTGATATCACCACCGAAATCAGTCCCATTGTAGGTACTGAAAAGCAAAGCGAAGACCTTGTTATGTGTTTGCTAAGCGAATTTGATGAAGACCCAATTAAGATATGGGATTCTAATATATTCGGAAAATCACTGCACGAGCTTGTGAATGAAGGCTTACATACTAAGCTTTCAAGAATGCCGGGTGACGCCAGAATGAGATTACAAGAAACTCTCGAACGGGTTATTAATGAGGGTTGCAGTGGACTGATTTGCATAATTTTATAATAAAAAAGACCGTCTATTCGACGGTCTTTTTGGTACTTATATCTGCAAGAGGGTTTGAATTAATAGCATTTTCAATTTGTTTATCTGCAACATGAGTATATATTTGGGTAGTGCCTAAATTAGCGTGTCCCAAAATATCCTTGAGCACGCGAATGTCAACTCCACCTTCCTGATACATAAGAGTTGCGGCTGTGTGGCGAAGCTTATGTGTGGAAAAACCACGTCCGGAAAGGCCAGCTTTTTCTAAATATGTATTAACAAGATGCTGTACGGTTTTATTACTTAACCGACGTTTGTTTCTGCTTATAAATAGTGCATTAGCGTGACTTGGCGGAATATCCTTTATAGGTCTGACCTTCAAATAACTGTTTAACGCATCGACACAAGCCTTGTTAAGATAAACTATACGTTCTTTATTACCTTTACCTAACAGTCGTAAAGCTCCGTCGGGGTTAATATCGGTAAGGTTAATACCGCAAAGTTCGGACAAACGCATACCGCAATTAAGGAAAAATGTAAGAATACAATAATCACGTTCTTTATTCGGTCCGTCTACACTGCTCAATAACTTTACAGACTCATCAAAAGTCAAATGGCGGGGGAGGGACTTCTTTATAGACGGAGTTTCAAGTAAAGCTGCAGGATTCGAGGGAAGTACACCTAAATGTGAATGTAAATATTTAAAGAATATACGTATAGTGGAGGCTTTACGCGCTCTTGTCGCAGTTCCGTTGTTACGCTCATTTTTGCAATATACAAGAAATGCGTGCAGGTCTTGTAAGGTTACTGTTTTTAAAATATCTGTATCTATATCATTGATAGGTATATCATTAAACTCAACTTTTTTATCTACAAGTGCCCTTTGAATTTTTAAAAATCTGAACAAAGTTGACAGGTCGTGATAATATTCTTCAACCGATAGAGAAGACTTAACCTTAATAGACTCGCTGTAGGTAAGGAAATTCCTTAAAACCTCTGGCGAATTATACAAAACTTCATATTTCACCGTAAACGCCTCCCACACCAATTATACAAAACTTTTTATAATAAGTCAACAATTTATCAATCAGGGGGAATTCGCTAAATTACAACTTTAATCAGTTTTATTTCCACATACAATGTATCATTCGGAGAAAATCTATTTAAGTTGTATATTTGATTATATACAGAATAGACGAGTAAATTTATAATATTCATCTGTTAAATTTGATTAAATTGAAAAAATCGGTAATTTGTACTTTAATCAGATTTGTTGTGTAACAGAAAGTATCGTTAGAACTAAACTGATTAAAGTTATTAAATAAGAATGGAAATTAATTTTATAACATACATAGATTTTTTTATAAAATTTTTTATCAAAGAAAATACAATAAACATTTGTTACATATTAAATTTTATTATATGAATTAAAGATGTCATAAATAGGATGATAGCTTTAATATCTTATCAGACCCCAATAAAGTGCTGCTTCACTTCCCTTAATTATACAAAACATTCATTTTGTATAATTCGAGATGCTAAAAATAGGGCACTTTCCTATTAAAAAATCGGCACTCAATGTGCCGATTTTGATATTACTGCTTTTGAAGTTCTACAGGATTAACGAGATATTTTATTTCACCTAAATATTTTAGAGAGCCAAGAATGTTTGGTATTAATGTTTCAAACTCACTCTTTTTATATTTTATATCAGTCGAGATAAACTGTGAACCTAAACCGGTTTTAGTATCAAGTGCAATATAAACATATTTTTGACACTGCTTATAATAATAAACAAGAAAACGCTCGTCAAAAGTAAAAGCGTATTGCGCTCCCTGATATACATGGTTGTTTTCGCAGAATTCAAGGAACATAGCTTCTTCTTCAGTAGTAATTTTAAACATCAATAATCACCTTTCATATTCTTTTTTAAAATTGTAACAAATAGTATAATAAATGTCAATAGATTATAAGGAAACCTTGTAAATAATATCTCCCATTAAATTTTTCCAGATAAATTCATTGCGTTCAAAGAGAATATATCCTCGCTGTGTATCATTTTTAGGAATTGAAACAGAACCGGGATTAAAATAGTAATACCCTTCCCTCTTTTCATAGGCCGTAATATGAGTGTGCCCATTAAGCAGTATATCGCCATCATTAAGCGGTGGCAAATTATCAGGATTATAATTATGACCATGTGTGGCATAAATTACTCTGCTTCCGCATGTTAAAATAGCATAATCAGCTAATATTGGAAAATCGAGAACCATCTGGTCAACTTCGGTATCACAATTACCTCTTACGGCAATTATTTTACTTTTTATGCCGTTAAGCATTGAAATTACGCTTTTAGGGGCATAACCGTCAGGAAGGTCATTACGAGGACCATGATATAAAATATCCCCCAAAAGTAAAATTTTGTCAACATTTTCTTTTTTAGCGGCATTTAACAATTCTTCGCAGTATTTTGCTGAGCCGTGAATATCAGATGCTATAAGTATTTTCATATTATCTCTCCTAACAGTTGTTTATAAAGCTGTAATTAACTTAGTTTCCTTTTCCTAATGCCTCAGAAATTTTTGGAGCTAATTTAGTGGGCTGATAGTTCTGCATTCTGTTCTTAGAAAAAGCTAAAACGATCATTTCTATGTCATTGTTGCTTATCTGACCATTATGCTCACACATTACAAGATTATATGTATCATCATAAATATAGTAACTATCGGTTTCTTTGAAGCTACCCTTCTTTACGCCGTTGTAGCCGTCATTTTCACTTTTATATAAATCACCAAGACCTAACGCATGTCCAAATTCATGCTTTGCAACATTCTTAATTTCGTCATAATTTAAAAAGTTATTATCATCACTTTGCAGTAAAATAAACTTTCTCGATTTAACAGTCCATTTTTTAAAACCGACTGTAGCAAATGAACGTTTTGAAAGTATCATATTTTTATAATTTGAGTTTATCTTATCTGTTCCGTATTTATTCCAAAATTTTGAAATCCCGTTGTTAAGATATGTGGTCATAGGAATAACAAAAACGCTGTCATAAAAACGTTCTTCATCACTTAGTTCAACATTGATAGCAAGCTTTTGACCGCCGAAAACAGTGTATTCGCCCTCCCAAGCTTTAAACCCGTCAAAAACCGCCTTTTTGAATAGGTCATAGTCCGGTATATCGTATTCGTAGCAAGCTATTGTAACATTAGCGCTCAGCGTAAGAATGTTTTTGCCGTCAATATACTCTAATTTTGCATCAACAGGTGTCAAAATACCTGTTCTGTTAATCTTTATCCTCTTACCATTAAAGTCTGTTAAAGGCTTATTTTGAGGGATTTTAAACGTTTTAGCGAATGTGGTTGTATAACGAATATCACAGTAATTATTAAGTAAAACTCGTGCAGGAATAAAGTAATTATTTGCAGCTACACATAACAGATTAAGTCCATATTCGATTGAGTCTATCTTAGTGGTTTTAAGCTTACCTAAAATCAACATTTTGCCAAAAATGTAACAGGCTTCGGGGTCATAGAGCTGAACAGCTCTCTCAAGAAGCATAAATCCTTTGTCACGCTCTTCTGCTGATAACTGTTCATTAAAGAAAATACGCTTTCCCTCTTCCCTGCAGGCTTCAGGATTATCTATAATAGACAGGTATTCGTCATTCATAATATCACATCCCTTTTGTAGTATAGCATAAAAGCAGAAATAAATCAAGGCGTGAGCCTTGGATGTAATCCAACAAAGTCGGTATGTAATCAATCCGAAAGAAGAAACATACAAAGCTTAGATGACATACCGTTTGCAACGCAAATGGATTACATACCAATTCTTCAGATTTGATAAAAATAAAGCACTTCCGAAGAAGTGCTTTATTTTTTGGCGCTCCAAAAGGGACTCGAACCCCTGACCTACCGCTTAGAAGGCGGTTGCTCTATCCAGCTGAGCTATTGAAGCTTAGTTAAAGAAAACCGCCAAAAAAATTGACGGTTTGGAGCGGGTGATGGGAATCGAACCCACACGGCCAGCTTGGAAGGCTGGAATTCTAGCCATTGAACTACACCCGCATACTTACGACCTTGATATATTAACACAATTTGCACTGATAGTCAAGAGTTTTTTTGAAAAAATTTTAAGCACTGATAAAATCAGTGCTTAAATGAATGTTATTCGCAATTTATGACAATATCATCATTTTTAGCAGTAAGTTTAAGACTGCTAACAGTTGCAGTATTTTCATCTATTAATAACGCAACAATCTTATCCTCAATGTTTCTTCTTATATAATTACGCAGTTCCCTTGCACCGCTTTTCGCACCAACGCATTTCTTTGCAATGCACTTACAAACATCGTTAGTATAAGAAAAATCAATCCGCTTATACGACATAGCAGTTTTAATTTCATTAAGCATAAGAGCGCAAATACCCGAAAGAGCTTTTTCACTAAGCGGTGAGAAAACAATAATCTCATCAATTCTTGCCATAAATTCAGGGCGTAAAAACTCACTTAACGCTTTTTTTGCCTTCTCCTCGCTTGCCTGAGCCTCAGATTTTTCAAAGCCCATTAATGATGATTGCTTATCACTACCGGCATTAGAAGTCATTACAATTATTGTGTTTTCAAAATTGACGGTTCTTCCCTGCGCATCGGTAATTCTGCCGTCATCAAGAATTTGAAGAAGAATATTGAGAATATCGGGATGTGCCTTTTCGATCTCGTCAAACAAAACAACTGAATATGGTTTTCTTCGAACCTTTTCGGTAAGCTGTCCCGCTTCATCATATCCAACATATCCGGGAGGCGCTCCTATAAGACGGGAAACAGAATGTTTCTCCATAAACTCAGACATATCAAGCCGTATCATTGTTTCGGGAGTATCAAATAGCTGTTCGGACAGCACTTTGACAAGCTCTGTTTTACCCACACCTGTGGGACCTACAAAAATGAAGGAAGCCGGTCTGCGTTTTGTAGATAGCTGAACTCTTGAGCGCTTAACTGCTGAAACAACAAGATCAACAGCTTTGTCCTGTCCAATAAGCTTTTTAAGAAGTTCTTCCTTAAGATTTTTAAGCTTCATAAGATCGTTTTCCTGTACCTTAGAAGCCGGAATGCCTGTCCATAGCTCGATAACCTTCGCAACATCCATATCGGTTACAACATTATCTGAAGCAGGTACATACAGTTCACTTGCTTGTTTTTTATACTTTTCAAGTTCAAATTTAACAAGAGCAAGTTTTTCATAATCAGGATTTTCCACCTCAGCTTCAAGACGGTCAAGCTCCATCTGGGTTTCAGCAATTTTCTTGTTGGCGATATAGAGCTGGTCAACAGCAGAATTAGCAAGACTTGCACAGGCACAGGCTTCATCCATAAGGTCAATAGCCTTATCGGGTAAAAATCTATCATTAACATATCGTTCGGAAAGTCGTACAATGGTAGAAATAATATTATCCGGAATGGTTACATTGTGATAGCCTTCATAGTATTTCTTTATTCCATAGAGAACCTTTTCAGCCTCTAAAAGCGATGGTTCCTCTATTGTAACAGGCTGAAATCTTCTTTCAAGAGCTGCATCCTTTTCAATATACTTTCTATATTCCTTGAATGTAGTTGCACCAATAACCTGAATTTCACCGCGTGACAGTGCAGGCTTTAATATATTTGCAGCATTCATAGAGCCCTCTGCGGAATCTCCGGCACCTACAAGATTATGAATTTCATCAATAAACAGAATTATATTCTTTGCAGCTTTAATTTCTTCCACAAGACCTTTAACTCTGCTTTCAAACTGTCCTCTGAACTGTGTTCCTGCAACAAGACCCGTAAGGTCTAAAAGATGAATTTCTTTATCAAGCAGACGTGCAGGTGCGTCACCTCTTGCTATTTTTAAAGCAAGACCCTCAGCAATAGCAGTTTTACCTACACCTGGCTCTCCTATAAGACAAGGATTGTTTTTAGTTCTTCGGGATAGGATTTGAATAGTGCGATAAAGTTCCTCTTCCCTGCCGAAAATTTCATCAAGCTGACCATTTTTTGCACGGTCAGTCAAATTAGTACAATATTGCTCGAGAAATCTCTTCTTTTTACGTTCGGCTTTTTCTGTATTGCTCTTGCCGTTAGATTCTTGTTTTTCGTTCTCATCTGCATTTTTTTTAGCGCCCGGAAACATATTGTTTAAAAACGGAAAAGCAGGAGCAGTACCTAAATCAAACATATCTGTGCCATCTTCCTCGTTCATAGACATAATCTCCATAAACTGATCACTCATTTGTTCGATTTCTTCATCGCTGATATTCATTTTACCAAGCATATCATCAATGGGTTTAATACCTGCTGTTTTTGCACAAACAAGACATAAGCCTTTTGGCTCATCGTTTTGCTTCATAGCGTCAGAAATAAATACAACTGCAGGACGTTTCTGACATTTATAACATAATCTCATATTTTATTCCTTTCAAAAAATCCCTGTAAATAATCTAAATAAAAATGATTTATCTAAAACTTCTTTAGAAATAAGTTTAGCTTCGTCGCCGCTTAAATATACTGCATATTTAAGGGCAAAACAAATAACAAAAATTATAACACATCCGGTAATTGCTCCAAATACACCACCGAGAAGTTTGTTAATTCCTCCCAAAAAGCTGACCTTAATAATTTTATTAACAAGAGTGGCAACAAAATTCATTACAATAGCCAAAATAATAAAAATAATAAACATCGAAAAAGATGATACTATTTTTACAACTGACGGAGAAATAGTATTTTGCACAAATTCTTCTGCGTTAATAATACTATCAGCGTTTATATTAATGCCCAAAACATCGGCATTATCAGCAATAAAATCAGGTAAAGCATCCTCTATACTTTCGGTAGTATTGGTAATAGCGGAATCAACTGATTTAATAACAGCGGGTTGAATAAAGCTGTTATTAATAAAAGTAGCAAAAGGTGTTGAAAGCGTATATGCCAGATAAGCAGCGACCACAAAGGCCAACAATGAAAGTATAACCTTCATAGCCCCTTTTTTAACACCAATAAATACAGAAATAAGAATAACTGCGATTAAAATTAAATCAAAAATTAAGGATGTCATAATACTCCTCCTATTCAAGAGTTATTTTGGTAATGTTATTATGGCTAATTGCCAGACAGCCACCTGATGAAGTCGGAACTATTTTTACCACACCAAATCCGCAATCACCCGATTTAACAATATTTCCATCACTATCAATAAGATGTACCTTATTTCGTGACAGTATCATAATGTTTTTTCGGTATATAGCAAAATCATCAACGCTGCCGATAAAATCAAACGCACCTATCTGCTGTTGTTTTTTATTATAAATAGTAAATGTTGCACTGCCGTCGTTATGTTCACGTGCAGATTCAATTAGCGTATATCTATTATCAGATTTAACACCATCTACACTATATGACGTATTAAAGGTTGTCACTGTATGTTTTTTCCAGGATATTATATCGCAGAAATTTTCTCCTATTAAAACAAAATTCTTAGAGGAATAAGAATTGATGCCATAAACCAATGCATTTTCATATTCTTTTTGAAAAATCGGGTCAGGAGAATCAAAGTTTAGTACATATAGTTTGCTATTATAATGCCCCTCATTAACATCAAGAGTACACACAGCAATTTTTTTACCATTAGAGGAAACTGCTACATAGCTTATAATCTCTTCGGGACAATACCATTCATATATAACTTCACAGTTTTTATTATAAACTGTTACCATAGAGGTATAGCTTTGAGCCTTAGAAGCAATTGCAAAGTAGCCGTTTCGGGAAATATCAGCTCCTAATATGTTATATTCACAGTTAAAGCTGAATAATAATTCCTTTGCATTATAAATTTTTACACCTTTACCGTTTTGGTCATAAACAAGGTGCCGAGCCTGGCTCTCAACAACCACAGGAGAAGAAAATCCGTGAGCATCACTAAAGGAATATTTTCCTTGTTTTGAATAACAGGAAAAATTCGAATCAGAAAGAACAAAAACTCTGTTTCCTACAAAAGATACATTGTATGTTTCTGAGCCATTAAGGGTTACAGGAAGCTTTGAGCTAAAGGAAAAGGTTGCAGCATAATTTGAAAACAGTTCTGAAATTCCTGTAGGAGAAAGGACAGAAACAAGCAATACAGCAAGTAAAACCGCCGAAACAATAAACAAAGTGACTGCCTGCCTAATCTGCTTAACTCTTTTTTTGCCGTGTAGAATTCTTAAAGAATCCTTTTCCTTAGCAGGTTTGGAATTTTTTTCTTTTCTTTCAGAAGTCATTGTTATATTTTCGGTGTGATTTTTAAAAACAGAATGACGTCTTTTTCGTTTGTTTTTTAAATATTTAGGCATATAAACTCCTTAATAAAACACACGGTTAAGGAAGAGTGCTTGTGCAGGTGCTGTGGCTCCACCAAGCGTCCTGTCACCGTTATCAAATATTTTTTCTGCAATGTTTTTATCTATTCTGCCACTACCTACAGCAATGCAGGTTCCGACAATAATACGTACCATATTGTATAAAAAACCATCAGCAGTAATAGAAAATATCAAAAAATCGCCGTCCTCTTCAATACTGCAATGGCTTACAGTTCTTACAGTATCAGTAACACTTCGTTTTGATGATGAAAAACCCACAAAATCGTGCTTACCGATTATTGTATTGCAAAAAAACTGCATATCACTTATGGAAAGCTTTCCGCTATAGTTATAGCAATATCTTAAGTTAAATGGATCGGAAATTTTCCGTCTGTCAATGCGGTATATATAATTCTTTCCAACAGCATTATATCTGCAGTGAAAGTTATTTTTCACCTCTGTACAGCTCAATGCTCTTATATCAATGGGTAAAACCGAATTAAGACCATTAACGATACCTGTAGGTTCGATTTTTTTTTCTAAATCGAAATGACAGTAAAACTCGTTAGCGTGAACACCTGAGTCGGTACGACTACAGCCTGTAACATCAGGTGCATAACCATATAACGAAAGCATAACTGACTGAAGCTTTTCCTGCACCGTTATACCATTAGGCTGAACCTGCCAACCGTGATAATCAGTACCGTCAAAGGCGATTTTCAGTAAATAGCGTTGCATAACACTTCTCCAAATACTAAAGATAATATGATAAGAATTGCCCAGAAAACAGATACAACACATACAGCAATATCTCTTCTGTGAAGCTTTAACTGTTTCATACGCTGTTTTCCTACACCACCGTTATAACAACGACATTCCATAGCCTCTGCCAAATCGTATGCTCTTCGTACTGAAAGAATGATTAATGGTATAAGAATTGGTGCTAATGCTTTAACTTTTGTTAAAAGACCTCCGCTTTCTATATCAGCACCTCTCGCCTTTTGGGCGTTAATAATCTTCTGAGTTTCCTCAATAAGAGTAGGAATAAAACGCAGTGCTATTGTCATCATCATAGTAAGAACATGCACCATTGTACCAAGGCCAATAAACTTAAGTGGAAAGCAAAGTCTTTCGATTGCATCTGTCAAATCATTTGGCGTAGTAGTATAGGTAAGAGAGGCACTGACAAAAATCAACAAAGTTATTCTGAGTGCCATAAGAGCAGCTCGATATATTCCACCCGTAGTTATGGAAAAAATCCACCAATCAAAAAGAAGCGTACCATCCTTTACATAAAGTGAGTTAATAATCGCAGTAAAAATAAGAATAGGTAAAATTGCTTTTAGATTTTTAAGATAAAGTGAAAAAGGAATTTTTGAAGCAATCATTATTATAACTACAAAAATCAGTGACAGAGCCATCGTCATCACAGTTTTTGACAGAAAAATAAATACAATAATAAATATTAAAAGAAGGAACTTAATACGTGGGTCAGTTTTATGAATAACTGAATTACATGGAAAAAATTGACCGAAGGTAATATCCGAAATCATTGCTTATTACCTCCGTTTACTATATTAAGAATGGCTTCAGCCGCAGCTTCGACAGTAAAAATATCGGTTGGCACATCGTATCCCCGTTCCTTAAGAGAAAGCATTACCGAAGTGATAATTGGTACATTAAGACCAATCTCCTTTAGTTTATGAGAATTTTTAAACACATTTTTTACTGTGTCGTACATAACCAAGTCGCCGTCGCATAGCACAAGAATTTTATCGCATATATATGCCATATCCTCCATACTATGAGAAACAATAATTACTGTTGCACCAAATTCATCTCTATAATCCTTTATTGCTTTCAGTACGGTTTCTCTGCCAATTGGGTCAAGACCGGCTGTAGGCTCATCAAAAACGATAATTTCAGGTTCCATTGCCATAATTCCCGCAATAGCAACCCTTCTTTTTTCACCGCCGGACAGGTCAAACGGAGATTTTGATAAAAGTTTACTATCAAGAGAAACAATTTTGCTGACTCTGTCAATTCGCTGCTCGATTTCTTCATCAGACAGCTTCATATTTTTCGGGCCGTAGGCAATATCCTTTCTAACCGTTTCTTCAAACAACTGATATTCGGGATACTGAAAAACAAGACCGATTTTAAAACGCACATTGCTGATATTTTTAGGATTTTCCCATATATCAATACCGTTAAATTTAATGCTTCCGCCACTTGGTTTAAGAAGACCGTTAAGAAGCTGTAGGAGGGTTGATTTTCCAGAACCTGTATGTCCAATAACGCCAATAATAGAGTTTTTTTCTACAGCAAAAGATATTCCGTTCAGTGCTGAATGCTTAAACGGAGTATCCGGAGAATATACATATTGAAGATTAACAGCTTCTAATATATTCAATTTTATCGTCCTTTCAAAAAAATCAGTCGGCGCTATTTAACATCCTTGATATCGCTTCAACACAATCTTCAATAGAAATAATTCCTCTTTCCAATTTAAGACCGCTATCCTCGAGCTGACTCAAAAGCTGCGTTGTCTGTGGCACGGAAAGTCCTGCATCTTTAAGCAGAGAAATTTTTGAAAAAATTTCTTTAGGTGTGCCGTCGCCGGTAATTTTACCTTTGTTCATCACAATAACTCTGTCAGCAAATTGTGCCTCTTCCATAAAATGCGTAATAAGAACCACGGTTATATTATGCTTCTTATTAAGGTCAAGAAGTGCTGACATAACCTCTTCTCTTCCCTGTGGGTCAAGCATAGCTGTAGGCTCATCAAGCACAATACATTCAGGAGTCATTGCAAGAATTCCTGCAATAGCTACACGCTGCTTCTGACCGCCCGAAAGATTGTGAGGAGCGTTTGTACGATAGTCATACATATTTACCTTTTTCAGTGCATCGTCAACACGCTGTCTTATTTCCCTGGGAGGAAAGCCAAGATTTTCAGGACCGAAGGCAACATCCTCTTCTACAACAGAAGAAACAAGCTGATTATCGGGATTCTGAAAAACAAGTCCTATTCGTCTTTTAATCTCTATTTCCTTAGCGGCATCATCTGTGAACATACCGTCAACACATACTGTACCCTTCATTGGCTTTAACAATCCATTCATAAGCTTTGCAAGGGTCGATTTGCCCGAGCCATTATGTCCGAGTATAACCGTAAAAGAGCCGCGTTTTATATCAAGAGAAAAATTTTCTAAAACATGATTTGTATTGTCGCCATAATATTCATAGGAAATATTGTTAATTTCAATGATATTGTTCATAATTTAGTCAGTCCATATAGTTGTGTTACCGCAGGGTAAAACCATATCCCTATCGGTTATTTTAAGCCCTATCTCGTCGGTAAATACAGTTCCGCGATTATCAGGAGCTATTAAGGATTTAACCATATAATTCAGTATTGTGGGAGAAAGTCCGCCTGTATAGGAATTAAGAAGAAAGAACAATGGCCTATCACTCATAATTTTACCCACTTCACTGAGTAATTCGTTAATTTGCTGTTCAAGCTTCCATACTTCGCCGTTAGGACCTCTTCCGTAAGAAGGTGGGTCCATAACGATACCGTCATATTTGTTGCCCCTGCGGATTTCTCTCTTAACAAATTTAAGACAGTCATCCACAAGCCAACGAACAGGTTTATCACCAAGACCCGATACAACAGCATTCTCTTTAGCCCAAGAAACCATTCCCTTAGAGGCATCAACATGGGTGACCTTTGCCCCTGCACTAAGACAGGCAATCGTAGCACCGCCGGTATAAGCAAACAGGTTCAGCACCGAAACCTCTCTGTTTGCATTTTTAATTTTATTTTGCATAAACTGCCAGTTAACAGACTGCTCGGGAAAAAGTCCTGTATGCTTAAAGCCCATTGGTTTTAGTCTGAAGGTAAGCTCATTAAAGTCAACCGACCAGACATCAGGCACTTTTTTTAATGGTTCCCAGTATCCTCCACCAGAGTTGCTTCTGTGATATATAGCATGAGCATTATTCCATAACGGATTTTTTCTTTCCCCTTGCCATATAACCTGTGGGTCAGGACGGATAAGGATAATATCCTTCCAACGTTCAAGACGCTCTCCGCCCTCGGCATCAATAAGCTCATAATCCTTAAAATCTTCGGTAAATCTCATTTTAAATCCTTTAGTTTAAATTTATAGTTTGCTGTGAAGAATCGGTACAATTACAATTCGGAAAAGGAATGTTAAGATGATCATAAGCGAGTTTTGTAACACATCTTCCTCTTGTAGTTCTTGTTAAAAAACCGATTTGCATAAGGTAAGGTTCATAGACATCCTCAATAGTAATGCTTTCTTCACCAACAGCCGCCGCTAAGGTATCAAGACCTACAGGGCCGCCCGAATAATTATAAATGATTGTTGATAACATTTTGCGGTCAAATTCATCAAGACCCAGCTCATCAATTTCAAATCTTGACAGTGCCGCCATAGCTACCTGTTCTGTAATTTCTCCGCCAAATTCAATCTGAGCAATATCTCTTACGCGGCGAAGCAGTCGGTTGGCGATACGAGGTGTACCTCTTGAACGGGATGCTATTTCGAGAGCACCCTCATAGTCAATAGGTATATTAAGAATTGAAGCTGAACGGGTAACTATTTTTGCCAGTTCTTCAGGGGTGTAAAGCTCAAGACGGAGTAAAACGCCAAACCTATCACGAAGAGGCGCGGTAAGCTGACCACTTCGCGTTGTTGCACCTACTAGCGTAAAATGAGGAACATCAAGACGAATCGAACGGGCGGAAGGTCCCTTGCCGATAATAATATCTACAGAAAAATCCTCCATTGCGGGATAAAGAATTTCTTCAACATTACGGGACAGACGGTGTATTTCGTCTATGAATAAAACATCGCCCTCATTAAGATTAGTCAGCAGCGCAACAAGGTCACCTTGTTTTTCAATAGCGGGACCCGAGGTGACACGAAGATTCACACCCATTTCCTTTGCAATAATACCGGAAAGGGTTGTTTTTCCAAGACCGGGAGGGCCGTAAAGCAAAACATGGTCAAGGGTTTCCTTACGCTGTAAAGCTGCCTTGATATAAATACTCAGATTATCCTTTGCTTTTTCTTGTCCGATATATTCATCAAGGGATTTAGGACGAAGACTTACTTCATTATCGTTATCGTCACTTAAGTATTCAGGAGAAACTATTCTGCCTGCTGATTCATCAATATTAAAATCTGAAGTTTCTATCATTTATTACACCTGCCTTGCCAGTAGCCTTAATGATTCTTTAATAAGTATATCAACCGCCAAATCGGGAGCTAATTTGCCCACAGCATTTGATGCTTCACTTTGAGAAAAGCCAAGAGAAACAAGGGCGGCAATAGCCTCCTTAGTATTTACATTTCCCGAGGGTGCACTTGTCGATACAATATCATCAGTACCGGGGAGTACACTCACTTTATCTTTTAATTCAAGAATAATTCGTTGAGCAAGCTTTATTCCCACACCCGACGCAGCGGTAAGAGCTTTTGGGTTGTTTCCCGCAATATACATAGATATTTGTTGTGGGGTAAATGTTGATAAAAGTGCCAAACCGATTTTCGCGCCAACACCGCTTACTGAGGTAATAAGTTTAAAGCAGTTAAGCTCTTCCATATCTGCAAAACCGTAAAGGTCAATTGCATCTTCCTTTACCGACATAAAGGTAAACAGCATTACCTCCTCGCTGATTTTGGGCATAGAACCTAAAGCTCTGCCCGAAATATAACATCGAAAACCAACACCACCGCATTCAACAATGCAAAAGGTTGGCTCAAGATAAGTCAGTGTCCCTCTTAAAGTTGCTATCATTTACGGTTCCCCTTTCATAAGCTTTGAATACGCAGAAGTACCTGTGTTAGCGTGGCAGATAGCGAGTGCTAAAGCATCAGCCGTATCATCAGGTTTCGGCACTTTTGCAAGACCAAGCAGAGAGCGTGTCATTTCCATAACTTGATGTTTTTCGGCTCTGCCAAAGCCTGTAACAGCAGATTTTACCTGTAAAGGTGTATATTCAAAAATAGGTACATTATTTATTTTTGCGGCGAGTAAAATTACTCCTCTTGCCTGAGCAACATCGATAGCTGTAGTGGTGTTTGTGTTAAAGAACAGTTTTTCAATAGAAATTGCATCGGGACGAAACTCAGTAATAAGCTGCGTCATATCTTTATAAATAACCTCAAGCCGTTCACAAAAAGACAATTTTGGGGAGGTTGTAATTGCGCCGAAGGTCAGTGTTTTAAAATGACCGCTGTTATAAGAAATAATGCCATAGCCGATAAGTGCATATCCGGGGTCAATTCCCATTATCTTCAATTTTCTCACCACTCATAATTGCATATACAGATGTATTATATCATAAATATTTAACTACGGCAATATTTTAATCAACATTTTTTAAAAAAATTACAAATTTTACTATATATTTTTTTCAACGAAAAAAAGTTAGAAAAAACGCGTAAATTAAAGAAAACCAAAGATAATCAAAGAGTTATTAATTTTATTACAAATTGCAGTAATAAATCATCAAAAAATGTCAAAAAAACACTTGACAATACCGACATTTTGCAATATATTAATTACAAATGTATTAATATGTAAATCCAGAGATCTATTACCGTTTTTTCTGACCGGAAACAATCCGAGGGATAAGTTGTTTTATTAGCTTTTCTTTTGTTCAGATTTGACGGTCTTTTTTTCGTTTATTTATTACAGAATTTCGGAGGTTGTGTTGTAAATTGAAAAACAGTATTATTGAGCTTAAAAACATTTCTGTGTCTTATGATGATGAAAGAGTTCTTAATGATATTAATTTGGAGATAAATGATAAGGAATTTGTTACCTTACTCGGTCCATCGGGCTGTGGAAAAACGACTATTCTTCGTGTTATTGCAGGATTTTTGGAGCAAGAAAGCGGAGATGTAGTATTTTCAGGAAAAATCATAAATGGTGTTCCCTCTTATAAAAGACAGGTAAACACCATTTTTCAGCGTTATGCACTTTTTCCTCATCTGAATGTTTTTGAAAACATTGCCTTCGGTTTGCGCCTTAAAAAGCTTCCTGAGGAGGAAATTAAAGCAAAGGTTGCAGAAATGCTTTCGCTTGTTAACCTTTCGGGTATGGAAAAGAGAAAAATACATAATTTGTCCGGTGGACAACAACAGCGAGTTGCAATTGCAAGAGCTATTGCTAATAATCCCCGTGTACTGCTTCTTGACGAACCGCTTGCGGCTCTGGACCTAAAGCTTCGCAAGGATATGCAAAATGAGCTAAAAAAAATCCAACAGCAGCTCGGTATTACCTTTATTTTCGTCACTCACGATCAGGAAGAGGCTCTTTCTATGTCTGACCGTGTTGTTGTTATGGATAACGGAAAAATTCAACAAATTGGTACACCTCAGGATATATATAATGAGCCCAATAATGCCTTTGTAGCAGATTTTATCGGCGAGTCAAATATTCTTGACGGAATAATGAAAGAAGATTTTTTGGCTGAATTTTCGGGACAAACCTTTAAATGCCTTGATTCAGGTTTTGGAATTAACGAAAAGGTTGACGTAGTTGTAAGACCTGAGGATGTTGATATTGTAGATGCCGATAAGGGTATGCTTATAGGTGTTGTTACATCAGTTACATTCCTTGGTGTGCATTATGAGATAATTGTCGATATTGGCGGCTTTAAGTGGATGATACAAACCACCGATGAGCATAAGGTTGATGAGCATGTTGGTTTATTTATCGAACCCGATGCTATCCATATTATGAAAAAATCCGAATATTCGGGTAAATATGGTGATTATAGCTCCTACAGTGATGAAATCGACCATCTTTCTGAGTTTGAGGAGGATGAATAAGTGAACAAAAAATCATTAGGACAAAATCTGCTTCGTGCACCTTATGTATTGTGGGCGGCTCTGTTTGTCATAGTTCCACTTGTTATAATGGGTTATTATGCTTTAACCGATGCAAATGGTGTGTTCTCTCTTTCTAACTTTTCAGATTTAGGAAGATACAAGAAAGCGTTTTTTCTGTCACTTGTATACGCTTTTATTTCTACGATAATTACTCTACTTATCGCTTATCCCCTTGCATATTTTATGACAAAATGCAAACCCGGTGCACAGCGTATGATTATGATACTTACCATGCTTCCTATGTGGACTAACTTTCTTATCCGCACTTATTCATGGATAACTATTTTATCTAATACAGGTATTATCAACACTCTTCTTGGAAAAATAGGTATCGGTCCCCTACCGCTTATAAACCGTCCGGGAACGGTTATTCTCGGTATGGTATATGACTTTTTACCGTATATGATATTACCTATTTATAACGTTATGTCCAAAATCGACTTTTCTCTTACCGAAGCTGCCGAAGACTTGGGTGCTAATAAGCTAAGAGTTATAAGTAAGGTTATTTTTCCTCTTTCACTTCCCGGTGTTATTTCGGGAATAACTATGGTTTTTGTACCCTCTGTCAGTACCTTCTATATTTCTCAGAAGCTTGGTGGAAACAAAACAATGCTTATCGGAGATATGATAGAATATCTGTTTAATTTAGGACCCGACTATTATAATGTTGCCTCTGCAATATCTATGGTACTTATGGCAATTATTCTCGTCTCTCTGTTTATAATGAACAGATTCTCCGATGATGCAGACGGAGGTGTTGTAATATGAAAACACTCTCCCGTCTGTATATGGCTCTTATAATTCTTTTCCTTTATGCGCCTATTGCTGTTATGATAGTTTTTTCCTTTAACAGCGGTTCGAGTGTATGGGTATATGAAGGCTTTTCTTTTGATTGGTATGCAGAGCTTATATTTAACAGCGAAATGCTTGATGCTTTTAAACACACCTTAATTGTTGCAGTTCTTTCTGCAGTAATTTCCACCGTTCTCGGCACTGCAGCAGCTGTGGGAATTTCCACAATAAAGAATAAATTGGCTAAATCTGCTATTATGTCGGTTACTAACATTCCAATGATGAATGCTGATATTGTTACGGGTGTTTCCCTTATGTTGCTCTTCATATTCTTTGGAAAAATGTTTGGTCTTGCAGAATCACTTGGCTTCTTTACAGTGCTTATTGCTCATATTACCTTTAATTTGCCTTATGTAATACTTTCGGTATTACCTAAATTAAAGCAAACAGACCCGGCGCTACTACAAGCTGCAATGGACCTTGGGTGCACTCCTGTAAAAGCGTTTTTTAAAGTAATGCTGCCCTCTATTTCAAGTGGTATTTTTACAGGATTTATAATGGCTTTCACCCTGTCACTTGACGACTTTGTTATAAGCTACTTCACCTGTGGACATTATCAGACCTTACCTATTGTTATATACAATATGACTAAACGTACGGTTACTCCCGATACCTATGCACTGTCAACACTTATATTTATATCGGTATTTGCTCTGTTATTACTTTATAATATTACACTAAGCCGTTCCGAAAAGAAAAGAGGTGCACAATGAAAAGAATTGTTAATTTAATTCTTATTCTGCTACTTATTATTTCCACCTTCACCTTAACCGGTTGCGGCTATCAGTATTTTGATTTAGAGCTGCAAGGCGACTACTCAAATGATTTAGCAGGTACCGTACTTAACGTTTATAACTGGGGTGAATACATTTCTGATGGTTCCGATTCCGGTATTGATGTTAATAAGGAATTTGAGCGTGTTACAGGAATTAAAGTCAACTATTCCACCTTTGAAAGCAACGAAACTATGTATTCTCAATTACGTACTGCAGGTGTTTCATACGATTTAATAATCCCCTCTGATTATATGATTGACAGAATGGTTAGCGAGGATATGCTTTTAAAGATAGATACATCAAAACTTTCTAACTACAGCAATATCGGTGAACAGTACAAAAATCAATATTACGACCCTGATAATGAATATTCTGTTCCATTTAATGTTGGTATGGTTGGTGTCATTTATAATAAGGAAATGGTTGGAGAAGTAGAAAAAAGCTGGTCTGTTTTCTGGGATGAGCAATACAAAAATCAAACCCTTATGTTTTCCAACCCAAGAGATGCCTTTATGGTTGCACAGTTTTTGGACGGAACAAGTGTTAATTCTAAAAACAAGGCAGATTGGGACAGCGCCGCCGAGCTTTTAAAGCAACAGAAAAAATACCTTCAGTCCTATGTTATGGATGAGGTTTACGGCAAAATGGAAACAGGAGAAGCCGCCATTGCTCCATATTACGCAGGTGACTACCTGACAATGTATGATGTTAACGATGACCTTGCCTTTTTCTATCCAAAGGAAGGTACAAACATTTTTGTTGACGCAGTGTGTATCCCCTCTTGCTGTCAGAACTATGAAGCGGCTATGCTGTATATAAACTTCTTGCTTGAGCCCGAAATCGCTCTTGCTAATGCAGAATATATCGGATATGCCTCTCCAAATACCGCGGTAATTAACAATCCTGACTATTGTTATTTTGGTAATGAAATTCTTTACCCCGATGAAGAAAATATGCCTAAAACCGAATATTACCGCAATTTAGATGATGATATCCGTTATTATTACGAAAATCTTTGGATTGATGTAAAACTTTATTAATAATTAAAAGCTCTCTCATAATTTGAGAGAGCTTTTAATTTAAATAAGCGCCTTACAAGGCGCTTATTTTTTTAATTAATGGAAATTAATTTTTTCTCCTGCCTTCTGATAAAGCTTGATTGAATGAATCTTCCACTCAATAGCTTCACCGCCTTGCCTTTCTTTTGCCAAATCAATTATATCGTGTACAGTGGCATTGTTATATTCATTTCCGATTGAATATGTGTTAGAAAGAATCGGACAGTAGGATAAAAGTATGTATTGCTCTTCGTGGAAGCAATCCATTCCGTAAGTATTTTCATGACCAACGCTATCATCATAGAAATCATTTCCTTCTGAAATGTTGATCTTGAAATATGGTTCGCTAACAGGAGTTCCATCAACAACAACAGGGTCTACATAAACGGCAATATATTCCTCATTCCATTCAAAACCATATCTATGTACTTTTCTGGCTTCTGTCAAACTTGAGAATATATATTTTGAATCATCGGAAGATGATTTATAAGCTATAGTGTATTCGCCAAACAAATCTTTGGTAATATTGATAACATCGGAATATCTTAATGATCCGGTGTTTGCAGTTCCGGTTTGCTGTTTACCTGCTTCATCGTAATAGTGATACCATTTATGTAAATTAACAGCCAAGACAGCGTTATTATCTAAAATAGTGCTATATTTTGGTTGGTCAGCATTATAAATTCCATCTACCTCAAATATATCAAATTCTGCATTAACCTTTTCATAAGCTCCCGAATCAATAAATTCGTTCTGAGGAGCTAACCAAAAACCTTGATGAATGCCGCGCTCAAAAGGAATCTCCGCCTCAAGCTCAAGATATCCGTATTTATAAGACATAGCATCCTTTGTTGACAGTGTGATAGGCATATCATATTTGGCACCTGTGGTTTCTGTATCACTATAGGTGATTCTTAACTTAAGTACACCGTCTTCAAGAACGTAGTTCTCGCCGCCAACAACAGGATTTCTATACTCATTCAATGTAAAGTTATTTCGGTTATTGTTCTGGTGCAAATCAGTAACAGCGTCAATAGAGCTTATCTGTGAAAAATCATATCCCCAAACAAGTTGGCGTACAGATGGGTCGTAAGCTGACCCACCTGCGCTTCTTACATATTCAACACTGCGTGTAATGGTGTCGGAATAAATTGTAAACTCCTGTCCATCAATTTCTACAACAATAAATCCTCTTGCAATAAGCTCTCTACTATCATCAACAGCAAATTTAGTTATATAAGATGAGAAACCAATGTTGTAAAGGTCATCTGTAATATTAGTTGTAGTCCAGCAATAACCTAAGTCAGTGGATTTTATGCTATATACAAACTTATTGTCGCGGGCATTTGTAAGGTTCATATCACCAAGATACTTACCATCATTAAGATAGCCCTTACCGTTACCATAGATAAAGCCTCTTGCTTTAATGGTATAATAGCTACCATCAATAAGAATATCGCTACCATTTCTTGTGTCATAGTTAAAGGTAAAGCGCATTGCCTGTTGACCGCCTGCGCTTATTACAGCATCATCGGTAAGAATCTGTACGCCACCTACACCTATAAGATCATTACTCTGATAGTCACTTAATGGAGTAATCGTGATGTTTCTGATATAAACATCATCATTTTCTCCGATTATATAGCCGTATAACATACTGTTGGCTGCGGCAAGTACATCATTAAAGCCAAGGTTATCTGTTACAAGAGAAGCAAGCATATCAGTAGTAAGCAGTATGTTTGCGCTGTATGTGGTTCCAACCTGCTTATCTGCGAGAATCTTATATATTGCTACATCTTTACCTTCGATATAGGTAGGAACGTTGCCGTCTGAATTAGTTGTTTTGAAGCCAATCTTTACATCATTTGTAAGTTCATTCTTAAGTGCATAATCAAAACTTACTTTGTAAGTAGTGTTATTTGCAACACTACCGCTTACAAGGAATTGACCGTCCTTAACATCAGTATAGTCGTCACGGATAATTTCAAGAGAAATAATATCAACCGTACCCTTACCATAGTTGCCCATTACAAAATAGAAGTAATTGTAAAGGGTATAATCGGTACCATCAACATTTAATTTATAAGTATTGGTTTTATAATCATAATTTTCGTCATCAAGTGAGGGCGCAGTAAGTGTAACGGTTTTTTCCTGAATTTTACCTAAATCAGATGTAACCCAGCTGCTGTTAATATACTCATAGGCTGCTATATTGTAATACAGACCGTCAACCTGTTCATTAACAAAGGCGCCGTTTGCATCAAGACCACTGGCTACCTGGAACAAAAGGCTTCCGCTTTCAACACTTGTGTTTTTGATTGTGTATTTAACAGTATATTTATGACCGGGAGCAAGTTCAAAGGGCGTGCCATCTTCTTTCAGAGGAACAAAATAAGCAGGGTTACCGTTTGTTATCTGCATAGTGGTAACATGTGTTCCATTATATTCTACTGTGCCGTGCTGAATGTAGGCCTGAGGACCCCAACCTGCTGTAGATGCAGTAGAATATGTAGGATATACACTTCTTATGCCTCTTCCGAAGCCTGCATTATAGCTTACAGAACCATAATGCCAGGGCTTTGTAGCATCAAGCTGAACGCCGCCTGATTCCTTGGATTTTACATCGGAATAATAACCTACGTTTGCAATGTCAAACACATACTTCTTATCAAGGTCTTTTTCCCAATTACCGTCTCTCTCCCACTTGGAGTAAAGCTTGATACCGTCCTGGGTAAGAGTAATGGTTGAGCCAGCTTCATTAGTAAGAGCCTCATCGGTATACCAACCCATAAAGTACTTACCTTCAACAGCTTCGGGGATATAATCAACAGCATAATCACCAACAATAGCTGTGTCGGTGTTAATAACGGTTATGCCATCTTCGTCATAGTAAACAACATCACCGGTTCTTGTTTCGACATAGTCATCCCTTGTAATCTCAAGACTAACGAAATGAACATCTGCTGTACCGTTCATTAAGGCAAAGTAGAAATAGTTATAAAGGGTATACTCTGTGCCACCGTATGTGAGAGTATAAGTATTGGTTGCATAATCATAATTTTCATCACCGGAAAGTGAAGTTAAATCAAGAGATAAAGTCACATCTCTTGTTTCTCCGGTTCCATTATCAAGCCAGGCAAATCGATTACCGGCTATTTTCAGAGGATTAGTCCAACCTGAATAATCAACCTTCATTGCACCGTTCATATATAGACCGGCACAGTATTCCAAAAATGGTTGCTTTCCAGAATCTTCTGTCTCTATATAATATTTGACATAAATAGAATACTTATGACCGGGAGCAAGTTCAAAGGGAGTTCCGTCAGATTTTAAAGGAACAAAAACAGATGTGTTAGAAGAATGAGCACCATGAATGTGCCAAGTGCTTGCTGTAGAACCACCATCAGTAACTGTTCCGGGCTGGCTCCAAGCCTGTGGACCCCAATCATTACCGGACATACCTGTATAAACGGGATACAAAGTTCTGTTACCTCTGGAAAAACCGGCATTGAAAGTTACGGTTTCCTTCCAAGGTTTAGCTGAATCAAGCTGAATTCCGCCATTAGCTTTGCTTAACTGGTCGGTAAAGTAGCCTGGGTTACTAAAATCAAACACGTACTTCTTATCAAGGTCAGTATCCCAGTTAGCAAGTTTTTCCCATTTAGCATAAAGCTTAGTAGTTGTGTTTTCGACAACTGTAACGCTATCAACAAGATTAGAGAGTCCGGCATCACTGTGCCAACCTGCAAATACATAATCATCTTTTTTAGGTGTATAACCGGGAGTGTAGCTTCCGATATTTACTTCTTCACTCTTAAGAAGTGACTCACCATCATAATATTCCACAGTTCCCTGTGCTACATAGTCATCACGGATTATTTCAAGTGAAATTATATCCAATGTAGGCTTGGTGTAATTGGTAATAGTGATAGATAAATAATTGTAAAGAGTATACTCAGTACCACTATAGGTTAATTTATATGTGTTATCTGCAGAGTTATAATTAGCATCATCTTTCATACCTAAGGTAGAAATTTCTTTAGTTGCTGTATATGTATAGTTGTTGCCGGCCATCCAAGCATCAATATTGTTGCCGCAATCAACACTGGAATAGCATAAACTATTTCCACCCCAAGCGCCTACATTAGGTACACCAATATTAAATGCCATCTTACCGCCATTATTAGAGGCTCCTGCAGCAGTAACTCTATAGGAGATTTTAACGGTATATGTGTGATTTGGTGCAAGTTCAAAAGGAGTACCATCAGCCTTTAAAGGTACATAGTATCCGGGGTTTGCATTTGCAATTTGCATTGTGGGTACCTGAATACCATCAACTTCAACAGTGCTCGGCTGCATATAGCCCTGAGGACCCCAACCTGCTGTAGTAGCAGCAGTAAATATAGGATATATATTTCTCACACCTCTACCAAAGTCAGCATCAAAGCTTATGGCACCATAATTCCAAGGAAGTGTGGTATCAAATAAATAATTGTTATTTGCAACTTGATTTGAACTATGTGTGGCGTCGGAATAATAACCTGTATCAGACATATCAAACACATACTTCTTGTCAAGGTCGGTATCCCAGTTAGCAAGCTTTTCCCATTTAGCATAAAGGTTAATAACACCAAATTCTTCAACAGTAACGCTTGTTGCAGAATTTGTTAGTGCAGCATCAGTATACCAACCTGCAAATACCTTTTCAGCGGTATCATCAAGAGTATAGCTTGGTGCATAGTTACCTGTAGCAACCTTTTCGCTCTTAACAAGCTCATCACCATTGTAATAATTAATGGTACCCTTAGGAGTATAGTCATCCCTTGTAATCTCAAGGTTGATAAAGTGAACATCTGCTGTACCTCTTGTGAAAGCGAAGTAGAAGTAGTTATTAAGAGTATACTCTACGCCACCGTATGTAAGAGTATATGTATTAGTTGCATTATCATAATTTTCATCGCTTGAAAGTGAAGTTAAATCAAGTGTCAGAGTTGCTTCTCTGGTTTCTCCGGCTCCATTGTTAAGCCATGCAAAACGACCACCGGCAAACTTAATTTTATTCTCAGCAGCGGAATAATCGATAGGTGGTTCTTTGTCAGTACAAAGACCGGCACAGTATTCGATATATGGAGTAGAGCCGGCATCCTCAGCCTCAATATAATACTTTACCTTAACGGAATATTTATGACCGGGAGCAAGCTCAAAAGGCTTTCCATCCTCCTTAAGAGGAGTAAAATATGCAGTGAAATTAGAGTGATTTGTATGAACGGCATAAGTATTAACATCCTGTCCATCAATCGTGGCGGTTCCGGGATAACTCCAAGCCTGAGGTCCCCAACCCTGCTTGGTAAATGCAGACCAAACCGGGCTTATAGCTCTGTTGCCTCTGCCATAACCTGCATCGAAGCTTACATTTCCATAACTCCAAGGATGTGAAATGTCAAACAAATAATTATTGTTTGTAACTTGATTTGTGTTATGAGCAGAATCTGAATAATATCCCTCGTTTGTAAAATCGAAGACATATTTGTCATCGAGTTCAGCAGACCAGTCAATTGTTTCAGCACTGATATTAATAGGAACTATTAATGTGCATAACAACAAGACCGTGCTTAAAAATAAAGCTACAAATTTCTTCATAAACAACTCTCCTTTAAAAAGAAAATATTATGCTATCATTATTTTACAAAAAAAATTTTTTCAATGCAAGAAAGTTTTCATCAAATATATGGACAAAAAAACAACAGCCCGAAAAAGCTGTTGTTTTTTAAAAGATTTTATTGAATTTATTAGATTAATCAGGGATAATTTCACATCCGCCAATAGGTCGGATACTTAGTATACAGCAGCTTCCCTCACCAAAAACGCCGTTAATCATCTTTAAGTACCGCTCTATTCTTTCGGTAGGAATATAGCACTGTATTGTTCCTGCAAAACCGCCACCGTGAACGCGACAGGCACCCTCACCATTTAAAAACTTCTCGGTAAGGCAAAGTGCAAGACACAGTCCCTGTGCCTTAATATTTGATGCCGAATAAACATTCTGAAGATATTTATAGGAGGAATCTCCCGACTCATTTACTAAATCAAGAAAATGATTGAAGTTATCCTGTTTTAATGCAACCTTTTGCTCCTCAGCACGATTATCATCACCAAAAAAATGAATCGCACGAAGCACTGCCCTGTCACCAAATTTATTTCTTAGGTCACTGATCGAAGCAAAAAATACATCAGTATCAACATCTCTCAAAAAGTCTTTGCCGAAATAATTGCTGATTTCTCTACACTCAATAGTAATATCAGCATAATCTTGAGTTAAATCGGCGTGGTCACCATGAGTATCAACAACACACAGTGTATAACCGTGAGAAGCAAGGTCAAAGGAAATCTGTTCAACTACAGGCTTTTCAGGGTTCATAAAATCAATAGCGGTAAATCCACCCTGAGAGCTTGCCATCTGGTCAAGAAGACCGCAGGGTTTACCAAAATATTCTCTTTCAGCCTTTTGAGAAATCTTTGCAATTTCAACCCTGTCAACACCGTTGTTATTAAACATACCGCTTAATATGTTACAGATAAGCACCTCATAGGCGGCAGATGAAGAAAGTCCCGAACCGCCAAGTACATCAGAGGTGGTATAAGCATCAAAACCTCCGATATTATATCCTGACTTTTTAAAGTGAGCACAGCAACCGCGAATAAGTGCACTGGTTTTGCCATATTCAGCCTCACTGCTTTCAAGGAAATTCAGATCAACAGGGTCAACCTTATATCCAAAGGACTCTATACGGACAACGTTGACGTCATTAGCAGCAACAACACCGATAACGTCAAGATTTACACTTCCTGCAAGAACTCTGCCATGCTGATGGTCGGTATGGTTTCCGCCAACCTCGGTTCTTCCCGGTGCAGAAAAAATTCTTACCTCTTCCCTATCACCAAAGATTTCCTCAAAGCAATTTAGAGCATCATTATATCTTTTGCGGGCAACGCTGACATCAGCAGGATACAGCTTATTAAATATATTATCAAATTTACCCTGAGCTATTGCATCTTTTAACTGAGTAATATTCAATTAAATCAACCTTTCGATTAAGAAATAAGTGCTAATGTATCACGGGCAATAGCAAGTTCCTCATTAGTGGGAATTACATATACATTAACCTTTGAATCATCAGTAGAAATCTTAATTTCCTCACCACGAATATGATTTTTAGCATCATCAATCTTAACGCCTAAATAGCCGAGGTTTTCGCAAACATAGGCTCTCAGATCCGGATCATTTTCACCGATACCCGCAGTAAATGCGATAGCATCAACACCATTCATAGCAGCAACATAAGAACCTACAAATTTAAGAATCTGATATCTCTGCATATCAACGGCAAGTTTTGCTCTTTCATTACCACTATCAGCAGCAGCACAAACGTCACGGTTATCATTAGACACACCCGAAACACCAAGCATACCGGATTTCTTATTGCAGATATCGTTAATCTGAGCAGGAGAAAGATTTTCTTTTTCTGCGATAAAGGTAAGTGCAGATGGGTCGAGCGTACCTGTTCTTGTACCCATCATAAAGCCATCAAGTGGAGTAAAGCCCATAGAGGTATCACAGCAAACACCATCCTTAACAGCGGTAATAGATGCACCATTACCGATATGACAAACAATAATCTTAAGGTCTTTTTTATCCTTGTTTTCAAGAACAGCAACTCTGTCGCTTACAAAGTGATGAGAGGTACCGTGTGCACCGTATTTTCTAACACCGTATTTCTCATAATATTCATAAGGTAGAGCAAACATATAAACCTTAGGCTCCATTGTCTGATGGAAAGAGGTATCAAATACAGCAGCCTGAGGGATCTTATCACCAAAGGTTTTAATACATGCCTTAATTGCAAGAACGTGAGCAGGATTATGTAAAGGAGCAAGAGCACCAAGCTCATCAATCTGGTCAAGAACGGTGGGATTAATAAGACAGGACTTAGAGAAGATACTACCGCCCTGTACTATACGATGACCGATAGCCGAGATTTCATCAAAGGAATCAATAACCTTAGCTTCACTTTTGGTCATAGCATAAACAACAGCCTCAAAAGCCTCGGTATGAGTAGGCATAGCAGTATCAGCAGAATAAACTCTGCCGTCAGCAGCCTTATGAGTAATTGCACCGCTTGTTCCGATTCTCTCACAGATACCCTTTGCAAGAACAGATTCGGTTTCCATATCAATAAGCTGATATTTAAGCGAAGAACTTCCTGCATTAACTACAAAGATTTTCATATTAATTTACTCCTATCCGCCATTGGCGTATTATTTTTCGTATTGATTAAATTTAACCTTTGTGATAAAATGATTAAAATATCAATACCATCTTAACTATTATATAATAATAGATTGTTAAAGTTTTTGCAAGTAGTATTTTAAAAAAGGAAAATAAAAATGAACGGAATTGTATGTGAATTTAACCCTTTTCACAACGGACACGAATATCTTCTGTCAAAAGCTAAAGAAAACGGAAAGAAAAACATCTGTGTTATGAGTGGTAATTTTGTCCAACGCGGCGAGATTGCAATTATGGAAAAGCACCGTCGAGCAGAAATGGCTCTAAAAAACGGTGCTGATGTTGTCATTTCACTGCCAATTGGTTGGTCAATGTCAGGAGCAGAAAATTTTGCATATGGCTCTATTTCCCTTTTAAAAGGAACCGGGATTGTCGACAATCTTGTATTTGGCTCTGAAAATAATAATAAGCAATTAATAGAAGAGTCAGCACAAGTAATTTTTGAAAACAAATTTTCAAAAGAAATCGGTATATATTTATCTCAGGGATATACCTATGCCGATGCAAGACAAAGAGTATTTAATGAGCAATATCCACAACTCAAGGATTTTATCCGCCAGCCTAATAACATACTTGGTGTTCAATATCTTGTAGCGGCTAAAAGTCTTGGATTTAATATTGATTTTACCCCAATTTCAAGAATGGGTGCAAATCACGACAGTGCAGAAACAACAGATAAATACTCAAGCGCCTCCAATATTAGAAATATGATACAGGAAAACAAAGAAGTAGGTTTTTTTGTTCCGCATAGTGTAAAAGAAATCATAAAAGATACCGACTGTGCTGATTTTTCTCTTATAGAAAAAGCTATTATGTTTAAGCTTCGCTCATTAAGTATTGAAGATATTATGAACCTACCCGACATAAGTGAAGGAATTGAAAACAGAATTTTTGAGAGTATAAAAACTTCTGCTTCGTTTGATGAATTGTTGACTAATATAAAAACAAAGCGCTACACTATGGCACGAATACGGCGAATTATTATGTCAGCCGCATTTTCGGTTGACAATTCATATTTAAAGAAAGAGCCGCCATATATTCATATTATCGGTTATAGAAAAGAAAGCGAGTCTTTGGTTTCAGAAATTGCAAGAAATTCCGACAGACCTGTTATAATGTCGGGCAAGGATACCGAAAAATTGAGTAGCTTTGGCAAAAAAGTTTTCGGTACCGAATGTATAGCAACAGATCTATATTCATTAGCGTTTACTCCCCCTCGCCCCTGTTCTAAAGAATACACTCAACCGATTATAAAAATTTAAAGCCTTTGCAATGCAAAGGCTATTTCTTTATAAAATTATCTGTTGTATTGCTTCCTTTAAGGATGATACTCCTATTACATTAATATCGTCAGATATACCCTTTAAATGCTTAAGACAGCTTTTCGGCAAAATACAAGTCTTAAAGCCAAGACGAGCAGCCTCCTTTACTCTATCAAGAGGACGAGAAACTGAACGAAGTTCTCCCGAAAGTCCGATTTCGCCAAATGCGATTATATCATCACTGATTACTGTATCTCTTAGTCCCGAAACAAGAGAAAGAGCAACCGCAAGGTCAGCGGCAGGTTCGTCAAGACGAAGGCCACCCGCAACATTAACATAAACATCACGATTAGAATAATGAAGACCTATACGCTTTTCCAGTACCGCAAGCAGCATATTAAGTCGGTTATAATCAAAGCCTGTGGCAACTCTCCTGGCATTTCCAAAGCCTGTAGATGTTACAAGAGCCTGTACCTCGGAAAGTATGGGACGGCTACCCTCAAGTATGCAAGCAATACAGCTTCCAGAAACATTATATGCTCTTCCTGAAAGTATAGCAGCAGATGGATTTTCAACTTGGCAGAGTCCCGTTTCCTTCATTTCAAATACACCGATTTCATTAGTTGAGCCAAAACGGTTTTTTATAGCACGAAGAATTCTGTAGGACTGATTACGCTCACCCTCAAAATACAAAACAGTATCAACAATATGTTCAAGCACCTTAGGTCCTGCAATGTCACCGCCCTTATTTACATGACCAACAATAAATATGGGAATATTATTGCTTTTAGCTACCCGTAAAAACATATTGGTGGATTCTCTCACCTGAACAATACTTCCTGCAGAAGAAGAAAGCTCTGAAATCTGCATTGTCTGTATAGAATCTATCATAACTAAATCAGGTTTTTCAGCTAATATGTACTCACAAATAGCCTGTGTATCGTTATCAGCCATAATAAACAGATTAGCATTAAAAACACCCAATCGCTGTGCACGAAGCTTTATCTGCATAGCTGATTCCTCACCGGAAACATAGAGAATTCTTATGTTTGACGGTAGCTTATCACAAATCTGTAAAAGAATTGTGGATTTACCAATACCGGGGTCACCACTGAGCAATACAACCGAACCGTTTACGATTCCACCGCCAAGCACCCTGTCAAGCTCATTAATACCGATAACCGTTCTGGTTTCAAACTCAGAAGAAATATCATTAATGGAAATTGCTTTAATAAACGAAGCGGTAGATGAATAGGTTTTACTTTTTGTTTCGGGCTGAATAACGGTTTCCTCAAGAGTATTCCACTCTCCGCAGTTATTACATTTGCCACTCCATTTTGCCGACATACATCCGCAATTCGTACACACATAAGCCGTTTTAATTTTTCCTGCCATTTAATTTATACCTCATTAAAATAATTGTTAATTCCGCAAAATACAGCAAAAGACATCTGCTTTTGATACGTGGTGTTTTTCAGTAATGCTAATTCTTCGTTATTGCTTATAAATCCACACTCAACAATAACACTTGGAATCACTGCATTATAAAGCAAAAAAGTATCCTTTGTTCCCTTTTTAATCACCCTGTTATTGCTCGGCTGAATAATGGAAACAATACTTGTCTGTATATATTCACCAAGCAGTTTAGCCTCATCAAAAGACGGAGAGTAAAACACCTGAGCGCCCATAGCAGAGGATGAAGTAAATTTGTTCAAGTGAATACTGACAAACACACCGTCATCATAAAGCTGTGTAAGTTTCAGCCTGTTGTTTAAATCGCTAACCTTTCGGTTTCTTATAGCAGTATTATCATAATCATCAGTGCCGACATCTTCTGTACGTGTATACACAACATTGTAGCCGTTTATCTCTAACATCTCACCTAAAAACAGTGCAATAGACAAATTAATATTCTTTTCAATAGTTCCGTCATCAGCCACCGCACCACCATCAAACCCGCCGTGGCCTGCATCAACGATAATGGTAGGACTATTATTTAAGTGAGTCGATACCATAGTCATATCATCAAAAACATTATACATCATTACGGCTGAAATGACAACAGAAAATAGTACAATTAAAACAGAAAAAAGTATTTTTTTGCGCTTCAAATTTTATCCCCCGTTCACTGAAGATATACTGTTTTCTTCGTCCTCTCTTTCCTTTTCAATAAGGTATATCAGCCTGTTGTAAATTTGTATTTCTCTTTCTACTCTGTCATTTGACAAAACAAATTCCATAAACATTCCTCCTCGCAAATCATAAATCTTAATTAATATATTCCCTTTTTAATGAGTAAAAATTCATATATTATATTTAGATTTTTTATTCACCTGTAATATTCCGCCGATAGCTCCTGACATCAGCGAGGAAATCAGATGGAACAAGGATGTAAGAGAAAAAGAATTTTTACTAAAAAACAGTGAAGTAATAAATACAACCACATAAATGCACAGCCCTATTAATGTTCCGTTAATAAAGCCTTTGATTTTAATTTTGCCCACAAAAACACTTGCCCCGACAAAACTACCTATTATCAGAGATATGGTTGCGAAAACAGCATTATAATACTGTTTCAAATCAAGCACAGTAAACAGTATTGCAAAGAGAAATAAACTGACAACAGTTGAAAGAACACCAATCAGCACCGAAATAATTATGTATAAAACATAATTTGTGTTATCATTTTTTTGCATAAAAAAACCCCCTCGGAACATTTTACTCCGAGGGGAACCTGATTTAGAACTTATTTCTTAAAAAAAGATCTCTTTTCACCGCTGTCTAATGCAACTTCTTCGTGTACAGTAAGATTCTGACTTACAGCCCACTTAGCAATTTTAATCTTTGAGTGGTCTGCAGAAGACTCTATAACGATGCTGTCATCCTTAATGGATACAACTCTGCCGAAAAGACCGCCGATTGTAACAAGCTCGTCACCAACCTGAATGGAATCGCGCATTTTTTGCTCTTCCTTCTGCTTCTTTTTCTGCGGACGAATCATCACAAAATACATAACTGCGATAATTACAACGATGTAAATTATCATTAACCAAGAACCTGAACCATTCATTTTATTTCCTCCAAAAATTTTTATAATGGTATTATATACCACAAATATTAATAAATCAAGAATAAATTAAATACGTGTACCGTAAATCTCTTCTTTTTCTTTCTTAAACTGCGCAAATCTGCCCTGTGCCAGTGCCTCTCTGATATCTTCCATAAGCTTGTTGTAAAAATATAGGTTATGAAGAACGCAAAGACGGTTAGAAAGCATTTCTTTACTTTTAATTAAATGTCTGATATAAGCACGACTGTATCTTGAGCAAACAGGACAATTACAGTTTTCGTCAATAGGACGCATATCTTTTTCGTATTTGTTGTTATTCAGATTTATAATTCCAATACTTGTAAATAAATGTCCGTGACGGGCATTTCTGCTTGGCATAACACAGTCAAAAAGGTCAACACCTCTCTCAACCGCATTAAGAATATTAACAGGAGTACCAACGCCCATAAGGTATCTAATTTTATTATCAGGCATTTCGGGGGTAACATGCTCAATTACGTCGTACATAACTTCAGCAGGTTCACCAACCGCAAGACCGCCGATAGCATAACCGTCCAAATCAAGTTCACGAATCGTCTTCATATGTTCTACTCGTAAATCATTAAAGGTACAGCCCTGATTAATACCGAAAAGCATCTGTTCTCTGTTAATAGTATCCTCAAGGCTGTTAAGCCGTTTCATTTCAGCCTGACACCTCTTGAGCCAACGGGTAGTTCTTTCACAGGAAGCCTTTGAATAACTGTAAGGGGCGGGGTTTTCAACACATTCATCAAATGCCATAGCAATGGTAGAACCTAAATTGCTTTGAATCTGCATACTTTCCTCGGGACCCATAAATATTCTTTTGCCGTCAATATGAGAATTAAAAGTAACTCCCTCTTCGGTGATTTTTCTCAGCGGTGCGAGAGAAAAGACCTGAAAACCGCCGCTATCGGTAAGAATCGGGCCTTGCCAGGTAGACAGCTTGTGCAATCCACCACACTCTTTAATAACCTTATCACCGGGACGAATATGCAAATGATAGGTGTTGCTGAGCATAACCTGACAGTTGACATTAACAAGGTCATCGGCAGAAACCGCGCCCTTTATCGCCGCAGAAGTTGCAACATTCATAAAAGCGGGAGTTTTCACAACACCCCTATTAGTATGGAATTCGCCCAGACGCGAACGCCCTTCTGTTTTTAAAACTTTAAACATAGTTTACCTCTAAAAAGATTAATATCACATAATAAACATCGCATCGCCGAAGCTGAAAAATCGATATTTATCTTCTACAGCTTTATTGTAAAAATCCATAGTAAATTCATAACCCGCAAAGGCAGATACAAGCATTATCAGTGTGCTTTCGGGTAGATGAAAATTCGTAATAAGTGCATCCATACACTTAAACTCATAACCCGGATAAATAAAGATAGATGTATCGTCACTACACTCCTTTATTTCACCAAACTTTGATGCCGCACTTTCTACAGTTCTGCAGCTTGTTGTACCAACACATATAACTCTTCCGCCGTTTCTCTTTGTTCTATTAATTTTTTCGGCGGTTTCATGGGAAATAGAGTAATGTTCACTGTGCATATGATGGTCGGTTATTTCCTCAACCTTTACAGGTCTGAAGGTGCCAAGACCGACATGGAGCGTTACATACGCAATATCCACACCTTTTTCTTTAATAGTATCAAGAAGTTCAGTTGTAAAATGCAGTCCTGCAGTAGGAGCAGCCGCCGAGCCGACTTCCCTGCTATATACCGTCTGATAACGCTCTTTATTCTCAAGTTTTTCCTTGATATAAGGCGGAAGCGGCATATTGCCAACTTCATCAAGTGCAGTAAAAAAATCGCTTTTACACGAAAATTCAAGAATTCTGTTACCGTCTTCAAGTACATCTATAACGACTGCAGAAAGATCATCACTAAATTTAAAGCCATTTCCCGTTTTAGCCTTTTTACCCGGACCTGCAATACATTCCCAGACATTCATTTCTTTTTGTTTCAATAGGACAAATTCCACAACCGCACCTGTATCAGTTCGGGTTCCGAAAATACGGGCAGGAAGAACTCTGGTATCATTAAGAACAAGCAAATCCCCTGCTTTTAAATGGTCGGTAATTTTTCTAAAAACCGTTTCATCAATAGTCTTTTCGGATTTATTAATAAGCATTAATCGTGAAGAGTCGCGGGGTTCAAGAGGAGTCTGTGCAATAAGCTCTTCGGGAAGTTCATAATAAAAATCGCTTTTTTTCATATTTTCTCCAGTCGTAAAAGGAATATAAATTGCATAAAATGTATTTGACAAACAATATAGCAAATGTTATTATTTAAATGCAATAAACTTATATTATTATATTGCAAAAAACCTCTGATAGCAACAAAAAAGTTTATATTTTGTCAAATTATTAAGAAAAGGTGCTGTTAGATAATGAAAAAAAGAATTTTTACCGGTGCAGCTACTGCTTTAGTTACCCCTATGAACGATGACTATACCGTTAATTTCAAAAAGCTTGAAGAGCTTGTTGAAACTCAGATTAATTCTGGTATTGATGCCTTGGTTATTTGCGGTACTACAGGTGAAAAATCAACCCTTAACTACAAAGAGCACGTTAAGGTTATTGAAACCGCAGTTAACAGAGCAAATGGCAGAGTGCCTATTATAGCCGGTACCGGTTCTAACGATACCGCATATACCGTCGAGCTTTGCAGAGATGCTATTTCCTGTGGTGCTGATGCTATGCTGATGGTAACCCCTTATTACAATAAGACCTCTCAAAAAGGTTTAATAACGCACTATAACTATGTTGCTGACAGAATCAATTCACCCATCATTCTTTATAATGTTCCTTCCCGTACAGGTGTCAATATAACCCCTGAAACCTATGCTGAGTTATCAAAACACCCAAACATAGTTGCAACCAAGGAAGCTAATGGGGATATTTCTTCAATAGCTCTTACCCGCTGTTTGTGTGGCGATAATCTCGATATTTATTCAGGAAATGACGACCAGATAATTCCTATTATGTCCCTTGGAGGTATTGGTGTTATCTCGGTACTTTCAAATATTGCTCCATACGAAACCCACAAGATTTGTGCTGATTATCTTGACGGCAACTGCATTGATGCCGCAAAACAGCAGATTTTCTATGCACAACTTATTAAGGCATTGTTCTCGGATGTTAATCCTATTCCTGTTAAGGAATCTATGAATATCTTAGGTATGGATGTGGGCCCTTGCCGTATGCCCCTCGTTGAGATGGATGAAACGTTAAAAGATAAGCTTATTACACAGCTAAAAGAGTGTAAACTATTAAAATAATTTACAAGTAAGGAAGTTAAAAATGAAAAATATTATTCTTAACGGTTGCTTCGGCAGAATGGGCAGGGTTATTACGGAAATTGTTGATAAATCCGAGTCATTGAGAATTTGCGCAGGTGTAGATGCTTTTTCATCAGATAACGCAAACTTTCCTGTATATAAAAATATAAGCGATGTTAAAGAAAATGCGGATGTTATCATTGACTTCAGCAACCCATCGGCACTTGATGACCTGCTCTGCTACGCTACAAAAACCAAAACTCCGATTGTTCTGGCAACTACAGGTTTTTCCTCCGAGCAGATTGAAAAAATCAAGAATACAACTCTACAAATCCCTGTTTTTTTCACCTTTAATATGTCTTTGGGTATCAATCTGCTTACAGCACTCTCAAAAAAGGCGGCATTAGTTCTTGGCAATGATTTTGATATTGAAATTGTTGAAAAACATCATAATCAAAAATTGGATGCACCTTCGGGAACGGCAATTATGTTGGCTAATTCAATAAATGAACTATACGGTGATTCACTTCAGTATGAATATGACCGTCACTCGAAAAGAATGGCTCGTCCAAAAAACGAAATCGGAATTCATTCGGTGAGAGGCGGTACAATAGTTGGTGAACACGAAGTTATATTTGCCGGAAAAGACGAGGTCATTTCCCTTTCACACAGCGCGGCCTCCCGTGATGTTTTTGCAAGCGGTGCTGTACGTGCTGCTCAGTTTATCTGCAATAAACCTGCAGGACTTTATGATATGAATATGTTAATTGATAACTAAATATTTTTATCTTATTTCTCCTTTCAGCATATAATGAACTGAAAGGAGATTTTTTATGGATAATTATTTAATGAAAAGCTCTAATGATATAATCCCCTATGCCGAGAATTTACTAAGAAGTGAACAATCTGTTGATTTAAAGGATAACTCATTACCATTTTTGCCCTCATACCTTTCAAAAAATATTGGCAGATGGGTAAAGGTTGAACATTTTTTAGGAAATGAGTTTGTTTCACATATCGGTCAGTTAATTAGTGTAGGTATTGATTTTATCGTACTTAAAATTGACAGTAGCACTCTTGCTACCGTAGTATGTAATATAAAAGATATATGCTTTATTACTATAGTGTATAACAAAAATACCGAATATCTCAGCAAGTAAAAAAACACACGGAATAGCACCGGCTTTCCGTGTGTTTTTAATAGAATCAATTAATTATTTTCTTGACCATTTTTAAGTAACTGAGTTGCGGATTCTATAAGACTTTCTGTTATCTGAGTTCCACCCATTATACGAGCTATTTCCATAACCCTGTCGTTATCAGTAACAGCAGTAACATCAGTAAAAGTGCGTCCTTGCCTTGTTTCTTTTGAAATAAGCAGGTGCGAAGCAGCAACACAGGCAATCTGAGCAAGATGAGTAACACATATTACCTGATGTGAAGCTGATACATTTTTTAGCTGAACGCCTACCATATCAGCGGTTCTGCCACTTATTCCGGAGTCTATTTCATCGAATATAAGTGTTTCTACAGTATCTTTTTCAGCCATAACACTCTTTATAGCAAGCATTACACGAGATAACTCACCACCTGATGCAATCTTTGCAAGGGGCTTTTTCTTTTCACCTTCATTTGCACTAAATAGAAACTGAATTTCATCACAACCGTTTTTTGTATATCTTCCATTATTTATTTCAACAGAAATCTCTACAGACGGCATATTAAGACGAGAAAGCACAACCTTTACATCTTTTTCAAATACAGATGCTGCTCTTTGTCGAGATTTAGTCAGCATTTGCGCCTTTGTAATAAGATTTTCCTGTGAGACTACAAGAGCATCACTAAGACGTTCAATTTCTTCATCATTAAATAAAATTGTCTGCAATTCCTTTTGAGCATTTTCAAGGTATGTAAGCATAGCCTGTTCGTCTTTACCATATTTAGAGGAAAGATTTGAAAGAATGCCGAGCCTTTCTTCGATTTTGTCTATATCATAATCATCAGAATTATAGGACTCTATGTTACTGTTGAGCGAAGAAATCACACTATCCACTTCTTCTATACAGTTATGTAGCATTTCCAGTTCGTCACTTAGTTCAAGCTCACTGTCAACTGATATGAGATGAAGTGCATTGCGCAAAGAATTGATAGCACCATTCTCACCCTCACTATCATTAAGATAGGACAAAATCCCCTTTACAGAACTGATTTTTTTACCAATGTTACGAGCAACAGCCTTACGCTTTTTAAGTTCTTCAAGCTCGCCTGTTTTAAGATTGGCGCTGCTAAGCTCATCAATTTGAAATTTAAGAATATCAATACGTCTAAGTTTTTCATCCTCGTCCATTTCAAGAGCCTTTAGCTGATTTCTTATAGAATTAAAATTTTTAAATTCATTTATATATTCATTTAACTGATTACCATTATCGGCAAGTCTGTCAATAAATAAATAATGATTATCTCTATCAAGAAGTGCCTGATTGTCGTGCTGTCCGTGAATGTTAATCAGCATTACGGAAATATTTTTTAAAGCAGAAGCAGAAATCGGCACACCATTAACCTTGATATAACCACCCGAATTGACATTTAGGGTTCTCTCAATCAATAAATTACCGTCTTCATCTGGAGATACACCTATCTCTCTAAAGGACTCAATACATTCTGTCGATACATTTGAAAATACAGCAGAAACTCTTGCACTGTCGCATCCGTTACGAATCAGCTCTTTAGATGTTCTGTGTCCAAGTACAGCATAAATCGCATCAATGATAATTGACTTTCCTGCACCTGTTTCGCCTGTAAGGATATTAAATCCCTCAGTAAACTCAATATTCGATTGTTCAATTACTGCAATGTTTTCAATATGCAAATATTTTAACATACAATCGGTCAATCCTTACACATGTTCTTAAGTTTTTCGGTAAGCTGTAAAGCTATTTCAGGAGTTTTGGTAATCACGAGTATGGTGTCGTCCCCTGCAAGACTTCCCATAATCATATTGCCAAAAAAGTTATCAACTGCAACACAGGCGCCCGAAGCCATTCCTGAATAACATTTAATAACAATATCATTAAATGCACAGTCAATCTTTATGGCAGACCTCTTAAAAATATCCTTATAATGAACATCAGCATCACTTACCGAGGAGGTATTGCGGATATTTGAAACATACCTATAATTACCCCTTGTATCAAGAGCTTTAACTATTCGTAACTGTTTTATATCTCTTGATATTGTTGACTGTGTTACATTAAAACCGAGATTATTAAGCGCTTCCTGCAATTCATCCTGTGTATAGTAAGCATTATCATTAATAAGCTCTAACAATTTTTCCTGTCTTTTGTTCTTCATAACATCACCTATCTAAATTTTTCGGACAATGTTTTATAAAAGGAACTCTTAGTAAGTTTTATGAGAGTTACACTGTTTTCATCTTTTGACACATAAAGCTCAGTATATGGTTTTATGTTATAGGACCTTCTGCCGTCAATTAATAGATAAACCTCTGATTTCTTAACGGAAAATGCTTTGAATTTAACCGAAGAATCACCACTTAAAATTATAGGTTTTGCACTTAAGGAGTGCGAACAGATTGGTGTTATAATTATATTGTTAATAGTAGGGTCGACGATAGGTCCGCCCGCCGACATAGAATAAGCAGTAGAACCTGTGGGTGTTGACACAATAAGCCCGTCAGCTCTGTAGCATATCGGCTCATCATCAACGAAAGCGTGAATATCAATAAGTCTTGACATAAAACCACTTGAAATAACCGCATCATTAACCGCTGAAAAACTTGCCTGAACACTGCCGTTTTCTACAGCATTAACCCTGAGAATCATTCTTTTTTCGGTTATATAGTCACCGCTTTTCAGCTTACTTAAAAGACCGAGCTGATTTGCTTCAAGATTAGCAAGAAAACCAAGCCGACCCGCATTTATGCCCAGAACAGGCTTATTATGAAGAGCGGCAGTCTTTGCATAACGCATAATCGTTCCGTCGCCGCCAACCGTTATAATAACATCAGCACAGCGGAATAATTCCTCTTCGGGAATTGACTGATAACCTATATATGAAATATAATCGGGCAAATACGGTTTAATGCCGTTTGACTCAAGAATACCTTTCATTCTTTCGAGAACATCAGCAACTCCCCGTTTATCAAGATTAGGCAGAATACCTGCAATCATATCTGTACCTCCTCAGTTTAGAGCATTATATGAATTTTCGACAAGCTGAGCAGAAGAAATTTCAGCACAGTTTACCGGTGAATAGGTTTTCTTTATATAACACAAATACTCTATATTGCCTTCAGGACCTTTTACTGGAGAAAAATCGAGTCCTAAAAGGGAAAATTTATTTTCTTCAATAAGTGTAACAATTTTATCTATAACCGCAATATGAACATTTTTATCCCGTACAACACCTTTTTTACCGACACCATCTTTACCCGCCTCAAACTGAGGTTTAATAAGACAAACGGCACAAGCCTCGTCTTTAAGTAATGTTCTCATTACGGGTAATATATGTGAAAGTGAAATAAACGATACATCCACAGAGGCGAAATCGAGAGGCAAATCCACCTGCTCGTTTGTCACATAACGGAAATTAGTTCTTTCAAGGTTAACAACACGCTCATCGGTTCTCAACTTCCAGGCGAGCTGACCATATCCAACATCAATGGCATAGACCTTTACAGCGCCGTTTTGCAGCATACAGTCGGTAAATCCGCCTGTAGAAGCGCCAATATCCGCACAAACACGGCCATTAAGATTTATATTAAAACACTCAACAGCCTTTTCGAGTTTTAATCCACCTCGGCTGACATATTTAAGCTTTTCACCGCGAACCTCAATAACATCATCAGGCTTTACAGTATCCCCGGCTTTATCACATTTCTGATTATTTACATATACAATACCCGACATTATGAGCGCCTTAGCCTTTTCTCTGCTTTCGGCGTATCCGCCCTCAACCAAAGCAACATCAAGTCTGATTTTAGATGACAAATCAATTACCCCTTAATTTATTTATAATATGCTCTACAGACATACCGTATAAGCCAAACTGAGTGTCAACATCGGCAGCGGTTACAAACTCACCATCCACCGCAGAAATTGACATCTCGCCACTAAAGCCTTTCTGCATCATTGAAGCAGAAATTTTCTCGGCAACAGAACCCGATTTTATACCTTCTTCAAAAATTAAAATCTTTTTATATTTCATAAGATGAGTTATAACCTCATCACCGACAGGTATAATTTTGTTAAGCTTTATAAAATCCACATTACCAACCCGGTCTACCGCACTCATAACATTATATGAAAGCCGTCCGTAAGATACTGCTGCTATCTCACCATTATTTGAGAATAAATCAAAATCATTGCTGCTATAGGTAAATTCATAGTCACCAATTTCACAACCACGGGGATAACGTATTACAGTGGGTGCAGTAATATTTTTAAGCGATAACATTGTACCTCTTAACTCTTCAAAGGAAGCCGGAGAATACACGGTAAAATCAGGAATAGTAGATAAAAATGAAACATCAAAAAGTCCTTGATGGGTTCTTCCGTCCTCACCTACAAAACCTGCTCTATCAACACAGATACATACAGGAAGCTTCTGTATAGCAATATCGTGAAGAAGCTGGTCGTATGAACGCTGTAAAAAAGAAGAATATACCATAAAATATGGCTTTGCTCCACCTTTTGCAAGACCTGCAGCAAAGGTTACTGCGTGTTCTTCTGCGATGCCTACATCAAAAATTCGGTAAGGATAAGTCTTTGAGAATTCAGTAAGTCCTGTTCCGTCAGCCATAGCGGCAGTAATGGCACAAACCTTATCGTCATCATTAGCTAATGAAATAAGTGTCTGTCCTGCCACATCGGAATATGTGATTTTCTTGTTATGGTTTATACCATTTTGCACATCAAAAGAAGAAACACCATGATAGCTTCCGGGGTCGTTCTCGGCGTTACAGTAGCCCTTTCCTTTTACAGTAACAATGTGGACAAGTGTAGGCTTTTGTTGTTTTTTTGCAATTGAAAGTATGTTTTCAACAGCCTCTAAATCATGACCGTCAACGGGCCCTAAGTAATTAAAGCCAAGTGCTTCAAAAACGTTACTGTGATAAACCGCAACCTTAAGCAGTGTTTTAATTCTGTCAAAAAAGTGAAATAGGCTGTTTCCGATTAATGGAATACTATTAAGAAAACGTCTGAAACGATATTTAAAAATATGATAGCTGGACTTGCTTCTGATTTTAGTCAGGTGACGAGCAAGAGCACCTACATTTTTTGAAATTGACATTTTGTTATCGTTAAGGATAACAATGAATTTGCTATTATCAGCGCCTATATTGTTAAGCGCCTCATACGCCATACCGCCTGTCATAGCTCCGTCACCGATAACCGCTATAGCTGTACCTTTTTCACCGGATAGAGCCTTTGCTTTATATATACCGTAAGCGGCAGAAACAGCATTACTGCTATGACCGCTGATGTATGGGTCGTGCTCTGATTCATCAGGATTCATAAATCCCGAAATACCACCGTATTTTCTTAATGTAGAAAAATCCTTAAAGCGTCCTGTTATCAGCTTGTGAGCATAGGACTGATGGCCAACATCAAAAAGTATAGCATCCTGTGGAGAACTAAAAACCCTGTGCAACGCAACAGTAAGCTCAACCGAGCCAAGATTTGAAGCAAGGTGACCGCCGTTTTTTGAAACGGTTTCAATAATACAATCTCTTATTTCACTGCACAACAAATCAAGCTCGTCCTTAGAGAGCTTCTTAATGTTTTCAGGCGATTCAATTTTACTTAAAATTTTATATTCCACATTAAACAGTCCTTAATGATTTCTGCTTGAAAGTTCTATAGTCAGTTCCTTTAAAAATGAAATATCGCCATCGATTTTCTCAAGACAATCAATAGCCTTATTTGTTAAATCAACTACAATTTCTTTACATTTTTCTACACCATAAAAAGCAACATAGGTAGACTTATCGTTCTTTTCGTCGCTTTTAACAGGTTTACCGAGTAAAGCAGTGTCCCCACAGGTATCGAGAATATCATCAGTAATCTGAAAAGCGAGACCTAAATATTTACCGAAGTTGTCCGCACATTTAATTTTTTCAGGAGAACCACCTGCAAGAATAACACCGATTTTAGCCGCAGCTCTGAGCAGTCCCCCTGTTTTCAATAGGTTAAGCTCATCAATAACCTCTATAGGTACCTGTTCACCCTCACTCTGCAAATCAATAACCTGACCGCCAATCATACCACGATAACCAGCTAAATCAGACAAAACGTTTATTGCCTGAAGACAAAGCTGTGGTGGAATATCTCTGGCAGAAGATGCAGTATAAAAAGCATGAGTTAACAGTCCGTCCCCTGCAAGCAGGGCAATATCTTCGCCGTATACAACATGGTTAGACGGTTTACCTCTTCTCAGTATATCATCATCCATACAAGGCAAATCATCGTGAATTAGAGAATAGGTATGTATCATTTCAAGTGCAAGGGCAAACGGCAACGCTTTGTTACCTTCTCCGCCGCAGATACGGAAAAATTCCATAAGAATAATAGGTCTTATTCTTTTGCCACCAAGAAGAAAGCTATACCGCATCGACTCGGTAACAGAGGAATAATTTGTTTTATTGTTGGGAAGAAAATGTTCAAAGCCTTTGTCTATAAGCTCAATATAGTTGTTAATAACAGAATTATCCAAATCAATCAGCCTTTTCTTCAATTTCACTTAGTTGTTTTATTTTTAGTTTTGCATTTTCGAGAGCAGAAGTACACTCCTTTGATAACTCCATAGCCTTTTCATAGAGGTTTATAGATTCATCGAGTGTACATTCGCCCTTTTCTAATCTTTCAGCTATTTCTTCAAGTTGTTTTAAAGCCACTTCAAAAGTCATTCTTATCACCGCTTTATTTCTTTGTTACAACGCAGTCAACACTGCCATCAGTTAGGTTAAGCTTTAAATTATCATTAACATTAATCTGGGAAACCGATTTTACCGCTTTACCGTCAATAAGTGCTACACTGTACCCTCTGAGCATTACCTTAAGAGGACTTAAAGCATCAATTACCGAAATAACGTTTTTAAGCCTATTGCTGTTGTTTTCAAAATTGCGAATGGTTTTATCGGCAATTTTATTAAAGCAATTATCAAGAGCTATTTCTCTGTCCTCAACAAGACGCAAAGGATTGCTGATAAAGCTTTTTGTTAGTAATGCTTTTAAATATGTGTCAGCAATTTCATATTTTTGCTTGAGTAAAATTTCGGTTCTTTTACTTATGTTTTGTACCCTTTGCAAAAGCTCGGTATATTCGGGCACCGCAAGTTCTGCGGCAGCCGAGGGCGTAGGAGCTCTAAGGTCTGCAACAAGGTCACAAACAGAAATATCGGTCTGATGTCCTACAGCGGAAATAACAGGAATGGGTGAAGCGTAAATTTTACGGGCAAGGGCTTCATCGTTAAAAGCTGATAGATCTTCGGTGGAACCTCCGCCACGACCGATAATTACTGTATCAAAGCAGTCGGCAATATTATATATACGCTCAAGCACGGCAATCATTTCACCTGCCGCACCCTCTCCCTGCACACCTGCACTGCAAACAACAACTTCACACACAGGAAACCGCCTTGAAATCACATTAATAATATCCTGTAAAGCCGCTCCTGTTCCCGATGTAACAACAGCAATTCTTTTGGGAAATTTTACAAGGGGGCGTTTGTTCGCTTCCTCAAAAAGTCCCTCTTTTAAGAGCTTTTCCTTAAGCTTTTGTAAAGCTAAAAGCTTATCGCCCAAGCCATCAGGAGTTATCGACTCAACATAAAGCTGATATGTTCCGTCTCTTTCGTAAAGCGAAACCCTGCCGTAACAGTTAACCATAGCACCGTCATTAAGCTGAGTGGTGCAACGCAAGACATTTCCCTTAAACATAACACATTTAATTGAAGAAACTCCGTCACCGAGAGTAAAGTATAGGTGACCACTTGAAATATGTCTTTTAAAGTTTGATATTTCACCACGTACACAGCAGGACACAAGACGGGCATCACCCTCAAGCAAGGATTTTACATAAAAATTCAGTTGTCGAACAGTTAATGCGTTCTCCATAATTAAATACTTTTCGAAACTGTTCCGAGAATTCCGTTAGCAAAAGCGCTATCATCAACGGTTGCATATTTCTTGATAAGCTCAACAGCTTCGTTAATCGAAACAGCCACAGGAATATCCTCTCTATACAGCATTTCGTATATTGCAACTCTCATAGCCGCAAGTCCGACCTTTGAAATACGGTTTATGGACCAGCCTTTTGAGTTATCTGCTATACATTTGTCAATTTCGCAAAGCTTTAAATAAACGCCCTTAGTTACATCATTGATGTAATCATTATCTACGAAATCTCTTGCTTCTTTAGCAAACTCAATCAAATCTTCAATAGGTTCATCTCGAAATATTTTTTCAAACACAATGATAAAAACCTGTTCTCTTTCTTCGGTTCTGTTCATAAGGCACCTACCTTCATAATTATGCATTATATATTGTATATCATTTTGCGACTTTTTTCAAGTAATTGTTATATTAATAAGCAATTTTTATATTAATACTTGTAAAAATATAAATTAGTTGGTATAATATTAAGATGAATAGGGGGAATAAACATGTCAAAAGGTTTCAGAAAAAGTCTTTTTGGCTTTAACACTGAGGATGTATTAAGATATATTTCAGCATCCGATAATGCCGCCAAGGCTAAAATTTCAAAGCTTGAAAAGGAAAAAGCTGAGCTAATCTCAAAAATAGAAGCTATTGAAAAGGAAAAAGCTGAGCTTAACGCAATAGCTGAGGAATACAAGAACAAAAAAGAGTACATCAAGCTTATGACGGACAATACTGCAAGAATTTATCTTGCTGCAAAGTCCACTTCCAAGCTTATGATTGACAATGCAAATGAGAGCAGAAAGCTTATTGAGGATGCTAACGAAACCCGCATAAGCGCACTTGATGATGTGCAAGAAGCTATGAAGGATTTAAAGGAAAAAATCAACACTGCAAGTAAAAGCTACTCCGATGAGGTTGATGAGCTTAGTATTTCCTTTGAAAACCTTAAAAATTGCATAAACGATAATTATACACAAACTGAATCTGCATTAGATGAATTTAATACACTGGCTAACAAAAAAATATGAATACTTATTCACTTAACACTAACACTCTTAAAGAAAAATGTCATATCTTAAAAAGCGGTGACAGGGTTATTCTATCAGGAACAGTCTACACAGCAAGAGATGCCGCACACAGCCGTATTATAAAGAGCCTTGACGAAGGAAAACAACTCCCTTTCAGTATAAACGGTGCTACTATTTATTATGCAGGGCCAACCCCTACCCCTGAGAATATGGTTATCGGAAGTTGTGGACCCACAACTTCAAAAAGAATGGATAGCTTTTCCCCAAGACTTCTTGATATGGGACTTGCCTGTATGATTGGCAAAGGTGAAAGAAGTCAAGAAGTAATTGATTCTATCGTCAAAAATAAGGCTATATATCTTTGTGCTATAGGTGGCGCAGGTGCCCTTGCTGCAAAGCATATTAAAAAATGTGAAGTCATTGCTTATAGCGACCTTGGATGTGAATCGGTTAAAAAATTAGAATTTGATAACTTCCCTCTTACAGTTGCGATAGATTGCTACGGAAATAATATATTCAAAAAATAACCCGCTTATCCACAGGATAAACGGGTTATAATTATATTAAAATTTTATCAAAGCCTTTGCCGTTAAACACAACAATGTGCTTAAAGCCAACCTCTTTAATCAATTCCACCGATTCGTCAAAGAAATAGTCAAGATTTTTCGGATTGTGGGAATCACTTCCAAGTGTTACCTCTCCACCGTTTTTTAACAAAAGCTCGAGCACAAGCTTATTAGGATATGGAAGTTTTCTATATCCTCTCGAAATAGCACCTGTATTCACTTCAAACACCTTGCAATGTTTAAGAATTTCCTTAACAGCTTCATTAGCTATTTCAATATACTTCTCATCATTTTCAGGCATAATACTGAATTTGTTTATAACATCAAAATGACCTATTACATCAGGCTTCCACTTAATTGCCTGCTCGGTAACCATTTCAAAATAGCATTTAACAAAATCAAGAACACTGCCACCGAAAGCATCTGTTATACAGTGCATCTGCTGCTCTTTTGAATGGTCGACAGGATAACAAATATTATTTTTTATAACATAGTGAACAGAGCCAAGAAAATAATCAAAGGCATCTTTATCAATATCTGAATAATAGTCCTTTTCTATTCCTGCGAAAATCTTGATTTTCTCAGCATATTCCCTTTTGGCTTTCTCAATGTCGGAAAGATATTTATCATAATTCTCAAGCTTCATACAATAGCTTGTGTCACAGGCAGTAAAGCTATGGTCAGAAAAACCGAGAGATATCATATTTTTGCTGATTGCAGATTCGATATTTTCTTTGATAGTACCGATACCGTCAGAAAATGTTGTATGAGTATGTAAATTAGAATATAGCATATTTACTCCTAAAAGATTACAGGGTTCAATCTGATGAACCCTGTTTATTTTATTATCGCTGAACTCTACCTGAGCCGTCGCCTGTAGCAAGAGTTTCAACCTCAGAAACACTTACCATATTTACATCACCCTCAATAGAGTGCTTAAGACAGCTTGCAGCAACTGCAAATTCAATGGTAGCCTGATTATCCTTGCCAGAAAGCATTGAATAAATAAGACCGCCGCCAAAGCTGTCACCACCACCAACACGGTCAACAATATGCATATGATAGGATTTGCTGAAATAGTACTCGTTATCCTTATAAAGCATTGCAGCCCAGTCGTTGTCGTTTGCCGAAATAGAAGAACGAAGTGTAATAGCTACAGCCTTAAAACCAAAGCGTTCGGTAAGCTTTGCCGCAACCTCCTTATAACCTTCGTGGTTAACCTTACCTGCAGTAATATCGGTATCACTTGCCTTAATGCCGAATACATCGGACGCATCCTCTTCATTAGCAATACATACATCAACGAAAGGCATAAGCTGTGCCATAACCTGACCTGCCTTTTCCTTTGACCACAGCTTTTTACGGTAATTCAGGTCACAGGAAACAGAAATATTACGTTTCTTAGCTTCCTTTAAAGCCTCAAGACAGATTTCAGCAACATTATCTCCAAGAGCAGGAGTAATTCCTGTAAAATGGAACCAGTCAACACCCTCAAAAATCTCTTCCCAGTCAAAGTCAGCAACGCTTGCCTTGCATATAGAAGAACCGGCACGGTCATAGATTACCTTAGAGGGACGCTGAGAAGCACCTTTTTCACAGTAATAAATACCTACTCTGTCACCGCCACGAACAATTTTGGTAGTATCAACACCGAATTTTCTCAAGGAATTAATAGCTGCCTGACCAATTTCGTGAGCAGGAAGCTTGGTAACAAATGCCGCATCCATACCGTAATTGGCAAGCGAAACAGCAACATTAGCTTCACCACCGCCGTATGTAGCTTCGAATTGATCGGTCTGAACAAAACGAAGGTAATTGTTTGGAGCAAGACGAAGCATAATTTCTCCAAATGTAACTATTTTTTTCATAGCAGTACCTCTTTCATAATTTATAATTATATTATAATCTATAACACATAAAAGTCAATATTTCCAAATAAAAAATCTCCGGTAAAACCGGAGATTTTAACTTTAAATAACACGAACTCTGATTACACCGTCAATAGCGGTAAGATGTTCGTTAATAGCATCGGTATCACACTCATTAACATCAAGCATCGTGTAAGCGATGTCCCCTCTTGACTTATTGAGAAGGTTTTCGATGTTAACATTATCCTTAGCAACTATAGTTGTAATAGCGGTAAGCATATTAGGAATATTTTTGTGGATAATACAAATTCTCTTTTCACCACTCTTTGGCATAGAAATATTAGGAAGATTTACAGAGTTAACTATATTACCGTTTTCGATATAGTCGATAAGCTGTTTTGCAGCCATTACAGCACAGTTATCCTCAGATTCAGGAGTAGATGCGCCGAGGTGTGGAATACAGATAACACCGTTAACACCAATCATTTCATCGGTTGGGAAATCCACAACATAGGATGCAACCTTGCCCTGTTCAAGTGCAACAATCATATCGGTGCTGTTAACAAGACCATCTCTTGCAAAGTTAAGAATACGTACTCCATCCTTCATAGAATTAAGGGCAGCAGCGTTAATAGTATCCTTTGTGTCCTTAGTAAGCGGTATGTGAAGAGAAATATAATCACAATTTTCAAATATTTCCTTCATATCGGCGGCACGATTAATATGGTGAGAAAGATTCCAAGCATTCTGAAGTGAAAGATATGGGTCATAACCATAAACCTTCATACCAAGCTGATTAGCGGCATTTGCAACCAAAACACCGATAGCACCAAGACCGATAACACCGAGCTTTTTACCGCGAATTTCAGGACCCGCAAAGGCCGATTTACCTTTTTCAACCATTTTACCAACCTGGTCACCGTTACCCTTTAAGGTCTTTGCCCACTCAATAGCGGGAAGCACTCTACGGGAAGAAATTAGAAGTCCGGCAAGAACAAGCTCTTTAACAGCGTTAGCATTAGCGCCAGGAGTATTAAATACAACGATGCCTTCATCACTGCAACGCTCAGTAGGAATATTATTTGTACCTGCACCGGCTCTTGCTATTGCAAGAAGAGTATCGTCGAACTGTTCCTCATGAAGAGCGGCAGAACGAACAATAGCACCCACAGGATTAACTACATCCTCGCCTACAGTATATTTATCGTCAAAATTATCAAGACCGATTTTTGCAATTTTGTTATAAGTTTTAATAGGATACATTATGTGTTCTCCTCTTCAAATTTTTTCATAAATTCAACAAGCTTCTTAACACCCTCAACAGGCATAGCATTGTAAATAGAAGCTCTCATACCGCCAACACTTCTGTGACCCTTAAGGTTTACAAAGCCTGCTTCCTTAGACTGCTTAACAAACTTAGCGTCAAGTTCATCATCGCCTGTAACAAAAGGAACATTCATAAGAGAACGGTCAGCAGGAACAACTGTGCCCTTGAAGAGTTTGCTGTTATCAAGGAAATCATAAAGCATAGCAGCCTTCTCGGTGTTGATTTTCTTCATATAATCAAGACCGCCCATTTCCTTAATCCACTTAAATACAAGACCTGCCACATAAATGGTATAGCAAGGAGGGGTATTGAACATTGAACCATTTTCGGAATGTGTCTGATAGTTAAGCATTGTAGGAGTAATATCCATTGCATTGCCTATAAGGTCGTTTCTGATAATTACAATTGTAAGACCTGCAGGTGCAACGTTCTTCTGAGCGCCGGCATATAGAACACCGAACTTAGAAACATCAATAGGCTCAGAAAGGATACAGCTTGAAATATCAGCAACAAGAGGCACATTTCCTGTTTCGGGAAGCTTGGTCCACTTTGTACCGTAAATGGTATTGTTCATACAAATGTGAACATAGTCAGCCTCAGGGTCAATCATATCAGGGGTGATTTCGGGAATATAAGAGAAGGTTTTGTCCTCAGAAGAAGCAATAACCCTTGCATTGCCATAACGGGCAGCCTCTTTATAAGCTTTTTTAGCCCACTGACCTGTTACAACATAGTCAGCCTTGTGATTTTTGTTCATAAGGTTCATCGGAACCATAGCGAACTGAGTTGAAGCACCGCCCTGAAGGAAAAGAACAGTATAATTATCGGGAATGTTCATAACCTCACGAAGATTTGCCTCAGCCTCATCAAATATTGCCTGATATTCTTTAGAACGGTGGGACATTTCCATCACGGATTGACCGCTGGTACCGTATTCAAGCATTTCTGCTGCTGCAGTTTTTAAAACATCTTCCGGTAACATAGAAGGACCGGCACTGAAATTGTATACTCTTGACATAATAATTCCTCCAAAAGATTTTTGAATATGCTACCATTATATATACTTTAAATTCATTTGTCAACCACTTTGTGACAAATTTGTCAATGTTTTTTAAACAACAATTTCTTAGATTGAATTATATTGTTATTTTTTTATCAATATTAACAAAATTCAATGCCGTACTATTAATACGGCATTGTTTATTAAAGCTTATTAAGTACAATTATTTTTGAAGCATAATCATTTGATAGTTTATACGGAATACCCGAGGACATCAAGATAGCACCCGAAAGCACCTTTTCGGTACCCTCAATTTGATACATAGCTTCCCTGTCGAGACCTTTAAGCAAAAGATAGTACACAGGCGAATTAGGAACTGCCCTCAGCACACTGTTAACAAGAACAATCCTGTTTTTATCTTCAGAAATAAACTCATTACTTACGTAGTTGTTATCAGGAGTAATTAATCTGTATAAATCGCCTTTATGGAAAACCTCACCTAAACGCTTATATGTTTTAATTTGCTCTTTAACAGCTTCGATTTCGGTTTCTGAAAGCTTATTCAGGTCAAGCTCATATCCAAACTGACCCTGCATAGCGACATTACCTCTGGCAGAAATCGGGGTTATTCTGCCTACCTGATGGTTAGGAACAATAGAAACATGAGCACCCATACAGGAATAAGGATAACAAAGGCTTGTTCCGTACTGAATATAAACCCTCTCAAGAGCATCGGTATCATCACTTGTCCAAGTCTGAGGCATATAGTATAGCATACCGGGGTCGAAACGGGCACCGCCTGAGCTACAGCTTTCAAAAAGCACATCAGGAAAAGCAGAGGTAATTTTTTCAAGCACAGAATAAAGACCGAGAATATATCTGTGGAAAAACTCACCCTGTCTGTCACTATCTAAAAGAGCAGAGCCTATATTGCTCATTGTTCTGTTGTAGTCCCATTTTATGTATGAAATATTTGCAGTAGAAATTATATTAAAAAGACTATTATAAATATAATCACAAACATCCTGTCGAGACAAGTCGAGAACAAGCTGATTTCTGGCTTCTGAACGAATTCGGTTTTCAGAGTGAATACACCAATCCGGATGTGCTCTGTAGCAATCACTGTCAGGAGAAACCATTTCAGGCTCGAACCACAGGCCAAACTTCATTCCCATGGCATTGATTTTTTCAGCAAGTCCCGTAAGACCGTTTGGAAGCTTTTCTTTATTTACATACCAGTCACCAAGAGAACAGTTATCGCTGTTACGCTTACCAAACCAACCGTCATCAAGCACAAGAAGTTCAACACCAACTTCCTTTGCTTTTTTAGCAATATTCAGTATTTTTTCTTCATCAAAATTAAAGTAAGTAGCTTCCCAGTTGTTAAGAAGAACATAACGCTCAGAATCACGGAATTTTCCTCTGCACAGTCTTGTTCTATATAGTTTGTGGTAAATTCTCGACATACCGCCGATACCCTCATCAGAGTATACAAGAACAGCCTCAGGAGAAACAAACTCTTCACCACTTTGGAGCTTCCAGTTAAAGCCAAATGGGTTGATACCTATAAAAGCACGGGCAGTATTATATGGGTCAACTTCAACACCGGCAGTAAAGTTACCGCTATACACAAGATTAAAGCCGTAGGCTTCCCCACTGTTTTCATCGGTATTTTTACCAACAAGAGCAAAGAACGGATTATGCTGAGCGGAGCTGTTGCCTCTTGCACTGTCCACAAGCATTTTAACGGTTATTACAGGCATTCTTTCGGGATGGCGTTCTCTTGCCCAGGCACCAGGCAGATGAATAAAGTCATAATCAGCGGATTTAAAATCCACCACAGCAGACAGTACAGCTTCAAGACGGGCTGTGCTTGTACCCTTATTAATAATTCTCACACTTCTGGTAATAGCATCAAGCTCATCAAAAACGCTGTAAACGAGGGTAATTTCAAGTCCTGTAAGCTTGTCCTTTAATGTAAGTTCAAGACACTGCGCCTCATCCTCATTCTCGGTATATACATAAGGAAGACCCAAAATTCCCTTTTTACCATCATATATAATATGAGAGTCATACTCAAGCTCTGTAATAAAGGAACCGTTCTCATACACAGCATGAAAAGCGGGAGTACGCTGATCTGTATTGCCAAAGGTTGAATATTCCATCGGCAGACAATCGCGGGAAAGTGCATATTCCTTATAATCAGCAGCACACATATTTCTTCTGTATTGTGGGTAATCTATAAACATATCGTAATCGAGTTCATCAACAGAAAGAGCTTTACCCCAATAAAGATGCGTAAGGAATTTACCCTTTAAAAAACCAAAGATATAGCTTGTATTCTTGGTCTGCAGATGAAAAATCCGACTATTTTCATAAAACTTTATCATATCAAAAATCCTTTCGGTGTGATACTGTGATTATACTACAAAGACCAAATAATTTCAATACATTATTTACAAAAATATGTTAAGAAAAGTGTTGACAAAGCAAGAGTGTTGTGCTATACTCTTTAAGGTCACGGAGAGGTGTCCGAGTGGTTTAAGGAGCTGGTCTTGAAAACCAGTGACTCGCAAGAGCCAAGGGTTCGAATCCCTTCCTCTCCGCCACGCCTTTCCAAAATATCTTTTAAAACGGCTATCATTTGGAGTAGTACTCAAGTGGTGACGAGGCGCCCCTGCTAAGGGCGTAGGTCGGGTAACCGGCGCGAGAGTTCAAGTCTCTCCTACTCCGCCAAAAATAAGACGGTCAAAAGACCGTCTTATTTTTTATCCATTGCGAAGCAATTTGCTTATCCTCTTAAAATAATTTTCCAACTTAGCGTTTTTTAAAAGCATCAGCATTTTTCTTACGATTATTAGCCTTAGTTTCCTCATTAATCGGTGCAGCAATAGAATGAGAATTGCTAATATCAGAATTATCCTTGATTTTTTCGAAACTTTGTGTTATACTACGTATGAATCCAAATTTGGTTTCCCCTAAAGGGACTTGTATCCCACAGGCTTGAAACCATTTTTGGGTTCTTTTTTTGTTTTCGCACAGATATAAAATCGATTCATCTGATATTAGGTTTGCTACATCCCTTCGCGCATTATATGTACGCACTTTGGTTATATCATTGCCCGCTCTATCTTTAGATATAGTTATGCCAACCATCATAGGAGATTTTCCAACAAAGCAATTTCCAAAAACACTCACTGTATTACTTTGTGAATATTGAGTTATCGCTATCGGCTCTGCAATAATTTCAGGTATAGCAAGAAGCAGTTTTTTATCCAAATAGTCGGAGTGGTCACTCATATTCTTTTTAAGTTTACTTACATCATATCGCAGCTCTCCACTTGGCATTCCTACTTTTACTAGCGGATGGTTTTCATTTATTTTGCCTACCTTAACAAAAGCACCGTGAGTTAAAGTTTGCCATCTATTAACTAATGATTGGAAGTATCTATCTTCTTTAAAACTTACGTTGTCGACATTTTTCGAAATATTATGTTTAAATCCAAATTCTGTCATATTTTGAAAATTTATCCTCGAATCATACACCTTAGCGAGTCTTTCATTAAGATACTGAAGCTCGTCCGCCATATCATTAAAGGTGGGTTCACCTTTAATCATATTTATAATATCTTTTACCCAGTCAACAAAACGCTGGAAGATATTACGGTGAGTATCAGCAAGCTCAACAAGTGCATCATAGCTTTCCTGTTCATAGTCGCCGCCTTCACGCAAACCGCCGAGGAGTCGGTCAGCTACATAATTACAAACGATTTCGCGTTCTGCCGCTTCGTTATCGAAGGCGGCTTTTTCATTTTCGCTAAGCTCCTCAGAGGTTGTCCAGGCATCATATACCTTACCCGTAAGAACAGCAACAGCATTTTTACCGCTTTCCTGTATGCCGTATTTATTTAATAATTCAGTTTCACAGTAATCGACAAAGGTTTTACTGCTATTAAATAAATAGTTTTTGAAGCTTTTATATCCCTTGCGGTTCTCAAGGTCGTGAACGAATTCGTGTTTAAAGATAAACATATATATTCTGCCGGCAGTGAGATTCGGGTTTAAAGTAACTTCACGGGTTTTAGGATTATACTTACCTTCTGTCACTTCACTGCTCCAGCTAAGCTTAAGCCCTAATTTCTCGGCAAGAGTTTCACCCCTTTCGCGTTTCTTTGCACGTTTTTCATCACTGAAGGAATCGGTGAACATATCATCTGATATATTTTTGTTGACAACAATATCATCAGAAGATATAATAACAGTGTTGTCGGAAGTAAGATAGCCTGTTTTAGAACTCTCAGAAGTTCCAGTAGGCGTGCTTCCGACATTTTTATTTATATCCACCTGATGAACCCAAAATTTATTTTTTTGAGGAGATTTTCGAATCGCCACAGTAACAACAGAAGGTTCTCCATCAATTTCAACTATACAGTCAATGTACGTATATTTAATCGAACTGTTTTTATCGTGATAATTTTCAACATCATCAGATATAACCACGCCTTTCTGAATAATCTGTGGTAAAAACATAACTGTTATAAGCTTTTTGATTTTTAAATCTTTCGGTAACTTTGTGAAATGTTTGTAGCTGATGGTTTCTTCAATACCACTTTCATTTATTACAATTTTCATTTCACTATCATCATTAACCACAGTTGTGCTATTTTCTTCATTTTCCCAGAAGCCGTCATGTTCTAAGGTTTCAAGCACTTTCTTTTGGACGTGCAACGTGTCATTCAATTTAGTTATACCAAAAATATTGAGTATTTTTTCTTCTACAGAAATCTCTACTAAATTTTCTACCTCAACACCGTCATTTTCAGCGGTGTTTTTGTTTTGCTCAGATTCTTTTTGCTTAATGTACTGAGAATAAGGAATACTGCCCGCCTCAGCTTCCTGTTCGGCGGTAGTTTTACCTGAAGCAATACTGAGAAGCTTTATCATACGACAACAGTACTCGCTAATGCATTATAGCCTAAAAAAATCCTGCTATAAAGCAGGATTTTAGTTTAGTTTATTTCAATACTATCAATCAGATTTATACCGTACTTATTAACCAGTTCCTCTGCTTTTTTAAGTGACTCTTCATCATACGCTCTGATAGCTTCGTGAGCATCAAGTCCGTAAATCATCTTACAGCCAACTTCACCTGCAATTTTCAAAAATTCTTCATTAGGATAATGGCGTTTAGAATGAATTCCCAAGAGATTTATTTCGAGAGGTACATCAAGTTCTTTTGAAGCCTGACAAATTCTTCTTGTCTCACTTCTGTATAAATCCATATCTCCCGAATACTTCAGCATATCGGGATGTGCTATATAAAGGAATTTTCCTGTTTTCATACCCTCTATAACAAGGTCTGTATATTTGACAAGATGCTCCTCATTATGCTCTCCCAAAGCAGAGTGAGGAATACCGCCCACTTCATCAATAAAATGCTGGCCGAGGATTAGATACTCAGCACCCATTTCCTTAACAAGTTTATACATTTTATCAAAATATTCGGGATAGTATTCCATCTCAAAGCCAATATGAATTTCTATCTGATTTTTATACTTTTCACGAAGAGCCTTTATGGTATCGAAATAATCCTTTGCTTCCTCAACCTGAACACGCCAACCAAGTTTATATCCGTCATAAAGGACAGCGGGTGCATGATCGGCAAAGCCCATTATTTTAATACCACCTTCAATAGCTCTTTTTATATATTCTTCCTCAGTTCCGCTTGCATGACCGCAACGAAACGTATGGGTATGATAGTTTGCAATCATTTGTTTACCTTCTCATTTAAGCTTATTTTGTATATTTCTTCGGTAGCAAAGGCAAGCTTTGTTACTACATTTTGTGATTTTGGATAGCAGTAAAACGAATCATTTTCTGTGGAAATATCCACACAGTCAAACGGCTTTATATAACAGTAATCATATTCAATATGAAGACTGTTAGTCTGTAGCGGTGTTCTCTGAATTCTGTAATCTTCATTTCGGTAGTTACCCTCAAGAACAAAACCGTTTTGAGCGTCGTGTGTCAGCCTTGCTTTACCCAATTTTATAAAACGCCAACAACGAGGCATTGAGTAAACCTCTACCTCATCAGAAAAGCTGTAGGTTCCATCTGCAATTTGCTGTTTAACCTGCTGTCTTTCCCACTCAAACCAGTCGGGAATATGAGAAAACTCGGTTTCACCGTTTACGGCAGAAATGGTACCGTCTTCATTAAGCTGCCAACGCTTGTTACACTGAGTACAGAAAATTTCTGTTCCCTTTGAGTCCATTTTGGATTCAGCCTTACAGTGAGGACACTGATATAAAATTTTATGAAGACCTTCAGCTCTGAAATCCTCTTTTATAAGTATACCGTTATCCTTCTGATATTTATAATCATCATACCACAAAGCCTTTTTTACAGTTTCATTTATTTCCTCAACCGACATATTCTTTATCTGTTCAGGTGTTAAAATCTTTGTAAAGGTGGTATAGAAAGGAACTTTTCTCTTTTTCCTGAAGTTCCAGAAAGGTGAATGTAAATAATTACCGTGATGAACAACGGCAACAACAGGCACCTTGTTAAGCTTAATTAGCTTACCAAGGGATTCGGGAATATAAGAGAGCGTTCCGCAGGGCGAGTATCTTGCCTCGGGGTACATAGAAAGAATATCACCCTTTTTTAGCACCCTGCCTATTGATTTGATAAGGTGTAAATCCATAGTAAATTTACGGGTACAAATAGCACCTATCAGTTCCATAAGCCAAGGCCGTCTGTAATAGCCGTCGATGCTCACAACATTATTGACTCTGTGCGGAAACGTTCCCATAGCACATAACTCAAAGTCGATAAAATACATATGGTTACTAAGAAGCATATAGGGAGGTTTAAGTCCCTCCATATTGATTTTTTCAATCTTATATTTTTTACCTATAAGCATTATTTTAGACAACAACCAAATAAGCCAGACAATAAAAACAGGCTGTCTTATAGGATATTTAGCGGTATTATAGCGTTTTTTATTCTTATAATTTACCTCTTTATTCACAAAACCACCTCTTATCAATTATACAATAATTTTCTTCATAATTCAACAATATATTGCAGTTTTTAATCAATGATGATATAATTTTTATGGTGTTGTATTATGATAATATTATTAATTGCTATTTCACTTCTTTTAATAGTGACAGTTATTTCCTATCTGTGCTTCAGAGTGGCTTTTTATACCGACCGAAAGGAAGTTTACGAAGAATACAGTATACCTGACGGTAAAATTTATGAGCCATATAGGGATATAATGATAAAATGGATGAAGGAAATAAAAGGCAGCGAAAAGGAAATTTTTACAATCAAAAGCTTTGACGGACTAAACCTCACTGCAAGATATTATGAATGTGAAAAAGGTGCTCCCATTGAGCTTATGCTTCACGGATACAGAGGTAATGCACAACGGGATTTATGTGGCGGAGTTCAGCGTTGCTTTTCACTGGGCAGAAATGCTTTTATAGTGGATATGAGAGCCTGTGGTGACAGTGAGGGACATATTATCACCTTTGGTGTCAATGAAGTCAGGGACTGTCTTGACTGGATTGATTTCATTATAAACCATTTCGGAGAGAACACTAAAATTATTCTTACAGGCATTTCTATGGGCGCTTCCACCGTTCTTTTGGCAACAAAAGAAGACCTGCCTAAAAATGTTATCGGTGTTCTTGCAGACTGTGGTTTTTCTTCTGCCCAGGCTATTATTAAAAAGACCATAAAGGAAATGAAGCTTCCTGTATTTCCTTCTTATCAGTTTGTAAGGCTTGGCGCTCTTCTTTTCGGTCACTTCAACATCGATAAGAGCAAAAGCGATGAGGCTGTCAAAAATGCTACAGTCCCAATTATATATTTTCACGGAACAGGTGATGACTTCGTACCGCACTATATGAGTGAGCTGTGCTACAAGGAAACTGCGTCCAGGAAAAAGCTTGTACTTATAGATGGTGCAGGTCATGGTCTTTCTTTTCTTAAAGACCAAGATAAATATTTAACCGAATTATCCGATTTTTTTGATTAAATTATACTTGAAACAACCGCTGATATTTGATATACTGTTTTTATTGATTACAAAAAACGAAAAGGTGAAAAAAATGGCTAAAAAGGGGTTTGACAACCAAGAATATATACGTCTTCAATCTCAGAATATCCGAGATAGAATAAAAATGTTCGGCGATAAGCTTTATATGGAGTTTGGTGGCAAACTCTTTGACGACTTCCACGCTTCCCGTGTTCTTCCCGGCTTTGAACCTGATTCAAAGGTTAAAATGCTACTTAGTCTTAAGGAAGATGCTGAAATCGTTATTGCTATTAACGCTGATGCTATTGAGAAGAACAAAAGAAGAGGCGACCTTGGTATCACCTATGACCTTGACACTCTTCGTCTTATTGACGCCTTTCGTGGCATTGGACTTTACGTCGGCAGTGTAGTCATCACCTTCTACACAGGACAGCCCCTTGCTATTGCCTTTGAAAAACGTCTAAAAAACCTGGGTATAAAGGTGTATAGACATTATCCTATCCCCGATTACCCTGCTAATATCCCCCTTATCACAAGCGAGCATGGCTTTGGCAAAAACGATTATATCGAAACCACAAGAAAGCTTGTTGTAGTTACAGGACCGGGTCCCTGCAGTGGTAAAATGGCAACCTGCCTTTCTCAGCTTTATCACGAAAATAAACGTGGAATTAAGGCAGGCTATGCTAAATTCGAAACCTTCCCTATTTGGAACATACCTTTAAAGCACCCTGTTAACGTTGCTTACGAGGCAGCCACTGCCGACCTTAATGATGTTAATATGATTGACCCATTCCACCTTGAAGCCTATGGAAAAACAGCAATCAACTATAACCGTGACATCGAAATCTTCCCTGTTGTAAGAGCTATGCTTAAAGAGATTCTGGGTGAGTCTGTTTATAAAAGCCCTACCGATATGGGCGTTAATATGGTTGGCTGTGCCATCTGTGATGACGAGGTTTGCAGAAAAGCCGCTAATCAGGAAATTATCCGTCGTTACTATTCAGCTCTATGTTCGCTCAGACAAGGTATGGGTGAGCACGAAGAGGTTTCCAAGATCGAACTGCTTATGAATCAGGTTGGTATTTCTGTTAAGGACCGCAAGGTTGTAGAAGCCGCCAATAAAAAGGCTGAGCAGACAGGCAGTCCGGTTACAGCTATTGAGCTTGAGGACGGAAGAATTATCACGGGCAAAACCTCTTCACTGCTTGGTGCTTCTTCCTCTTTATTGCTTAACGTATTAAAAGAACTTGCGGGTATTGATGATGAAGTAAAGCTTCTCTCCCCCACCATTATTGAGCCTATACAAGTTATGAAGACTACAGCCCTGGGCAACCACAACCCACGTCTTCATACAGACGAAGTTCTTGTAGCTCTATCAATTTGTGCGGCCACCGATGAAAATGCACAAAAAGCAATGGCACAGGTCAAGAATTTAAGAGGTCTTGAGGCACATTCCTCTGTTATTCTTTCGGGTGTTGATGAACAGGTATTCAGAAAACTCGGAATTAATCTTACCTGTGAGCCAAAATATCAGACCAAAAAACTATATCATGCATAAACAAAGCCCCTTACTCATAAAGTAGGGGCTTAAATTATTGCAAAACAACAATAAGAGTTTCGAGCTCAAATGAATTGTCTTTAGCTATCATATTTACCACCTTTTAATCATACTGAGAATTATATAGTTTACTGTAAAAGCCTCCAAGACTCAAAAGCTCACTATGATTTCCCTGTTCAATAATTTCCCCCTTGTCGATAACGATTATGTTATCGGCATTTTTTATGGTAGAGAGTCGGTGAGCAATAACAAAACAGGTTCTGCCCTTCATAAGAGAAGAAAGAGCCTCCTGAATTTGTATTTCGGTACGAGAGTCGACATTAGAGGTTGCCTCGTCAAGAATAAGCATAGGAGCATCAGAAAGCATTGCTCTTGCAATTGTAATTAACTGCTTTTGTCCCTTTGAAATATTAACGCCGTCATCAGATAAAACAGTATTGTAGCCGTCGGGCAAATGCTCAATATAATAATGAATTCTTGCCGCCTTACAGGCAGATATAACCTCGTCAAGCGTTGCATTTTCCTTACCATAGGCAACATTTTCAAAAACAGTACCGTGAAACAGCCAGGTGTCCTGAAGCACCATAGTATAAGCTTTTCTCAAATCTTCACGTTTTATTGAGTCATTAGAAATGCCGTCAACCGTAATACGTCCATTTTTCACATCATAAAAACGCATTAAAAGATTAATAACTGTAGTTTTACCCGCACCCGTGGGACCCACAATCGCAACTGTCTGACCTTTTTTAGCCTTAAAGTTTATTGAATGAAGAATTTCCCTGCTGTTATCATATCCAAATGAAACGTCAATAAGCTCAACCTCTCCATTAACCTCACACAACGAAAGGGCATCCTGTCCGTCAGGCTTTTCGGGATTTTCATCAATAATACGGAACACCCTCTCAGCAGCAGAAAAAGCAGACTGAAATTCGTGAAGAATGTTTGCAAACTCATTGATAGGCCCTGCAAATTTTCTTGAATACTGAACGAACTGAGCCACACCGCCAAGGGTAATAAAGAAAAGAGAGCCTGACCGTACTACACCTGTAGAAGAATACATAAAAAGAATTCCACCCAGTATCATAACCAGAGAAATCGAAAGATTGTTAATAAAATTAACCGAAGGCCCCATTGCAGAAGCATAGTATTCCGCCTTAAAGTATGCCTTCATAGCTTCGTCGTTTCGTTTATCAAAGCGTGAACCAATTTCATTTTCTCTGTGATAAACCTGTATGGTTCTACCTCCCGACAGCATTTCCTCTGCATAGCCGTTCAGCTCACCAAGTTTCTTTGAACGAAGCTGAAAATGAGGTCTTACCTTTTTTGAACGGTACTTTGTAAAGAGAATCGAAATAGGTACGGTGATAACGAAGATTATAATCATAGGTTTTGAAATATTCCACATAAACACAAGAGAGCCTATAACTGTATAAAGGCTTGTCATTACCTGAACCAAATCGTGCGAAAGAGAGGCATTAACTGTATCTATATCATAAGAAATTCTGCTTATTATGTCACCTGTGGCAGTGGTATCAAAATAACCTATAGGAAGTGAGGTAAGCTTTTCAAAAAGCTGTTTTCTCATTGTGTAAACAACCTTTTGGCTTATGTTAATCATAACGATAGACAGCAGATAGGAAAGCGCAGCCGAGAGTATATAACAAACGAGCATTTTTATTACACTATCGGTAACTACCGCAAAATTCACACCACTGTCAAGGGCAATAGCATCAATTGCATCACCCGAATATTTAGGGCCAAGAAGAGCAAGCTGATTTGAAAGCAAGGTCATAATAACCGCCAAAATAAACAATGGCCAAGATTTCAGTACATAATTAATAAGTCTTATGAAGATGCTAAACTTTATTTTCTTATTCAACAAAAGCACCTCCCGACTGAGAATCATTAATCTGTTTGTACTCACTGCAGGAAAGCATAAGAAATTCGTGCGTACCCTTGCCGATAATTCTGCCTTCGTCAAGAACTAAGATTAGGTCACAGTCCTTAACGGCACTTACCCTCTGAGCTACATTTACGAAAACAGTATCAGAAAGATTTTCTCTGAGCGCTTTTCTCAGCGCTGCTTCGGTTTTATAGTCAAGAGCCGAAGAACTGTCGTCAAGCACCAATATAGATGGGTTAGCTGCCAATGCTCTTGAAATAAGAATTCTCTGTTTTTGTCCACCCGAAACATTGGTACCCTTTTGTGAGAGAATTCTGCTATATCCATCGGAAAAATCATTAATAAAGCTGTCAGCCTGAGCAATTTTTGATGCCTTGTATATATCTTCATCAGATATTTCTCTACCAAAACGGATATTTTCCATAATGGTGTCATTATATATAAAATCATTCTGCATAACAGTACCGAACAAGGAATAAAGTTTTTCTCTGTTTATGGTTCTTATATCCTCACCGTTTATATACACATTTCCCTTATCAACATCATAAAAACGAAGCAAAAGCTTTATAAGAGTAGATTTACCACTTCCTGTTGCTCCGATAATACCCAGCGACTCACCCTTTTTAAGTGTAAAGCTGATATTCTCAAGGTCATTCTTTTGTCCCTGATACGAAAAGCTGACATTTGAAAATTCAATGGCATTTTCAACCTCATTATCAGGAAAATCCGACTTTGATTTTTCTATAAGAGTATCCTCACAGATAAGCACTTCTTCTATTCTGTTTGCCGATGCCATACATTTACTTGCCATTGTAAACATTCTTGACATAACCATCATAGACATAGAAATCTGTGTAAAATATTGCATAAAGGCAATAACTGTTTCAGGATTTGAAAGTCTATTTGTTACTCTTGAGGCACTGAGCGCAATAACACATACAATACCCATATTCATAAACAGGTTCATAATGGGATGAACACTACCCATAACTATACCTGCGGTCTTTTCCCTTTTAACAAGGGTATTATTTACTTTGTTAAATCTTGAATGTTCGTATTTATCCTTAGATAGTGCCTTTATAACTCTTATACCCTGAGCATCCTCTCTTACAACCCTTACCATTGAGTCAACAGCAGTTTGCACCTTGGCATAAAGAGGAATACCGTTTTTTGAAACAAGATAAACAGCAATAAAAAGCAAAGGCATTGAAACAAGCATAACAAGGGACAGAAAGCTGTCCATTATCATAGTAATGGTAATACCGCCAATAAGCATAATAGGAGCTCTGACCCCCATTCTTTGCATCATACCAACAAAGTGATGAATATTGTATGTGTCATTGGTAATTCTTGATTCAAGTGAAGCAACAGTAAAGCTATCGGTCTGACGGGCAGAAAGCCTTAAGGTTTTGTTAAACAGGTCATGTCTTATCTTTTGAGCATAATCTCTTGAAACCGAGGCAGCCATTCTGTTAGCAATAATATTACAAATACATGCAATACCAGCACATAAAATCATAAGCAGTCCCCAGAAGACAATGTCGAAGACATTTTGACTTAAAATAACAGTATGTAAAATATGTGTAAGTATATACGGCAAAAATAATTCCGATACCGTTCCCGTAACCTTTATAAGAAATCCACATAACATCCTTACATAATAAGGCTTTAAATATTTAAGCAAAGTTTTCAACGCTTTCACCTCCAATATACCGATAAATTATATCATATAAGAATTCTTATTGATGAAAAAACGACAAGTCGAAACTTGCCGTTTTTTCTGGTGCGGATGACGGGACTTGAACCCACACAGTATTACTACCATTAGAACCTGAATCTAACGCGTCTGCCAATTCCGCCACATCCGCATACAACGAAAATATTATAATATTTTTAAGCAGTGTTGTCAAGATATTTTTAAATTATAAATATACTGTAGGACAAATTATTATCAACAAATAAAAGACACCCCGAAGGGTGTGTTTTATTCCGGTTTGTGATATGTGGGTACAAATCTCATTACCCATTCTCTAATTTCATCACTATCCGAGTAAATCTCATCTTTATACGAATCAAGGGAGTCTAAAAATCCTTTTTCATCAAAATCAATAGGTTTGCCGATGTAGATAAGCTCATTGTCGGTTTTAGTCAGTCCCTCTTCACTCATCAAAAGCTCTTCAAATCGCTTTTCACCGGGTCTTAGTCCTGTAAACTTAATATCAATGTCAACATACGGTTCATAACCGGAAAGTCTTATCAAATTCTCCGCTAAATCAACAATTTTAACAGGTTCACCCATATCGAGAACGAAAATTTCTCCCCCATTAGCTTCACCGCCTGCCTGAAGCACAAGAGAAACAGCCTCGGGAATGGTCATAAAATATCTTATTATTCCGGGGTCGGTAACGGTAACAGGGCCGCCCTGTTCAATTTGACGTTTAAAAAGAGGCACAACACTTCCGTTACTACCCAAGACATTTCCAAAGCGAACAGCTACATAATTTGTTTTGCTTATTTTGTTATAAGCCTGTACAACCATTTCACACATACGCTTGCTAGCACCCATAATATTAGTGGGATTTACAGCCTTGTCAGTGGAAATAAGCACAAATCTTTCAACACCGTATTTATCAGCCGCTCTTACAGTTTTAAGGGTACCGAACACATTATTTTTAACGGCCTCACAGGGTGAATCCTCCATTAAAGGTACATGCTTATGCGCCGCTGCATGATAAACAATATCAGGATGATATTTTTCAAAAACATGGTCAAGTCTTCTTGTATCTCTCACAGATCCAATAAGCACAGTCAGGTCGAGTCCCTCAAAGCTTTTCTTCAGTTCGTTCTGAATATCATAAGCATTATTTTCGTAAATGTCGAATATAATAAGCTTCTTAGGTTTATTAACAGCAATTTGACGGCAAAGTTCACTACCAATAGAACCGCCACCACCCGTTACAAGAACGGTTTTATCCTTTATATATCCTGAAATACTGTCCAATTCGAGCTTTATGGGAGTTCTTCCAAGAAGGTCCTCAATCTCAACATTACGCACATTTTTTGGTGAAATTTCATCGGCACTGCTAAGTTGATAAATGGGGGGAAGAATTTTAAGTCTACACTTTGTTTTCTGACAGATTTTAAGTATTTTTGACTTCTCCTCAGCAGGACATGAAGGAATGCAAAAAATTATAAGTTCAATGTTTTCTCTTTCTGCCACAGGGATAATAGATTCTCTGCCACCCAAAACTGAGTAGCCGTGAACCATCATACCTCGTTTATTTATATCATCATCAACAAGACAGACATACGATGGCTTATAATAATCACTGTTTTTCATATTATTGATAAGCATAGCAGCAGCCTCGCCTGCACCAATAATCATTATTCTACCCTGAATTTCGCTTCTTGTTCTTTTGTATTTTTTATTACTGTTGCGGATAAGTAATTTAATGGCAAATCTTTCAGCAACAATAAAACAAGTTACAAAAAATGGTATACAAATATAAACACTTTCGGGAAAAACAGCAAGTTGAGAATCAAGCTTACCCATATAAAGCGAGTAGATAAACAAAACAAAAAATGTAATAAGTGTAGCAATAAAGGAGGATAAAGCAATCTTTGCAATTTCCATAACACCGGCATAATTCCAGATAGTACGATAGAAATTCATTACAGCAAAGACGATTATATAAATCGCAAGAATGAAGGGTAAAGCTAACAAAAGCTTAGAAAGCATTTCGGAATCGTTAAAATCCTTGATTGAAGAAAAACGCAAATACAGTGAAAATACATAAGAGAAGAAAACTATAACCATATCAACGATTATAAGTCCTGTCATTTTCACATACTTGTTTAAATTATTCACAAAATTAACCCCTTAGTTTTTATTTAATGGATAATCTTATAAAATTATATCATAAAAGAAAAAGGTTGTCAACTAATCAAGTTCGATTGCACCAGTATACAGCTTATAATACACACCTTTTTGACTAAGGAGTTCTTCATGATTTCCTCGTTCAATAATCTTGCCCTTTTCCAACACCATAATAGCATTTGAATTTCTTACAGTAGACAGTCTGTGGGCAATTACAAAGGTGGTTCTGTTCTTCATAATTCTGTCCATACCATGTTCAATATGTCTTTCTGTTCGTGTATCAACAGAGCTTGTAGCTTCATCAAGCACTAAAATAGGAGCCTTAGAAAGTGCTGCTCTTGCAATATTTAATAGTTGTCGCTGTCCCTGAGATAAATTAGAGCCATCACCCTCAATTATGGTATCATAGCCATTTTCAAGTCGCATAATAAAAGAATGCGCCGAAGCCATTTTTGCCGCATTTATAACCTCTTCATCATTTGCCTCAGGTCTGCCGTAACGAATATTGTCCATTACTGTCCCTGTAAACAAGTGTGTATCCTGAAGCACCATAGCTATATTGGAACGAAGGAAGTCTTTGTCATAATCTTTAATATCAATTCCGTCAATTGTAATTTTACCAACTTCTGTATCATAAAAGCGGTTAAGAAGATTTGTTATTGTGGTCTTACCTGCACCTGTTGAGCCGACAAAAGCAATCTTCTGTCCCTGCCTTGCATAAAGAGAAATATCGGACAGCACCTCTTTATCAGGATTGTATCCGAAGCTTACATTTTCAAATACAACCTCGCCCTTTATTTCACTCTTAACATTTTTACCGCTGCCTACATTTTCACCCTCAAGGTCCATAACACCAAATACCCTCTCAGCTCCTGCAAGGGCGGCAAAAACAGTTGACATTTGCATTGAAATATTATTAATTGGCATTGCAAACTGACGGGAATAACCTGCAAACACAGTAAGCGCACCCGGTGTAAATCCTGACAGCACCATAAGTACACCACCGACTGCAACAGTAACACCATAGGAAATCTGACTTGTATTACCCATAATAGGTCCCATAATTCCACCAAAGAACTGAGCCTTGAACTGCTTTTCTCTAAGTTCCCTGTTAAGAAGAGAAAATTCCTCAACACAGTCGGCCTCGTGATTAAACACCTTAATAACCTTTTGTCCGTTTACGGTTTCTTCGATATATCCATTAACAGCACCTAAAGATGCCTGCTGCGATGAATAATATTTAGAGCTTGTTTTTCCTATTAAACCTGCAAGTTTAGCAAATACAGGAACGAATAAAATGGTTATAAGTGTTAATATCCAATTTGTAGAAATCATAAATGTAAAGGTGCCGACTAGTGTTATAATTCCCGAGAACACAGATACAAGAGAGTTATTAAGCATTACATCAATATTGTCAACATCATTGGTAAAACGGCTCATAATCTCGCCTGTAGGATGAGAATCAAAATATCTTACAGGAAGACTCTGCATTTTAGAAAACAAATCATTTCTTATTTTTTCAACTGAGCTTTGGGAAATTGTCATCATAAGTCGTGTCTGAGTATAGGTAGCAATTACTCCTATAAGATATACACAAACTAAAATTATAAGAGCAGTAATAATATAGGTTGTAACACCCGAATTTTCTCCAATAATTCTAATAATAACCGAATCGGCAAGAGCCTCAAAGCTACTCATATTAAACTGAGCATTTGGAAAAAGCTCAAGGGTAATGCGGTTTATAATAGGTGCTAAAAGGTACGAGCCAATAAGAGAAGCTACAGCAGAAAGCAACATTGAAAAAGCAACAAACACAAGAAGTATTTTGTATTTTCCAACATAAGAAAGCAGCCGCTTAATCGTTTTACCTACATCTTTAGGCTTTCCCTTTGCCCTGCCACCATGAGGACCTCTGCCACGAAGAGATGTACCATGAGAAACAGCAGTATACTGTTTTTTCAGTTTTTCAAGATTTCTTGTCATATTCTCACTCCTTTTCTCCTGTTTGTGACTGATAGATTTCCCTGTATTCCTCATTATTTTCCATAAGGAAGCTATGGTCACCGATACCAGTAACGGAACCTTCATTCATAACAACTATCATATCGGCTTCTCTTACAGAGGAAATACGCTGTGCGATTATAAGCTTGGTAGTACCTTTAAGCTCATCATTAAACGCTTTTCTTATCATAGATTCGGTTGCGGTATCAACTGCACTCGTAGAATCATCAAGAATTAATATCTTAGGCTTTTTAAGAAGAGCTCTTGCAATACACAGTCTTTGTTTTTGTCCACCCGATACAGTGTTACCGCCCTCCGAAAGAACCGTATCATAGCCATTTATAAAACCACTTACAAATCTGTGTGCCTGCGCATATTCTGCTGATTTAACAATCTCCTCGTCAGTTGCATTCATATCGCCCCAACGTAGATTATCCTCAATAGTACCTGAAAAGAGAACATTCTTCTGCAGTACCATACCTACATCCTCTCTCAGATTATAAAGGCTATAGTCCTTAACATCAATGCCGTCTATAAGCACAGCTCCCTCATCGGTATCATAAAGTCGAGGAATAAGGGAAACAAGGGTGGTTTTTCCACAGCCTGTAGAACCAATAATACCAACAGTACTACCTGCCTTTATTTTAAAATTAATACAGTCAAGCACCTTATCTGTACTGTTTTTATAATAACGGAAACTAACATTTTTAAATTCAATTTCACCCTGCTCGATTCTTTTTTCGGGGTACTTTGCAGAACTATCAGTAATATCGGTTTCCTCGTTCAAAACCTCTTTAATTCTCTTGGCTGAAGCTAATGCTCTTGAGGAAGTCAGCAGTAGCATAGTAATCATCATAAGTGAAAAGAGAATCTGTGTAACGTAGGTAACAAAGGCGGAAAGGTCACCTACAGGCATACTACCGCCAAGTGCCATTTTACTGCCGAACCATATTACAACTACAATAGTAAGGTTCATAAAAAGAGTATTCATAGGCTGCATAAATATAACAGCCTTCATAGCCGACATACCAGCCTTCTTTAACCGCTGATTTGTTACCCTGAACCTTTCTATTTCACTATTTTCTCGCACAAAGGATTTAACCACCCTTTGATTAGAAATATTTTCCTGAACAGTGTTATTAAGCTCATCTATCCTATTCTGCATTTTTTGAAAACGTGGAAAGCCGATTGATATAATTATTCCTATTGCCACTATCATAAGCGGAATGGAAACGGCAAAAACGGTAGCAAGGCTCGGATTGAGCGATATAGCCATTATAAGAGCACCGATAAGCATACCTGGGCTTCTGAGTGCCATACGGAGCAGCATATTAACGAAATTCTGAAGCTGAGTTACATCATTTGTGGTTCTTGTAACAAGGGAGCCTGTTGAGAATTTATCAATACTTGTAAAGGAAAAACTCTGAATTTTTTTGTAAATATCTTTTCTTACATCACTTGCAAAATAAACCGAAGCCTTTGCACCGAAATAAGAGCCACCCACTCCTCCTGCCATCATAAGAAGAGCAACCATAATCATAACAATACCGATACCGATACTATTATTAACGGTCAGAGTGCCTGCCTCTGCCATATTAATAATTCGTGACAGCAGAAAAGGCATAACAACCTCGCCGATAACCTCAACTATCATACAGATGGGTCCCAGAATAAAATTAGCAATATACGGCTTGATATATTTAAACCAGAATCTCATACAATCCTTCCTTTCATATTAAAATAATTTTATCAAAATTTTACCTAATTTTCAATAAATTGGTTGTAAATTTACAATTTTATAATAATTGAAAAGGCAGTCTTAAAAACTGCCTTTAAAAAATTCAAAAAGATAGTATACAAAAGGAGAAAAAAGTATAGCAGGAAGAAAATTTGCCACTTTAAATTTGCCGATACCGATAATGTTAAGTCCCAGCAAAAGTACAATAACTGAACCCACACAGGTAATTTCTCCTATTACTCCACTACTTAAAAAAGGTGCTATATAGCCTGACAGTAACACAAGAGCTGACTGAAATATGAAAACAAAGATGCTTGCCGCCATTACACCAACACCAAGAGCGCTTGATAGCATCATAGAAGAAACAAGATCTAAAAGACTTTTTGCATAAATAGTGGAATTATCCCCTGTAATACCTGAAGCCAGTGAGCCTGTAATCGTCATAGCTCCTACACAAAAGAGAAGTGAGCCTGTAACAAAGCCCTGTGTAAAGGTAGAGCCAGAGCTTTTGAATTTATTTTTAAAGTAGTCACCCACCTTGTTAATTTGCCTATCAATATCAATAAGTGTACCTATAACAGCTCCTATCACCATTGAAATTATGGTTATAAGAACATTATCACCGCTACTAAGTCCATCAATACCTATGTACAGAGTACAAGCCCCTATTGCTACCATAACAGCACTACTGAATTTTTCATTTATACCTTTTTTAAATAGAAGACCTATACTGCTTCCTATAAGCACAGTAAGAGTATTTACAATAACACCAAGCATTTTTATCACCTTTGTAAATTATACAACTTTTTTATAAATTTTCAACCATTGACAAAAACAAAAATATACATTATAATAAATTGTAATAACAAATTAGCATTCCTTTTCAGTGTTATTACTGATTCGGAATGCTTTTTTATGAGGTGAAAGGCAATGAACAAAGATGTACTTATAATCGGTGCAGGCCCTGCAGGTATTTTTACTGCTCTTGAACTTATAAAAAAAGGCAGTAATAAGAGTGTTATGATTGTTGAAAAAGGTCCCGCTATTGAAAATCGTCGCTGTCCCAAAAACAAAACAAAGGTATGTGTAAACTGTAAGCCCTACTGTCATATTACAACAGGTTTTTCAGGCGCAGGTGCATTCTCTGACGGAAAGCTTTCCTTAAGTCCTGAGGTTGGCGGTCAGTTACCAGAGCTTATCGGTGAAGATGTTGCTCAGGACCTTATTAACTATACCGACAGTATCTATCTTGAGTTTGGTGCCGATACCCATATTGAAGGAATCAGTAACCCTGAAGAAGTCAAGGAAATCAGAAAAAGAGCTATTCAGGCCGGACTCCGTCTTGTCGACTGTCCTATCCGTCACCTCGGAACCGAAAAAGCACAGGATATTTATTACTCGATCGAACAGTATCTATTAAATAACGGTGTTGAAATGATGTTCGGATATGAATGTTCAAACCTTATTTTAGAAAATGACACCTGTGTTGGAGCTGTAATCAGCAGTGCTGATGGTAAGGAAAGCTTTAATATCAGTGCCCAAAAGGTTATTGTTGCCACAGGCAGACGAGGTGCTGAATGGCTTGAAAATCAGTGTGCTGAGCATAACATTGCTCATGAACCCGGTACTGTTGATATAGGTGTTCGTGTTGAAGTAAGAAACGAGGTTATGGAAAAGGTCAACGAGGTACTTTACGAGTCAAAGCTTATCGGCTATCCCAGTCCATTTAAAAACAAGGTTCGTACCTTCTGTCAGAACCCGGGTGGTTTTGTAAGTCAGGAAAACTACGACAATGACCTTGCGGTTGTAAATGGACATTCATATAAGGAACTTAAATCCAACAACACCAACCTTGCAATTCTTGTTTCCCACAACTTCAGAATACCATTCAATCAACCCATTGCCTATGCGCAAAAGGTTGGCGAACTTGCTAATATGCTTGCGAACGGTCACATTCTTGTACAGCGTTTCGGTGATATACTTGATGGCAAGCGTACCTGGCAGAAAGAGCTATCACACTCTAATATCAAGCCCACTCTTCCCGATGCCGTTGCAGGTGACATTACCGCCGCTATCCCCTACAGAGCTATGACAAATATCATTAACTTTATTCAGGCTCTTGACCATGTTGTTCCCGGCTTTGCTTCTACCGAAACTCTGCTTTATGCACCTGAGCTTAAATTCTATAGCAATCGCATCAAAATGGACGAAAGCCTTAACACAAGTATTAAAGGACTTCACTGTCTTGGTGATTCAAGCGGTTGGACAAGAGGTCTAATGATGGCTTCTGTTATGGGTGTATTAATGGGAAGACAAATCGCAGACGAATAATTTTATATTTATAAAAAATAAGCCCCGACCAAACGGTCGGGGCGTTTTTGTTAAGAAATTAATAATTATATTTCTTTCTTGCGGTGTAGGTTGTGTGGAGAGCTTCGTGTGCCTTATGGCATCCGTAGGACTCAAACCACTTGCCTTCACCGTAAAGTTCCTTAATAATAGGAGACTCGTGTGACTTTCTGAGAGTCATAGCTTCATCCTGTGAATAGAGAGCCTTTGCACGAACTGCCTTAAGGTCAACAGTATCACGAATATACTGAGGCTGAATAGGCTGACCGCCGCCGTTTACACAACCACCGGGGCATCCCATAATTTCAATAAAGGTCCAACCGTCAGGGTTGCCTGCTTTAATCTTATCCATAACCTCTTTAGCAGCCTTAGCACCACTTGCAACAGCAACCTTAAGCTCGGTACCGCCAAGATTAACAGTAGCCTCCTTAAGACCCTCAGTACCACGAACAGCCTCAAGAGCAACAACAGCGTTGTCCTTGCCTGTAAGCCAGTCGTTAGCAGTTCTTACAGCAGCTTCCATAACACCACCGGTAGCACCGAAGATAACAGCAGCACCTGTAGCGGTATCACCAAGGGGATTATCGAAGGTTTCATCAGGAAGTGCAGTAAAGTTAAGACCTGCTCTCTGAATCATACGTGCAAGCTCTCTTGTGGTGATAGCAACATCAACATCAGGAAGACCAGCAGCATTTTCATCATCTCTGCCGATTTCGAACTTCTTAGCTGTACAAGGCATTACAGATACAACAACAATGTTGTGTGGGTCAAGACCAAACTTCTCAGCGTAATAGGTTTTAATCATAGCACCTGTCATCTGCTGAGGAGATTTACAGCTTGAGAGATGGTCAATCATATTGGGATAGAAGTACTCACAGAACTTAACCCATCCTGGTGAACAGGAGGTAATCATAGGAAGAACTCCTCCGTTCTTGATTCTTTCAACAAGCTCATTAGCTTCTTCAACGATAGTAAGGTCAGCGCCGAAGTTAGTGTCGAACACCTTATCAAAACCAAGTCGTCTGAGAGCAGCAACCATTTTACCCTCAACATTGGTGCCGATAGGCATACCGAATGCTTCACCAAGGGTAGCACGGATAGCAGGAGCAACCTGAACAACAACGTGCTTCTCAGGATTATTAATAGCTTCCCAAATAGGAGCAGTATCATCCTTCTCAGTAAGAGCAGCAGTAGGACATACAGCAGTACACTGACCGCAGGAGATACAAGGAACATCATTAAGGTCTTTCTTGAAAGCACAACCGATAGAGGTATCAATACCACGGTCGTTAGCACCGATAACGCTTACATACTGCTCTTCACAAACAGCTACACAGCGACGGCAAAGGATACATTTGTTGTTATCTCTCACGAGATGAGGAGAAGAAACATCAAGGTCATAAACAGGACGGAAGCCTTCAAAAGCACCGCCATCTACGCCATATTCAAGACAAAGCTTCTGAAGCTCGCAGTTGGTAGAACGTGAGCAAGAAAGACAACGCTTGTCGTGGGTAGAAAGGATAAGTTCAAGAGTAGTCTTACGAGCCTTCTGAACCTTTTCGGTGTTTGTCTGAATTTCCATACCCTCAGAACAGGGATGAACACAGGCAGCAACAAGACCTCTGGCGCCTGTAGCCTCAACAACACAGATACGGCATGCACCGATTTCGTTTTTCTCTTTCATAAAGCAGAGTGTAGGAATTTCTACTCCTGCAATTCTGGCAGCCTCAAGAATAGTGGAGCCTTTCGGCACACTAACGGCAATACCGTTTACTTTTACATTAAGCATTTCCATTATAATTAGGCTCCTTTCTTATATCTTAGAGATAGCTTTAAACTTACAGCTACCAATACAAGCACCGCATTTAACACACTTATCGGTATCAATAACGAAAGAAGCGAGTTTATGACCGGGTGCTACATAATCTGTTCTGGTAATAGCGTCAGCAGGGCACTGCTTAGCACACATACCACAACCGATACACTTATCTTTGTCAATGTCAAATACAAGAAGATTCTTACATACACCTGCAGGACACTTCTTATCAACAACGTGAGCAATATACTCATCTCTGAAGAAGTTAAGAGTTGCAAGTACAGGGTTAGGAGCAGTCTGACCAAGACCGCAGAGAGAGTTCTGTTTAATGTAGTTACAGAGCTCTTCAAGCTTGTCTATATCTTCAAGAGTTCCCTTGCCCTCAGTAATCTTATCGAGCATTTCAAGAAGACGCTTTGTACCAACACGGCAAGGAGTACACTTACCACAGGACTCATCAACGGTAAACTCAAGGAAGAACTTAGCCATATCAACCATACAGGTATCCTCATCCATAACGATAAGTCCACCTGAACCCATCATACAGCCGATAGCAGTAAGGTTATCGTAGTCAACCTCGGTATCCATAAGACTTGCAGGGATACATCCACCGGAAGGACCGCCTGTCTGGGCTGCTTTAAACTTCTTGCCATTGGGAACGCCGCCACCGATTTCTTCGATGATT
>CAJGBV010000002.1 GCA_904501755.1 Clostridiaceae bacterium | reverse complement strand
TCATGATACCACTCTGAATAGGAGCATACTTGTTAAGAGTGTCAGCCATAGGAGCAAGACAGTTAGTTGTGCAGGATGCAGCAGAGATAATCTTATCTTCAGCAGTAAGAGTATCTTCGTTTACGCTGTAAACGATAGTAGGAAGATCTTTACCTGCAGGAGCAGAAATAACAACCTTCTTAGCACCGGCATCAATATGAGCCTGTGACTTTTCTTTTGAGCAGTAGAAACCGGTACACTCGAGAACAACATCAACGCCGATTTCACCCCAAGGAAGATTAGCAGCATCTTTTTCAGCATAAATTTTGATAACCTTACCATCAACAGTAATGCTGTCTTCGCCAGCAACTACAGTATCAGCAAGAGCATATCTACCCTGTGCAGAGTCATACTTAAGAAGATGAGCAAGCATTGCAGGGCTGGTGAGGTCGTTAATAGCAACAACTTCATAACCTTCTGCACCGAACATTTGTCTGAAAGCCAGACGGCCGATACGGCCAAAACCATTAATAGCAACTTTAACCATTAGAAAAACCTCCTAAAATTTTTTCAAGTTTTGCCTTTACTATTCTATCCTAAAGTTAGCAATTTTTCAAGACCTTTTTGTTATTTTTTTGTCATACAGCACAATTTGGAACAAAATACAATAAAAGCACCGTTTGAATGAATTATTTTGTATTATTTTATACAATAGATTTTATAAGCTCTTCAGCGCACAAAAGTCCATCAACCGCCGCAGATACAATTCCGCCGGCATAACCGGCACCTTCGCCACAAGGAAATAAGCCCTTTATGCTTACACATTCACATTTTTCATTTCTTAAAATACGAACAGGTGATGAACTTCGTGTTTCGGGGGCAATAAGTATTGCTTCTTTATCAGCAAATCCTTTTAATTTTTTATCAAGAAGAGGTATTCCCTTCTTCAAAGTATCACAAATAAATTCAGGGAGTATAAGACTAAAATCAGTAAATACCGTTTCAGGCTTTACAGTAGGTAATACTTTGCCAAACTTAGCTTCTTCGCCGTAAATAAAATGGCCTACGGTAGTAATAGGAACCTTACCTTTTGCGATATTATAAGCCTTTTTCTCTATTTCTAACTGAAGACGGCATCCCTCGAGAACATCATCGCCGTTCAAATCTTCGGGAGAAACACCTACAAGAAGCGCACTATTAGCATTCTTGCCGTTTCTTGCATTATAGCTCATACCATTAACAGCAATTCCGTCAGGCTCACTCGATGCGTTTACAACCTCACCGCCGGGACACATGCAAAACGTATAAAGACCTCTCTTATTATCAAGATGTACCGCTAATTTATAAGGTGCGGCAGATAAAGCAGGATGCTCGGAAAAATCGCCGTAAAGAGCAGAATTTATATCTTTTTGAAGATGTTCAATTCTAACACCCATTGCAAAAGGTTTGCGCTGCAATGCAACATTTTTATCCTTTAACAGAGAAAATATATCTCTTGCAGAATGACCTGTGCAAAGAATAACGCTCTCTGCTGTTATAACCTCTCCATCAGCAATAACACCACTTATACCTTTATCATCAAAAATCAAGTCAGTAACCTTGGTATCAAAGCAAACCTGACCGCCAAGTTTAATTATCTCATTTCTGAAATTTTTTACTATTTTGCAGAGAATATCTGTACCAATATGTGGTTTTGCGTCATATAAAATATCTTCATTTGCACCAAATTCATAAAATGCTTCAATAACGGCACGGCATCGGTTATTTTTAATTCCTGTGTTAAGTTTTCCGTCTGAAAAAGTACCTGCACCGCCCTCTCCGAATTGAATGTTGGAGTCAGGATCAAGAATACCATTTTCAAAAAAATCCTTGATCTTCTTTGTTCGTGTATCCACATCACTTCCACGCTCCAGAACAAGAGGCTTCATTCCTGAACGTGCAAGAAGTAAAGCCGCAAACATACCCGCGGGTCCAAAACCAACAACAACAGGACGCTTTTTATTATTACAGTTTATCTGCCAATTATATTTTTCTTTTCTGAAATAATCAACATTTTTCCGTTTAACAAGTTTCTTTTCAATGGAACTTTCTAAGTTTGCGGTAAATGAACAACAAAAGCAAACATTATTTTTATTTCGTGCATCAACTGATTTTTTGTAAAGCTGAGAAAAAATAATATTATTTCTGTCGATTTTCAGAACTGATGACACTATTGTCGAAACATCGTTAAAATCGGTATCAAGAGGTAAAAAAACGTTTTGTATTATTATCATTTGTATTTATCAGCTATCCCTTCTGCTGCACATGCGGCACTTGACCATGCCCATTGCAAATTATATCCGCCGCAGTCACCGTCGACATCAAGCACCTCACCAATAGCATAAAGTCCTTTATGTTTTGTGGATTCCATAGTAAAATCGGAAAAGTCCTTTGTAGAAATACCCCCTGCGGTAACCTGAGCATTTTTGATTCCGTTAGTGCCATAGACAGCCAGAGTAAATTTACATATACACTCGGCAAGACTTCTCATATCTTTGTCGGTCAAATCGCACACCGGATAGGTCAGCTTAATATCACACTGTTTAAGAATGGTATGCCCAACCATTTTAGGAAACAAACCCACAAAGAAATGCTCTGTTGTTCTGTCACGCAACAGATTTCTTCTGTTAATGAGCATATCAACAACTTCATTATAGCTAAAATCAGGAAGCATATTAATTTTAACGGTTTTTGTGCCACTTAGTTTTTCTGCAAATCTTGAAATCTGAAGTACAGGTGGGCCTGAAATACCAAATTTCGTAAACAGTAGCTCTCCCCTCTCACTGCGAATCTTTTTATCGTCAGCATAGGAAGTAACTTGAGCATCAATTTTTATACCGTTTAATGCAGATATGGGTTTAGTATCGGTAACCAATTGTACAATAGAGGCAGTAGGTTTAACAAGCTTATAACCGAGCTTTTGGAGAATATTAAAACCCGAACCGAATGAGCCTAATTTATCACCTCCGGCAATACCGCCGGTAGCAATAATAACATTTTCACCGCTAAATTCACCATCGTTGCAGGTGATAGTATATTCATTATTTTCACAAATAATTTTCTCTGCTTTAACACCACTGATAATATTTATATTAAGACGACTAACCTCAAGACGCAGTGCATCCACAACCGAAGAAGCTTGTAGGCTGAATGGATACATTTTCCCATTATCACCCTCGAAAAAAGGTATGCCAATGCTTTCAAAAAATTCTTCAGTGAAATTATAACCATACTTTGAAAGTGCGTTATGACAAAAATCGTCTACCTCGGAATGATATGATGAAAACTGTAAAAATTTATTTGTTATATTGCATCTGCCGTTGCCTGTAACTATAAGCTTTTTGCAAACCCTGTCAAGCGCTTCAATAATAAGAACACGAGCATCTTTGAGCTGACGTTTAATAAGAATTGCGGCACACATTCCCGAAGCTCCGCCGCCAACAATTATAGTATTGTATTTCATAATCGCTACTCCTCAGTTCCCCAGTATTTTCTGTCAAGGCTTCTGAACTGAATAGCCTGAGCTATATGAAGCATCTCTATTTTTTCTTTTTCATCAAGGTCAGCTATAGTACGTGCAACCTTTAGAATTCTGTCATAAGCTCTTGCTGACATACCCAGATTATCAAAAGCAGATTTAAGAATCTCGGAGGCATCCTCTGTCATTACACAAAATTCCTTTAGCATAGATGTTGTAAGACGAGCATTACAGGTAATCCCCGTACCTTTGTAACGCTCGGTCTGTATTTTACGGGCAGCATTAACTCTTGCTCTTATCTGAGCTGAGGTTTCTTCCTTTACCTTTGAATTAAGTGAATTAAAATCAACAGGCGGAACCTCTATATGTAAATCCATTCTGTCAAGCATAGGTCCCGAAATTCTGTTAAGATATTTTCTAACTAAATTTTCGCTGCAGGTACAGTTTCTTGTGGGATGTCCGAAAAATCCGCAGGGACAGGGGTTCATAGCTGCAACAAGCATTATTGAGCTTGGATATGTAAGACTTCCTGCAACTCGGGATATAGTCACCTTGCCATCCTCAAGCGGCTGACGAAGTCCCTCCATAGTGGTTCTACCAAACTCAGGAAGCTCGTCAAGAAAGAGTACGCCGTTATGAGCAAGTGAAATCTCTCCGGGACGAGGCACAGTGCCACCGCCAGTCAGACCAAATGCAGAAATCGTATGATGCGGAGACCTGAATGGTCGTTTGGTTATCAAAGGCTTTTTATTATCAAGCACACCTGCTATAGAATGTATCTTTGTGGTTTCAATAGATTCTTCAAAGGTCATTTCGGGCAAAATAGTAGGTATACGTTTTGCAAGCATACTCTTGCCCGACCCGGGAGGACCAATGAGGAGCAGATTATGGCCACCCGCAGCAGCCACCTCTATAGCTCTTTTCGCCTTAGCCTGTCCTCTTACATCACAAAAATCAAGCACATCATACAAATTTTCATCGCTGATTGTATCTGGCTCGGTTTTGTTTATTAACTGAACATTATTAAGGTGCAACAATACATCTCTCAGGGAAGCGGCACCATATATATTAATTCCGTCAATAACACTTGCTTCCTTAGAGTTTTCCTGTGGTAAAAATACATCAGAGTATTTTTCGTCATGGGCGGTAATGGCCATAGCAAGAGCACCGTTTACCGACCTCAATTTTCCATCAAGGGACAATTCACCAATAAATACTTTATTCTGTGTAGCCACATCAATCTGATTTGAAGCCAATAAAAGCGCAATTGTAATAGGCAAATCATAATGAGAGCCACCTTTTTTAAGGTCTGCAGGAGCAAGATTAACAGTTATATGACCATTAGGAAATTTAAATCCGCAATTTTTAATAGCTGAACGCACGCGGTCTCTTGCCTCTTTTACTGCTGCATCTGGCAGACCAACAATATCAAAGCAAGGAAGGCCTCTGGATACATCAGCCTCCACCTCTACTATATATGAGTTCATACCAAAAAGACCAACACTGCTGACTTTGGCAAACATAACTTCACCGCCATAAATATATTTTATTTATTATAGCACACAATCTAAAATAATTAAAGAACAAAATATATTTTTAGTAATATAAGACTATTCGTTACTAAAAATTGTAAGCTGACGATTATCGTCACAAACACTCAGAAGTATTTCCCTTTCATTTTTATATCCCTGACACTTAAGCTCATTACTTAGCCAATTTTTATCAAGGCCGAGCCTCTTTAAATTTTCCTCTAAAATTCTACCATCCATTATAACCTCTGTGCTTATTGCATCTATAGGTGGAATTATATTCAAATCATTTGGATTAATCGGTCTTTTGGTAGCCTTAGGTAACACAGTAAGTCTGCCGTTATATTCAAAAATTGCCGTCTGAATATCATTTAAATTGAAATACCCTTCCTGACGGCACATAACCATAAACTCACTTAAATCCATTTTAGCCTTCTTCATATTCTTACGGTAAATTTTCCCGCCGTTCATAATAATGGTGGGTGTGCCATTAACAAATTTTCTAAGTCTGGGCAACTTTCTTGTTATATACGATAATCCTGCTGCTATTACACCGTAAACTATCATAGCAATAAGCGGTTTTATAGGTTCCTCTAATTCAGTGGCTAATTCAGCCGCTATTGAACCAATGGTGATACCGGTAATATAATCAAAAAAATCAAGTTGAGACATCTGTTTGTGACCTAAAATCTTTGCAATCACAAATAACGCCGCAGCCGACAAAACCGAAGTGAAGATAACCTTTAAAATATCCATATTACCCCTCCATTTTAAAATAGTATTACCTGATTATAATAAAGTAAACGGACAATGATGTTGACCTATCGATCTAACGAGGTTGTACCCTGCGGCCATAAACACAAAAAACAAAGCACTTCCAAAGAAGTGCTTTGTTTTTTTGGTCGAGGCGACAGGATTTGAACCTGCGACCTCTGCGTCCCGAACGCAGCGCTCTACCAAACTGAGCCACGCCTCGATTGCGACTTTGATATTATATAGCATATAAATAGAAAAGTCAATACTAAATTAAGACAAAAGCAGGTCTTGCGACCTGCTTTTAGTTATATTTTTTTAACGCCGATAGTTACCTTTTCACCATTAAGTTCCCACTCTTTACTAAACCCATCCATTGAATCAAAATCAAATTCATCAGCAAGAGTATCAGTAGAAATTTCAAGAGCATTTTTCTCGGTTATATCAGCAATTCTTTCATTTCCCTGCATAAACACAGCGATATGGTCGGTTACCTCAAAACCTGCTTCTTTACGCATTGTCTGAATCTTACTTGTAATCTCTCTTACAAAACCTTCTTCAATAAGCTCATCGGTAAGTACAGTGTCAAGAGCAACTGTGATACCGTTATCGGAAAGAGTGAACAATCCTTCCTTCTGTGTTGTTTCTATAAGAAGGTCTTCTTCATTAAGCTCAACTAAACCGCTTGCAAATTCAAACATAAGCTTTCCGTTTTCTTTAAGTTCTGCATAAGCCTTAGTTCCGTCAAGTGTGCTAAGAGCATTTCTAATATCACCAAGCTGTTTGCCATACTTAGGACCTACAGTTCTGAGTTGTGGCTTAAAGGCATAGCTTACAAGGTCGCCTGTATCCTTGACAAAGCTTACAGTCTTGATATTAAGCTCTTCTTCGATAATCTTAGTAGCCTCATCGCTAAGCTCAGTATCGCACTTAACATACATAACAGAAAGTGGCTGACGGTTCTTAAGGTTAGCACCATTTCTTGCGGCACGGCCGAGAACAACAATATTAAGCACAGCCTCCATATCTGCTTCAAGCTTTTCATCAATTGCACTCTCATCAACTGCGGGGAAATCACAAAGATGAATACTCTCAGGAGCAGAGTTGTCAAGACCTCTGACTATATTCTGATAAATATTTTCAGACATAAACGGAATCATAGGAGCAGCAGCCTTTGCGGTAGTAACAAGAGCTGTATAAAGGGTCATATATGCTGCAATTTTATCCTCAGGCATACCCTGTACCCAGTAACGCTCTCTGCCGCGTCTTACATACCAGTTACTAAGCTGGTCAACAAAGCTTTCAAGTGCACGTGCTGCCTCAGGAATTCTGTAATTATAGAGATTTTCGTCCACTGCCTTAACCATAGAATTCATACGTGACATAAGCCACTTATCCATAACAGATAATTTACAGTCAGCAAGGTTATGCTTTGTGGGGTCAAATTTATCAATATCAGCATAAAGAACATAGAAAGCATAGGTATTCCAAAGAGTTCCCATAAACTTTCTTTGTCCCTCGGTTACAGCCTTACCATAGAAACGGTTAGGAAGCCAAGGAGCTGAGTTTGTATAGAAATACCAGCGCACAGCATCTGCACCGTATGTTTCAAGAGCTTCAAATGGGTCTACTGCATTACCCTTTGATTTACTCATTTTCTGTCCGTGCTCATCCTGAACGTGACCGAGAACTATAACATTCTTATAAGGTGCTTTATTGAAAAGCAGGGTTGAAATAGCAAGAAGCGAATAGAACCAACCTCTCGTCTGGTCAACAGCCTCAGAAATAAAGTTTGCAGGGAACTGAGCCTCGAAAAGTTCTTTATTTTCAAAAGGATAATGATGCTGAGCAAATGGCATTGCACCTGAGTCAAACCAACAGTCAATTACCTCAGGAACACGCTTCATTTCTCCACCACACTCAGGGCACTTAATAGTTACTGCATCAACAAAAGGACGGTGAAGTTCAATATCATCAGGACAGTTATCACTCATTTCCTTAAGCTCAGCAATACTGCCTATAGCGTGTCTGTGACCGCAATGACATTCCCAGATATTGAGAGGTGTACCCCAGTAACGATTACGGGAAAGTCCCCAGTCCTGAACATTTTCAAGCCAGTCGCCAAAACGTCCCTTACCGATGCTTTCGGGTATCCAGTTAATTGTGTTATTATTTCTAATGAGGTCATCCCTTACCTCTGTCATTTTTATAAACCAGGATTCTCTTGCATAGTAGATAAGAGGTGTATCACATCTCCAACAGAACGGATAATCATGCTCAAACTTTGGAGCATCGAAAAGAAGTCCTCTGTTTTCAAGATCAACAAGAACCTTGGGGTCTGCATCCTTAACAAACAGACCTGCAAATGGAGTTTCCTCTGTCATATTACCTTTTCCGTCAACAAACTGAACGAAAGGAAGGTCATATTTTCTGCCAACCTTAGCATCATCCTCACCGAATGCAGGAGCTATATGAACGATACCTGTACCGTCAGACATAGTAACATAACTGTCACAGGTGATGAAATGTCCTTTTTTCTTCTGCTTTGCAGCAACAACGGCGGCACAGTCAAACAGTGGCTCGTATTCTCTGCCCTCAAGGTCGATACCTTTCATTGTTTCAAGAACTGTATATGCAGGAGTATCCTCAGTAGCAAGTTTACCAAGAACCTTATCTGCAAGAGCCTGTGCCATATAATAAACATTACCGTCAGCAGCACATGCCTTAATATAAGTATCCTCCGGGTTTACACAAAGTGCAACATTGGAAGGAAGAGTCCAAGGAGTAGTTGTCCAGGCAAGGAAGAACGCATCTTCACCAATAACCTTAAAGCGAACTACAGCACTTCTCTCTTTTACAGCTTTATAACCCTGAGCAACCTCGTGGGAAGAAAGGGGTGTTCCGCAACGGGGACAGTAAGGAACAATTTTAAAGCCTTTATAAAGAAGGTTTTTGTTATATATTTCCTTTAGAGCCCACCATTCTGATTCAATAAAATCATTGTGATAAGTAACATAAGGATTATCCATATCAGCCCAGAAGCCAACAGTTTGGGAGAAATCCTCCCACATACCCTTATACTGCCAGACACTTTCTTTACAGTGAGAGATAAAATCGGAAAGACCATATTTTTCAATCTGCTCTTTTCCGTCAAGACCGAGCTTTTTTTCAACCTCTAATTCAACAGGCAGACCATGAGTGTCCCAACCGGCTTTTCTTGGTACCATATAACCCTTCATAGTGCGGTATCTGGGAATCATATCCTTGATAACACGTGTTAAAACGTGACCGATATGAGGCTTACCATTAGCAGTAGGAGGACCGTCATAAAATACATAAGGTTCACCCTTTGCACGTGCCTCTATACTCTTTTCAAAGATTTTTTCGTCACGCCAGAATTTTTCTATTTTCTTTTCTTCTTCGACGAAATTAAGATTAGTGGATACTTTTTTGTACATCATAATACCCCTTTCACATAAACAACCTATATCTTACCATAACTACCATAAAAAAGCAACAGTAATTTAACTGTTTTCTATGGAAACAATTTTGCAAAGCACAGCAAATCTAGCATCGTCATCTCTGCCTGTACAGGTAGAAAGTATAATAATGTTATCATCATTCCCAACAGAAACATCTGCTTTTATTGCAGATTTAGAAAAAGCGTGTGAAATAAGCTGTGATTTATCTTCAACATTACAGCTTGTAGAAAATACAGTATCATAAACGGTAGTCTGATATGCAGAAAAGACATCAAGCCTGAAATTACCTTGCTCTGTATAAAGATAAAAAGAAGGATATGCCTCATAATATGACTGATTTCTGTAACGACGGATGGTAGCAAACATAGTACCATTCTTCATATTATGACCGTAAATCATGGTAATGCTGTCAGTATAATCAGAGCTGTTTCTATAGTCCATAAATATTGAGCCGTTTACATTTTTCTTCTTATTAATTGTGTGGGTTAGATAATAGTCATTGTCATCCCCCTGAAGAATGGGATAATTAACAACTCCGTTCTGATTAAACAGCCAACCTACGACATCCTCATTTTTATTTTTAAGTTTATTGAAATCAATGCTTTCGGGAATAGGCGCAAATCTATATCCCTGTTCAGCAACAGATGAGGTATCGGACGCAGTTTCATCCGCCTGAGTTTCATCGGGTAGTATTATAACATCACTAGCTATATCACTGTTCTGACTTTCGTTTCTCCATTCCTGCCAGAAATACGAAATTAACATATATGCACATATAAGAAATACACAGCAAAAAAACACAATAAGGCAATTATAGATTATTGCACTTTTCTTTTTTTGCCCACTCATATCCTTAGCCCTTTTAATGTTCATAAGCTATTCCTTTCTAAAAGTTAAATTCAATTTTTCCGTCAACCAGACGAAGCCTTGCATTAAACTGCTTTCCTGCTTTAGAAACAAAGCCCTGAATTTCGCTTGATTTTCCTTTTTCAAGAAGCATTTTTGCATTGCTTACGGATATAACCCTCTTACAGATAATACCGTTTATACGGAATTTACAGCCGTCTTTATAACCCATACAGCCATAGCCGTATCTGCCCTTAAGAACATCACCGCTGCAAAGAGGACATTTACCGATATATTCGCCATAAAAGCCGTTATCGTTATCGGTTTCGGGGGGAAGTTCTTTTTTAACAAAAACCGAACTGATTTCATCAACCGCAACAGAAACACTTTCCTCTACGGTCATAGTATTTCTGAAAACCTTTTTAAGAGCCTGACCCAACACACTTGTTTTATATTTATCCATTGAAATTCCCATATATGTTAGCGACTCAATAAGATACTCTCCGTCAGGCAAAATTGTGTATACATCCTTTTTTAGCTGAATGTACTTACTTTTTATTGCATTGTCAATAATTCCGGTACGGGTAGCCTCGGTACCAAGTTCAAGACCCTCAAACATTGCCTTATAATCTTCGGCATCATCCTCATCGGCCTTTTCAGAAGCACTTGCCTTTTCTTCTCTGAAGGGGTTTTTGAGATACTGATTAAGGGTTTCTATTGTATAATGCTTAGGCGGTGAGGTTTCTTTTTCTTTAGGAACAAAGTTAATATTTACTGCATCGCCAATATTTAGAGGCGGCAAAACCTTATCTTTACCCGTATAATCATCATACTTCGTCCAGCCCTGCTCAATAATAACCGTGCCTTTTAATACAAACTCCTCGTACTCGCCAACCTTAATATGAATTTCGGTTTTCTGTGCAACACACTCTTCGCTGCAAAACACAGCTACAAATCTGCGAAATACAGTCTGATATACCTTTAATTCATCATCAGTTAAATCGGATTTTTTGGGAATTTTATAGGTTGGAGTAAGTGCAGAATGGGATTCAATTTTGCTGTCATCAAAAATAGTTTTCTTATCCTTCATCACCACAGGATAACCCATATTGCTGATATTCTTAATTATCTTTGAAATTTTATCCTTTTCAGCGGTTGCAAGATATTCTGAATTGGTTCTTGGATATGTAAGATAACCTTTTTCATAGAGCCCCTGAATAATTTTAAGACTTTCATCCATTGACATCTTAAGCTTCTTACCCAGTACATTTTGCAACTTTGAAAGGGAGAAAAGCTTACCCGGCGAGAGCGTATCCTTTTTTGATTTCTTATCGGTTACAACTGCTCCTGCCTTATTATAAAGCTGACATAATTCCTGCGCCTTAGTAAGCTGAGTCTTTTCAAACTTCTTCTTAGACGTCAGTTCAATTTCTTCTCCGCCAGTTACCTCCTTGCTGTAGGGGGCATAGTATATATCGGGCACAAAATTCCTTATAGCCATATCTCTGTCATAAATAGCTTTGACGATTGGCACAATGACCCTGCCTACACGAAGGAGCATGCCTGTTTTAAGGGTAGCAAATCGAGTCAGATTAACACCGTAAAGCCAGTCGATATATGTTCTTGCAAAACCTTCGTTCGCAAGATTATCATATTCTTTTTCTTCTTTCATTTCCAAAAGAGCCTGAGCAACAGTTTCGGGTGTCTGGTCGGGAAGCCATAGTCTTAATAGTTTCTTATCACTCTTAAGAGCGTGAGAAACACAAAGACGGATAATGATTTCTCCCTCTCTGTCAGCGTCCCCTGCATTAACTATGGCATCTACATCCTCACGGTTACAAAGTGCCGATATAAGTTCAAACTGTTTTTTGACACCCTCATCTTCTCTGCCGTCTTCCCCTTTTCTTAACTTAAAATTAAAACTTTGAGGAAAACAAGGCAGATTTTCCATACTCCATCTACCATTACTTGTAGGACCGGTATAATCTTCTATATCACAAAGAGAAAAGAGATGACCAAATGCCCAGGTAACAATATAACCGTTGCCTTCATAATAATTTCCCGTCTTTTTCATCATACCTATTCCCGCAACAATATTACGTGCAAGACTTGGTTTTTCGGCAATTATTAAAACCATACGCTTTCCTCCTTTGTGAGATATATTATAATTATATAATATTTTTTAGAAAATACAAGATAAAATAATTGACATCACCGCTCTACTGTGATATAATCACTTTCGGTTTTTGATAAATTGAGATTTTCTCATTTTATAAGGAGTAAGCAATGGAGAAAAATATATTCAGTGAAATAAAAAGCGGATATGATTATCTCACTAAAACAGAGAAAAAAATTGCTGATGAAATTTTTAGTAACCCCTCACGATTTACAAATTATTCCATCAGTGAGTTATCCGACTCTGTCAAGGTTTCACAAGGTAGTATAAACAATTTTGCAAAAAAATTCTGTACAAGCGGATTTTCACAATTAAAACTAAAAATAGCTGCTGATATGTCAAAGTATACACAGCAGTCGTGTGCCGAGATTGACAAAAAGTCGGCAATGAAAGCAATACTGAAAAACCGTATAATCAAAACTGCAGAGGGTTTTGATTGCACACTTAACATAAACAGTGAAGCTAACCTAAAAAATGCTTGTAAACTGATTCTCGGTGCAAAGCGTGTTGAAATCTATGGTATTTATCAGTCAGGTATTGTTGCACGTGACCTTTGTTATCAGTTAATTCAGCTTGGTGTTCCCGCTTCCTACATGGAGGATACGCTTATGGGTGCAGTTGCAGCCTCTATGCTTAATAGCGACAGCTTGGTTATTGCTCTTTCTTCATCAGGACAAACAAAGGACATACTTGATGCAGTAGAATTAGCAAAAAACGGCGGTGCTAAGGTACTTAGTATAACCTCAAACAACTTTTCCACTCTTGCCCGCGAAAGTGATATAGTTTTGCTCACCTCAGGAAGCAGCAAAACCATTAACAATAAAAACAACGAAATTCGTCTTTCTCAGCTTTTAATATGTGATGCTCTTTGCTCCTATGTAAAGGATATTAATGAACAAAACAATAACAAACGTAACATAAAGCTTGAGAAAATTCTCAGTCTGCACAGCATCAATAATGATTAGAGGTAAAAAATGAAAAACTCAGCAAAAAACGCATTAACTATTGGCATAACCTGTTCCCTTGCATATTTATTTGTTTATTTTGTGCGAAATATACTTTCTGTTGTTTCCCCAGAAATGATATCTGAAGGAATTCTTACAGAAGAACAAATCGGCTCACTCTCTTCCGTATTTTTTATAACCTATGCTATCGGTCAATTAATAAACGGAATTATCGGTGATAAAATAAAAGCTAAGTATATGATGTCAGTAGGTCTGCTGTTAGCAGGTATTTCTAATATTTTCTTTAGCTTTAAAGGCTCTGACTATGCCACATTGTACATATCTTACGGACTTTGCGGATATTTTCTTTCTATGATATATGGACCGATGACCAAGCTTGTAGCAGAAAGCACCGCGCCTCACCACGCTTCACGTTGCTCCGTTGGATATGCCTTTGCATCATATCTTGGTTCACCGTTAGCAGGAATTGTTGCAATAATCTTTTCATGGACGCTTGTTTTTCTTTGCGGAAGTCTTACTTTGATTATGTCGGGTATTGCCTGCTTTATCATTTTTACTCTGCTTGAGAAAAAAGGTGTTATCACATATAAAAATGATAATACTTACAAAAGGAAGAAAGGCAGAATAAAAATTCTGTTGCAGAAAAAAATAGTCAAATTCACATTAGTTTCCCTTCTTACAGGGATTGTAAGGACGGCAGTTGTTTTTTGGTTACCTACTTATTACACACAGTATCTGAATTTTACGGTGGAATCTTCTGCTATTATTTTCACCATCTCTACCCTTTTCACTTCTATAAATTCGTTTGTAGCTATCATTGTTTACGAAAAACTAAACAGAAATCTTGATATAACAATGGTACTAAGCTTTTCGCTATCCGCTATATGCTTTTTGACATGTATTTTTGTTAAACTACCAATACTGAATGTAATATTAATAAACCTTGCTATTTTTTCTGCCAACGGTTCTTCGGCGATGCTTTGGAGCAGATACTGTCCAGGACTTAGCAGTACAGGTCTAGTATCAAGCGCGACAGGTTTTCTTGATTTTGTAAGCTATATGGCTGCATCTATATCTTCTGCAATATTTGCAAACGCTGTCAGTGTAATTGGTTGGAGCGGGCTTATTATTGTGTGGTTTATTCTTATGGTTCTCGGAATATTTGTTGCTATTCCTTATGACAAAAACACACATTATCTTGACGAATAGAAAAGAGGAGGCTAAGCCTCCTCTTTTACTATATTACTGTCTATAATATTTCCTCTTTCAAACTGATAAGCATTTTCAAGTGTTGTTATTGCAATGGCATAAAGAGCCTCATTTGTCAGAAAACCCTGATGTGAAGTTACTATTACATTAGGAAATGATAGGAGTCTTGCGGTAATTGATGTTTCCAGAATATCATCTTCTCTGTTTTCAAAGACATTTTCGTTTTCCTCTTCATAAACATCAAGTCCGACGCCCGAGAACTTTCTGTCCCTGATGCCGCCAATTAGGTCCTGTGTATTAATAAGAGCACCGCGTGAAGTATTTATTAAAAGCACTCCGTCCTTCATCTTAGCAATACTTTCCTTGTTAATGAGATGATAGGTTTCCTCGGTTAAAGGACAATGAAGTGAAATCAAATCACTTTCTTTCAAAAGCGTGTCCATATCGGTATATTCTACAAATTCAAGATTTTTGTTTGGAAAAGCATCTACAGCAATTACCTTCATACCCAATCCATTGCAAATTCTACACATTGACGCACCGATTTTACCGGTACCAATAATTCCTGCAGTCTTTCCGTAAAGATTACGTCCTGTAAGACCTACAAGGCTGAAATTATTTTCACGAACCTTTATATACGCCTTGTGTATTTTTCTATTTACCGCAAGAGCAAGTGCAATAGAATGTTCAGCAACAGCCTCCGGAGAATATGCAGGAACTCTAAGAACTGTAATGCCGTATTTTGCAGCAGCTTTAAGGTCAACATTATTATATCCGGCACATCTTAATAGAATAAGTCTGACCTTACATCGTGAAAGAATTTTTATAACGGCACTGTCAACATTTGAAGCAACAAAGACACAAACAGCATCATAACCCTTAGCAAAGGCGGCAGTTTTAGCATTAATATCACCAACAAGATAGTCAATAGTAATATCCTTATATTTTTCTTTCAAATTTTCGTCAAAGGATTCCTTATCATAAGCCTTTGTATCATAAAAAAGTATTTTCATACATTTTACCTCCCAACATTATAATTCCCTATAATAATAAATTAAACAAAGAAAAATTGCAATAATAAAAATTGTGTGCTATAATTTTATCATAATAACTTTAGGAGAAAGAATATGAACACTATACTTGCCTCTGCCTCTCCAAGAAGAAGAGAGCTTATAAAATTAATTGATGAAAATGTCAAATTTATTTCAGCAGATGTTGACGAAACCGTTCCTCAGGCTGTAAATACCGAGGATGCACCCGAATTTCTCGCCTGTAAAAAGGCACTTGCTGTTGCAAAGGAATATAAAAACGATTTGGTTATCGGCTGCGATACATCTGTAATAATTGATAATATAATTCTTGGAAAACCAAAAGACGATAATGATGCGTACAATATGCTTAAATTATTATCCGGAAGAAACCATAAGGTAATTACAGGCTGCTGTATTGTAAAGGACGGCAAAACTCTTAGTTTTTCTTGCATTTCAGAAGTTAAGTTTTATGATTTGAGTGACTGTCAAATTAGAGAATATGTTAACACAGGTGAATGTAGCGACAAGGCGGGTGCTTATGGAATTCAAGGTAAAGGAAGTCTTCTTGTAGAAAAAATTTATGGTGATTATTTTAATATTGTCGGACTTCCCGTTTCTATGCTTAACCGCTACATCAAAAGCTTTGTCGGTGAAAAATAATGAAAATTATTGCACACATACACAATGATTTTTCCGACAAATTCGGAATACCTCGCCAAAGCGGACTAAACAGCAGTATTTCTCAAATCATTTTTGAGTCACAGTATAGAAATGCAGATTCACTCAGAGGTATTGATGAGTTTTCTCATTTATGGCTGATATGGAATTTTTCGCAAAGCAACAAGGAAGACTGGTCACCCACCGTACGTCCGCCACGACTTGGAGGTAATACAAAGGTTGGCGTATTTGCCTCTCGTTCCCCTTTCCGTCCTAACCCAATAGGACTAACAGTTGTAAAACTTATAAAAACCGAAATTACAGATAAAGGTCCTGTTATTTATGTTTCAGGTGCCGACCTGCTTGACGGAACTCCCATATACGACATAAAGCCATACATTCCTTATAGTGACTGTATAGCAGATGCAAAAGATGGTTTCACATCTATAACTAAGAATTATAAACTTGATGTATATATTCCATCGGATATATCAAAAGAGTTTCCAAAATATAAGCTAATGGTTCTTAACGAAATTCTCTCAGGTGACCCGCGCCCCTCATATCATAGTGATGCAAGTCGAGTTTATGGTATGAGCTATGCAGGATATAACATTAAATTCACAGTTAATGATAAAACACTAACCGTTACAGAAATCAAAAAAATCCCTGTATAACAGGGATTTTTTTATGTATTAAATCTTCCAAATGGTTCATCTTGTTCGAGTAAAATTTCCTGTTCCTTTAAAGCTTTTATATATTCACCTGTTTTATTAAGTGCAATAACAACAGAAAAGCCAATAAACACAACAGCAATAACAAGACTTATCTCTAAACCAATCATATCTCTAAGGAAAATAATTGCAAATAAACCTACGCTCACTATAACAAACCAAATCAGCCATATAAAAATAATTTTGCGCTGCTTTTGTTTTTTAAGTTCCTTTTTCTTTTGTTCATATTCTTTCCATTTATTAATATCCATTTTTAATACCCCTAAACTTTTTTTCAAATTATAGTATTATATTTACAAAAAGTCAAGGTTTATCTTAAAAAAGCAGAATACGAGTATCCTGTAATATCTCCGTATCTTATAAGCGACCAGTCCGGCAAACTAGCAAATACTGTCACTGTTGCACCATTTGGTATGCTTCCAACCACTGCCGCATCAAAGGACGGATTTTCTCTGATATTCAAATTTCCTCCCTGTGCCGTCACTACAGTTGCCGTGCCCTGAGGTTCGGGGAAATTAAAAGGAATTCCAAAATAATCAGCAAGTGACAGGACAGTATTTTGCGCTATAGCATCAATATTGTTTCTTATCCACTGAGCATCCTGATAATTGTCGTGGTAGGCGTATTCTATCAGCACCGCAGGCGCTCTTGTTCTTACCACCTCACCAAGTGTGGTTGTTGGAACAGTTATAACATTTTCAGGAAGCGGATATATTAGTTTCAAGTTATTTGCTATAATTTCAGCCGCTCTTGTGCTGTTTTCACTAAGTGGATAATAAAATACCTCTGTGCCTCTTCTGGAACCTTCATTGCCAACACCCGATGCATTTGAATGAAGCGCTAAATGTAGGTTATAATTTCCTGCATTTGATGCTCTTATACTGCTAGCGGCGTTCATATCAGGCGTGTTTCTTACATAATCAATGCCACTGGCTTCAAGATATGGTATCATTGCATCTGCAATAAGATTCATATAATATTCTTCATTTCCAAAATCAACATAAGGGTTAAATTCCTGTGTTGACGGACTAAGATAAATTATCGGCATAAAAATGTCCCCCTTATTTACAAGATATGCAATAAGAGGGATTTTTATTATTAATTAAGGCCAAGCTTTTCAGCTTGTTCCTTAACCACAGAGGAAAACCAGCAATACAAGGCTTCGCCGAGTTCCTGATAAACATTGTCGCCATCGTGGGAACAAAGCATCGCAAAGGTTTGTCCTATTCTTCTTTCGACATCAATTCCTCGTCTATAAGCCAAGTAATAGAAAGAAAAAGCACCGGTATCAGATGAGGTTCTGTAAATTTCGGGGTTGTTATCCTTAAGATAATCTATAAATGCCTTTTGAGCAATTCCCGCATCTGTATCATCAGCACAATAACGTTCAAAACCAACGGTTGCAGTAAAAGAAATCAGCAAACGACGGGCGATTATCATTTCATAATCGCCATCATCCTCATATTTAAAATTTGTAGCATCCTTTGAAAAAATCTGAGCCACATTTATGCCGAGATATTTTGCGGCACTGCGTTCATTTTCTTTTATTGCATCTTCTTTTTCAAGAAGTTTATTGCGCCTCACATCAACGCTAGGCTTATCTCCAACTATCTTAATATCGGAATCAAAATTCAACTTTATTCCTCTTTCCGTGATTTGTACTCTATAAGTGCCTGTGCTAATTGAGCAGGACATGATGTGCTTTTAAATCCACACTTAATGCCCTCGAGACGCTCGATAACATCATCTATTTTCATACCCTTAACAAGTGAGCTGATACCCTTCAAATTTCCATTACAACCGCCTGTAAAGGAAACATCGGTAACAATACCGTCTTCGACCTGAAAGTCAATAGCACGTGAGCATACACCAACAGGAGTATAATGGTAATTCATAAAAATTCTCCTTATTTATCTTTAAAACGATTGCTACGTACGGGATGACGCAGTTTTCTTAGTGCCTTTGCCTCAATCTGACGAATACGCTCTCTTGTAACATTAAATTCAGAACCAACCTCTTCAAGAGTATGGCATCTGCCATCCTTAAGACCAAAGCGCAGTCTGATAACAGCCTCTTCTCTCTCGGTTAGTGTCTTGAGAACTCCGTCAATATCTTCATTTGTAATGGTTTTAAGTGCTGCCTCATCGGGAGCCAATGCGTCCTCGTCACGAATAAAGTCCATAAGCCTGGAATCTTCCTCAGGTCCTATTGGTGTTTCCATAGAAACAGGCTCCTGAGCAACACGCATAATTTCCCTTACACGTTCGACAGGCATATCAAGCTTTTCGGCAATCATCTCTTCACTTGGCTCATATCCGTTTTCGTGTAAAAGCTGACTCTGCACACGCTTTAAACGGTTAATAGTTTCAACCATATGAACAGGTATACGGATAGTTCTTGCTTGGTCTGCAATTGCACGGGTAATAGCCTGACGAATCCACCACGTAGCATAGGTTGAAAACTTAAAGCCTTTAGTATAGTCAAACTTATCTACCGCTTTAATAAGGCCCACATTACCTTCTTGTATAAGGTCAAGAAAGTACATACCTCTTCCAACATATTTCTTAGCAATGCTAACAACAAGACGAAGATTAGCCTCAGCAAGACGACGTTTAGCCTTCTCGTCACCCTCTGATATTTTAACAGCAAGCTGAATTTCTTCATCACTGGAAAGAAGTGGAACTCGTCCGATTTCACGAAGATATACTTTAACCGGATCATCAAGAGCCATATTCTCAAGTGAAGTACTGTCATCAAGCTGGTCAAGATCCATTTCCTCAAGCTTTAGATCATCATCTGTAGGTTCCTCATCATAATCAAGCTCAAGAAGTACAGGCTCATCATAAAGTTCTTCCAGATTTTCAGGAGCATTTTCTATATCATCAATAGAAAGCTTATCCATCTTATCGGAATTATAATCATTTTCAAAGCCGCTATCCACAATTTCCTGTTCGGTATTTTCAATAGCCTTTTTTTCCTTCTTATTTTTTTCCATATCCACTTAATCTCCCTTTTTATCTTTAATGATGGCTTTCATTCTGTTTATCCAATCTGATTCGTCATCATCATTATCCGTTTTTTTGAGCAGATTTTCTTTCTTTAGCACTTCAATGCTGTCAGACAGCAGCTGCTCTGCATTTCTTTCAGCCTTAACACCACTTTGAAGCGAAACTATATACCCAAGTTCAGATGGGGTATAGTCAGCACCAAACAATGAAATATCAAGGTCACATCCCTGTTTTAAGGCGTCGTATATATCCCCATAAATACGACGATTAACGGTTGTTATAAACATCTGTGGCGGTAACGCCTCTTCAATCCTGCCGAAAAAGTCAGGATGTGCAAACAAAACCGAAATAATAGTTTCTTCAGCCGCAGCAGCACGCTTGTTAAAACGCTTTTCGGGGTTTACATCGTTTCTGCTGTACTTCGGAGAAATTGCATCATTTATTTCTTTACGTACCTTCTTTTTAGCATTAGACTCTTTTATACGCTTTATAGCAGAATCAACCGCATTTTTTGAAAAGCCGTATTTTTCAGCAAGTCTTCCTGAATAAAGGTCGACAGCAAGCTCATCATCAGTATCAGCAAGAATCTGGGCAGCCTCTTTTAAATACAGCAATTTGCCCGTGTCGCTTTGAATGTCGATATTTTCCCCTGCTTTTCTGAGCTTATACTCAATATCGCTTTCGCTTCTGTCAAGCAGCGCCATAAATTTCTCAGGGGAATTCTTCTTTATAAATTCATCAGGGTCTTTTCCGTCAGGAATAACAACTACCCTTGTTGGCAGACCTGAATCCTTAAGCGTTTCCAACGCCCTCTGAACCGCTTTTTGTCCTGCAGAATCGGCATCAAGGCAAATAACAAGCTCTTTTGTATATCTACTTAGAAGTTTGCCCTGTTCGACTGTAAAAGCTGTACCCAAAGCAGCAACGGTATTAGTAAATCCCGACTGATGCAGTGAAATAACATCCATATTACCCTCAACGAGAATAATTCTGTCGGCACAGTTGTTCTTTGCTAAATTAAATCCGTAAAGGTTTTCACCCTTTTTATAGACAGGGGTATCCTGAGTATTAACATATTTGCCCCCCGCCTTTTCATCATCAGGACGTGCTCGTCCACTAAAAGCTATTACACTTCCGCGTAAATTTATAATAGGAAACATAACTCTGTTTCTGAATCGGTCAAAATATGTACCCTTCTGACTTTTAGAAATAACATTAGCCTGGAGCATATCAGCAACACTATAGCCTTTTGCAGTTAAGTGCTTTAAAAGGCAATCCCAATTATCAGGAGCACATCCAAGACCAAATTTTCGTATTGTACTTATAGAAAGACCTCTTCCCATAAGATAGTCAAGTGCCCATTTACCCTCAGGGGACATAAGACAATTATGAAAGAAACGTGCGCTTTCGCGGTTTATCTCAAGAATAATCTGTTTGATTTTCTGCAAGGAATTATCTTCGTAATCATTTTCGGGAATTGTTATACCCGATTTATCGGCAAGAAATTTTATAGACTCAACATAGTCAAGATGTTCAATCATTCCTGTAAAGGTCAATACATCTCCGCCAACACCACAACCGAAACAGTAAAAAGAACCATTGTCGGGATATAAAGTAAACGAAGGAGTTTTTTCGTTATGGAACGGACAAAGTCCGATAAGGTTTTTACCGCGACGCTTTAAAACGACATATTGAGAAATAACAGACTCAATATCATTACGGTATTTAATTTCCGCAATAACATCCTGCGGTATAGCCATAAAACTCCCTCCTTTTTATATTTAAAGCTATTTTACAGTCGCCAAGAACCCGGAATATAAATATTTTCGTAAGTAACCACAGCATAGTGGTCAGTCATACCCGCTATGTAATCTACAACAGCCCTCTCAATTCCCTCTGTGTCACGAATGAGCTTGTATTCTTTTGGAAGAAGCTCACCATTTGATATATAGTAGTCATAAAGACCTTTAACAAAGCCGTAAACCTTACTTTCCTCCGATTTAGCCTTTGGATTTCGGTATACATATTCAAAGAGAAAATCGTGAAGCTCGTCAAAATGCCTTTTCGTTTCAGAGTCCATATAAATATCATCAATACTTGAATTAATAACCGAATTGACAAGAGTATTTATTCTGGCAGTTTTAGAATCACCTAAAAACTGACGGATACTAAGAGGAATATCCTCTGTACTTATTATATCGCCTCTGACAGCATCCTCAATATCGTGATTTATATATGCTATTCTGTCAGAAATCTTCACAATACGTCCCTCAAGAGTAGAGGCTTCCACTCCTCGAGTGTGACAAAGAATACCATCAAGAACCTCTGCTGTAAGGTTAAGCCCCTTACCCGATTTTTCCAATTTTTCACAAACTCTGACGCTCTGAGAATAATGAGTAAATTCAAAGGAAGCAAGCTCATTAAGAGCTCTTTCCCCAGCATGTCCAAATGGGGTATGTCCCAAATCGTGACCTAAAGCAATAGCCTCGGTTAAGTCTTCGTTTAGTCGCATTGCCCTTGCAATTGTTCGGGCTATCTGAGATACCTCTAAGGTATGAGTAAGACGGGTACGGTAATGGTCAGACTCAGGAGAAAGAAATACCTGTGTTTTGTGTTTTAGTCTTCTAAAGGCTTTGCAGTGAATAATTCTATCGCGATCCCTCTGATAACAGGTACGAATATCTGATTCTTCTTCAAAAATTTTTCTGCCTTTACTGCTGTCGCTAAAACTGGCTTTATCGCAAAAGACTAAATGTTCTGTTTCTTCAATTCTTTTACGGATAGAATCCATACCTATTCACTCCTGTCTATTAGTATATACGCAAAAAATTCCAAAAAACCTTTTTTTAATTTAAATTTTTAATTTTTGCAAAAATTTTCCCCTCTTCACAAAGAGTTAATCTGCCGAAAAATCGGTCGGTAAGGCTTGTATTAAAAGACGCTTTTTTATCGTCTTGCAAACTAAATTTTACAGTTATATCAGCACCAAAATCAGTGTCGGTAATATTACCACCGAAATTTTCGATAAACGGTAAAAGTATATTGTATTGCTGATAATCACACCGTATTGAAAACAGACCTAAAAGTCCCATTTCAATAATCCGTGCATTATCAATGGCATTTTTTGCCGATTCACTGTATGCTCTGACAAGTCCACCGGTGCCAAGGAGTATACCTCCAAAATACCGTGTGACTACTACACATACATTAACAAGGTTTCTACCGCTAATTATGTCAAGTACGGGTTTTCCTGCTGTGGAATGAGGTTCGCCGTCATCAGAAAAACGGGCATCACCGTTACTTAATCTGTATGCAAAAACATTGTGACGGGCATCCCAATATTTTGACTTTATATCCTTAATAAAAGATAAGGCTTCTTCTTCGCTTTCAACAGGTCTTATAGTAGCGATAAATTTAGAGCGCTTTTCTTCGTATTCACCAAAAGCAATATTTTCAATTGTGAGATAACCTTGCATACACTTCACCGCCACTTAAAGTTAATATGAAAAGAAAACCGCAACCATTTAAATGGTTGCGGAATTAAATTATAAGCCGTAACGCTTTCTAAACTTGTCAACACGACCGCCGGTATCAACCAGCTTCTGTTTTCCGGTAAAGAACGGATGACATTTAGAGCAGATATCAAGATGAATATCTTTCTTAGTTGAACGAGTTTCAAACTCCGCACCACACGCACACTTAACTACGACTTTTTCGTATTCAGGATGTATACCCTCTTTCATTCAGTGTCACCTCTTTCGAAATTTCATTAACATTGGTATATTAACACACTTTAAATCAAATTGCAAGTATTAATTTTCAGTTTTTGTAAAGAATTTTTTGATTTCCTCATAAATCTCCACAGATTTGAATTTAATTTCAAGCCTTGCACCGTCTTCTGCAATTCGAGCACTGTCTTCACTAACGCTTTCTCTAAGGTCGGCAGAAGCACCTATACACACCGCAGGAAAGCATACACACCACCAATTTTTACCATTCCCCTCACCAATAGTAATGTTAAGCGCTTCATAAGTACCTGCCGGAAGTGTGAAATCTTCATAAACTCTGTTTGAGAAATAGCTTTCTCCTATATTCACCTTAACAGAATAATCAGCACCGTATTCCTTAATAACATCATAGGCTATACTTTCAAATTCATAAGTGTTTTCTTCAGCAAAACTGATAGCCTGTTCTAAATTTTCACAATTACCAAAAGCTTCACCCTTAGCATCAAGTATAGCATCTCTTACAGCTAACTTTAATTCCTGATCAATAACCGAGTCAGAATTAGCTATAATATGCAGTCGAAACACATTCTGCCGCAGATCATTACATAAGGTGTCAAAACGAGCAAAATTAAGTATAATAGCAAAAACAAGTCCTAAACAAACAGCTAAATTTATTTTTTTCATAATCGCGTTACCTCCGCGACTATGATAGACAGATTTTTAAAATCTTATTCACACACCCTGTACACTGAAAACATTGCTATATTTCTTAGAAAGAATTTTCACCGCATTGTCAGCCATTTCTTTTGTTTTGAATATACCCATAACTGTAGGTCCGCTACCCGATACAGAAACCGCATCAGCTCCGACTTCCTTAAGGTTTCTTTCGATACCCTCATAGTCCGAAACAAGAGAAAAATCATTGTATACAGTGCTTATAAAATCGTTGTAATTTCCATTTTCAAGACTTAAAGACATTTTATCAACTATATCAGCATCAGAAAACTCACAGTTTAAATCAAATTGGCGATACATTTGTGCAGTTGAGTTCTTATTGCCCTCTTTTATAAGCACAATATATGTATTTAAAGCCGGATTTATTGATTCTAACTTTTCGCCAATTCCCTTAACCCTTGCAGTACCGCCTTTAATACAAAAAGGAACATCAGCACCCAGTTTAAGACCGATTTTGCATAAATCATCATAAGACAACGGCTCATCAAAAAGCCTATTCAAAAGTCTTAACACAGCCGCAGCATCGGTACTACCCCCGCCAAGACCTGCCGCCAAGGGTATTCTTTTGATTATTTCTATATTAACTCCGTTATCGATTTTTGACCGTTCTAAAAACAAAACTGCAGCTTTATAACAGATATTATCTTCACCGCAAATGTGATCATTGTCACAAAAAACATTTATTTCATCCGAATTGTTTTTAGAAACCTTAACAGTATCGTAAAGAGAAACAGTTTGCATAACAGTATCCAAGAGATGATAACCATCCTCTCTTTTTCCGGTAATCAGTAAGGACAGGTTAACCTTTGCATAGGCAGTTTCACTAAACATAATCGTCACCTCAAAAATATTTTAACATATATTTATAATTTTGCATAGTCTTATTTACTTTTAAATAGTTTTGTGTTATATTATTTAAAAAAATCGGTGAGGTGTAAAAATGAAAATCGTAATTTCGGTTATAGGAAAAGACAGTGTAGGTATACTTGCAGGTATTTCTTGCAAATGTGCTGAGTATGGCATTAATATTATTGATGTGTCACAGTCGGTTTTACAAGATATGTTCTGTATGATTATGATTTGCGACATTTCTAAAATCACAGTGAACTTCGGTGAATTTTCTGAAAAAATCTCTAAGTACGGTGAGGAAAAAGGTTTATCGATTCACGCTATGCATGAAGACCTTTTTAACTCTATGCACAAAATTTAAGCAAACACGAATAATGAGGTAAGTAATGTTAGAAACAAAAGATATTCTTGAAACCATAACTATGATACAGGATGAGAATCTTGATATTCGTACTGTTACAATGGGTATTTCCCTTCTTGACTGTATCGATAGTGATATTGATAAAGCCTGTGAAAAGGTTTATAACAAAATTATCACAAAGGCACAGCGGCTTGTACATGAGTGTGAGGCAATTGAGAAAATGTATGGAATTCCCATTATTAATAAAAGAATTTCAGTTACTCCAATTGCAATGCTTGTAGGTGCCTGTGAAGAAAGAAATCCCGTTAAGTTTGCATTAGCGCTTGAAAAGGCAGCCCAGACTGTAGGTGTAAACTTTATTGGCGGTTATTCCGCACTCGTTCAAAAGGGCTTTACCGAAGGCGATAGAATCCTTATTGAAAGCATCCCTGAAGCCCTTGCAAAAACCGAGCATATATGTTCATCTGTAAACATAGGCTCCACCAAGGCGGGTATCAACCTTGATGCTGTAAAAATGATGGGTGAAACCGTTAAAAAAGCCGCAGAGCTTACAAAGGACAAAAACTGTATCGGTGCCGCAAAGCTTGTTGTGTTCTGCAATGCTCCCGAGGACAATCCGTTTATGGCTGGTGCTTTTCACGGCGTTGGTGAGGCTGACTGCGTTATAAATGTAGGAGTTTCCGGTCCCGGAGTTGTTCGTGCTGCCCTTGCAAAATCAAAAAATCTTAATATTACCGAGGTGGCGGAACTTATAAAGCGTACTGCATTTAAGATTACAAGAATGGGACAGCTTGTTGCAAAGGAAGCCTCTACTCGTTTAGGCGTACCCTTTGGTATTGTTGATTTATCCCTTGCTCCCACCCCTGCAGTCGGTGACTCTGTAGCATATATTCTTGAGGAAATGGGACTTGAGTGTTGTGGCTGTGCAGGTACTACTGCTGCCCTTGCGCTACTTAACGATGCGGTTAAAAAAGGCGGTGTAATGGCTTCTTCAAAGGTTGGAGGCCTATCTGGTGCTTTTATCCCCGTTACTGAGGATGCTGGTATGATTCACGCTGCACAGTGCGGTTCTCTAACCATCGAAAAGCTTGAGGCAATGACTGCTGTATGCTCTGTAGGACTTGATATGATAAACATTCCAGGCGATACAACACCTGAAGTTATTTCTGCAATTATTGCCGACGAAGCGGCTATTGGTATGATTAATTCAAAAACTACAGCCGTAAGAGTTATTCCTGCAATTGATAAAAAAGAAGGTGACTCACTTTCCTTCGGCGGACTCTTAGGCGAAGGGCCTGTTATGAGAATAAACAAGGGCTCGCCTGCTAAGTTTATAAACAGAGGCGGACAGATTCCCGCACCGCTTCAAAGTCTTAAAAACTAACAAAAAAGTTCGCGAAAATATTCGCGAACTTTTTTATTCTTATTAAAACTATTAATTATGCAGCATCGTCTGTTGCTTCCTGGTCAGTCGTTTCCTCAGCAGGTGTATCATTTTCTTCCTGTGTATTCTCATCTTCACTTTCTCTACCTACAGATATTGTGCCGTTCACTTTACCCTTTACGACGCCACTTGCACCCGACGGTGTTTCGCTTGTGCCGGAAATAGGCTTTAATATTTTACCATCATGAAGTGAACAAGTGGGCAAATAACTGTTTTTATAGTAACCGACAGCCTTAGAAGTACAGTTTTCAGTAGCAAGTAATCCTGTTTCAGCACAATAGTAACGCTGACTTACGAAACGGCTTTCTTCAAACTGCTTAGCTTTAAGGCCGGAATGAATTGGCTTCATAACAGCTCCCCACATACTCTTGGCTATAGAGGAGTTATTAATTGTACGGTTATTATCGTAGCCTGCCCAACAAGAAGTTACGTAATAGGGAGAGCCACCAACAAACCAAAGGTCGTTAGTACTATTCGAAGTTCCTGTTTTTGCATAGACCTTCATATTCGAAACATAACCCTTTGCAGAGGCACCTGTACCATTGGCGCCATATACAACATTTTGCAGCATATGGTTCATTACACAGGCAGTATCCTCACTAATGGCTTGTATCCCCACATCACTATAACGAAGTATTTCGGTTCCGTGCATATCTGTTATATAGTAATATGTTGTAGGAGTATAATATTTACCGAGATTTCCGAAAACTGCAAATGCAGCAGCAGAAAGAGTAGTTGTTATACCATTATCTGTACCGCCCATACCGAGAGCAGAAAGGTTTATATCAGAACTTTTCAGAGTATTTATACCTAAATTGTCGGTAAGGAATTTAAAGGATTTTTCAGGCTTAAGCTCATTAACAAGATAAACCGGAATAGTATTAACACTTCTCTCAAGAGCATAATGAGCAGTAATATAGCCCCAATGTCCTCCATACCAGTTATTAGGTGACCAACTTCCGTATTTATATTTAGTATCATTAACTACAGTCGAATAGGTTATAAGATTGTTTTCAATAGCAGGAGCATAAGCGGCGATAGGCTTCATAGTAGAGCCGGGCTGACGAATAGCCATAGTAGCTCTGTTAAAGCCTCTGTTCTCGGTTTTTTCACCGATACCGCCTGCCATTCCCTTAATATGTCCCGAATAGTCCATTACGGTGATAGCTCCCTGCATCGTTTCACCGCCGGATTTAAGTCCGTACTTATCAGAGTCGTAATATACCTTATTTATTGTTTCCTGTATCTCAGGGTCCATTGTGGAATAAATCTGATAACCGCCATTATAGAACATAACCGAGGCGTCTTCATCACTGACATTATATAATTTCTTTAAATCTTCAATAACCTCGGTAATAAGAGCATCAACAAAATAATTATTGATGTCAACCTGTTTGATGTTGGCAGAGTCTGCAACAACATTGAGTTCCTCATCAAGAGCACTCTGATACTCCTCAGAAGTAATAAGCTTCTGCTCATACATCAGCTTTAAGACAACATTGCGTCTATCGGTATTATCCTTTGGATTTTTATCGGGTCTGTACTTTTCGGGATTCTTTGTAATACCTGCAAGTGAAGCACATTCAGACAATGTTAGTTCATCAATAGACTTGTTGAAATAATAATTAGCAGCCACCTCAACACCCGAAATATTATTAGCCATAGAAACAACGTTAAGATAACACTCAAGAATGGTTTCCTTTGAATAATTTGTTTCAAGGAAACGGGCACGCATTATCTCACGAACTTTTCTTTGCGGCGTCTGTGCTTTATCACCCGTCAGATTTTTAACCAACTGCTGAGTAATGGTAGAACCACCTTGATTAGAGGAATAAAAATGCAGGAAATAGTTAGCAAAGGCACTAAATGTACGCTTCCAGTCAATTCCGCCATGATTTAAGAAACGCTTGTCTTCGACCGCAACAAAAGCATTTTTAAGATTATTGGGAATATCCTCATAGGCTACCCATATTCTGTTTACATTACCATGAAGTCGCTGGTATTCAACCCACTCATCTTCACCCTCACCCTGCACATAAACAGTTGTGGTACAGTTAAGCTTAAGCTCATCAAGGTTTACACCAAAGTCGCCGTCAATAAAGTTAAACACATAAACAAGAAAGCCGCCGAGAACAACACAAACAAGCATTATACCCAGCATAAAGGAAGCGAGTACAATTCTGAGCACCTTTTCTTTGGTGGTCTTCTTAACCTTACGTTTCTTTGATTTCTTTTTTGTAGAGGTAGAACTGCTTCTATAGGAATTAAGGTCAAACAGTTCATCTTTCTTATGATTATCGCTCATTAAATAGTTCCCTCCTATAACACGATCATCAAAATTTTATTAAAAATCATACAGACAAATTTACCATTTTCTCCTATTATACCACAAAAAACAAAAAAATGTATTACAATTTTTTAATATTTAAAAAAAATATGGCAATAATACCCTTAAAAAACACAGTGGTGATGCAAATGAGCAAAAAGCTAATCATTATAATTCTTGTTTTTACTGTTACTTTAGCAGTTATTATAGGCTCAATGCTTATAATAAATTATTCAAGAGAAAACAGTAAGAATCCAATATTAAAGGAAGAAAACGGACAGGTCAAACTGTTTCGCAATGGTAATGTCATAGCAATCTATGATGATATTGTAATAGATATTCTCCCCCAAAAAGACCGAGAAGCACTAAAAAACGGCATCGAAATTAAAAGTGAGGAGGAATTAATGGCAATTATTGAAGATTATGACGGATAACATCTTGAAAAATATAAATTTAACAGTTATAATATAATGAGAATATTTTTAGGATGTGAAATGCCTTGGAAAACAACGCTATATCCGCAGGGGTAGGCAGTCTAATAAGCACCGCCGAAATAAAAGTGCTGATATGTTATGTTATTAACGGCGTAAAATCTGCCGTTCCCGGAAAGCAACTTGCAAATTTATTTAATATTGAAGGGATTGCTAACTACTTTGAGGTTATGGACGCCCTTGAAGCACTCCTCAAGTCAGACAATCTTACTTATAACGAGGCTGACGATACCTATAATGTCACAAAAAAAGGTGCAGATGCTTCCGAAACTCTGAAAACAATACTCCCCTACACAATTAAAGAAAAAGCCTTTGCATTAACTGCAAAAATGATTTCAAAACTTAAAAATGCAAAAGATACAAAAATTGAAACTGTTAAAGAAAACGGTGTGATGTATCTGATTTGTTCTGCTGTGGAGGGCGGTCAGGAATTAATGAGCGTAAAAATTATGGTTACCGATGAAACACAGGCTTCTGCTATAAAAGAACGTTTTCTCGATAACCCATCAAAAGTGTATACAGGCCTTGTCGACCTTCTCACCTCTGATTCTCAGTAAAAAAAGGACTGCATTGCAGTCCTTTTAATTATATTTAGCTATTATTTTGTGTGCAGCCTTATATATATCCCCGCCGCCCATTGTAATAACAATATTATCCTTTTTAGCGTTTTCAAAAACATAGTCGGCAATTTCATCGAAGGTATCTATAACCCTTGCATTTTCAAGTTTTTCTGCTATTTGCTGAGAAGAAATACCATAGGTATTAATTTCCCTTGAACCCATTATAGGAGTGAGAATGACCTCATCAGCAATACTTAATGCATCAATAAACTCATCCTTAAGAAGCGCAGTACGGGAAAAAGTAAATGGCTGAAAAATACAAATAACTTTATTATATGGTAACGCCTTGGCGGCTGATAGGGTTGCTTTGATTTCCGTAGGATGATGTGCATAATCGTCAGCAATCATATAACCGCCGTACTCACCTATAAATTCAAAGCGTCTGCTTGCTCCCGTAAACTTTTCAAGAGCGTCCTTGATCCCCTGAGCACTAACACCTAAATCGTAACAAACTGCAAAAGCGGCAAGGCCGTTATATACATTATGCTTACCGGGGATACACATATCAAGATGACCGATAATTCCATCTTTATTACATACATCAAAGCTGTATCCACGTTTATTAGAAACAATGTTTTCGGCATAATAATCATTGCTGTTATCCATTCCAAAGGTTACGATTCTGGCATCTATTCCCTCTGACGCCTTTAAGGAAAGTTCATCGTCACCATTAATATACGAAAGCTTAGACATAGCGATAAACTTATGAAAAGATAGAATAAGGTTATCCATCGTCTTAAAATAATCAAGATGGTCGTTATCAATATTAAGCAGAACAGAAATATCAGGTGACATTTTTAAAAAGGTATCAACGAATTCACAAGCCTCACAAACCATAGTTTCGCTTTTACCAATTCTTCCGTTAGAATTTAAAAGAGGAAGTCTTCCGCCGATAACAGCGGTAGGGTCCATCTTGTTTAAATAGAGGATTTGTGTTATCATAGAGGTAACAGAGGTTTTTCCATGTGTTCCGCAAACACCGATTACATTATCATAATAGCGTGTTAATGCCCCGAGAAGAACAGATCTTTCCATTGTAGGAATAGAAAGTCTATCTGCTTCAACAAGCTCCGGATTATCCTTAGAAATAGCTGCTGAATATACAACAAGCTCACTAAAATGAACATTTTGAGCAAAGTGACCCATAGTAACCTTTATACCAAGCTTTTTAATTCTGCTCAGCGGTTCGCTTTCGTTATTATCAGAGCCCGTTATTTCATAACCCTTATCATGAAGAATCTGAGCAAGCGGACACATTCCGCTGCCACCTATACCAATCATATGAATTTTTTTAACAGAGGATAAAATTTTATCTTCATTTCTTAATTCTTTCATTGCACTCACCAATACTTTTTTGTTATATATTTATTATAGAGCATTATAAAGAAAAAATAAACAATTATTTTCTAAATTTGGAGGATTTATGAAAATTTTCATACCCGACTATGTAAAAGATGTTATTAATACAATTGAAAATTTCGGCGGAGAAGCCTTTCTTGTAGGTGGCTGTGTCAGGGATACACTTCTAAATAAAACACCTGACGATTATGATATAGCCACTTCCCTGTTACCTGAAGAAACTCTTGGTCTTTTTGAAAAGACCATTGCCACAGGAATAAAGCACGGAACGGTCACTGTTGTATCTCACGGTAAAAATATTGAGGTTACTACATACCGTACCGATGGTTCTTACATTGATTCCCGCCATCCAGAAAATGTTTGCTTTGTCAGAAATCTTAAGGATGACCTATCCCGCAGAGATTTTACTGTTAATGCTCTTGCTTATAATGATAAAAAGGGACTTGTTGACCATTTCGGCGGTGTCGATGACCTCAAAAATAAAATACTGCGTACCGTTGGTGAGCCTATAGAAAGATTTAGTGAAGATAAGCTTCGTATAATGCGTTTATTCAGATTTTCCGCACAGCTTGGCTTTGCTATAGAAGAAAATACACTATGCTCTGCTATTGAATTATCACATAAGCTTTATGAAATCAGCAGAGAAAGAATTGCAGTAGAACTGTATAAAACATTATTATCAGATTATCCTCAGAATATTAACCCCTTGCTGAAAACTGACGCTTTATCATTCTGCGGTATAACTGAATGTAAAATTTCAGATTCCCTTAAAAGACTACCAAAGGAAAGATTTATTAGATTTTTTGCTTTTGCAAGCTGTGCAAACTTATCTGCCACAGAAATCTGTAATCAACTAAAAACAGACAAAGCGCTTCTAAACTACTGTAACGAACTAAAGGAACTGACTGAGTTTAAAATATTAAGCTCTTCCGACTGCAAAAAAGCTCTAAATAAATTTTCAAGAAAAGCTGTAGAGGATTCTATGATTATCAAAAATCAATCTGCAGATATTGTAAAAAAAGTTATTGATAGCGGTGAGCCATACAAAACAGAGCATCTTAAAATCAATGGCAATGATTTACATGAAATAGGATTATCGGGCAAAAATATCGGTGACACACTTTCTTTACTCACAAACTTCGTTATTGAGAATCCAACACAAAACAAGCGGCAAAAATTAATAGATATTGCTTGTAACAATAAGTAAACTGTACCATAGAATGATAGTAGTAATTCATTCTATGGTACTTTTGATTTCAGGTGATAAAATGAAAATAATGATGGTTGGAAACGATAATAGAAGCCAGCAAATTAAAGCTTATCTTAGTGGTAAATTAAAACAATTTGAAATCTATGATTACACCGATAAAATTCATCCGGATACAAAAGCGATAATTTTGCCCACACCCGTAACAAGTGATAAGAAAAATCTGAATTTTTGCATTGCGACAGACAGAAGTATTAAAACTCTTATCGACTCTGCCCCTGAAAGCTGTATTATAATCGGAGCAGGTTTTAGTCATCAAAATGTATGTGACCTTTGTAGTAGAGATGATTTTTCATTATCCAATGCTATTCCTACAGCAGAGGGTGCAATTGCTTTACTGATTAACAATACAAGATCAACCCTTTATAAAAGCAAAATACTTGTAAGCGGATTCGGTAGAGTTTCAAGAATACTTCTTAATAGACTGTCATCTTTCGGTGCTGATGTAACCGTAGTAATCAGAAAAAATTCGAACCACGCTGAAATAGAAGCATTAGGAATGAAAGCGATATACTTTGAAGAAATGGTTAAGTATATAAACGATTTTGATATAGTTATTAATACCGTGCCTACAATGATATTCAACAGCGAAATTTTAAATAAAGCTGGTAAAAACGCTCTATTCGTTGAACTTGCATCAAATCAGTTGGGAATAGATGTGCCTTCAATTGAAAAATTAGGTATTAATTATATTAATGCTAACGGTCTTCCCGGTAAGACAGCACCTGTCACTGCCGGAGAAATAATGGCAGAAACAATAGTTAGTGTATTTAAAGAAAATAATATATGTTAAGGAGATATTTATGAAAGAATTAACTGCCGGATATGCAATGTGCGGCTCTTTCTGTACAATATCTGACTCAATGACAGCGTTAAGAGAATTGGCGGCAACGGGAATTAAAATCATTCCTATAATGTCAGCTATTTTATATAATACCGATACGCGTTTTACAGAGCATATATCTTTACAGAACAGAGTAAAAGAAATAACAGGAAATGATATACTGCACACAGTTGAACAAGCTGAGCCGATTGGTCCAAAAAAACTACTTGATGTATTAATAGTAGCACCCTGTACAGGCAACACTTTGGGTAAATTAGCAAACGGAATTACAGATACCAGTGTCACTATGGCGGTAAAAGCTCATCTGCGAAACAACAAACCGGTAATTTTAGCAATTGCTACAAATGACGCACTCTCAGCATCAGCAAAAAATATCGGCGTACTTTTGAACACAAAGAACATTTATTTTGTGCCATACAGACAAGATGATGCAATTAACAAGCCTACATCTATGATAGCAGACTTCACAAAAATATGCGAAACAGTCACTTTAGCTCTTGAGGGAAAGCAACTTCAACCACTTATCCTGTAACAAAGTTCGACAATAGTTGACAAAAACTTTTTTTGATAGTAAAATATAAAAAAATAAAAGCCGCACAGTGCGACTTTTATTTTGGTGCTGAAGATGGGATTCGAACCCACGACCTACTGATTACGAATCAGTTGCGCTACCGACTACGCCACTTCAGCTCACTTGTTTAAGATTATACCAACTTTGACTTAATTAGTCAAGTAAGGAGTTAAAAATGAGTAATAAAAAACAGGTATCAGATGAAATCAGAGTAAGAATAACTTATTACAGAAAGAAAAAAGGGCTAACTCAAAATGATGTTGCCGATGCTATCGGTATGGCGAGAAGCACATATTCTTATTATGAGTCAAAAGCTGTTCACATTCCTGAAGAATTTTTAAATAGCGTTGCTAAGGTTCTGGAAATATCTCCAAATACATTTAATGTTGATGTAAAATACGACAATACCTACTCATTTATTAATCTTGAAGAAAGCAAAAGTGAATATAAAAATGAAAATAATAAACTAACAGATAAAGAAAGTCTTTTGGTAGCACTCTTCCGTTCATTACCCGACGAACACAAAGACCAATACATCAATTCGCTTATTAAAGAATGTAACAAACACTTTAACAGTGACTAAAATTTAAATAACACTCCATAGGGAGTGTTATTTTTTTATCCAAAGTATTTAATATCAAAAGATTTTGCAATTATCTTTCTTGCAGATTTAAGGTCGCAAATATCATCAAGCGCCATCATCTGAATAATAATGTTACCCAAAGCGGTTGCCTCTGTCGGCCCTGCACTTACCTTTTTACCGGAAGCTTTTGCAGTAAGTTCATTGAGATATGAATCCTGCGAGCCGCCACCTACAATTGCAATAGATGAATAAGTAATTCCGGTTATGTCTTCAATTTGTTTAATAGCAGTAGCATAACATTCAGACAGACTATTATAAATAACCTTAGCAATTTCACCTAAAGTTTCAGGGGTTTTCTGACCTGTACGTTTACATTCTTCCTTAACAGCAACAATCATCGAATCAGGGGCAAAGAAAACATTGCTCTGAGGGTCAACACAGGAGGTTATGTCAGATTCTCTTGCCATATTGGAAATTTCACCGAAGCCTATTTCCTCTTTCCACTCTCTTCTGACCGACTGCATCATCCAAAGTCCCATTATATTCTTAAGGAAACGGAAGCGGTAATCATATCCGCCCTCATTTGTAAAATTAGCAAGCATGCTATCACGTGAACATAATGGATACATACTCTCAGTACCAAGAAGTGACCAAGTGCCTGAGCTGATATAAAGAGTATTATCCTCTTGAGTAGGCAAAGCGGCAATAGCACTCGCTGTATCATGAGCTGCAGTAAGAATTACCTTAGTATCGTATCCAAGTTCTTTTTTAACTTCAGGAGTTAGATTACCCACAACAGTTCCCGGACGGTGAATGGGACAGAAAATTTCTTTAGGAATACCCATTTTTTCAATAAGATCAAAATCCCAATCCTTGCTATTTGCATTAAGTAACTGACTGGTGGAAGCAATAGTATATTCACTTGCCTTTTTACCCGACAGCAAAAACGTAAGATATTCAGGAATAAACAGGAATGTTTTTGCTTGATCAAAATATTCAGAATGATTAAGCTTAATACTAAGTAGCTGATATGAAGTATTGAAAAGTTGTTTTTGTATACCTGTTTTTTTATATAAATCCTCTTCGCTTATTATCTTAGAAAGCTCAACATCCATTCCGTTGGTTCTTGAATCGCGATAACAAACAGAATCACCAATGATATTATCTTCACTGTCAAGCAAAACAAAGTCTACGCCCCAGGTATCAATAGCAACAGACTCGGGTATTTTTCCAAGCTGTGCACATTTTTTCATACCAATCATTATTTCTGAAAAAAGTCTTTCTGTATCCCAACAAAGAGTACCATTTTTATTATCAAATCCATTTTTAAAGCGGTGTATTTCTTCAAGTACAAGCTTTCCATTCTCGGTATGTGCAAGAATGTGCCGTCCGCTCGATGCACCTAAATCTATCGCAAGATAATACTTCATTACCCTACTCCTTTATTTCAAGAATTTTTCAGGAAGAGTCAGACCGAAATCTTTAGCAAGATTTCTGAAATCATCAGGTAAAATTGTCTGACGTTTATCGCCTGCCATACTTCTTACTTTTACAAGAATTTCAGCAGCTTTTTCAACGGTGTGCATAAGACCGAAGGTTAAATCAAAATCCTCACCCGAACAGAACATACCGTGATGTGCCCATATAGCAACATCATATTTTTTCATAAGCTGGCTTGTAGCAACAGCAATATCTCTACCACCGGGAACCATCCAAGGCACTACACCGATACCATCGGGAAATACAACAGGACATTCGGTAGCCATTTCCCAAATTTCTCTTGTAAACACTTCGTCAGTAAGAGGAAGTACAAAAGTAAGAGCAATAGTATTTGCAGGGTGAGCGTGATATATAACTCTATGCTTACCACCGCTTATTTCTTTTTTAACCTCATGGTTCATAAGATGGCTCGGAAGCTCGCTTGTAGGTCTTGCACCACCTGTAAGACCCCATACGATACGGAAATTTTCACCCTTACCATCAATTTCAACAATACCTGTATTAGACTCAGCATCAAGGATAACATTGCGGAAATATTTACCACTGCCTGTAGTCATAAAATACTCGCCAGCAAGTTTTGGAACACTGGTTCCAATAGGAGTCCAATCACGATCAAATGTAAAATTTTCTTTAATAGACTCTACCTCTTCAGGTTTAATGCGGTAGGTCAGATTACCACCGTTTCTTTCATGCCAACCCTGATTCCAACCATCATCAGCCATACGAATAAAGCCTTTAACAAACTGAGCATCTAAAACTTTCATACTAATTAACCTCTCTTTAAAAGTACATCATTTTCATACTTCTTGATTTCAGCGTACCATTCATCATCCATCAGCACACCCATTCTGTTACAGAATTCATTCCAAACCTCACCGAATGGATAACATTTAAGCGCTTCGTTTGTAACCATAAGTGCGGTAAAATCTTCATTGTCCTGAAGCTTTTTAAGTTCATCCCATGGAGTAAGCATAGACGAAAGAAGTGCCTTCTGCCAGTTACGCATACCAACAATCCAAGCAGCAACACGATTAATAGAAGCATCAAAATAGTCAAGAGCCATAATTACACGTTGGAGAGCGTTATTCTTAACTATTTCCTTTGCCATTTCCTTGGTTTCATCATCAAGAAGAACAACATGGTCAGAGTCCCAACGAACAGGACGGGTAATATGTAAAGCGATTTTATCATTAAACAGAAGCATTGTAGGAATCTTATCCGAAACATATTCTGTAGGATGATAATGTCCGTTATCCATAAGAGGCATTATATCGTTTTTAGCGGCATAGGTAAGATAGAACTCGGCACTACCTACAGTGTATGACTCAACACCTATACCGAACACCTTAGATTCAAGAGTTACATAAACCTTACTTCTATCAAAATCTGTAGCAAAGATTTCGTCAAGAGATTTCTTAAGACGAGCTCTTGGACCGATTCTGTCAGCAGGAATATCCTTCATACCATCAGGTATCCAGATATTAAGAGTACAAAACGTATTCAGTTCATTTGCGAAATACTCAGCGATTTTAAGACAGCACTTTGCGTGATTAACCCAGAATGTACGAATTTCTTCATCGGCAGAAGCAAGAGTCATACCCGAAGCCTTTGGATGTGAGAAGAAGGTAGGATTAAAGTCAATACCCAAGCCTCTTTCTTTAGCAAATTCAACCCATTTAGCAAAATGAGCAGGAGCAAGAGCATCTCTGTCAGCCCACTCGCCGTTTTCAAACACAGCGTAGCAAGCGTGAAGATTAATACGATGCTTACCGGGAATAAGAGATAATGCTTTGTCCATATCAGCCATAAGTTCCTGTGGAGTTGTAGCCTTACCGGGATAATTACCGGTAGTCTGAATACCACCGGACAGCGCCTCTTTGCTATCGAAACCACCAACATCGTCACCCTGCCAGCAATGCATAGAAACAGCAATATTTTTCAGTCTTTCGATAGCAGCCTCGGTATCAATACCAATAGCAGCGTATTTTTCCTTTGCAGATAAATAACTCATAATATTTCTCCTTTACAAACAATACTTTACTTAAATAATACTACTAAAACATAAGTTTGTAAATAACCTATTTCGAAACAACATTGTCCTTATTCGACATTTCTTTTTTTAAGTTTCCTCTAAACACAGCCGGAGAAACCATATATCTTTCTTTAAAAGAACGATAAAAATAGCTAACATTTTCATAACCGACCGCCAATATAATTTCTTTGATTGTTAGATCTGAATTTTTCAGCAAATATTCAGCTTGTGAAAGCCTCTTACTCATAACCAAATCCTTAAAAGTGCAATTAAACTGACGTGAAATACGTTTACTTACAGCACTGAATTTCATTCCTAAAACGTTAGATAATTCATTAAGCGTGGCAGTTTTATAATTTTCTTCTATGTATCTTAATACAACATTTTTAAAACCGTATGAATTTTTACTATTAGTTTTAAGCTTATCAGTGTGGTTTGCAAGCGAAAGCAATAAAAGCCCTAATGTTGTTTGTTGTATTCTGCTTTTATTTGGTTCATCTTCAACAATAGTCCATATTAAATTTTCAAGAAGGTTCTGAATAGGAAGAATCTCCCCTACCTCAAAATGAAGATAATTGACGCTCTTATTTTCTTGAAACAAACTCGATAAAAGAAAGTCAACAACCAAATTATCATCTTTACCAAGCATTTGCGCTGCTCTGTCAAAAAATTCGGTAAGTATAATAAAATTGACTGCAATATCATCTTTATCCGCTTTTTTTACCTCGTGCAAAGCGCTTCTATTTAATATTAACAATTCGCCCTCATTTAAAACGATATCTTCAAAATCTATCTTATGAACGGTTTTACCACTGCACATATAAACCATTTCAATATAATTATGCTTATGTGCAGGAAAATCAATAAAACGTGTATGAGGTCTTATCTGAATGGTATTGCCGCTTTGAAGCAATCTGTGACAGTTCACAACCATCGACTTGCCAAGACCATATTTTGATAAATTCAATTTCGTAGGATCTCTAAGAATTTCCTTTTCTTCCTTTGTTATAACAGAAAGTCTGTCAAGTAGAATTCTATTCATCACACACCACCGGGAATACTTGTGCCCAAGTTTCCAAGAAAATTATCCCTACTGTAATAATCCTCTTTAAATTCACCATCGTTAAAAACTGCGCAACTAACCGAAGCATTTGACGGCCATTGCAAATCCTTGATTTCATCGGATTTCTTCCCCTCAACAAAGGCAAAAAAAGTTCTTATGACGGTAGCGTGGGTAAAAATAACAACTGTATTACCATCATTTTCTAAGGCTATCTGTGTAACTGTGTCAACAATACGTTTTTGTACTTCAAGAATAGCTTCACCACCGTCAGGTATTGCCCTACCGATATTATTACGCCATATATCATAGGATGCTTTATATTTTTCTGCAATAACAGAAAGAGGCAAACCCTCCCACTGTCCTGCAAATATTTCGCGAAGTTTTTTACTTTTTATAATTTCTTGATTTTTACTGTGCGCCAATGGAACAGCCGTATTATAAGCACGTATCAAATCACTTGAATATATTTTATCAATATCAGTCCCAGACAAATATTTTCCAACCAATTCAGCCTGACAGTAGCCCAATTCAGACAAATCAAGGTCGGTATGACCAAGAAAACAACGATTGAAATTCCCTATACTCTGTCCATGACGAACAAACAACAGTCTACATGACATAAATTCACACACCTCTTAAAATAATATTACCATAGAAAAACAATGTTTTCAAGAATAAAACTACATTATAAAAAGAAAGGTTTCTTTTTTGGACGGTGCGTGGAAATTTGCACTTGATAAAGACGATATAGGTGAATTCAAAAATTGGATACAAGGGATAAATTTTGATGCAGGAAGAATATAAAACGGTGCCGATAAAAAATGCTTAAGGATGAATTATTTAATTTTTGTTTAAAAATTGCCGAAGACAACTTGACAAAGGGTGAAGAACAGGGTTATTATGATATTGCAATATTCAAAGATGGTGTAACACTATAGGAGGCTTATAATGAGTTACTTAAAAGACAACTTTTTACTTTACAACAAAACATCTATAAAGCTTTATGATAAATATGCAAAGGATATGCCGATTTTTGACTATCATTGTCACCTATCCGAAAAACAGATACTTGAAAACAAACCTTTCGGTGATATTTTTGAAATTTGGCTTGCAGGCGACCATTATAAATGGCGTCTTATGAGAAATTACGGTATTGACGAAAAGTATATAACAGGCGTTTCTACAAACAAAGAGAAATTCATCACCTATTGTACCGTTTTGGGCACTGCTTTTGGCAATCCTTTATACCACTGGTCACAGGTAGAGCTTAAGGAATTTTTTGGATGTGAAAGAGAAATTAACGCCGAAAACGCCCCAGCAATTTGGGATGAATGTAACGAATATATTTCTAAAAACAACGTGACCCCTCAGTCGCTTATTGAAGGTTCAAACGTTAAGCATATTTTCACCACTAACGAGGTATTTGACGACCTAACAACATTCACAAAAATTGCTGAGAAAAATCACAATTTCAGAGTAGCTCCCGCATATCGCGGCGACAAAATAATGAATATTGAAGCCGCAGCTTATCTTGATTATCTTAAAAAGCTTGAGGATCTGACCCATACCGTTGACAGTCTTAGTGCTTTGGAAGACGCTCTTGAGCTTCGCCTTAAAGCGTTTATTGAAGTTGGCTGTACTGCCAGCGATATAGCCGTTGAACAAGTACTTCCTGTCTACGACAAGGCTATTGCAGAAAAGGTATACAAAAAAGCCTATAAGGGCAAAAAAATCAGTTATGAGGAAGCAAATATTTTCAAAGGCTATCTCACCTATTTCCTTATGAAGCTTTATTCAAAATACGATATCCGCACCGAGCTTCATGTAGGTGCAATGCGTAACAACAACACTAATATGCTTAATTCCCTCGGTCTTGACACTGGCTTTGACAGTATAAGTGAAACCAATAGCATAAAGAACATGTCAAGGCTCTTTGACAAGCTTAACTGCGAAAACAGCTTACCCGCCGTTATAGTTTTTAATCTTAACCCCAAAATGAATACCGAAATAATAACTCTAATCGGATGTTTCCAGAGCAGTGAATTAGAGGGCAAAATTCAGTATGGACCTGCCTGGTGGTTTTTGGATAACAAGGTTGGTATGGAAAACCATCTTAAAGACCTAACCGCTACAGGACATATCGCAAAATTTATTGGTATGCTTACCGACAGCCGTTCCTTCCTGTCTTACCCAAGACATCATTATTTCCGCAGAATTCTCTGTAACTATCTTGGCGATATGATGGAGAAAGGCGAAATGACAAACGATATTGAGTTTGTAGGTAAAGTAATAGAGGATATTTGCTACAACAATTCAATTAAATATTTTAAAATTGCTGAATAGTAAAAAAAGACAGGAATTTAATCCTGTCTTTTTAATATCATACATTACATTTCAGATAGCAGATTAATAAGGTAGTCATAAACACGTTGAACCGATTCAACAGACAGTCGTTCACGAGGAGTGTGAATGTCCGCCATATCAGGACCGATAGAAACGGCATCAAGGCCAGAAAGCTTTTCACTGAGCAATCCGCATTCAAGACCTGCGTGAATAGCGATAACTTCAGGGGTTTTATTATACATTTTTTCGTATACATTTATCATCTTTTCGCGAAGCAAAGAATTCTTATTATATTCCCAAGCAGGATAACTCCCCTCAGCACAAAACTCGCAGTTATATTTATCAGCACAATCTTTAAGCCGAATTACCAATTCCTCTTTTTCGCTGTTTACACTGCTTCTGAGGGCAAAGGAAGAATGGATTATATTCTTCTCGGTTTTCAACACGCCCAAATTAAGAGAGGTCTGAACAAGACCCTTTATATCCTCGCTCCATTTTATAATACCGTTTGGAACTTCTGACAAAAAGTTAATTGCATTTTTTGTAGACTCATCGGTAAGGCAACAATCAAGCATATCAATCTCTTTAACCTTAATTTTAAGGCCAAAATCATTAAGCTTGTCATAGGAATTTACAAACTTATATACAAAATCTTCTATATTAAAATCAGAAGAAATAACAACCTCGCAGTTAGCAGGAATAGCATTATCCTTAAGACCGCCGTTAATACTGATTAAATTAAATTTCGGAAGTGTGTTTAAAAAATCCACTGCCACCTTATTTGCATTAAGTCTGCCCTTATCAATATCAACACCCGAATGTCCGCCTAAGAGTCCGTCTACTGTTATTTTATAACATTTATTTCGGTTTTTGAATGTTTGAAAAGGCATATTGAAATAAGTTCTTATTCCACCCGCACAGCTTACTGTAAATATTCCCTCTTCTTCAGAATCTACATTAATAAGCATTCGACCGTCAAGTAAAGAACCGTCAAGTGCATCGGCACCATACATTCCTGTTTCCTCATCAACAGTGAAAAGCACCTCAATAGCGGGATGTGAAAGACTGTTATTCTCAAGCAGAGCCATACACATAGCAACAGCAATACCGTTATCACCGCCCAATGTAGTGCCGTGAGCCTTTACAAAACCATCCTCGACATAAATATCAATTCCATCTTTTAAAAAATCAATATCACATTCAGGATTTTTTTCACACACCATATCAAGATGTCCCTGTAATATTACTGTGGGGCTGTTTTCCTTACCCAAAGAAGCGGTTTTTTTAATAATAACATTTCCTATTTCTTCGCGGATATATTCAAGATTATTCTTCTTTGCAAAATCAACACAAAATTGGCTGATTTCTTCCATATTTCCTGAGCCACGAGGAATTGCACATATTTGCTCAAAATAGTAAAATACCCTCTCAGGCTTTAAATTTCCTAATTTATTCATATCTACTCCTAATAATCAAAATAAAAAAACCGAAACGAACTAAACAGTTCATTTCGGATTTTGGTGCGAGTGACGGGACTTGAACCCGTACGTCATGTAACACACGCCCCTCAAACGTGCCTGTCTGCCAGTTCCAGCACACTCGCATTTGCGACTTTATTATATTAACACAATGGTTCTTGTTTGTCAACAACAAATTTCACTTTTTTAAAAAAATTTTTTAGCCGAAAAAAACCGCCTCGTATGAGGCGGTTTTGCAAAGACAAATTAATACATTCCACCCTGTGCAGCAGCAGCAGCGGCAGCGGCAGCATTAGCAGCAGCGGCATCCTCTTTTTTATCAGCTACAAGAGTTTCGGTAGTAAGAACCATAGCGGCAACCGATGCAGCGTTCTGTAAAGCAGAACGGGTAACCATTGTCGGATCCACAATACCGGCTTCAATCATATCGGTGTATTCCTCTTTATAAGCATCAAACCCAAAGTTTGCCTTATTTGCAGAAAGAATTTTATCAACAATCACAGAGCCTTCAAGTCCTGCATTTGATGCAATCTGACGAATGGGTGCTTCGAGAGCCTTTAGAACGATTGCTACACCTGTTTTTTCGTCACCGTCGGTATTTTCCAGAAGAGCTTTAACAGATTCAGAAGCATTTACAAGAGCAACACCTCCGCCTGCAACTATACCCTCAGCAACAGCAGCCTTTGTAGCAGAAAGAGCATCCTCAATACGAAGTTTCTTTTCCTTCATTTCAATCTCAGTTGCGGCACCAACCTTCACTACAGCAACACCGCCTGAGAGCTTTGCAAGTCTTTCCTGAAGCTTTTCTCTGTCAAAATCCGAAGTAGTAGCCTCAATTTGACTTTTTATCTGATTAATGCGGTCATAAATAAGGTTAGACTCGCCTGCACCGTCAACGATAACCGTAGTTTCCTTACCAACCTTAACCTGTGCTGCTTTACCAAGAAGGTCTATAGTAGTATCCTTAAGCTCAAGTCCAAGTTCCTCGGTAATAACCTCACCGCCGGTAAGAATAGCTATATCACGAAGCATTTCTTTTCTTCTGTCCCCAAAGCCCGGAGCCTTTACACCAACACAGGTAAATACGCCGCGAAGCTTATTTATGATAAGATTTGAAAGTGCATCGCCTTCAATATCCTCAGCAATAATAACAAGCTTTTTACCTGTCTGCACAATCTGCTCAAGAAGAGGAAGAATTTCCTGAATTGAAGATATTTTCTTATCTGTAATAAGAATAAGAGCATCGTCAATTACTGCTTCCATTTTATCTGTATCGGTAGCCATATAAGGAGTAATATAACCTCTGTCAAACTGCATACCCTCAACTACATCTATATAGGTATCTGCAGTATTTGATTCTTCAACAGTAATAACACCGTCTGCTGAAACCTTTTCCATAGCCTCAGCAATTAGACTGCCGATAAATTCATCTCCTGCAGAAACGGTTGCAACCCTTGCAATGTCATCACTGCAGGTAACCTTTTTGGAGTTAGAAATAACGGTAGCAACGGCAGTATCAACAGCCTTAGCTATTCCCTTCTTAACAACCATAGGATTAGCACCTGCAGCAACATTTTTCATACCCTCGCATATAAGTGCCTGAGCAAGAACTGTTGCGGTTGTAGTACCATCACCTGCTGCATCGTTAGTTTTAACAGATACTTCCTTAACAAGCTGAGCACCCATATTTTCAAAGGGGTCATCAAGCTCTATATCTTTAGCAATAGTAACACCGTCATTTGTAATAAGAGGAGAACCGAATTTCTTATCAAGAACAACATTTCTTCCCTTAGGTCCTAAAGTTACCTTAACAGCATTAGCAAGCTGGTCAACACCCGACTGAAGCTTTTTACGAGCTTCTTCTCCGAAAATTACATCTTTAGCCATAAAATTTCACTCCTTATTCAACAATAGCCAAAATATCATTAAGGCCTACAATAATATATTCTTCTGAGCCAAGCTTAACCTCAGAGCCTGAATATTTGCTTGTAAGAACCTTGTCACCCACCTTAACGGTCATAGGGATAAGAACACCGTTTTTATCGTATGCACCGGGACCCACTGCTATAACTTCAGCAATCTGAGGCTTTTCCTTAGCAGCAGCGGTAAGAATTATGCCGCTTTTTGTGGTTTCTTCTGCCTCAGTAAGACGGATTACAACCTTATCGGACAATGGTTTGATATTCATAAAATAACCTCCTAAAAACATTTATGAAATATTCATTGCGAAAATTCGCACTAAAATATATTTTATACTAATTTTTCCAAAAATCAACAGTATTAAATCATATTTTTTATTTTTTTAATAAACTCTTAAAAAGTGACTGCGGAATATTAAAATTAACGGCATTTTTAACTATTTTAAATTCAATTTCTGTCATTTCGAAAATCTCACCATCAAGATTAACAGGCACATCACCCTGGCTTTTTATAATAAAACTATTACATTTTTCTCTATGTACAAACGAAAGTCCGTCAACTTCACCTTTTTTATACCTGCCGATAAATTTTAGAATTTTAAGCTTATTGATATTTTCGACGATAGTATAATTCAGTTCCCCGTCAAAAGGTACTGCATCTGGTGCGGCAAGATAACCGCCACCATAAGCAGGGCCATTAGCAACAACAGCAAAAAGACATTTTTTATTACCCAAATCTTTTCCGTCAGCGCTGAGAGTAAGACGACAACCGATTTTACCGAGGAAGCATTTAACAATAGCAAGGTTATAAGCCATACTTCCTGTTACAAAGGGAACGCGTCTGAAATCGTTCATATATTTTGCAACAATTGCATCCATTCCAACTGAACAGCAATTAAGACAGTACTTATCCCCCGCTTTTATTACATCCATTTTCAGCGGTCGTCCTTTTATCTGGTCATCAATATCACGGAACGCTGATTTTTTCTCTTTTGGGAAGAACTTAAGAAAATCATTAGCAGAGCCAATAGGAATTACACCAAGAGTTACATTCTCATATCCATAAGAACCGTTTAATGCTTCAAAAACAGTACCCTCGCCGCCGGCAAGAAAGATAGTGACCTCATCACCCTTTTGAGCGTGTTCTTTAGCAAAGCGTTGTGCATCCCCCGGAGCAGTGGTCATTTGAAGAGAATATTCAAGCTTATTTATAGAACAATACTCAGCAATATCCTTGCACAGCTGAGCAGTTACTTTTCCTTTTCCAGCCGCCGGATTTACGATAAATACATATCTCATTTAATTTCCCTTACCTCTTTTTAAAATACATAAAGAGCTGACATTTTATCATTCCGTTATATAGCTTACGTCTTTTATCAGCAACTTCACCGAAGAACTTTTCGAACTCATCATGAGGACTTATAATAAAATATTTTTGTCCATTTCCAAAGTTGAATTTTTCGCCCATAACCTTGTACAGCTCTTCAGCTTCCCTTACATCAAGAAGTCTTTCACCGTATGGTGGGTTTGCAAGGACAAGACAGCGTTCCTGTGGGGCAACAAAATTTCTAACATCCCTTACCGATGCGTTAACATATTTCTCAACACCCGCAAACTTTGCGTTTTTTAGGGTAAGCTCAACGGCATCGGGGTCAATATCAAAACCTGTTGCTCTGAAATCTATATCGGTTAGTATAAGACTCTGAGCCCTCAACCTTTCTTCTCTCCATACGCTTTCGCTTATCTGAGGAAATCTCTCTGCCGCAAAGCTTCGTCTAAGTCCCGGTGCCATCTTTTTGGCCATCATTGCAGACTCAATAAGTAAGGTTCCCGAACCGCAAAAGGCATCATACACCTGAGAGTCAGGATATATTCTTGCCATATCACAAATAGCCGCGGCAAGAGTTTCTTTAAGAGGTGCAGCATTAGAATTTCTTCTGTATCCACGCTTATGAAGTCCCTCACCTGATGTATCAATCATCATCGTAACACGGTTTTTGTGAATGGAAAATCTCACTCTATATTCCGTTGCAGTCTCATTAAACCAGGAAATATTATATTTAGATTTAAGTCTTTCGACAATAGCCTTTTTAATGATGGACTGACAGTCAGGAATACTGGAAAGCTGAGAGTTAATGCTCCAGCCGTTTACAGGAAAGGCATCTTCCCTACCAATATATTCTTCCCAAGGCATATTTTTAACGTTATCAAAAAGCTCTGTAAAAGTAAAAGCATCAAATTCACCCATATTAATGAGAATTCGTTCAGCAAAACGGGAATTAATATTTGCCCTTACAAGAAGGTTGTCATCCCCCTCAAGCAAAACTCTGCCATTTTCTGCGGTCACTTTTTCAAAGCCCATTCTTTTGAATTCATCTGCCGCAATGCCCTCTATACCGAAAAGGCAAGGTGCCACCATTTTTAAATTACTCATTTTTCCACCTTTAAATAACACAAGATTCGTGTCTTGTTACATGACAACCTATATTAACCGCTACAGGAAGCCCCGCAATGTGAGTCGGAGCAACCTCAATATTTACATAAAGTGCAGTGGTATCTCCCCCAAAGCCCTGAGGACCTATATTAAGCCTATTTATTTCTGTGAGCAATTCCTCTTCCATCTCACTGTAGAAGGAATCCGAATTTCTTTTATCAGCACTTCTGCAAAGCGCTTTTTTTGAAAGATATGCACATTGCTCAAAATCGCCGCCTATACCTACACCTATAACCATTGGCGGACAGGGATTAGAAGCAGCGTCCTTTACAGCCGAAAGAACAGCATTAATTACTCCCTGTCTGCTATCCGCAGGATTAAGCATAATAATTTTGCTCATATTTTCACTACCAAAGCCTTTTGGAGCAACAGTTATTTCAACCTTATCGCCTTTAACAATGTCAATATGAAGAATTGCAGGTGTGTTATCATCGGTATTTACACGGCGAAGAGGATCAGCTACAACACTCTTTCTGAGAAGTCCTTCTGTATACCCTTTTTTTACACCGTTATTTACAGCCTCTCTCAAATCGCCATCTACAAGATGCACATCCTGACCGATATTCAAAAAAACCACTGCCATACCCGTATCCTGACAAACAGGAATATCCATTTCCTTTGCCGCAGTAATATTATCCTGTAAATCATTTAAAACCGAAACAGCAGTAGGGTTAGTTTCGGCCTTCTGAAAATCAGAAAGTCTTTCGACTAAGTCACAAGGTAGTGTTTTGTTAGCACTGATGCAAAGACGGGCTACAGCATCACATATTAATTTAACAGATACTTCTCTCACTTTGTGGATTCCTTTCAGTAAAAAGGGCAGACTTAAAGTCTGCCGCAAATAATTATTTTACGCCTGCGCCACGCTTTGAACGACGAGTTTCAGGATTCTTACGCTTTAAATCAGAAAACTTTTCGTCGCTTGTCTGTTTAAAACGGTTCATCATTTCCTCAAAAGAAACAGGTTCCTGCTTCTTTGGAGTCCATGTATATGAATTATCAATTTTGGGTGACTGACGTCTTTCAGAATTAACCTTTTTCTCAAAACGTTCCTTTTTAGGCTCTTCCTGAGCGCGCTTAATACTCAGGCTGATTTTACCATCATCGCCAACGCTGAGCACCTTCATTTTCACAACATCATTTTCTTTAACATGCTCATGAATATCGGTAACATAGCTTTTTGCCACCTCAGAAATATGTACCATACCGCTTTTTGAGTCACCTAAATCTACAAATACTCCAAAATTTGTAATACCTGTAATTTTTCCTTCGACAATCTGTCCTACTTCAAATTGCATAAACTATGCAGTTCCCCCTTAATAAATTTAAGACTTAAAATTAGTTTGCAGATATATCTATATAAACCTGCTCGTCCTCAAATACATATCCAAGGCGTTCTCTGGCAGCCTTTTCAATAATTTTTGCTTCGTTACCTTTTGACAGCAATTCTTTATATTCACCTATTTTTCTGTCGGTAGCGGATATTTCACCGCGTATAGCCTCAAGATTTTCTCTGCCTTTTACAAGGTCAGTCCACAGGCTTGATAAAGAGAAAACAAAATACAAAGCAACGCAAAGCACGAGAATTCGCAAAATAATACTTTTATTCTTTTTACCCTTCATAAAAATCTCTTTCTAAACTAATATAATCTATCACTATGAGTATACAACAATATACTATACATTTTCAAGAGTTTTTTGTTTTAATAAGACATTTTTTAATAATTTTTTTAAAAAAATTGCTCAATTTAGCCGACAGCGACTCAATAAGAGAAGATAATAGCAATATTTTCGCAGAATAATATGACTTTAATTTAAGAATAAGCCTAATCAATTTCACAGATATTTTAATAAAATAACGAGAAAATATTAATCTAAAAATCGTAAAACCAATTAATTCAAAAATAAAAACGTAAGTCCTCATTTCGCCATTACATCTTGCTATTAGCAAAAGAAATGTAAATAAAGTGAGTAAAAGCGAGACGCATATATCCTGAACAAACACTGTAAGGAAATCGCACACAATGCTTTTTCTTACAGATTTCACTATATCATAAACAAAAGCGAAACAAAAGCCTACAATAGCAGCATACAAACAGGTAATACACTGACTCATCAAATCAATTTCCCACATATTAACGAAGCAGCCTTTTTAAAAAATTATCTTTAGAGGTATTTTCATTAAAATAAACTATTGCTGTAAAATTACCTTTTATTTTTATATCTCCGCTTTCTGTATTGAAGCTGTCAATTTTAAATTCACTTCCCCTTAATGCAATACTTCCCATATTTGTAAGTATTCTTATTGATTCATCATCAAAGCTCAAAACATCCTTAACCCCAGTAACCGATAAGGAATTTCTGTTACTGAGATATAGAGAATGTTCTCTGTCTATATCAAAAGACATAAAAAAACCACCCTTCACAATAATATATTGCGAAAGGCAGTAAGTTATTCACCGCTATCAATTATTTTATAAAGAGAAGCTGCATCGTCTTTACGAACAGTTTCTGCAACCTCTGTTACCTGAACCTTTACAGTTCTTGTACCAAAAACAATTTCAATTATGTCACCTGTTTTTACATCATAAGAAGCACGGGCCACCTTGCCATTGACAACAACTCTTCCTGCATCACATGCTTCATTTGCAACTGTTCTTCTCTTTATAATACGGGAAATTTTAAGATATTTATCAAGTCTCATAGTTAAATCCTGTAGTAAATTTTTTACCAAAAACCAAGCCGTCCGAAAACGGACGGCTTCAAGAAAAAATTAAAGAGCGTCTTTGAAAGCCTTGCCTGCTTTGAATACAGGAGCCTTAGAAGCAGCAATCTGGATCTTCTCTTTGGTCTTAGGATTGATACCGGTTCTTGCAGCACGCTCAGCAACCTTAAAGGTACCGAAGCCTACTAAAGCAACCTCTCCACCAGCCTTGAGTTCACCTTCAACAGTATCGATGAATGCTGCGAGAGCCTTGTCAGCAGCTACCTTAGAGATACCTGCTTTTTCAGCGATTGCTGAAATTAATTCTGACTTTTTCATAAAAAAACCTCCGTTTTTATATTTTCAACAGTATTGTGTTTCCATAACTACTGTATGAAATCAATTATTTTTTGCCTTTTGCCAATATATATCAAGGGTGTGAGCATCAAGCTCTTTTATATCTTTACCGTCACGAATAATTTCTTCTTCGGCATCGGTAAATCTTTTTATAAATTTTTTAGTTGAAATCTGTAATGCCTCTTCTGCATCTACGCCCAAAAGTCGAGCTGTATTTACAACAGAAAAAAGTAAATCTCCGATTTCTTCGGTAATCACATCTTTGTTATCATTCTGCATAGCAGCGTTAACTTCATCGACTTCTTCCTTAATTTTCTCAAAGGCCTGAACTGCATTTTCAAAATCATATCCTGCCCTTGAAGCTCTTTTCTGAACCTTTTGCGCACGAATCAGTGCAGGAAATGTTTGTGGAACGCTTTTAAGAGTATCAGAATATGTTTCCTGAGATTTTTCAACACGCTTTAGCTTGTCCCAATTATCAAGCACCTTTTCACTGGTTTCAGCCTTCACATCACCAAAAACATGAGGATGCCGATAAATAAGCTTTGCACATACATCATTTACAACATCAGAAAAATCAAAGTGCGATTTTTCCTCTTCCATAATTGAATGGAAAATAACCTGCATAAGAACATCGCCCAGTTCTTCTCGCATATCCTCGGTATTATCACGGTCAATCGCATCTATAGCCTCATATACCTCTTCAAGAAAGTTGTTACGAATACTGTGATGGTCCTGTTCTCTATCCCAAGGACAGCCGTCCGGAGCTCGCAGGGCACGCATTACATCAATAAGCTGCTCCATTGTATATTTACCAGTAAAATGTTCTACATCTATATTTACCATAACTTCTCCTAAAAATCAATATATTTTTTCAAATTAACTGTCAAAAACATCATTTTTTAACATTTTTTGTGCAATTTAACGAATAAAATGCAGTTTTTCAAGCACTCTAACAAGAAGTTTTCCTTTTGGAAGGTCATATATATCTTCTCGTGTAAGAGTTTTTATTCCAAATAATACCAGTAAATATACTAATGCAGCCACACCCACGCTGAATATAACTGTGATGAAATTGCTCAAATTAAGCTTATCGCAAAGTAATGATATTAAAAATGCGGATGCACCGCAAGAAGCGGCAGAAACAAAAGGCTTAACAAGAGTAGATAATATATTAAATCTTACACCGGTATATTTAATAAGGCAAAAACAGTTAGAAAGGAATATAAACAAATAGCAAATAGCAGTACCTATAGGTGCGCCGAGAATATTTATCTCAGGTCTGCCAACGAGAATAAAGTTTACTACAATTTTCAAACAGGCACCAATTGCAATGTTTCTCACAGGAATCATAGGTTTGCCAATAACCTGAAGCATATTCGCTATAGGGGAAGACACACCTGCGAATACTGCTGCGATACCCAAGACACGAAGTAATGAAGAACCGATTTCAACAGGTGCGACGCCGTCATATAAAAGTCCCATTATATTAGGTGCTATAGCAAATAATCCTATACCTGCAGGAAAAGCAATAACGGACACGGTACGAATTATTTTTTCAATTGTTTTCTTAACAGCACCCATATCCTTTTCTACCCACACAGTAGTAAGGAACGGTACTGAACCAACACCTAAAGTTGAAGTTAATGTAGGTATAAGATTATACAGTACATACGCTTCACCGCGTATACCATATAAAAAGGTGGGCATATTTGAAGAAGTTATTGCCTCCCTACCCAACTGCTGTGCTGTTGAATTATAGTCGGCAATAGAGTACCGGTACATATTGCTAATATAATCCCAGGAACTTTCCATTACATTTTTAAGCTGCCATTTAACCATAAAGGTATCAATAAACAAGGTAATGTTATTTGCAAGAGAACTGAGTGCTACAGGAATAGCGATAACAAGCAAAGCTTTTAGCACAATTCTTCCGCTATTGCTCTCAGGAGAGTTTTCAAGCTGCTCCTTACTTATAGGGTCACCAATAATTTTATGCCTCAAACTAAGAAAGATAGCGGCAGCAGCTGTGCCTATCATAATTCCCGCAAGAGCTCCTGCAGCGGCAAAGGCAACATTTTTGGTAATTTTTAGAATGATATATGCAAAGGAATAGCCTAAAAGAAGCTTACCGAGTGCCTCAATAACATTTGAAATAGCCGTAGGGTACATATTTCGCATACCCTCATAGTAGCCTCTATAGGCAGACATATAGCTACAGAAAAGTACAGTAGGCGAAATCATAAGCACACAGACGCCGACATAAAGAGCATCGCTTGACTGAGTAGTGGTCAGCTTAGCATAAGGTATAATAGATGTAAGCAGAAGCACAAATCCTGTAAGTCCCGTCACCAAAAAAGCACGTTTGGCTATTTTCAGAGTCATTCTCGTTTTTCTATACTTACCTTCAGCCATACAAGCGGCAGTCATACGGGAAACAGCTATCGGAAGTCCTGCCATTGAAAGAGCATATATAGGAAGAAAGAGGTCATAAGCAGATGAAAAGAAACCAAACCCCAAATCTCCAATAAGTCTTTGAAGCGGAATTTTAAATACTGCACCTATAATTTTAACAACAATGGCTGAAACAAGCAGTATTACTGCACCGCGTTCAAAATTCTGTGTTTTATTATCAGTTTTCATATAAACTCCTTACAGCATTTTAATAAGTTCGATAATACAGTCAGCAGGAGCAATATTACCGCTATATGCCTCTTCTCTATAGGAAGCAGTTGCATCGTCACCTGCATCATCAGAAATCTGACGAATACATCCAAATCTCATACCTGTCTGATGACAAACAGAAGCAATAGCCGCTGTTTCCATATCACAGGAGGTAGCCATAAATTCACATTTCAAAGTATTTCTCAGCTTATCATCACTGACAAAGCAATCTCCGGATACAGCTCGTCCGCATTTAGCAGTAGGACAAATTTCTTTCAGCAAATCGGTAAGAATTTTATCCGCACTGTATATATATTCCTGCTCAGGCTTTTCGCAAAGCTTGTACCCAAGGCAGACGAGGTCGAAATCGTGTTCCAAGAAGCTATCAGCTATAACTATATCTCCCTTTCTTACGCTGCTTATTCCGCCCGAATACCCGTAATTCAAAACAATGTCGCAGTTCTTATAATACAGAAACATAGCGGCAGCAGCGGCATTAACCTTACCAATTCCGCTGAGCACAGCATAAACAGTATAGCCATTTAAGGAAAATTCATAGCAATCTCTACCGAAAAAGCTAACATTTTTACAGTCGCCTATTTTTTGAATCAAAGGCTCAAATTCACCATTATCGGCAACAATAATCCCGATTTTTTTCATAAAACATCTTCCCTATTTCTTAATATTTTCAAGTATTTTCTCTTCATTTTCAATCTGAGAAATCAGATGTGAAATTTCATCAATATACGCTTTATACGGCAAAGAAGCATCTGCAGTATTATTGCTCTCATAATAAAGTTTTCCAAGAAGTGCGTACTGTTTTTCAAGCTTATTCTTAAGTGCGGCAATATTGTATTTTTTCTTGCCAATATCCACAGCCTTTTCGGTTGTAGCCGCAACTACACCCAAGGCTTCGCTTATTTTTTGGGCAGTATTTTCAAACATACTCATAATAGACCTCACAAATCAATTAATATTTTTAAATAGGATATTTTTTATAAAATTCCTTTATAGCATTTTTTCGTTCTAAAATTATATCAAATCGGTCCATATATTCATACGGATATTTAAAATTAAACACACGCTCAATATAGTCACCACTTGGCTGCCGCATTTTCGTTACAGCCGAAGCTCCGCAGCCTAAAATTGTGTGGGTTTCATCCATTATAAATACATTATACAGACATTCCTTACCTTTTACCGAATAGCCCACGTTTTCAAGATTACCCACGGTTTTGCTCTGTCTGTACATATAATACGGAATAATACCCTTATTTGTTAAAAAGCTTCTTGCAAACATAACCATTTCGTCAGCCATTTTTCCGATTTCTATTTCAGGAAAATCACCGTTAACATTCATTCGCGATGAACGTTTCATAGACAGTGAATGAACTGTAACGCTTTCAGGTTTAAGCTGACCTATCTGCATTAAACTATCTTTAAAGCTATCTACATTGTCACCGGGAAGTCCTGCAATAACATCCATATTAATGTTATCAAAGCCTATTTTTCTTGCAAGAAGAAAAGCATCAACAGTCTGCTGAGTTGTATGGGCTCTGCCGATAACAGAAAGTACATCATCATTCATTGTCTGCGGATTAATGCTTATTCTGTCAACCATTAAATTTTTAAGCACTGATAGTTTTTCTTCGGTAATAGTATCAGGTCTGCCCGCCTCAACAGTAAACTCTCTTAAATACGTCAAATCAAAGCTTGAACGTATAAGACCGATAACCCTTTCAAGCTGTTGTGCAGACAAAGTAGTTGGTGTACCTCCGCCGATATATACAGTTTCAAGGCGTAAGTTCAGTTCTTTAGCAATTTCTGCAGTATAAATAATTTCCTTGCAAAGATATTCAACATACTTTGGTATAAGCTTTTCGGCCTTTTCAACAGCGTGTGAAACAAAGGAACAATACGAACATCTTGTTGGACAAAAAGGTATTGAAACATAAAGACTAAAAGAGTTTTTGGAGGACATAGCAATAATATCCTCCTCTGCCTTAAAGGTTTCTCTGCACAAAGAAATCTTTTCGTCGTTAACAAAGAATTTTTCCCTGAAAAACTCTTTTGCTTTTTCTTCACTGCCAAGTTCTTTTATAACAGAAGAATACAGACGGGCAGGGCGAATACCGGTAACAATACCCCATTTTGCCTCATAACCCGTAAGCTTTGTAAAGCATTTATAAAGAATACCTGCAATTTCTCGTTCTGCATCCCTATCGTTATAATCAGAGGGTAAATTACCGGTACATTCACAAAAGGAATCACCTATTTTCAGAGATGAATAAATACAGGTATCTTCTTTTTTGGTAATAGCCAAGAAGTCGTCATCAACAAACTCTTCTACAATTTCTATTTTTTCAAAGGGTAAAAATAAACGGCAAAGCTTTTCGGTTTCATAATAAAAGGTGTGACCTATACAACAAAGCTTCATATTAAAATTTCCTTTATATAAGGATTGTTCTGCTTCTCAAAAGACAGTCTTGAAGCAGGACCGTGACCTGCAAATATATCATAATCAGCCTGTATTTTACAAAGTCTTTTAAGGGAATCAATCTGCTCATTTCTGTCACCGTTCAAAAAATCGGTTCTTCCAACACTAAGTCTAAAAAGTGTATCTCCGGTGAACATCCAATCACCGATTATAAAACAAGCACTCCCCTTACTATGACCCGGGGTTATCATAACCTTAACCTTTACATCGCCGAGAATAAGTTCATCACCGTCATCAAAGGTTTCATCAGCTTCAAATGGAGTGAAAGGAAGACAAAACCTCAGAGAAAGATTGATTTCAGCATCAATAAGACCGCAAAAGTCCTGCTGACTTATATAAATCTTACCGCCACACAAAGTTCTTGTTTGATCAGCACCTAAAATATGGTCAAAATGGTTATGAGTAAGAAGAATATAAAAAGCCTTTGACTTGTTTTCATTTATAAAGGCTTTTATCCCGTCATTACACACACCGGGGTCAATGATAATCGCAGTATTTTCAGAAGAAATAAGATATGTATTTACATCCATTTCCTCGCCATAAACAGTAGTAAGTTTCATTTTATTTTCTCCAGATTTCAGTATCCAGCACAATAGTCACAGGGCCGTCGTTTAAAATGCTCACCTGCATATCTGCTCCAAAGCTTCCCTTTTCAACTTTCTTAACACCATTTTCTTTAAGCAGCCGACAAAAGCTTTCATAATGTGCTTTGGCTTCCTCAGGATTTTTAGCAAGACTAAAAGACGGACGATTGCCTTTTTTAGTATCAGCACAAAGGGTAAAATTTGATATTACAAGAGCGTCGCCGTCAACATCACAAAGTGAAAGATTCATTTTATCATTATCGTCACAAAATACTCTTAAGGAAGCAACCTTACGGGCAAGAATTTCGGTATCCTCTTCTGTATCACTTTCATACACACCAAGTAAAATTAAAAACCCTTTATCAATTTTACCGATAATTTGAGAGTCAACCGAAACAAGTGCATTGGCGACTCTTTGTATAACAGCCTTCATTATTGATTTAACCTTTCTACATGGAATACACCTTGAATTTTCTCAAGACGTGTAATAATGTTTCTGAGATGCTCCACACCCTCAGTGCTGACAGTAATCAATGTTGCACTGTTTCCGTTTTTAGTCGGACGAGCATTAATACTGTGAAGAGCCACTCGCATATTCACAAGTGCTTGTGAAATGTCAAGAATAAGACCTTGGCGGTCTATAGCAGTTATTTGGATAGAAGCAAGGAAAGATGACGGACGATTGTCAGCCCAATATGCAGTTATCCAACGGTCAGGTTCATTTGATGCCTCTATATCATCAGGCACATTAATACAGTCCCGTTTATGAATAGAAACACCATGACCTCTTGTGATAAACCCGATAATGTCATCACCCGGAAGCGGTGCACAACACTTTGAAAATTTAATAAGACAGTTATCAATACCCTCAACAATAACACCGTCAGAAGATTTTGAAGTTCTATGAGGAACAATCTCAGGTACAACTGTAATTTTATTCTGCTTTAATATGCGATTAAAGTTTTCTTTTATATTCGGCAATATTCTTGCGAGAATAACACCGCCGTATCCAATAGCCGCATACAGTTCTTCAATGCTATCTAAATGTTGACGCCTTGCAATATCCAAAAGAAAATCTTCCATTTGTTTTTCTTCATCAAAGGCAATACCGTTTCTCTTGAATTCCTTTTCAAGCTCATTTTTTCCGTTTTCAATATTCTCAGCTCGTTTTTCTTTCTTAAACCAGCTTCTGATTTTTGATTTAGCTTGATTAGTAACGGCAATATTAATCCAATCTCTGCTGGGGCCGTGTCCCGCCTGATTGGTGGTAAGAATTTCTATAATTTCACCTGTTTTGATGATATGGTTGATAGGCACAATTCGTCCGTCAACCTTTGCGCCCACCATTTTTATACCAACGGCAGAGTGAATAGCAAAGGCAAAGTCAACAATCGTAGCACCTGCAGGAAGATTAATAACGTCACCTTTCGGAGTTACCGCAAAAACATCATCCTGAGCCAAATCAACCTTTATGCTTCTGATAATTTCAGAAGCGTCACCGCTGTCGTTTTGAGATTCAAGAATCTGACGAATCCAGGCAAGTTGACTTTCCATACCCGCATCACTGCCGTGAATTCCCGCTTTATATTTCCAGTGAGCCGCAATTCCGTATTCGGCAGTCTCGTGCATTTCAAAGGTTCGTATCTGAATTTCAAAAGGCACACCCTCTCTGCCTATTACAGTAGTATGAAGCGACTGGTATCTGTTCGGCTTAGGGGTAGAAATATAGTCCTTAAATCTGTTTGGTATAGGACGAAAAAGGTCGTGCATTATACCGAGAATGTTATAACAGTTAGCAACAGTATCGGTGATAATTCTTACAGCGTAAATATCGTAAATTTCCTCAAAGCTTTTGCCCTGAACAAACATTTTTCTGTATATACCGTTTATAGATTTTACACGACTCTGGAATTCGGTTTTAACTTCCGGCATTTCATCCTTAAGTCGCTCGTCAATTTTTTCCTTTACAGATTCTAACATTTGAGAGCTATACTGATTATTGCCCTTAAGCAAACCTTCTATTTCCTTATATGCAATAGGGTCAAGATGAGCAAGTGAAATATCCTCAAGTTCCTCTTTAATAGGACGAATACCAAGACGGTGAGCGATTGGTGCATACACTTCAAGAGTTTCAAGTGCCTTATCCCTTTGCTTTTGCTGAGTCATATAATCTATTGTACGCATATTATGAAGCCTGTCAGCAAGCTTAATAAGGATAACCCTGATATCCTTACCCATAGCTATAAGCATTTTTCGGATAGTTTCAGCCTGTTGTTCTTCTTTTGAAATAAAGGAAAGTCTACCGATTTTTGTAACACCGTCTACAAGTAAAGCCACTTCACTGCCGAACATTTTTGATACATCTTCAAGGGAGGTATCTGTGTCCTCCACCGCATCATGAAGCAATGCCGCACAAACTGCTTCGCTATCAAGCCCCAACTGAGCGACAATCTTTGCAACACTTACGGGATGGATATAATATTCCTCCTTTGACTGTCGAAGCTGTCCGTCGTGCACCTTTACACAAAATTCAAATGCCTTTCTGATTTTATCATAATCAAATTCAATATTTTGCTTTGATAGAAAATCGTAGAACTTCTCATAAGCGCTTTCATGTATGCTATCCACTTAACTCACCCCCTTAATCTTTTAAGAATAGCGGAATTTTCAAGATTAACTTTATTACCGATATTTATTACGCTAAGCTTCTTGTTGCCGTCTGTAACAGCACTGCTGACAAGCTCAAGCTCAATAAGAATATCAATAATCAGTTTTGTCTTGGCAAGACCTATACTATTGTTAAATTTCTGAACAACACTCTCGTATAAGCATTGTTTTTTAAGAATATTTTTATAAACCGCACCGCATTGTTCTCTGGTCGGTACAAACTCACTATAATCCCGTGGAACAAGATTTGTAAAATCATCATAAGCCGCCAACTCATAAGCAATATTTGTGTCATCAATACTTGCATATCTGTAATCCTTAATATGAATGGACAAAAACTCTTTACCGTTATAGTGATTGATTTCAAGACCTACAGCAAGGTCAACTATTTCGCCTTTTTCGAAGAGGAAGCTGTCCATATCACAGGAAAACAACATTGCCTGAAAAGCAACAGGACCCTTTACAAAAGATATTTTAAGATGTCTGCCATTACCTACAGCAGTTATTTTATCAATTTCCGCACCATAAATACCAAAAATGGGAACACCATTTCCAAGTCCAAATGGCTGAAGAAGCTCAAGAGCATAAACAAGGTCGATACTTAGTGCCGCAGGATTAAGCTTACAATCCAAGTTCAAAACCGGTACAACAGGTTTCTGTGACAGAGCAAAAGTATTAACAGCTTTTCTGAAATCAGAAATAGACGATTTCTTTAAAGTGACACCCGCCGCCTGTTCGTGACCTCCGAATTTTTCAACAGTATCTGAGGCTGAGTTTATAGCATCATAGAGAGAAAATCCTTCGATACTTCTTCCTGAGCCGTGAGCTAAATCATCTTCGATACTTAAAACAATAGCAGGTTTTGAATAACGTTCACAAATTCTCGAAGCTACAATACCAACAATTCCGTGATGCCAACCTTCACCCGCAACAACAATTATTCTGTCTCTGTAAAGACCCTGAGCGAAAATGATATTGTCAGCCTCTTCAAAAATGTTCTTCTCAATTTCCTGCCGTGTTGCATTTTCGCTATTAATTTCTTCTGCTAAGGCTAAAGCTTCATCTTTGTCTGAAGAAATCAGCAATGAAAACGCTCTGTCGGCACTTCCCATTCTGCCTGCAGCATTAATTCTAGGAACAAGCCCAAAAGAAATTCTGCTGACAGAAAAAGCCTCGTTATCAAGTCCCGATACCTTAAGAAGAGCTTTGATACCCTCTTTATTACTATTTTTTATAAGTTTAAAACCAGCCTTTACAAATGAACGGTTTTCATTAATAAGCGGCATAACATCAGCAATAGTACCAAGAGCAACAAAGTCACCATACACATCTATAAACTCTTCGGGCGAAACATCCTCAAGTGCACATACAAGCTTAAAAGCAACACCAACACCGCATATATCTTTAAAATCACTCATATCATCAGTGCGATGAGGGTCAACCACTGCCTCACATACCGGAATGTCACAAGGCGGTAAGTGGTGGTCAGTGACTACAACTTTAATGCCGAGAGAATAAGCATATTCTATTTCTGCTTTACAGGAAATACCGTTATCAACTGTTATAATAAGACCTACACCCTGCTCATTCAGTTTATCAATAGCAGGTATGTTCATACCATAGCCCTCGGTAAAACGGTTTGGTATATGATAAACAACCTGAGCACCGCGAGAAGCAAGATATGAATATAAAAGTGCAGTTGCTGTGACACCATCACAGTCATAATCTCCATATACTGCAATTATAGTACCCTGCTGTATAGCATCATTAATACAGTCAGCGGCTTTTACCATATCGGTAAGCTCATAGGGGTCTGAAAAAACAAGTTCATCAGACAAAAACTCTTCAAGCAAAGCAGGTTCGGTATAACCTCTGGATGCAGCAATAAGGGCAACAAAAGGGTCAATATCACATTCAAGAGCAAGATTTTTTGCAAGTTCTTTATCTATCTGAGCTACTTCCCACTTTTTCACTATTATTGCCACCTCCTCAAAATCTATATATTAACCCAATGTAATTATTATATTATTTTAACATATAGATATTTTTTTTGCAATAATAAACCTGAGAAATGTTTAAATTAAGTTGATTAATGAATGTCTGCACAAAATATTTACTATTTTTAAGCACATACTATAATCGGTGATAAAATGGACATACGAGATTATATGGATAAAAGGCTGAGTGAAAATATTCTTAAAAACACCGCTCTTATAAAAAGCATACTTAAAAATGATGCAATTCTTCGTGTAAGGCAGTTTTACATCAAAAACACACAGTGTACCCTGTTTTTCTTGGATGGAATGGTAAATAATGTAATATTAAATGAAAACGTCCTTGAGCCTCTGCTCTGCTTTGACAGAGAAATAGATACCGATATTGTGTCATGTATACTAAACAGAATTCTCTTTGCTGCCGAAAGTAGTAAACAGGAATATATCGGTGAAATGCTCAGAGCTTTACTATATGGAGATACACTTCTGTTAATAGACGGCAGCAGCACAGCCATTACCATAAATACAAAGGGCTGGAGGACAAGAGGCATCACCGAGTCAAGTGATGAAAGGGTATTATCGGGTCCAAGAGAAGCTTTTGATGAATCGGTAATGCTAAATATGGCGATGATAAGAAGAAAGTTACCGACACCAGATTTGTGTGTTGAAAATTTGAATATCGGCAGACGTAGTGATACAAGAATTTTTATAACCTATCTTGACAGCCTTGTAAACAGAAAGGCACTTAATATTTTAAGGGAAAGGATAAAGAAAATTGACATTGATTCTATCCTTGACTCTAATTATATTAATGAGCTGACGAACAGAAATAAATTCTCCCTTTTTAAAACTGCAGGAAGTACTGAAAAGCCTGATATTGTTGCATCACGTCTGCTTGAAGGAAGAATTGCAGTCCTTGTTGACGGAAGCCCTGTAGTTCTGACACTCCCCTATCTGTTCAGCGAAAATTTTCAGAGTGATGACGACTACTATCTAAATTACATCTTTGCTTTTTCGGGGCGAATGCTCAGATATGTCTGTTTTTTCTTAAGCATTAGCGTACCTTCACTTTTTCTTGCTCTTATAACACACCACAAACAGCTTGTGCCCACATCATTTTATCTAACAATAGCCACTTCTATGGAAAAAGTTCCTTTTCCTCCGCTTTTCGAATGTCTGCTTCTTATATTTATTTTTGAGATACTCAGAGAAGCGGGACTCAGGGTGCCACAAGGAATGGGAAACGCACTTAGCATCGTCGGAGGTCTTGTTATCGGACAATCAGCAGTTGAGGCGGGAATTGTCAGCGCACCACTTCTTATTGCCGTTGCCTTAAGCGGTATTTGCGGACTAATGGTAATGAGGCTAAAAAGTGCTGTTTTATACCTTAGAATTTTTCTCGCGCTTCTTGGGAGTATGTTCGGACTGTTTGGCTATTTTGTGGGAGTTTTCTTTATACTATGCCATATTTTCTCGTTAAATTCCTTTGGCATAAATGCCACATCATCCCTTGAAGATATATGTTTTCAATCACTCAAAGACACTATTATTCGTGCCCCTTGGTACAAAATGAATACCCGACCAATATCACTTAGCAAAAACCGAATACGACAGGAGGAAAAGAAATGAGACGGCTTTCTGTATTTTTTCTTATTCTTCCACTGTTTTTCTCAGGCTGTAAAATGAGTTCGGCGAGTCAAGCAAACATCACCCTCACAGTTAGTGCCATTAGCATCGAAAAATCTGATGACGGTATTATATTAACATTAGAAACCGTAAGTAAAGACTTGGCTGACAAAGGCGAAATTATTGAATATAGCGGAAAAAGCATAACCGATGCAGTCAATTCAGCAGACAGAGAAAGTGCCTACAAATTGATTTATTCCCACTGCTATGCCCTTATAATAAAAAGCGATATATCAAAATCAAATATAGAAGAACTATTAGCGCTTGTATCAGACAAGCTTCTGCCACTGTCCTGCGCAACAGTTTTTAGCGAGAACGAAATTCTAAATAGCCGACAATCAGGACTATGGGGTTATGAGCTGTCTAATTTTTGCAATTTACAAAAAACCGATTGTCCGCTGTTTAAGGTACTAAAAGAATATTTCACAAGCGGTAAAATCACACTTGTGAAAATTTCAAAAGAAAAGGAAGGCTATAAATGGAAAGACAAAAAAACAATATTCCCGTTATAACCCTTACTATAGTTTTTTTGATTGGAAATACAGTTATTAATCTTCCTTTTTCAGATTATCCTCAAGGCGTTATATTGGGTTTTATTCTCTCGGTAATACTTGGATATTTCTATATTTGTTTAGGTAGCAAAAAGCTTTCTAACGCTAAATTTTCAAAGCTTGACAGAATATTTTTCGCACTTTACTGTTTACTAAGCTCTTTAGTGACAGTAAGAAACTTTGTAACCTTTTCTGACAGAGTTCTATTACCTGAAATAAGCTCGGTTTATCCAGCCATTCTCTTCGTACTTCTTCTTTGGTTTTTGTGCCGACAGGATATAAAGATAATTTATAAAATTTCGATAGTCAGTGCTGTGATTATCATTATAAGCTGTGCTGTTTTATTTCTGATGAGCATTGAAAACATCAGTCTTTCGGACTTTTACAAACTTAATTTTCATTTAAAAGGCATAGTATACGAGGCAGTTTCCTTTCTTTCTATTAGCTTTCTGCAGTCGGTTATTCTTTTACGCTTTATAAACGATTACACAGAAATCAAAAGCATAAAAAAAGGCTATATTATAGCAGTTTCACTGCTTTTTCTATGCTTTGTGCAAAGTATAGGTGTTTTTGGAATAAGTCTTACAGGCAAACTATTAAACCCTTATGCCGATAGTGTCAGCATAATTTCCTTAGGCAGTAAATCAACTCGGCTTGAAGGCTTTTCTTACTTCCTCTATTTTTCTGCCACCCTCATTAAATCTGCTGTTTGCATAATTGCAGGAAAACACTCACTGTCATCGGTAAATAAAAAAGCAGAAAAGCTCTGGCTTCCCTGCTGTATGATTATCATCGGTGGATTTTGTATCTTCACCGCATTTTTTGTAAATATTGACTTTATTTATATAGCACCCTTTCTTTTCATTCCTCCCATATATTTTATTTTCAAATTGCCCCGACAAGAGCATCATATTGGTTAGCAATAGTCTGCCAGGTTGTCGGTCCCACATTTCCGGAGGGGGTTATACCGTTAAGTGACTGAAATGTTCTGACAGCATAGGCGGTAGCCGGGCCGAAAATACCGTCAACTGTAAGCTTAGGAATTTGCGGTACTGTATCAGAAATCCTATTTAAATATGTTTGAATATTTCTGACTGCCTCTCCTCTCATACCTTGACTTAGCACATAACCGGGATAAATCTGAGCCTTTTCTCCTTCATAGTCTTCCGGAAGATTTTCTACTATCTGTCTGTAGATCTGATTAAGTTTATTCCAGGTTTCTCTGTCAACAACACCTGTAGGTTCAAGACCAAAATTCTCCTGAAATACCTTTACTGCATTAAGGGTTTCGTCACCGAACACACCGTCTATAGTTACGGTATTAAGATTCGAGTTGAAATAACCTACAACACTCAGATAATACTGTATCGCCCTTACACTTTCTCCACTATCGCCGTACGAAAGCTGGGTTTCAAAAGGAAGATTTGCTTCATCTACGGTTATACCTATAGAATTCAGCTCAGCAAGTTTTCTCACCCCAATAAAATAACGTTTAATTTTATACCATGTGCTTTTATCAACCTGACCGGTCTGGTCGAGAAAAAAGACTTCCTGAAACTTTTTAACGGCATTTTCGGTTGAAACGCCGAATACTCCATCAGCATTTACTATAGGTATTGCAGGGTAATTTTTAGCAATGGAATTAAGCTGTGTCTGAATAATCTTAACATCATTTCCTCTGTCACCAATACGTAAAGGCACCCCCGGGTATGAAGCCTCGATATCGGCAACAGGAGCGTTCATAATAATATTTATATTATCGCCGTAGTAATTCTGTAAAATTTCGTAAGGTGTAAGTCCTCGCTCAGCCAAGGTAACGGTTCCCCACTGAGAAAGACCCTCACAGGTAGAGGTTGTTCCATTGCAAAACTGTGTAAAAAATGGTTGAACTTCTCCCTGTTCCACAACATAACTATTAAAAATGTCATCAACTATCAAAGAAATGTTTTCGAAGATTGTTCTGTCTTTTACAAACGCCTGGTCGTACTGTGTTGTATTCGTTATATCAAAATCATAGCCCTGGCTTGGATACCACTCGGTATAAATTCTATTCAGTGCATAAGTTATTATAGCATAGATATTAGCTCTAAGACTGCTTTCAGGCCATGTGGGATATATTTCACTTGAAGCAACATTTTTTATATAATCAATAAAAGGCACTGTAACGTTTTCGGCATCACTTTGAGGTGTGCCAAGATGTACCGTTATTTCGGTTGGTATAGTGGGATTAAGCGGCATAATAATCACCTCGTTATAAATTATATGGGTTGCCCTCATTTTCAACAGTAGGGCTCTGATTTTCAGTCGCAAACTTCCATATAAGATTAAATTGCTGAATTGATACCTCTTCATCAAAAACTGGAATATTGTTTCTTCTTGAGGTAATAAAATTTTCACTTGATGCCTCAATATCGTAAACAGCAAAAGCTCTGTCAGGATTATTAGGTGTAAGACTCTCGCTTTTTCTGACAGTAGGCAGACTAATAAGCCTTGTTTTTCCGCTACTGTCAGTTTTAACCTGTTCGATAACTTCACCCGACGCACTGTCATAAACCGTTACTGTTGCATTTTCAATGGGATTAAAGCCATTTCCATAGGAAACAATAGCAATAACACTGCCAAGTCCGTCGTTACTTATAACGGGTGCAACTACAGGTATAGCCCTCTCATACATACTTTTCATTTCCTCAATATACTCACTGACCGATTTTAGTTTCATATATCTACCCTCTTTCTAAGATAAATATATTCCCCCAAGCTTGTATTTATACAAGCTTGGGGGAATATAGCCGTAAATATTATTGAACTTTCATAGGGGCGGATAGATTATCCATCCGTTGTCTATTTATACTGCTTGGCGAATGTCCAGTAACTCTTTTAAAAACCGTGCTGAAATAGTTTTGGTCGGTAAAACCAAGCATTAACGCCGTTTCCTTAACGCTTTTGCCGTCCCTCAAATATTCGGTTGCCTTTGACATCTGCATTCTTGTGAAATATTCTATTACCCCGACACCTGCATATTTAGAAAAAGTTTTTTGTAAATTGATTTCACTCATATTTGTAAGAGCAGACAACATTGAAACGGTCATACGCTTATTAAGATTTTCTTCAATTGTTTTTACAATAAGGGAATAGTTAGATGCCCCCGTTGTGTTTCTCGTATCTGCAAAAAAGGAATCCTGATACAACCTTAATAAAAACAATTCAAATTCTTTTACAAATTTAAAATAACCCAAAGAATCATTAGCAGTCCCCTTAATCCATATTCCATCTCTGACAAAATATTTTTTTACCATTTCGTGAAGAGTCTTTACCTTTGATATATCGCCTATGTTACAAATTCTTCCCGACAGGTCAGGTATATTCTCACCCGAAAAGGTAAAAACCACAATGCTTGTATCATAGCTTTCAATGTTACCTATATTATGAAACTGCATGGGCGTATGCACCATAGCCTGACCTTTTTCAAGAGTAAAAACATTACTATCCGCCGCAATAACCGCCTTTCCCTCCACTACACAGACAAGCTCATAAAAATTATGCTGTTCTCCATGAAACTTATAATCGGGAGAAAAATGCTGTCTGAATACCGTATGCAATGCCGTTATTCTTGGATTTAAATTAATTTCGAACATAACGCGCCTCACTTTTTATATATAAATTCAAAGATTAAGTATATAAATTTACATATACTTTTTCGAAAAAAACCTTTAATATAAGGGTATAGTGTGATTATAGCACTAATAATTCTTTTTTTCAAGTCTTTGATTTTAGGAGGCAGAAATATGGAACAGAAAAAGGTAATCGTAATAGGTGCAGGAAACCGAGGACAAACCTATACAAACATTATGGCGGAAATGCCTGATAAGTATAAGGTTGTTGGTGTTGCTGAGCCTATCGACAACAGAAGAAACTATATTATGGAAAAGCACGGCTGTGAGGATAAGTATTGTTTCACAACCTGGGAGCATATTCTTGATATACCCAAATTTGCTGATATTGCAATTATTTCCACTATGGACCAGCTTCACTTTGCTCCAGCTATGAAGGCATTGGAGCTTGGCTATGATTTGCTTCTTGAAAAGCCTGTTGCTCCTACTCCGGAGGAATGTGGTGAAATATACAAACAGGCTGTTAAATACGGCAGAAAGGTTATGGTTTGCCACGTACTTCGTTACACTCCTTTCTTCATGCAGCTTAAGGACATTATTGACAGTGACACTGTGGGCAGAGTTATGTCTATTGAGCATACAGAGGCTGTTGGTAACATCCATCAGAGCCATTCCTTTGTAAGAGGTAACTGGGGCAATTCTAAAAGAGCTACCTTTATGCTTCTTCAGAAGTGCTGTCACGACATCGACATTCTTCAGTGGCTTATCGGCAAGGACTGTTCAAAGCTTTCTTCTTTCGGTTCTCTTACATACTTTACTGAAGAAAATGCTCCTGATGGTGCACCTGAGCGTTGTTTAGAGGGCTGTCCTATATATGACACCTGTCCATATAACTCTGTAAAGCTTTACTATGACGATAAGGACAACAGTTGGTTCAGAACCACCTCTACAAAAAAGGTTGCTCCTACCGATGAGGATGTTATGGAGGCACTTAAAACCACCCAATATGGCAAATGTGTATTCAGATGTGATAACGATGTTGTTGACCATCAGGTTGTAAATATGGAATTTGCTGACAAGACCACCGTTAATATGACAATGAACGCCTTTAACAGAGGCGGCAGATACACTCATATAATGGGTACAAAGGGTGAATTGTGGGCTGATATGAGAAGTGATGACGGTCAGCAATTCCGTTTCTATGATTTTGCTACAAAGGATTTCCGTTACCTCGACAGCGAAATTGCAGTAGGCGGTGACAGTATCACTTCAGGTCACGGAGGTGGCGACCACGGTATCGTTGTTGCTCTTTACGACTATATGACCGATGTTTTAAAGGCTGAGGATGTAAGCGAAATCGGAATTTCCTGTTCCAACCACATGCTTGTCTTTGCTGCAGAGGACTCCAGAGTCAGAGGCACTATGATTGATACAAAAGCATATATGGATAAATATATGAAATAAATATCAAAAGAGGATGGTTTTCATCCTCTTTTTTTGTATCAAAAATGTTAAATTTTATCATTATTGTTTATTGAAATCAGTTAAATTTAGCCGTATAATTTATATGGGTGATAAATATGGAAAAGAAAATCTTAGTTCTGGGAGGAACAGGTGCTATGGGCGTTTACCTTGTTCCCGAGCTTATTAAAATGGGCTATAGCGTTGACGTTTACTCTCTTGAAGAGGTAAAGAGCGAAAATGACAAGCTTAAATATTTTGTCGGCAATGCTGTGGATATGACCGTTTTAAAGGAGATACTTAAAACAAAATATACCGCTATCGTTGACTTTATGATTTATACCGAGGCTCAGTTTAAGGAACGGTATGAGTTGTTCCTCAGTGCAACAAAGCAGTATGTTTATCTTTCTTCATACAGAGTTTATGCCAACGAAGAGCTTCCCATTAAGGAAACCTCTCCCCGTCTTTTTGATGTTATGGAAGAAAGGGACAAGGATTTCTTTGCTACACCGGATTATTCTCTTCTAAAAGCAAAGGGTGAGGAATTACTTAAAAACAGCGGCAGTAAAAACTGGACAATTATCCGTCCTGCCGTTACCTATTCAAAGCGAAGACTACAGCTTATGACCCTTGAGGGTGTTCAATTTATTCCCCGTACCTTAAAGGGCAAAAAGGTTATTGTACCCAAAGAGGCACTGTCTGTTCAGGGAACTATGAGCTGGGCAGGTGACGTTGCAAAAATGATAGCTCTGCTTATAGAAAATGAGAAGGCACTCGGCGAAAGCTTTACCGTATCTACAAGTGAACATCATTCCTGGGGTGAAATTGCCGATTATTATAAAGAGCTTATAGGTCTTGAGATTGTCCCTGTTGACACCGAAATCTTCCTTCAGGTTATCTCGGCTGAGCAGTGGAGAAATGCCTGTCGTTATCAGCTTATATACGACAGACTTTTTGACCGTGTTATTGATAACAGAAAAATTTTAGAGGTTACGGGACTAAAACAGGAGGATTTAATGCCACTGTATGAGGGACTGAAATTGGAACTTAGCGACATTAACACTAACACTAACTGGATTAACGGCTCTACTGCCACTGATGAAAGAATGGATAATTACCTTAATAATCTGTAATCACAAAAACCTTGCTAAATGCAAGGTTTTTTATTATACTAAATTTACCGTGTAAATTGACACGGTAGTAATGAAAATTTATATTAAAATTAATAATATAAGTGAGGTGCTTTTTATGATTTACAAAGGCGAACATACAAATGAAATATCTTTCCCTCTAGGCGGTATCGGCTCTGGCTCTATCGGACTTCAGGGAAACGGAGTACTGAGAGAATTTGAAATCTTTAATAAACCAAATAAAAAAAGCTATAACGGTTTTACTCATTTTGCAATTAAAGCAAAGACCAAAAACGGTATAATTACAAAGGTTCTTCACGGTGATAATCTTACCGAATACACCAATAATAACGGAAGTGGTGCCGACGGAGCTACTATGGCAGGCTTTCCTCACTTTAAAAATCATACCTTTAAGGGTGAGTTTCCTATTGCTGAAATTGATTTTTCGGACGACAACTTCCCTGCCGATATAACACTTCGTGCCTTTAACCCTTTTATCCCACTGGAAGAAGACAACTCCAGTATTCCTGCCGCCTTTTTTGAAATCGATATTAATAATAAAGCGGATGAGGATATTGAATACAGTGTAGCTCTTTCCTGTCAAAACCCATTTTATAAAGGTAGCAATAAATGTGAGGTAATTGACGGATACCGCCTTTTAACCTTTAAAAAGGAAAACTATCAAAACTTAGAAAATTTTGAAGAGGGCGATTTAACCATAGCCTGTGAGGAAAAGGACAGTCTTGTTCAGACCTACTGGTTCAGAGGAGCATGGCAGGACAAAATTGTTACCTACTGGAATAACTTTAACAGTGAAAAAGATATTGAAGACCGTTTATACGACACTTTAAACGAAAAGGAAAACGACCACGGTACCCTTTGTGTCAAGAAAAGCATTAAGGCAAAAGGCAGTGACTCGGCTCGTTATATTTTAAGTTGGAACAGTCCCGTTAATCATAACTACACACATTTCAAGCCCAAGGAAGACGGTAGTATTGTAAGCTTCAAAAACTATTATGCTGTGCTTTGGGAGAATTCACAGGCAAGTGCTGTTTATTCACTTAATAACTGGAATTCCCTTAAAGAAAAGACCGTACAGTTTAAGAACGCGTTACATAATCAGACTCTCGACCCCGTAGTTATTGATGCTGTTTCCTCTACCCTGTCGGTGCTAAAAACTCCTACCGTTATCAGATACGAGGATGGTTCTTTTCACGGCTGGGAGGGTTGTTACAGTGACCACGGCTCCTGTGAGGGTACCTGTCAGCATGTATATAACTATGCCTATGCTCTTTGTTTCTTGTTCCCAAATCTTGAAAGAGGACTCCGTCACAACGAATTTGTATACGCTACCGAAGACAGCGGTCTTTCCCACTTCAGAATGCTTCTGCCCCTTGGTATAAGCAAGGGCTATACCCGTCCCTGTCTTGACGGTACTATGGGTATGGTTATTAAATCCTACCGTGAATGGAAAATAAGCGGTGACGATAAGTGGCTTAGGGAACACTGGGATTATATTAAAAGAGCCGTTGACTTTGCAAGAAGTGAGGAAAACTATGATAAATGGGACCTTGACGGTGACGGCATATTAGAGGGCAGACAGCACCACACTCTTGATATGGAACTTTTCGGTCCTTCCTCCTGGCTTGAGGGTATGTATCTTGCCGCACTTAAATCAGCAAGTGAAATGGCTGACTACCTTGGGGATACTTCTGCTAAGGAAACCTATGATAAGCTATTTGAAAACGGCAAGAAATGGACAAAGGAAAACCTCTTTAACGGTAAGCATTTTATTCAGAAAATTGACCTTGAGGATAAGAGCATAATTGACCGTTTTGGTGCTGATAATTACTGGAACGATGAAACAGGTGAAATTAAGTATCAGATTGGTGAGGGTTCTTCAATAGACCAGCTTCTCGGTCAGTGGCACTGTGATATTCTCTCCCTTGGAGATATTTTTGACAGTCAGCAGATTGATACTGCCCTTGACACAATGTTCAGCCTTAATTTCGTTAACTCCATAAGAGAGTGCACTAACCCTTGGCGAATTTTTGCTATGAATGACGAGGCAGGAACTTTTATCTGTAGCTATGACAAGGACGCCCGAAAGCCGCTTATCCCTGTTCCCTACTGTGAGGAAATGATGACCGGCTTTGAATATTCCTTTGCAGGAGAGCTTATTTACAGAGGCAAGATAGATAAAGCTCTTAAGGTAATCAAGGCAGTAAGAGAGCGTTATGACGGCAAAAAACGTAATCCTTATAATGAAATCGAATGTGGTAATAACTATGTAAGACCAATGGCAAGCTTCTCCTTTATTAACGCCTTTTCGGGCTTTGATTTCCATCTTCCAAAGGGATATATCGGCTTTAATCCAATAATAAACAGAGATAATTTCAGAAGTATGTTCTCTCTTGGAACAGGCTGGGGTGAGTATACTCTTAAAAATAACAAAGCAACCATTTCTCTTAATGCAGGTGAGTTAAAGCTTTCATCACTGAAAAGCGGTCTAAATAACATTAAAACTCTCATTATTGACGGCAAAATAACAAGCTTTACCGAAAAGGAATCAATTATTTACTTTGATGAAATAATAGTTAAAGAAAGTATTGCAGTAGAGGTATGAATCATTTAAAGATAACTCAGCAGGAACTGGCAAGGCTCTGCAATGTATCCCAAGGAACCGTTGACAGAGCCCTTAACGGCAGAAGTGACATAAGTGAGGCAACTCGAAAAAGAATACTGGACACAGCCAAGAAATATGGTTTCAGGTCGAATAACGGCAACAGTAAGGTACGTCCCATCAAAACCCTTGGAGTAATTCTTTTTGACCTTAACAATCAGTTCTTTTCAAGGCTTATAACCGATATTGAAGAATGTGCAAAGGAAAAAGGCTTTACTACCCTTATAATGTTCACCCACTATAACCAAGAGGAAGAAATTAAGTGTATCAGGAAAATGTATGCTTCGGGAGTAGATGCCATTATACTTGCCTCTGTAAACGGTGACTGTCAGTTTTCAACATACATTTCTCAACTTGATATTCCTGTTATTCAGATATTAAACCAAACAACTCAAAATACCTATGTGGGAATCGATGATTTTCTTGCTATGAAACAGGCAACAGAGTATCTTCAAAAAAGCTATAAGCATATTGTATACTTTTCTCCTGCTCTCAGTTACGAAAACGCTTATGCCCAAAAAAGACGATATGAGGGTTTTTTATCGGTAGCAAAGGATTATACCGTTATAACAAAACACAAGGATATAAAGCCTGTTTACAGTCCTGATACAGCGGTCCTGTGTTCATCTGACCATTATGCGCTTTATGTTTATACAGTTAATAAGGAAGTAAAGATTATGGGCTTTGACAACCTATCCTTAATTGATAAATTAAAGCTTCCCATAGATTCGGTTGATACTAACACAAGGCAAATAGCAGAAAATGCCGTATTGCTTGCCTTTACTAACGAAAAAAGAAATATTATAACACAACATAAAATTATCAAGCGATAAAAAACAGAACCCCAAAAGTTAAATACTTTTGGGGTTCTAATCATTAAATTATAATTATTTTAATGCAATAGCTTTTTTAGCTTTTTCAGCTATGTCCTTACCACGAAGTCCGTAAAGGTCGAGAAGCTCATTTGCAGGGCCTGACTGACCGAACTTATCATAAACACCGAGCTTAACAACAGGAGTAGGACAAGTTTCAGCAAGATATTCAGCAACGGCAGAACCAAGACCGCCGATAACAGAATGTTCTTCTGCAGTTACAATAGCACCTGTTTCCTTAGCAGCCTTAAGCACGATTTCAGTATCAAGAGGCTTAATGGTTGCCATATTGATTATACGGGCATTGATTCCCTCTTCCTTAAGTAAATCGTGAGCAATAAGTGCCTCATTTACCATAAGACCTGTAGCAATAATGGTTACATCATTGCCCTCTTTTAGCTCAACACCCTTGCCGATTTCAAACTTATAATCCTCATCAAAAATCACAGGAACAGCAAGACGACCGAAACGCATATAAACAGGACCGTCATGATTATATGCTGCCTCAAGAGCCTTTTCGGTTTCAACAGTATCGGCAGGATTGATAATTGTCATACCGGGAAGTGTACGCATAAGCGCAATATCCTCACAGCACTGATGTGTTGCGCCATCTTCACCTACAGAAATACCTGCATGTGTAGCACCGATAATAACATTAAGATGAGGATAGCAAACAGCATTTCTTACCTGTTCAAAAGCTCTGCCTGCAGCAAACATTGCAAAAGAAGAACAGAAAACCTTTTTACCTGTTGCAGCAATACCTGCGGCAATACTTACCATATTCTGCTCAGCAATACCACAATCATAAAATCTTTCAGGATACTGTTTTTTGAAAACAACTGTTTTAGTTGCTTCTGCAAGGTCAGCATCTAAAACAACAAAATCATCATATTTTTCAGCAAGCTTTAAAAGACCGGCACAATAGCCATCTCTTGTAGCCTTTTTAATTACTTCTGCCATAATTTTCTCCTATTCTGCCTTATTTCAAAGACTCACCGATAGCGGTTAATTCTTTGATAGCGGTTTCATAATCTTCTGTTCCTGGAGCCTTACCGTGCCAACCACAGTTATTCTCCATGTAAGATACACCCTTACCCTTTGTTGTTTTTGCAACAATACAGAAAGGCTTATCAGAAGCTTTTGCTTTTTCGAGAGCTGCTTCAATTTCATCAAAATCGTGACCGTCAATAACAGCTACATTCCAATTAAAAGCTTCAAACTTTTTATCTATAGGACAGGGAGAATTCACCTCATCACAGCTACCGTCAATCTGGAGATTATTAAAATCAACAAATGCTACAAGGTTGTTAAGACCCTTATTAGCGGCAAACATAGCAGCCTCCCAAACCTGTCCCTCTTCACATTCACCATCACCAAGAATAGTAAATACACGGAAATTATCCCCAAAGTGCTTAGAGGAAAGAGCCATACCTACAGCAGCAGATATACCCTGACCAAGAGAGCCGGATGACATATCAACACCGGGTATATTCTTCATATCGGGATGTCCCTGAAGACGTGAGTCAATATGACGTAATGTAGGCAACTCATCTACAGAGAAATATCCTCTGTTAGCAAGTACGGAATAAAGTGCAGGGGCAGCATGTCCCTTTGACAGTACAAGACGGTCTCTATCAGCTTTCTTTGGGTCCTTGGGGTCGATATTCATCTCTTTAAAATAAAGATATGTGAGAATATCGGCACATGATAGAGAGCCACCCGGATGACCCGCTTTAGCGCCGTATACACCCTCAATGATACCGATTCTGACATTGTTGGCAATGTGCTGAAGTTCTTTTTTTGTTACACAGTCCATTATATGCTTCCTTTCGTTATGACGATTAAATCGCCGTTTTTAAATATTCAACAAAGTCGGCAACTGCACCATTGGCACAAGGTCCTCCGACAAAATCGACACAATCTTTTATCTCCTGGGGGCTACCGCTGGGACAGGATGAAATATCTGCAGCATTTAGCATCTCTACATCATTGTAATAATCCCCTATAGAAAAGGTTTTCCCCTCAGGGATCCCCAAAAGCTCACTCAGTTTTTTTAATGCAAAGCCTTTGTGAGCACCACGGGGTAGCTGCTCATAACCACGGTAATAAATACCATCCAGCTCAAATGCCGCCTTGGTGAAGCTTGAATTAACAAATTCAAACTCACTTATAACCTGTTCAATTTTGTTTTCATCAAAGCCTGCATAATAAAAACACATAGCCTTATTCCATTTAAGATGGCTTATTTCATCGTATGTAACGATTTTTGGTTTTAAATGCTCATAGTCACAGTGAACCTGACATGCCTTGCTGTAATTGAGCAAATAAACATCTTTACCGCAATAAACCTCAACACCCATATCAGGAATTTTTTCAAGGAGAAAGTTAAAAAATGTTTTATCCTCTTCGGAAAGATATGTTTCAAAAACAGGTTTATCAACAGTATAATCGTAAATTGTTCCACCGTTATAAACAATTGAATGAGTAAGGTGCTTAAATTCACAAACTATATGTTCAATGGCAGAGGTACATCTGCCCGTAGCAATACAAAAGGTACCGCCCTGTGACACAAATTCATCAATTGCCTCAAAGTTACGGTGACTTATTTTCCCACGCTCCATTAAGGTTCCGTCTATATCGGAAACCAAAAGACAGTCTTTAAATTTCATTACCAATTTCCTCCAAAAAATCTTTAAAGTACAAAGGAAGTTCACTGGTAAATTCCATATATTCCTTTGTGGATGGATGTATAAATCCTATTTTTCTTGCATGTAGACATTGACCGCCCAGTTCTTTAATAACCTTTTTAGGCCCGTAAACCTCATCACCTGCAAGAGGATAACCTATATAAGACATATGAACCCTTATCTGATGAGTTCTTCCTGTTTCAAGACGAAGTCGCAAATAAGTAAAGCCGTTATATCTGTTAATTACCTCATAATGAGTGGTTGCATCACGTGAATTTACAGGAGTAACCGCCATTTGTTTACGCTTAACGGGATGTCTGCCAATAGGTGCATTAACAGTACCTTTATCATTTTTTACATTGCCGTACACAACAGCCTCGTACTCTCTTGTAAAGGAATGTTCCTTAATCTGTGAAGCAAGAAAGTTATGGGAACTATCATTCTTGGCAACAATAAGCAGTCCACTTGTATCCTTATCAATTCTATGAACAATACCGGGACGGCTTACACCGCCGATACCCGAAAGACTGCCCTTACAGTGATACAGCAGAGCGTTAACAAGGGTACCGTTTTGCTGACCTGCAGCCGGATGAACAACCATACCTTTGGGTTTATTTACAACCAACAAATCAGAGTCCTCATAAACAATATCAAGAGGAATGTTTTCTGGTAATGCCTCATCACTGACAGGCTCAGGAATATTTATAGTGATAACATCATTTTCTTTAATTTTTGTATTTTTAGAAACAACCCTTGAATTCACACAAACATTACCGTCAGCAATTAATTTAACGGCATAGGAACGGGTAATTTCGGCAAGCTGAGCCGTCACTACATCAAGACGACATTCTTCACCAATGTATGTTTTTTCAATTATCTGCATTTACACTGTTCATCCTGCGTTCTTTGATTAAATCAACCACAAAGTAAACAACAAGCAAACCTGCACCAATAACTATAGAGCAGTCAGCAACATTAAAAACAGGGAAATCAATAAATTCTAAATGAAGAAAATCCACAACCTCACCCGAATTAAATACTCTGTCAATAAGATTGCCGATACCACCCGAAAGGACAAGTGTAATTGCCCAGAACAAAAGCTTATTCTTTACACCGTGTTTTAAAATCATAGCAAAGCAGATAATCATAACAATAATGGTAACAGACAATAAAATCCAAGTATAGCCATCAAGAAAGCCCCATGCTCCACCTTTATTGTGAATATGCCAGAAACCAATAAGTCCGGGTATAAAATCAGCATTTGCACCAAGAGGTAAAGTCTGAACAACAATATATTTTGTTACTTGGTCAGCAACTAAAAGAATTACTCCGGTAATAATTGCGAGTATACAACTAAACATAATTTATCTCCCTACACATATTTTAAATACTTTAGTATAATTCTGCCTTTTTTAGTAACGGTTGAGGTTTCGCTAAGTATAAATCTGCCCACTCCCCTAACGGAAATTTTAGCAGTATTATTGGGTTCATAAGTTATTTTATCTATAACAGCACCATTAACCGAAACCCTTTTATCAAGTATAATTTCCTTCGCTTTTTCTCGTGAGGTACAAAGCAATGCTGCAACAACGCTGTCAAGTCTTAAGGAAGCTATGGTAGCACTTCCCTCTTTAAGTACAGAAGTCTGCGGAAGGGGTAAAGAAAAACCACCTTGTGCACAAACTCCGACACCGCCCACCTTGTCAATTTGAGAAATGACATAGTCAGCAACACTGTCGGCAACAAAGACAACTGTTCTGCCTTCTTCACAAAGTATATCTCCCACACACTCACGGGTAATTCCCAAAGCCATTAATGTGCCAAGAAAATCACGATGAGTAAGTCTGTCGCACTCTCTATAAGTAAATGTAATGCCTTGTACTATGCCGGTCTGAGCAATATCATCGCACCAATTAGGAAGCGCAATAAAAAACACTCTCTGGGCATCTTCATACCCACCCCAAAAGGCGTATTTCTCACCACTTAGCTCACCGAGTAACGAAACGAAATCCCTTTCACTCTCACTAAGAAATCCCACTGATTTAAACATATCGGTGGTATCCCTTAGCCGCAAGGCGTCACATATCCTTGCAGACAGAAGCTGAGTATCCATTAATAAGAGCTATCGCTGTAATCCTCTACAAACACTTCGCCGTTAACATCAACATCGGCAGGAGCGATAACAAAGGTATTGTGTGCAGCTTTTTTTAGGGTACCGTTTTTAGCATAAGCAACACCCATAAAGAAGTCAATAATACGACGGGATAAATCGCGGTCAGCCTTTTCAAGATTAAGAACTACTGTCTTCTTGGCACAGTACTGGTCAGCAATATCCGTAACATCATCAAAACGCTCAGGCTTAACAAGTACAAGCTGCATATTACCACTGCTAAAGGGCACAGTTTTTGAATTTTTACGTTCTGCTTTAACAGTTTCTCTTTTCGGTTCTTTTTTCACAGGCTCAGAATAATCAATGTCAGTTTCTTTTTCAACCACTTCATCCTCATATTCATCATCAGAAACATTCATAATGTTTTTAATACCATCCCATAAACTCATTTTTAATTTCTCCTTTTTTTATACATAATTTCGTCTGCCGAAAAGCAATGTCCCAATTCTTACCTGTGTAGAACCACATTCAATTGCGGTTTCGTAATCATCAGACATACCCATTGACAGAATTTCCATATATACATTATCTATTTTTTTATCCCTTATGTCAATAAACAGTTGTGACATTTTTGTAAAATATTTGCGATTTTCTTCACAATCGGTACAAATTGGTGGAATTGCCATTAAACCTTTTATCCTAATTCCGCCAAGTTTGGAAATTTCAGTAAGGCATTCTAAAACCTCATCAATCTTAAATCCCGATTTGTTTTCTTCTTCGCCTATATTTACTTCAAGAAGAATATCGGTAACAACATTAAGCTTTTCACTTTGTTTTGATATCATAGTTGCAAGTCTTACACTATCAACAGATTCAATAAGTGAAACCCTACCCACAATATACTTAACCTTATTGGTTTGCAAGTGACCTATAAAATGTTTCTCAACGGGAAGAGTAATGTCTTGCTCCTTTGAAACGAGTTCCTGCACCCTGTTATCACCAATAACCTTGATACCTTTCTCAATAGCATAGTTTATAAGCTCGGTAGATACAGTTTTTACTGCAGCGAGAAGTATAACTTCTTCAGGTTTTCTTCCGCTTTTTATAGCCGAAGCAGCAATATTATTCATAATTTCAGCGTAGTTTTCATCAAAAACCTCAGTCAATGATTTTTCCTTCATACAAATTACGCCCCTTTACAACAACCTTATCGTGAAGACGAAGAGAGGTACTGTCCCCTGCTACCGCCTTTTCACATATTATATAATCCTCAGACTGATACAGTACCTTTACCTTAACAAACTTAAGTTCCATACCCGAAATTATATATACACCTGTCTGATTATCACTGACACGTAACGCACCTCGCTCAATACGAAGTCCTTCATATTCACCACTTATAATGGTCATAGAGCCTGTCCTCATAGCAGCAAGTTCAGCATTCATTTCCTGACAGGAAAAAAGCAATGTGGCACGCTGACGGTCAGCAGATAAATTTATTGCCTCAACAATCACCTTCAAAAAAGGATTACTTTTTAGCTGTGTTTTAATTTTGACGGTATCGCCAATCTTGTAGGCAAGAGATTGGTCGGCAGAAATATTTGCAGCAATATACCAAGTATAGTCCGAAACAATTTTTCCCATATATTCACTGCCATCAGTAGATAAAGGCGTTATGTTATCGAAAAATTCGGGTGTATATTTTTCAAGATTATCTGCAACAAGTACAGTTTCATAGCCATCAACCTGAGAAACAAAAAAGCCCGATTCTGAAGCAGTGATTTTACTTATAGGCTGAGAAAGAGAAGCCTCAAGGTCTGATAACTCAGAACGAAGTTCTTCAAGCTGCCCTGAAAAATCAGTAACATTCCCGATTACCATTTCCTTACGATTCATCATAGTAAGAAGTGCATCGCTTTGTTGTCTTGCCTTTTTTAAATCCGAATTACCGCAATTATACAGTATTTCGCTCAGAGTTTCGTCAATTTTTGTATTAAGCAAATTAATATCAACTGCCGCTAAATCGTTATATCCTTGAATTTTTTCAATATTAACTATTTTTTCTTTAAGCTCGCTGATTTTATTAACAGCGATAGAGTTTTGTTCACTCACATAAATATCAGCAACAGTTCCATCCTTTGCAATACGTTCACCATCCCCTGCCCGAAGATGCATAACACCACCCTTGCTACGCTCAACAGGTATCTCATTACGGATAATCATTCCCGTAAAGCCGATACCTTCGGTTTCGGTAACAAACTGAGCCGACTGTGTGCTTATAGGAGTATACACAGCCGAGTATATCTGATGGAAAAGAAATATAACAATAATAATCGAAATTCCAATTCTAACGAAACGGTTTTCAAACATTAGTAATAACCTTCTTGTTTATTATTTCTTTAGCTTTTTCGCAAACATTTTCTTCATCAGCATAAATCCAATGTATTCTGTCATCACGCCGAAACCAAGTCAGTTGACGCTTGGCATATCTTCTTGTTTCGCGTTTAAGCGTATCAATAGCTTCATCAAGTGTAGCCTCGCTTTTAAAGTACGGTATAAGCTCCTTATGACCTATAGCCTGAGCAGCCGTTATACCCTTTTCTCCAAAAGCTCTTGCTTCTTCAACAAGACCATTTTCAAGCATTATATCTACCCGTTTATTTATTCTTTCATAAAGTTTTTCTCTGTCTTTATAGGTTATTCCTATCATAACGGGACTATATGGACTCTCCTGTGCTTTCGACAGTTCGTTTTGCTGAGAAATGGTAATTCCGCTGAGCTTATACACCTCAAAAGCACGTATTATTCTACGTCTGTCACCAACATTTAAGCGTTGGGCAGACATGCTGTCAAATTCGGATAGCCGACGAAGCATTTCTTCTCCGCCAAGACTATCAAACATATCCTCAAGTTCCTGTCTTAAGGTAGCATCAGTTTTCTGCTGACCAAACACAATTCCATCTACAAGAGAATTAATGTATAGTCCGGTCCCACCTACAACAACTGGAACTTTACCCCTCTCGAAAATATCACGGATTTTCTCTGATGCAAGGATAACATAATCAGCAACCGAAAATTTAACAGATGGTTCCAAAAACTCAACAAGATGATGAACAGCCTGTTTTTTTTCTTCCAAAGTAGGTGCTGCACAGGCTATGGGAAAGCCTTTATAAATCTGCATAGAGTCGGCAGAAACTATTTCTCCGTTATACTGCTTTGCAATTTCTATAGCAAGGCTTGTCTTACCCGAAGCGGTAGGTCCCACAACCACAATAATCGGTATTTTTACACAAGTTTCTTTCATTGTATTCTTCCAAATTGTTTTTCGAGGTCACGTTTCTTAATTTCAAAAGCAACAGGTCTTCCGTGTGGACAGTACATAATATCCTCACGGGACAGAACCTCGTAAGCTAACTTTATCATTTCCTGAGCACTTGTTCTGTATCCTGCCTTAATCGCCGCCTTGCAGGCAACAGTATGATAAATATTATCAAGCTTTTCTATTTCAATACTTTTGCAGTTTAACAGACTATCAGCTACCTCAATAAAAACATCTTCTGTGTCATCATCGGTGAGATTAGCAGGAACACCTCTTACTATTATGGTATTTCCGCCAAAATCATCAACCTCAAAGCCGCTTCTTGAAAGCAGTTCGAGTTCTGATATAACAGCATTATACTGCTGAGCAGACAGCTTAACAGTTACGGGAAGTAATAGCTGCTGACATTCTATCTTTTGAGTATTTTTTAGGTTTTCAAAGATAATTCTTTCGTGTGAAGCGTGTTTATCAATAAAGAAAACACTGTTATCTTTTTCAACTATGATATAAGTCGAGAAAGCCTCCCCTATAAGCTTAATTTCGGGAATAATCGCTTTTTCTTCGCTTTGAGCAGTTTTCTCGGTAACAGGTTCAACAGCTACTGAAGATTCGCTTTCAGCTTTAACGGGTGTCTTTTCGACTAAAATATCAACACTTTTTACAGGCGGTTTTACATATTCCTGATAACTGCTTTTTTTATTTTCAAAAACAAATGCTGTCTTTACGGGTTCTATGATTTTTTCATAAGCATCGTCGTTTTCTTTGATATTTGATGTCACTTTTTCGGTTATAACCGTCTGCTTATATTCCTGTGCAGTCATTCTGTCAAAGGTCTTAAAGGAAGGCGGCGCCTTCATAGTTATCTGAGGACGGGTATCCCCTTTTTCAAGGGCGTTTTTGACCGTAAAATATATTGCATCAAAAATAGCTTTCTCGTCCGAAAAACGAACTTCAGTCTTTGATGGGTGAACATTAACATCAACTGTAACAGGGTCAACTGTTATATTAAGCACACAGGCAGGAAATTTACCAACCATAACACTGTTTTTGTATGCTGCTTCAAGTGCAGAAATAGCGGTACCGCTTCTAATCGTTCTTCCGTTTAAAAAGAAATACTGACTTGTTCTTTTTGGACGGCAATATATGGGTTTACAAACATATCCCTCAACCTTAACCGTTGAATTTCCTCCACCGGCACTAATAAGTGTTGACGAAAATTCTCTGCCCAGAACACTGTAAATTGCTGACTGAAGTTTTCCATCCCCCGAGGTTGTGATAACAGTTTTGGAGTCTCTTATAAAACGAATAGCAATCTCAGGATGAGAAAGAGCAATCTTTTCAACAAGGTCGGCTATAACATTTGCCTCGCTTGTATCTTTTTTAAGGAACTTCATTCTCGCAGGAGTATTATAAAACAAGTCACGAACGATTACGGTAGTTCCCTCTTCACAGCCTGTTTCTTCAAATGCTATTTCCTGACCGCCATGAATTTCATATCGTGTGCCTATTATATCATCAGCAGTTCTTGTTATAAGCTCAACCTTTGAAACCGATGATATAGCAGCTAATGCTTCACCACGAAAGCCTAAGGTATTTATTGCATCAAGGTCAGCTTCGCAGGCAATTTTACTTGTAGCATGACGAAGAAAAGCGGTGGGCACATCATCCCTCTTTATACCGCAACCGTTGTCGGTAACACGCATATAAAGAATACCTCCGCCTCTGATTTCCACAGTAATGTCAGTAGCACCGGCATCAATAGCATTTTCAAGAATTTCCTTGATAACAGATGCAGGTTTTTCTACCACTTCTCCTGCGGCAATTTTTTCAGCTATGTATTTAGGTAAAACATTAATTTTAGGCATTATTAATCCTCAATTATTCTTTTGCCTTGTTAACAAGGTCATAAAGTATTTTCATCGACTCAATGGGAGTAAGGGTATTTACATCAATTGCTTTAAGGTCAGAAAGTATTTCACTTGCATTCATCATTTCAAGTGGAATCTGCAGTGAATTATCACTTACTGTTTTGTATGTAACTATTCCCTCTTCCTCGGTTTGTCTTAAGATCTCCTTAGCACGTTTGATAACTACGGAAGGAATACCCGAAAGCTTAGCAACCTCAATACCATAGCTTTCATCTGCTCCTCCGGGAACAATTCTACGAAGGAAGATTATATCATCACCGCGTTTTTTAACGGCGATATTATAATTTTTGACACCACTCATTTCATTTTCCATTTGAGTCAGTTCATGATAATGAGTAGCAAACAGTGCTTTTGCGCCGATTTTCTTTTTATCAGCTACGTATTCAAGAACGGCTCTGGCAATGGACATACCGTCAAAGGTAGAGGTTCCTCGTCCTATTTCATCAAGAATTAAAAGACTTTTATTAGTAGCATTCTTAAGAATGGTTGCAACCTCACTCATTTCAACCATAAATGTCGATTGTCCTGATGCAAGGTCGTCAGATGCACCTACACGGGTGAAAATAGCATCACAAATTGCGATATTAGCACTTTGTGCAGGAACGAAAGAGCCTATCTGAGCCATAAGCACTATTATAGCAACCTGTCGCATATATGTGGATTTACCTGCCATATTAGGACCTGTAATAATAGAACAACGGTCATTATCACTATTAAGGAAAGTATCATTTGAAACAAAAGGAGTGCTTGTAAGTTTCTCAACAACAGGATGTCTACCTGCTTTTATCAAAATAGTGCCATCGTCATTAAGACGAGGTCTGCAATAATTATTTTCAACAGCAACTTTAGCAAACGAACAGAGAACATCAAGTCTTGCTAATGCTGCGGCAGATTTCTGAAAGCGTTCAAGTTGGTGAGCAACCTGTTTTCTGACACCATCAAAAAGTTCATATTCAAGGGAAATAACTCTGTCCTTTGCACCCAGAAGCTTTCCTTCAAGAGCTTTCAGCTCTTCGGTTATAAAGCGTTCTGCACCTGTAAGGGTTTGTTTTCTTATATAATCCTCAGGAACAAGGTCAAGGAAGGAATTAGTTACTTCAATATAGTAACCGAAAACCTTATTGTATTTAACCTTAAGGTTTTTAATTCCTGTCCGTTCTTTTTCTCTTGCTTCTATCTGTGCAAGGATTCCCGCTCCGTTATTCATTATCTCACGAAGTGAGTCAACCTCTTCATTATAGCCCTCTTTAATCATACCGCCTTCACGGACAAGTGCAGGGGCGTCCTCAACTATAGCACAGTCAATAAGCAACCGTATATCATCAAGAAGGTCTATATCATTATCAGCTTCTTTTAGCATTCTGCTTTGTGTATTTTTGAGAAGATTCTTTACAGCGGGAAAACATTCGATTGTAGAGCAAAGAGCCCTTAAATCTCTTGCATTTCCTGTACCGTAAACAACTTTTGACATAATTCTTTCTATATCACGGATACCGCGAAGTGCTTCGGTAAGCTCTCCTCTGATAAATGTATCTGTATACAGCTCTTCCACCGCATTCTGACGGAGATTAATCAGGTTATAGGTCATAAGTGGTTGTTCAAGCCAACTCTTCATAAGACGCTTACCCATAGCGGTTTGCGTTTTGTCAAGGACCCATAAAAGCGAACCCTTACGGGATTTTGAACGCATTGTTTCAATCAGTTCAAGATTTCTGACAGCAGTCATATCAAGACGCATAAACTGACTGCCAACATAATACTTAACCTGATTTACGGCAATGTTACCTGTAATTCCCGTTTCGTAAAGATACCTGAGAACTGCACCGAGAGCGCTCTCGGCAGCACTGTTAGCCTTAAACCCAAGATTCTCAACACTTAATACCCTGAAATGACTTAAGATAAGCGTTTCACTGACGGTTATATCAAATTCACTGGCGTTTCTACGTGTAATAACACCGTCATACTGATTATCAAGAGTATTTTTTAAAACAAGGTTATTTTCAAAATCATCCGTAATAAGTATTTCTTTAGGAGCAAATCTTCCAATTTCGTTAGCAATAAGGCTGTCAAGTGACTGTCCCGAAACCTCTGTAAGATAAGCTTCTCCCGTTGAAGCATCGGCAAAACAAATTCCCGCTACATCGTCAACTATGCTTATAGAACAAAGGAAATTATTCTTACCCTCATCAAGCATACTATCCTCGATAATAGTACCGGGGGTGATAATACGTATAATATCACGTTTAACAAGACCCTTTGCTGCAGACGGATCTTCAACCTGTTCACATATAGCAACCTTATAGCCTTTTTCAACAAGACGCTGAATGTAGGTTTCACAGGCGTGAAAAGGCACCCCACACATTGGGGCACGTTCACTCAGACCGCAATCCTTTCCGGTGAGCACAAGGTCTAATTCACTCGATACATTTTCGGCGTCCTCAAAAAACATTTCATAGAAGTCGCCAACCCTGAAAAAGATAATACAGTCTTTATTATTCTCTTTAATTTCAAGATACTGTCGCATCATTGGAGACAGCTCAGCCATTTTTTACACCGCCAAACAAAGATTTCTATCAGTGACAACCGGCACAGGTAGAACAGCTTCCTGTGCAACCGCCCTCGGGAATTTCGCAGGTCTGAGGGTCAGCACCCTCACTACACATTTGAAGTATAGCCATAATATCATTCATCATTTTGTCAACGCCCTCTTTGGCTGTGTTATAAGCCTTCATGGTGTCGTTTGACATTATTGAGTCATAAATCTCTCTGAGTTTTAAATTAGCTTCTTTGAATTTTTCTTCATCACGATTTTCTTCAGCACTCATACGCTCAATATTCATTCGTGCAATATTAAACTCGCCAACCTTTTCGTTAAGCGCTTCATCCTTATCAAGAGCAAGCTTAGCTTTTGCATATTCAACGAATCTTTCATCCTCCTGCATAGCAGTTCCGAGATTTCTTGCAGCATTAATTACATCCATTTTTATTTCTCCTTAATCTATTCTTGTACCCTCAAGTACATTTGAAATTTTTTCAACCTTAACATTTATAAATTTACCCAAATCGGTTTCGTCACCGTCAAATTCAACAACCGCAGTACCAATAGTATGTCCTGCCATCTTGCCGTCTTTTCTGCCATAATCATCGCAAAGTACACGGTAAACCTGTCCTACACATTCCTCACTGATTTGTCTGCCTATTTTCTCCTGAACCTTTAAAAGTTCATCAAACCATTTACCCTTTTCCTCACGGCTAACAGGGTCTTCCATATTTGCCGCAGGTGTGTTGTTTCTTGGAGAGAAAATAAAAGTAAAAAGTGAAGAAAACCTTACCTGTTCAACAAGAGAAAGAGTTTCACAGAAATCTTCATAGGTTTCACCCGGAAAGCCAACTATAATATCACTTGTAAGGGAAATATCGGGCATACGAAGTCTTGACTCTTCAACAAGAGATAAATACTTTTCTCTGGTATAACGTCTGTTCATAAGAGACAATATTCTGTTGCTTCCGCTTTGGAAAGGCAGATGCAGATGTCTGCTTACCTTTTCACAGTCTTTCATAGCATCCAAAAGCTCAATAGTACAATCCTTAGGATGTGAAGTCATAAAGCGTATACGGAAATCTCCCTCAATATCGTTAATCTTTCTGAGCAGTCCTGCAAAATTAAGATTAAAATCACAGCCTGCACCATAGGAATTAACATTTTGTCCGAGAAGAGTTATATCCTTATAGCCCTTAGCAACCAGTTCTCTTGCTTCACTCAGTATCTCGTCAGGATGGCGGGAACGTTCCCTGCCACGAACATAAGGTACAATGCAATAGCTACAAAAATTATTACAACCGTACATTATGGGTAGCCAAGCCTTGAAATCACCATCACGCCTTACGGGAATATTCTCGATTATTTCTTCACCCTCAGAAATTTCAAAAATACGGGGTGAACCGTTCAATCTTTTATACAGAAATTCGGGAAGTCTGTACTGAACATGAGTACCAAAAACAAGGTCAACATAAGGATAGCTTTTTTTGATTCTATCCTTAACAGACTCCTGCTGAGCCATACAGCCGCAAACCGCAATAATCATTTCGGGATGACGCTTTTTATAATGCTTCATAGCACCTACATTTCCATAAACGCGGTCCTCAGCATGTCCACGTACAGCACAGGTGTTGTAAAGAACAAAATCAGCACCCTCAGCTTCATCAACAATAGTGTATCCCATTTCACAAAGCATACCTTTAATACGCTCTGAATCACTGACATTCTGTTGACAACCATAGGTAAAAATACAGGCTGTAGGAGTTCTTTTGTATATTCTGCCGAGCACCTCAGGCATACGGGAAATATATACCTGTTGTTCCTCTTTATAATCCTTAACTTTCAAGCAAAAAGCTCCTTAATACAATAATTATTTATATTATACTATAAGACTATAAAATATGCAAGTAATATAACAAGAGAAAAGAGCGGAAAACCGCTCATTTTTTTAGTAGTTAACATTATTTTCGGTCCAAAACTCAAGAACTGCAAGCATATCCTTAGCGATAAGCTTAGCACCAATTAAATCGTGTTCTTTGTAGTTACCACATTCTATGGGGTCGGTGCCCGGAACTTTGCCCTTAAAATTGCTTATAAAAGTAAAAGCCTCTCTCACCATTTTTATTGTATCGGCAACACTGACTTTATCTCTCATAAGCAGATAAAAACCTGTTCTGCAGCCCATAGGGCCTACATAAATAACAAAGTCCTTAAATTCAGAATTTCTTGCATAGGTAGCAAAAAGATGCTCGAATGTATGCATAGAACCATTTGACAGATAATCGTCCACATTAGGTTTCTTCATCCTGATGTCATAGGTAATAACATCACCGTCAATGCGTGATATATACATACCCTTTTCAAGTTTAGTATGGTCTATAGTAAAGCTTGCAATTTTTTCCATAATAATCACCCAAACAATTCAGTAGAGAGGTATCTGTCACCTGTATCAGGTAGCAAAACCACAATATTTTTATTTATAAGCTCTTCTTTTTCGGCAACATGGTATGCAGCAGAAAGCGCCGCTCCCGATGATATACCAACCAAGACTCCTTTTTTAGCGGCAAGATCTCTTGCACAGTCAAAGGCTTGTTCTTTAGTTACGGTAACAACCTCATCAATAAGGGAAACATCAAGAATATCAGGCACAAAATTCGCACCTATACCCTGTAAGGAATGAGGACCCGCCTTTCCCTTAGAAATCAGTGGAGAATCAGAGGGTTCAACGGCAATAATTTTAATATATTTATTTTTCTCTTTTAGGTATTTCCCAACACCTGTCAGTGTTCCGCCGGTTCCTACACCCGCTACAAAAACATCAACCTTACCATCGGTATCATCAAATATTTCAGGACCTGTTGTATAGTAGTGTGCCTGTAAATTTGCTTTATTTGTGAACTGACCTGCTATAAAGCTGTCAGGTGTGTTTTTGGCTATCTTCTCTGCCTCTTCTATAGCACCCGACATCCCCTTTTTGCCATCAGTCAAAACAATTTCTGCACCATAGGCTTTAAGGAGCTTTCTTCTTTCAACACTCATTGTGTCGGGCATTGTAAGAATAACCTTATAACCTTTTGTTGCCGCAATAGCAGCCAGTCCTATACCGGTGTTTCCGCTGGTAGGTTCAACAATAACAGAGCCTTTTTTAAGAATACCTTTTTCCTGTGCATCCTTAATCATAAAAAGTGCAGCTCTGTCCTTAACACTTCCGGCAGGGTTAAGATATTCAAGCTTAGCATAAATTTTCGCTTTAACACCATCCCCTGCACAATCAGTAACATCAAGCAAAGGAGTATTTCCCACAAATTCAGATATATTATTATAAATTTTCATATCAGCACTCCGTTTCGGTATAATTTTAATAATTTAACCCACAGTTGTCAAGTTGTTATGAAATAGAAATAACCTTATATCCCCCGTCATTAATTGTTTTAATTAGAATTTCATCCGAAATTTCCTTTTCAAGCGTTAAAACAGCAGTACCTTCTTTATGACTCACCTGAGCTAACCTAACCACGCTTATTTCTTCAAGAAGAGCTTTTACTCTTGCCTCACAGTGAGGACACATCATACCTTCAATTTTCATTGTTTTCATAATCTTTTTCTCCCTATTTTTATTTTTTCTTAAAGCGGCAGAATGTATATCTGCAAAATTAAGCCTTAATGCATTGGTAACAACACAAAAGCTTGATAAACTCATAGCCAAAGCCGCAAACATAGGCTGAAGCTCCCATCCAAAAAGTGAAATAAAAACGCCTGCGGCAAGAGGTATACCAAATACATTGTAAATAAATGCCCAAAATAAATTTTGATGAATATTAGACAGTACCTTGCGACTTAAAGAAATTGCGGCAGTCACATCCGTTAGCTTATTATTCATTAGCACAATATCTGCACTGTCGGCGGCAATATCGGTACCATTCGACATTGCAACACCTGTGTCGGCAACACTAAGTGACGGTGCATCATTTATACCGTCACCTACCATCATTACTCTTCCGTTTTTTTGAAGTTGTTTAACTTTATATGCTTTCTCATCGGGCATAACCTGCGCTATAACCTCATCAATATTCACCTGCTTTGCAACAGCAGAGGCAGTCTTCTTATTATCCCCTGTCAGCATAACAACCATAAGCCCCATTTTCTTAAGCCTTTGTACAGCCTGTAGGCTTTCTTCTTTGACAGTATCAGCAACAGCAATTATGCCCAAAAACTTATTTTCACAGCAAAAAAATAATGGTGTTTTTCCCTTATCCGAAAGTTTCTCTGCTATGTCTTTATAGCGGGAGGGAATCTGTGCATATTTTTGTACAAAAGCGAGGTTTCCTCCATATACTTTTTTGCCATCTACAGTTCCCGAAACACCTGAACCTGTATGAGCCTCAAAGTCTTTTACAGTTTTTACTATAATGTTATCGCTATTCGCTTTTTCGACTATTGCAACACTAAGCGGATGCTCACTCATTTGCTCTACACTTGCTGCAAGAAGTAACAAATCACTGTCTGCCTCAACAACCTCAGTAACGATAGGCTGTCCCATTGTAACTGTACCTGTTTTATCAAGAACGACTATATCTGTTTTTCCGGTATTTTCAAGTACAGTTGCGGTTTTAAACAGTATGCCGTTTTTAGCACCCACACCGCTACCTACCATTATCGCAACAGGTGTAGCAAGACCAAGCGCACAAGGACAGCTTATAACAAGCACCGAAATCGCTCTTGACAAGGCATAGCCTGTACTTTGTCCTGAAAGCATCCACACAACAAAAGTGATTAAAGCAACAGCAATAACAAAAGGCACAAACACTCCCGAAACCTTGTCAGCAACCCTTGCAATAGGTGCCTTTGTTGCACCGGCATCACTGACCATTTCTATTACTTTAGACATTGTTGTGTCTTTTCCTACCTTTGTAGCCTTACAGGTAAGAAATCCCGATTTACTAATCGTTCCTGCATAAACGCTGTCACCATTTATTTTATCAGATGGAACACTTTCCCCTGTCAGCGCAGATTCATCTACCGCACTGCTTCCGTCAATAACAACAGCATCCACAGGGATACTCTGTCCGGGCTTTACTGTAAAAATATCACCCACAACAACATTCTCAACAGGAATGGTCATTTCTACAGACTCTCTTATAACATCAGCCGTTTCGGGTGCAATTTTCATCAGTCCCTTAAGTGCATCGGTTGTTCTTCCCTTGCTATACGACTCAAGCATTTTCCCGACTGTAACCAGTGTTACTATCATAGCCGAGGATTCAAAATACATATTATGCAGATGCTCGCTGTTTCCGTCAGATGAAAGTAAAAACAACTGAATAACACTATAAATAAACGCTGCTGAAGAGCCGAGAGCTACAAGAGTGTCCATATTAGGTGATAACTTAAAAATCGCTCTGAAGCCGTTTATAAAGAATTTTTGGTTAATTACAAGAACTATAACAGTGAGTAAAAGTTGTAAAAAACCTACAGCAACAGGGTTTGTGCCAAAAAATGACGGCAAAGGCAGTCCCCACATAGTATGTCCCATCGAAGCATACATAAGAATAAGCAGGAAAGCAACAGAGAAAACAAGACGCATAATCAGAGAAAAGGTATCCGATTTCTCTTTTTTCTTTACAGGACCATGACCAAATAAATGAGCAGTATATCCTGCCTTTTGAACAGCCTTTATTATTTCGTCATCATCTGCAGTACCTTGAACAGTCATAGTGCCTATAAGAAGATTTACATTACATTTATCAACATTGCGAAGAGTTGATACAGCTTTTTCTACTCTTGCACTACAGGCAGCACAACTCATTCCTTCAACATTATATTTTTTCATTTCATCAACTTCCCTAAGGTATTTAAAAGTTCTTCTACAGTGTCATTATTATCATTTTTAATATCATCAATTACACAGGTTTTTATATGAGAGTTAAGAAGCTCTCTGTTGAAAGAATTAAGAGCAGAACTGACAGCCGATACCTGCATTATAATATCTGTGCAATAAGCATCCCGTTCGAGCATACCCTTTATTCCCCGTATTTGACCTTCAATACGGTTAAGTCTGTTCATAAGCAAAGAAAATTCTTTTTCATCACGCTTTTTTGTTTTGCAATTACAATTTTCTGACACTAAAATCACCTCTTATAAACTTGATTATATACTCCCTAGGGGTATCTGTCAACAATTTAATATTGCAAAAAGCTTAAGTCTATCGTATCATATATTCAGGAGATGATACAATGCGTGAAGAATTCTCAAGAACTGCCACGGTTATTGGAGAGGATGCTCTTATTACACTTCAAAAATCAAGAGTGGCCGTTTTCGGTGTAGGAGGAGTTGGCGGACACGCCGCCGAAGCTATTGTCAGGGCAGGTGTAGGTCAAATTGACCTTATTGATTTTGACAGTGTTTCCCTTTCCAACATCAACCGTCAGATAGTTGCTTTACACAGTACAGTGGGCAGAAAAAAGGTCGTTGTTTTAAAAGAAAGACTGCTTGATATTAATCCTGAATTAATTATTAACTGCCACCCTGTGTTTTATGATGAAACTACAGAAAATCAGTTTAACCTTTCTTCCTATGATTATATAATTGATGCTATAGACAGCGTACCTTCAAAAATAAAACTTATTGTAAACTCTGTAAACAGCTCAACAGAAATAATAAGCTCAATGGGTGCAGGTAACAAGCTTAATCCAACTCAGTTCGAAGTAGCAGATATTTATAAAACAAGCGTATGTCCTCTTGCTAAAATTATGAGAACCAACCTTAAAAAACAAGGTGTAAAAAAGCTTAAATGTGTATATTCAAAAGAAATACCTGCAGTAAAAGTCACACCGCCGGGTAGTCTTTCCTTTGTTCCAAGCACCGTAGGACTTATAATCGCTTCTGAAGTAATAAAGGATTTAATATCAAAAAAATAAAAGCTCTTTCGAGCTTTTATTTTTTTACATATCTAAAAGAAGTTCTGCAATCTGAATTGCATTGGTTGCGGCACCTTTTCTTACCTGGTCACCACAACACCAGATGTTAAGACCATTTTCATCAGTAAGGTCAGGACGAATTCTACCAACAAAAACAATATCCTGATCACTTGTTTCAAGAGGCATAGGATAAACTTCGTTAGCCATGTCCTCTACATAACGGCAACCGGGAGCATTGCTGATAAGTTCTTTTGCCTTTTCAACACTTATTGGCTCCTGTGTTTTAACAAGAACAGAAATAGAATGTGAACGAAGAACAGGAACACGGATACAGGTACAACTAACCTTAAGGTCAGGAAGATGCATAATCTTTGCACCCTCATTCTGCATTTTCATTTCCTCAGAGGTATATCCTTCTGTAGATACACCGCCAATTTTGGGAATAACATTGTATGCTATCTGATGAGCAAACACTTCGTTTTTAACCTCTTCGCCCTTATAAATAGCCTCAGTCTGATTTAAAAGTTCTACAGGTCCACCTGCACCTGCACCGGACACTGCCTGATAGGTAGAAGCAATCATACTCTTTATAGGACTTGCCTGATTAAGTGCGTTAACAGCAGTAAGTGTAATAATTGTAGAGCAGTTAGGATTAGAAATAATACCGTTGTGTTTTTTTACATCCTCAGGATTAATCTCAGGAATAACAAGAGGCACATCGTCACACATACGAAAAGCACTTGAGTTATCAACCAAAACTGCACCCGCAGCCTTAATATGAGGAGCAAGTTCCTTTGCAAGTGCGTTACTTGCGGCACCCAAAACAATATCAATTCCCTCAAATGAATCAGCCTTTGCCTCTTCAACCTTTATTATTTTGTCACCAAAGGGAATTTCTTTTCCAACGCTTCTTGCACTTGCTAAAAGCTTAATATTTCCTACAGGGAAATTTCTTTCCTGTAAAACCTTAATCATTTCACGACCTACAGCACCTGTAGCACCGAGAATGGCGATATTGCATTTTTTCATTTTCATTAACTCCTTATTTCTTTATAAAGCTGTTATACAGTACCTGTACTGCCTTTTCAAAATCATCATTGCTTACACCTGCAATAATATTAAGCTCTTCACAGCTTTGGGAAATCATACGTATATTGATTTTACTCTCACCAAGAGCTGCAAACAGTTGACCTGACATACCGGGCTTATAAGCCATTTTTCGACCTACTACAGCCACAATAGCAATGTTTTCGGTAACATTAATACTGTCAGGCTTAGCAGTCTTCTGCAAATCACCCATTATTGCATAAAGACAATCACTTACAGCCTTTTCAGCAACTACAACAGAAACACTGTCAATACCCGAGGGAACATATTCAACGCTGACGTTATATTTTTCAAATACCTCAAGCACCTTACGCAAAAAACCAACCTCAGAAGACATACCACTCTTTGCAACAGTAATAATAGCGAAGTTCTTTTTGCCGGTAATACCCGTAACAAACTGCTTATCATTTTCGTCATCAGGGAATTTTTCCATAATAAGACTACCAGGGTCTTCAGGAGCATTGGTATTACGGATGTTAAGAGGAATATTCTTCTGTCTTACAGGGAAAATTGTACCTTCATGAAGCACCTGTGCACCCATATGAGAAAGCTCACGAAGCTCTTCATAAGTGATTTGCTTAATAGGTTCAGGGTCCTTAACAATTCTTGGGTCAGCCATAAGTATACCCGAAACATCAGTCCAGTTCTCATATACATCAGCTTCTAGTGCTGCAGCTGCAAGTGCTCCTGTAATATCAGAACCGCCACGGCTCATAATACGTATAGCACCGTTAGGCATTGTTCCGTAGAACCCCGGAATAACAACCTTTCTGCCTTCGGCCAACTGACTTAGAAGCTCGTATGTCTTATCAGTATCAATGGTACCATCGAGTCTAAAACGAACCCAATGAGCAGAATCCACAAATTCAAAACCAAGATAGTCTGCCATCAAACGTGCAGAAAGATATTCTCCACGGGAAACAAGCTCATCCTTTGTAATACCGTTTTTAATTTTTTCTACAATTTTATTAAGTTCACTTTCAATATCTGTCTTAAGACCAAGTTCATTGCGAATTTCAATATATCTGTTTGAAATCATATCAAAAACACTGTCACTTGAAACACCATACTTAATGTGAGCGTGACAAAGCAATAAAAGGTCAGTTATTTTATGATCTTCAGAAAAGCGTTTACCTGCAGCAGAAACTACAACTACACGTCTTGAAGGATCACTTTCAACAATAGCTTTAACCTTTGCAAACTGCTTAGCGTCAGCCATTGATGTTCCACCGAATTTAAGTACCTTTAACATTATAATTCCCCTTTATATCAATCAATTATTCCTGCAATAAAGCAATCTTTTCCAGAGTCCAAAGCTTCTTTGCAGAATTTGTGCATAAGAGCTACAGAAATGCACTCTGTTATAACTCCCTTACCGCATTTTTCGGTTTTAAGTGAATTAAACCATTCATTGCTGTACTGAGTACGCACATAATATTTATGTGAAATGTCTGTGTTATCAATAACAGGCTGTTCCATAACATAGTTATAGGCTTTTTTTACACCACCCGCCACATCTATACAGTCTTCAACTACAGTATATGCAGTAGGATAACGTCCCGCACCAAAACCATAAAAGCTTTCTCTGCCAACATGTTCAGCTTCAAAGGTTATAAGATTAAGATTAGCGTGGACCGAAGCCTCCAAAGATTTTTCACTGATAAATACAGGTTCAACGAATACCGAAATGTTTTCTTCCTTTTTATAAGCAAAGCCCATAAGCTTAGTTACTCTGCCCATTTCTTCACAAACAGCAATATCGCTGTCTTTAATATATCTTATACCCGCAACATCAACATTCTCCTTATCAATAACGCAGGAAAAAGCAATGTTTGCCGAAAGAACGATTTTGCAAAGAGTATCAATTCCGTCTATATCGGCACTTGGGTCCCTTTCTGCATAACCAAGATTTTGTGCAACCTTAAGACATTTGTCAAAGTCGGCCTTTTCGGTATGCATAGCATCAAGGATATAGTTAGAGGTGCCATTCATAATACCGCTTACTTCACATATCTTAGCGGCACGGGCAGCACGCTCAAGATTAACAAGCCACGGAATACCTCCGCCAACAGCAGCCGTATATCTTAAAGCCACATTATTCTCATAAGCAAGGGCGGTAAGTTCCTTATAGTAAGAACTAACGAGCATTTTATTAGCAGTAATTACATTCTTACCTGCCTTTAGCGCAGAAGAAACAAACTCATAAGCGGGATGAAGTCCGCCGATAACCTCAACAACAGTATCAACAGAGCTGTCATTAAGAATTAAATTTATATCGGTTGTGGAAATAGCAGTAAGTCCGCTATGTTCTTTTATATCAAGAACATATTTAACACAAATATCATCTCTCTCGGCGATAATATCGTATACACCAACACCCACAGTACCGAAGCCTAAAATAGCAATGTTCATTAATGGAGTACCTCGCAAACAAAAATGTCCACCACACAAAAACACAATCAAAGGTTTTTATATAAAGTGTTTATATTAATTTAACACAGGCCATTAAATAAATCAAGATAATTTTACAATATCAGCATAATACACAATTTTTATAAAAAAATTCAGCTCAGTTATGAAGTATTGTTCATATTTTTGTTTCTCACTGGAGGACACTTAAAAAACCGCTGAAAAATCAGCGGTTTTAAATTATTTTACAGAAAATTTATAAACAGTTTTGCTATAGAACTTGTCCCCTGCTTTAAGTACAGGACTGGGGAAATAGCTGAAAGATGTAGCATTCGGGAAGTTCTGGGTTTCAAGACAAACTGCAGAATGCTTACCGTAATAAGCACCGCCCTTACCATTCTTGTAATCGGTACCTATTCCTGTATAAACCTGTATACCCGGTTGGTCGGTAAAGCATTCAAGAAGAATGCCTGTATCCTCACAGTAAAGCTTTGCTGCTTCTTTAAACTCACCCTTATTCATAGACAGAACAAAGTTGTGGTCAATACCACCGGTCATTGCTATGTCTTCATAGTCACTGCTTAGACGCTCACCGAGATTTGCAAACTCACGAAAATCCATATCAGTATTTCGTACAGGTACAATTGTGCCGTCAGCAAGACAGTCCTTGTCACCTCTGCAAAAAGCCTCAGCATTTATCTGCATAGTATGGTTATAAACTGTTTTTTCGGTAATCGCACCGTTAAGATTAAAATAGGCGTGATTAGTAAAGTTAACAACAGTATCCTTATCAGATTCAGCATTATATTCAATAGCAATGGAATTATCGTGACATAAGGTAAAACTTACCTCAAATTTAAGGTTACCGGGAAAACCCTCTTCACCATCAGGTGATATGAGAGAAAGCTTTAAGGTTTCTCCGTCAACAAAAGCGTCAAACATTTTATTGTTAAATCCAACAATACCGCCGTGTAGGTGATTAGGTCCGTTGTTCACAGCAAGAGTATATTCTTTACCATTTAGTGTAAATTTTCCTTTTTCAATCCGATTAGCAAATCTACCAACAGTAGCACCCATATAATCAATGCCATCAGCATAGGCCTTTACATTATCGGCACCAAGCACTACGTCAGTCAGCACACCGTTTTTATCAGGAACATTTACAGCAACAATATGTCCGCCAAAATCGGTTATGTAAACGCTCATTTTACCGTTATCAAGAATAAATAATTGAGCCTCATCACCATTTGGTGTTTTACCGAAACTTCTTACAGAAATCATATAAACTCTCCTTGATTTGTTTTTAATAATTTTAAAACAAAAAATTTGCTATGTCAATAATTAGATAAATATTTATGATAAATTTTCCTTTTATATTTTGTGATATTAAGAAAACAATAATAATGCAAACGCAAACGAAATAAAAAAGGAGTGAAAACAAAATGGCTAAAAATGTAGTTCCTGAGGCTAAAGAAGCTCTCAACCGTTTTAAGATGGAAGCTGCAAGTGAAGTAGGCGTTAACCTCAAGCAGGGTTATAACGGTGACCTTACCTCTAAGCAGGCTGGTTCTATCGGCGGACAGATGGTTAAAAAGATGATCGAATCTTACGAAAACAGTATGAAGTAATTGTCCTTAAACCTTAATTATAAAGATGTGGTGCCCTGTCGAAACACTCAGTTAGATGGGGCACTTTTTTCAAACTAACACGGAGGTGAAATTATGTTTGATAAAATCTGCCTTGCTCTTGTTGTAGTAGGTGCTTTAAACTGGGGTCTTGTCGGACTTTTTCAGTTCGACCTGGTCGCTTGGCTTTTCGGTTCATCTGCAGCACTATTAAGCAGAATAGTATATATCGTAATTGCACTTGCAGGTATCTGGTGTGTTACTATTTTATTCAAAAGAATCACTACAAAGGATTCACATTGCGAAGTAATGGATCATTAGCAAATTAAAAGACCGTATTGTAAATAAATACGGTCTTTTATCTTTTTATCTATAGAAATTGTCACTACTTTAGGATGCCTCTTCAACTCGTACATAGTCTTCATCGACAAAAAATTTTATATCTCCCATCTTGTCAGTACGATAAACCTCAATATTCTTATTATAGAGTCTATTTAAAACAGCAGACGAAGGATGTCCATAGCCGTTCCCGGCACCAACAGAAATAACTGCAAATTCAGGTGTTACAGCGTCAATAAAATCATCACTTGATGATGTTTTTGAACCGTGATGACCTATTTTTATAACATCACAATCCACCGTAATGCCACGGTCAAGAATCTCTTGTTCAAGCGATTTTTCTGCATCTGCCATAAAGAGAAATTCACTATCACGGCAACGCCCGATAATTATAGCAGAACGATTGTTTTCCTCAGAATTTTCGGTATTGCAATAAACAACCGATAATCTAAAATCACCAACATTAATTGCCATTCCCTGCTGTATAAAGGTAAAATCTATCTTCTGTTCACGTACACTCTCATAAACCGAAATCGCATTCTCGTAGATATCACCATTTTTATCAGGCAACGCAGGAGCTACTACATTTAACACAGGAAACTTTTCCATTATTTCCTTTGAACCGCCTATATGGTCGTCGTGCCAATGGGTAAGAACAAGTGCATCAAGTCCTGTTACACCGAAATCGTTAAGTTTACGTACGATATCAACGCTATCTCCGTCACCTGTGTCAATAAGTACAAATCTGCCATTACTGCGAATAAGAGTCGAATCGCCCTCACCGACATTCATAAATATTACACTATCACTTACTGTATCAAATTCAGGGTTGCTTCGGAAAAGGCTATCCCACGTAGGAAGAAAAGGTATGTCAGCAAACTGCACAAGCAGAAAACATACTAACGCCGTAACCACAAATGAAACAAGCACTGCATTTATAACATTTGCAATGATTTTATTCTTCATTTGCTTCACGTTCCATTAATTCATCCATTGTAATAAGTATCTGACGAGGCTTAGCACCTTCAAAAGGTCCTATAACACCCTTAGCTTCCATTTGGTCCATAATACGAGCAGCTCTTGAATAGCCAAGCTTCAGTTTACGTTGCAAGAAGGAAGTAGATGCCTGTCCCATTTCCACAACAGCACGAATAGCCTCTTTAAGCATTGGGTCGTCAGCGTCGCCTCCTTCAGACTCATCAACCGCACTTCCCTTGCCTTTCTTCTGAGCAACAGCAAGTCTGTCAATTTCTCCCTGAATTTCTTCACTGTAATCAGAGGAACGGTTGCCTTTTATAAACTCAACAACCGCTTCAACCTCTTCGTCACTTACAAAACAGCCTTGCAAACGAGCAGGTTTTGAAGCACCAACGGGATTAAAAAGCATATCACCTCTGCCAAGAAGCTTTTCGGCACCGCCGATATCAAGAATGGTACGGCTATCCACCTGAGAAGCAACCGCAAAAGCTATACGTGTAGGAACATTAGCCTTAATAACACCGGTAACAACATCAACCGAAGGACGCTGAGTAGCAATAAGAAGATGCATGCCTGCAGCTCTCGCCTTTGCGGCAATACGGTTTATAGAGTCTTCTACCTCACCGGGTGCAGTTATCATAAGGTCTGCAAGCTCGTCGATGATAATAACAATCTGAGGTAGTTTTTGAAGCTCACAGTCAAGCTCACACAGTCGGTTAAAGCCTACCAAATCACGAACATTATTATCCGCAAACAGACGGTATCTTCTTTCCATTTCGGTAACAGCCCAGCCAAGAGCTCCCGAAGCTTTTCTCGGGTCGGTTACAACAGGCACAAGCAAGTGAGGAATACCGTTATATATACCAAGTTCAACAACCTTTGGGTCAATCATAAGCATTTTTACCTCATCGGGTGCAGCCTTGTAAAGAATACTCATAATAATTGAGTTAATACATACGGATTTACCGGAGCCTGTTTGTCCCGCAATAAGACCGTGAGGCATTCTGGCTATGTCGGTAACAATGGGATTACCGGCTATGTCCTTACCCATTGCAACCGTCAGTTTACTTTTAGAATTTGTAAATGCGGCAGACTCAATAATTTCACGAACACTGACAGTATTACAAATCTTGTTTGGAACTTCAATACCTACAGCGGCTTTATTAGGAATTGGAGCTTCAATACGAACACCCGCAGCCGCAAGTCCCAAAGCTATATCGTCAGCAAGATTAGTTATTTTACTGATTTTTACACCGGCACAGGGCTGAAGCTCAAAACGAGTAACTGTAGGTCCTCTGCTTATATCCATAAGTTTAGTTTCCACACCGAAGCTTCTCAGTATCTCAACAAGTCTGTTAGCAGTAGCTTCAAGCTCATTTGTGGCAGATGAGCCGTTTTCCTTTTTCTGTTCATTAAGCAAGGTTATGGGTGGAAAATGATAACTTTCCTCCTCAATTATTTCTATGGTATCCTCGATTTCCTGCTTTACACTTTGGATTTCAGCCTCAGTTTCTTCAGCAGTCATCTTAATTTTTTCAGGTTCATCCTCTTTTTCCTTCACCTTATTAACAACCTGTGAAATTTCATCCGAGGTAGAAACAACATCATCTGTTTCTATGTCATTATATGTATCAACTACACGCTTTTGTCTTACAGAAAGCGGCACTCTTTCTTCGTGTTCAGCAATATCATCAACAGGGATGTCAACAAGCTTACGCTTACGTTTTTCTTCCTTTACCTCGTTAATGGTAGCCTCAGCTTTTTTACCAACTACCTTTACAGGCACACTGGCACCTCTGTAGAGCTTAGCAACGCTTGTACCCGTAATAATCATAAGGGTGGCAACAAGTAAAATTATCATAATTATTACTGCACCCGTTTTTTCAAAAAGCTGACAAAGAGCGTTACCCGGAATAGCACCTAATGCACCGCCGCCCTTCCAGGTGTAAGCTGAAAAAACTTCCGAAATGTGTTTCCTATAGGACAGGGTATCTGAAGTTGCGAAAACATCGGCAGCCGCACCAACTAAACCAATAAGCAAACCCGTCTCAATTGCCTTTAGCTTAAATAAGCCGTTAAGCTTACCCATAGAATAGATAACCGTAATAGTAAAAATAAATATTGGGTAAAGAAAAGCTGTAATTCCGAAAAGTCCGAAAATTATGTTATGTAGAAAGTTCCAGAATTTCCCTCCGGAATATACAGCCAGTGCGAATAAAAATATGGAAACAGCAAACCAAACCACAGCCAATATCTGATTGACTGCGGGTTTTACTGTTGCCTGTTTTGTATCATTTTTCTTTTTAGTAGTTTTCTTTTTTTTATTAGCCATTTTTAACCTCTCTGTCAGTTTTATCTATAAGATTATAAAGTTTTGATATTGCTTCGTTAAGTGAGCCTATTGAGTCAATAAGTCCATATTCTACCGCCGCATTTCCATCAAGCACACTGCCTACATCGGTAACCAATTCATCAGTATTCATAAGAAGCATTTCAAGTTTATCGGCAGAAATTTTGGAATGACTTATGACAAACTTAACAATTCTTTCCTGTATCCTCAAAAAGTGGTTCATAGTCTGCGGCACACCGATAACAAGACCATTCATTCTTACGGGATGTATCGTCATAGTGGCACTGGGCACAATATACGAGTAATCTGCAGATACTGCAAGAGGAACTCCTATTGAATGTCCCCCGCCAAGCACTAAAGAAACTGTAGGTTTTTTCATACCCGCAATAAGCTCGGCAATAGCAAGACCTGCCTCTACATCACCGCCAACGGTGTTTAGAATTATCAGAACACCGTCGATGTCGCCGTCCTCCTCAATACTTACAAGTTGTGGAATAACATGCTCATACTTTGTGGTTTTTGACTGCTCAGGTAAAACAGAATGTCCCTCTATTTCACCAATTATCGTAAGACAGAAAATACGTCTGTTTCCTTTTGAAAATGTAACAGAACCCATATTTTTTAAGTCATCGTAAATATCATTGCTTTGTTTTTTGTTATGCTCACTCATTACATTCATCCTCCAACGTTATTATTGGAAGATAATATAGATTTATTATACTATTTTAGTAAAGAATTTTCAAGACTTTTATAAAGCTTTGTCGCAGCATATATTTTTATGTTGAGTTTTCAATATTTATATGATATAATCCTAAGTATAAACAATACTTTAGTTACGGAGGAAGCTATTATGGCTAAGAAAGTAATAATAACAAGCGACAGCACTACCGACCTAAGTCCCGAGCTTATTGAGCGTTATAACGTAAAAATTCTGCCTCTCGGTATTACCCTCGGCGGCAAGACCTACCGTGATGGCATTGATATCAACCCTGACCTCATTTACAAGCACTATAACGAAACAGGAGAACTCCCAAAGACTTCTGCTGTAAATATTGAGGAATGTATTGACTTCTTCACACCTTTTGTTAATGAAGGTTACTCTATAGTTCACTTTGCACTCAGTTCAGAAATGTCATCAACCTTTAATAACTGCCGTCTTGCAGCACAGGAGTTTGATGATGTTTATGTGGTTGATACCCGAAACCTTTCAACAGGCGGCGGACTTTTAGTTCTTTCTGCTTGTGAAATGGCTCTGCAGGGCCTTGAGGCTAAAGAAATAGCAGAGAAATGTGACGAAATTGCAACAAGAGTTGATGCCACCTTCGTTATTGATAATCTTGAATTCTTGCACAAGGGTGGAAGATGCAGTGCCGTTGCCGCTTTTGGTGCAAATCTGTTAAAGCTCAAACCCTGTATTGCAGTTCGTAACGGAAAAATGGGTGTTATCAAAAAGTATCGTGGTAAATATGAAAACGTACTTCTTGAATATATAAAGGATATGATTGGTGATGCCTCAAATATTGAGCTTGACCGTATTTTCATCACCCATGCCGGTTGCGAACAGTCGGTATGTGATGCTTGCATTGAGCAGGTGAAAGCTCTGGCTCCCTTTAAAGAGGTTTACTTCACAAGAGCAGGTTCTACCATTTCCTCTCACTGTGGTAAAGATACATTAGGTGTTCTCTTTATCCGCAAGTCACCCGTTGAGTAATCCTGCATATAATGAAAGCAGGAGCCAACAAGGGATATCCTGCTAATCCGGCGGTAATGTTCATTATCCTCAGAATTACCGGACTGCTCCTTTAATATAGAAAAGACCCGAATATTCGGGTCTTTTTTTATATCAAATCTTCAAAATCCGATTCATCAGCATCAGGGGTATCAAGACCAAGACTGCGTCTGAGTTCAATATCAGCATCCGGATTTTCTTCATAATAAGGGTCTATAATATACTTTCTTACCGCACCGAATACACCGAACTGTATCACAAGATAATGATAAAGAGGATAGAAGAAAATTGTCAGTATAGCAAGTATTCCTGCAATAAGAGGAGTGACGAGACCTAATATAAACAATCCGTATATAACCGCCCAGTAGACAGCAATACAAATAAGCATAACAAAATTATTTTTAAGGTTAATTATAAAAAATTTAAAGCTATTAAGAAATATCTGAGAAGTTTTCATATTAAAGGTTATTACCATAAACCATATATAAAACTTCATAACTGTAAACAGAATTATGAGAAACACAGATATACCAAGTCCGATAACCCCGATATACTTACCTGCAACAGCGGGATTGCTTATAAAAAAATCAATATCAAGAATGAGAAAAGCGGTAATTATTATGTTTAGTATACCAATACCAATTCCCTGCTTCCAATTCTTTTTTATAGCAGTAAAAAAGTCAGAAAGTCCAAAGGAATGTTTGTTTCTTGAAAGACTTCTGGTAACGGTAGTCATACCAACAGCTGAAAGTCCCGGAACAATAAACAAAAGACAGTAAACAAAACAAACAGGTATCATTTTCCAAGCATTTCTGAAAAAGGTTTCAATAAATTTGACAAAGGTACGTTTTTCAGGACCGTTTTTGCTAACACCGGGGCCCTCTTTATTATAATTATAAAATAAACCCATTTTCGTTCTCCTTACAATTTCTTTTTGAAAACAACTTTTTCAAGAAGCTTTATATCCTTATATCCGAGATAATAAGCCACGGCAGATACAAGGGGCAAATACAAAACTAACGCAAAACACAAAATCAGTTGAACAACACTTAGCTGATTAGCTGTTTGTGCTGTTCCGTAAATCCAGGTAAGTATGCTATGAAAATGAGAATTAAGCAGCCTGTATGTATTTAAAAACTTTGGATTTAAAATTTCTAAAGAGGAAAGCAGTAAAAGTACATAAACTGCAAAGGACCCAAATGAAGCAACACTTCCAATAACAAGACCGCGAAGCTTATTTTCACATATCCTTTGGAACTTAACTGCAGAAATATCTTTATTACCGATTTCCCATACACTGCCGTAAAGAATACCTGTCATCATAACAAAACAAAAAATCTGTGATAATACCATTGATACTGTCTGCTTTGATTTAGACAACTCTGTAATTCTTATTTTGCTAAGCTGCTCTTCGGGGATTTCTGCACAACTGCATCCCGGAGGATTTTCGTCATTTTCGTTATGCTGACAAATAAGCTCTTCCTTACCGGTTTCGCTATTATAACGATAAACATTATAGCCTGCCGTATCACTAAATGCGGCGGTTATAGCGAAATTAAAGGACAGATAAACAAAAAGGCACATAAGAATACCTATAGCAAATTTAGAAAAAAGTTTTACACCCTGACCAAACAAATCCGTACACCCACTTATTTCAATTATTAAATTATTATAGCGTATAGGCATAAAAAAAGCAAGTAAATCAGTCATTTACCTGCATTTTTAAAGAAATATTCAAAAAATCAGCATAAGAGCTGCGAAAAATAGTGCCAAAACAATAATACCCGAAGATACATATAATATTTTCCGTCGTCGTCTTCTTTCTTTCATCACAGCCTTTCTCAAAGATAAAACATCATCAGCACGGTGAAGACTTTTTATCAACTCTCCTGCCTCAGCAGTGAGCCTACGAGAGTTTTTATTAACATATTCAGGAGATACAAACAGTATAACCTTTGAAAAATATCTGTTGCCTGTATCGGTTATTTCAATTACCGATTTATTTACACCTTTAACCATATTATACCTCCAAAATGTACTGTTTTTATTCTTAACAGCTTTTAAATTTATTATACAGGTTTACATAAAATTGTTTATAACTTGGTTCATAACTTCAATAACTGTTGATAAACAAAGACTTTTTGCTGTTAAGGTTCACATAATTTGCGGTTTTATGTAAACCAAATATTATTTTTCTTTATTATTCGACAAAAATATGTTACAATTAATTTCGGTGATAAAATGATTAATGTAATATATGAAAATAATTGTGCAATTTTAGACAACATTGAACTCTTTAATCTTAAAAAGACCTTTCTTTGCGGCCAGTGCTTTCGTTGGGACGAGGATGAAAACGGCGTATGGAACGGCATAGTTAATAACCACCGTTTATCTATAAAAGAGGACAACGGAAAAATTATTTTGTACCCCTGTACAAAACAGGAATTCGAAACACTTTGGTGTCATTATTTTGATTTAAGTAGGGATTATGACCTTGTAAACAAAGTTTTATGCAAAGACCAAATATTAAAAAGTGCTACTGAGTACGGCAAAGGCATAAGAATACTGAATCAAGACCCTTGGGAAGCACTTTGTTCCTTCATAATTTCCCAAAACAACAATATCCCCCGTATAAAAGGAATTATAACAAGACTTTGCGAGACCTTCGGTGAAAAAATTGATGGCGGATACACCTTTCCCGGTGCGCAAACTCTGTCAAAGCTAAGTGTAGACGACCTTGCCCCCTTACGTTGCGGTTTTCGTGCTAAATACATTCTTGATGCAGCAAAAAAGGTTACGCTTGGAGAAATTGATTTTAAAGAGCTTAAATGTATGGATACCTACTCTGCGAGAGAAAAGCTTACGACGATATATGGTGTTGGTGCAAAGGTGGCTGACTGCACCCTGCTGTTCGGTCTTGGACATATTGATGTATGTCCAAAAGATGTGTGGATAAAAAGAGCCTTAAATGTTCTGTATAACGGAGAATTTCCAGAATGCGCAAAAGACTATGCAGGAATAGCACAACAGTATTTATTCTATTATGCGAGAGAAACAAAGCTGGATATATAAATTAAAAGTCAGGCAAAATGCCTGACTTTTTTAGTCCATAGCAAGTCCAAGATATGCTTTATCTGAAAAATTATATCCAAGACTTTTATATACAGCATAACGTTCACCGCCGTTACAGGTAGAGGCTTCGCCATAGAATATAACAGGCAAATTCTCAGTATCTCCAAGAAACTCTTTTATTTTCCCCGATAAGCGTTCCCTGATAATCAAATAAGTCGGGTTTTCAAGACTATCGGTAAGTATCTCACAGTAAGAGGTCAATAACTTATAAAATTCACTGCCATATTCAACAAATTTTTCATTACACAAGGCTTTGCGTATTCTTCTGACATCATTTGCATTGTTTACCAAAATCGGTTTACAGACAACTTTTTCGCCTTTGAGAGCAATCTGTTTTTTAAAAAACTTTTCCTTAAAACCTAACCTTGCATAAAAATCAAAAAGACCTTCATTCATCGGTCTCAGACAAAGAAAGGAATATTCACCGCCAAGGATGTCCTCAACATCGCAAAACAGCTTTCTCATATAGCCTTTACCTCTGTATTCAGGGTTGGTTGCCACTGCGTAAATATATTTTCCTTTATTTGAGCCAATAAATACATCAAGCGCAAATAGCATTGATACAACTCTTTCGTCCTCGGTAAGATAATAACAGTTCGTTTCAAAACAGTTTTCAAAAAGAACATTTGTAAATTCTATATCATCCTCAAATGATTCGAGATAGAGCTTTTCACACTGCTGTCTAATGCTATCCATTACAGTTCTCCTCGGTTATAACATATTTTTCCAAAAGAATTTCAGGACGGTAAGAAAGCTTTGCCTTTCTCAGCCCTTCAAGTCCCATATCCTCTTCCCTGTTGACATATTTATAACCGCACAGCTCGTTACTTACAAACTGCTGATTTATCATAGCATAAGCACCATCAAAATCTGTAAGAGCCTTTTCAATATTAACATCAAAAATCTCTTTTGAAATTTCACACCCCAGTGTAAAGGCTACTACCTCGCCGTCCACACGCAGTACACCGCCTTTAACCTCAGGAATAAGCTGAGAGCTGAGTATTTTTTCAAGGCCCTGTTTTTCAGACAGCATAAAATCATCCTCTTTATCTTTGTTCAAAGAATACCAATCATTCAGCATCTCAAGAGCATCGACCTTGTTTTCGTCATTAAGGGTTTCGTATGACCAGTTATATTTTTTTTTAAAAGAAGAAATATGATTACGCTTTGAATGATATTTTTTACCCGATAACTCAGCAAGACTTTCTCGATTATATATATACTCAAAGGAATCACGTTTTGCCTCGAAAGCAAACATATCGTGCATCTGCTGTTTCAGAATATACATTCTTTCTCCCTGAGCACCGAAAAGCGCAAGAGGAATATTTTCATTTTTACAATATTCTTTTAAACGGGCTATTGCCAAAGGCATATCGTGAGAAAAAGGAATACCGAAAGAAACCTTAGAATCAATACAGTTTTTAGTATACAAAACTCCATCTTCTATACAGAAGCTAAAGCCGAACTGCTTTTGCCACAAAATAAGATTAACTGCAGAAAGCTCACAGGAAACTTCGTTAAACGAATTGAAAATCTCCTTGATTGCAGGTATATCATCGACTGCAGCAGTACGAAATTCAAGCATAATTATTCCCCTTTCATCACTATTATATTTTAACCATATTACTTAATAATTTTACCACAAAAGAAAATTCTGTCAAGAAAACAAAAGACAGTCGATGACTGTCTTTTATAAAGCCTGATTAAAAATTGATTTATCAGGCACAATCGCACCCTGTTCTTTAAGGGTGGCTTTAATTTTGTTTATATCGGTCTGACGCACATTACGATTTTTTGTAAGAGCCGCCGTTACACCCACTGCCTGTCCCATTCCCATACACGATGATTTGACTCTAAAGCCTCCCATTACTGCACGGTTTGCAGAAATACATCTACCGGCAGTAAGAAGATTATTAAAGCCTTTTACAGTCATAGCACTAAGTGGTACTGTTGGAACAACACCATCGGGCAATCTATAGTCTGCACACTCTTCAAATGGCATACTTCCATCTTTATTGGTAGATCTGTGAAGGTCCATATTATAATAGCTATATGACAGCGAGTCCTCAAAAAGTCTGCCTGTCACAAAATCTTCTTCTGTAACAGTATAATCACAGACAATTCTTCTGGTTTCTCTGGGTGCAGTATAGGATGCAGGGGGATAAACAGATATATCTGCATTATCTTTTGCAAAAAGAAGCAATCTTTCCATAGCATTTCTGCCTTCTATTTCGGCTTTTGTAGCCCCCTTAGCATTTGAGGAGTCCATAACAATATGGTTAGCATTATTTCCGCCTGCACGTAAAAAACCTTTCATAGTAGCGTGGTACTCCGGCCAATAATCGCCGTGACGAATAGACCCGATTTCTTTTCTTTTGTTAAATTGTGCACGAAGCTCCTTTTCATCAAGCTCATTGATATTTTTACATTCAAAAGAAAACCCGAAGGTACCTGGCTGAAGCTCATCAGATTCATGCATCTGAGCTCCACATAGATATGCCACATCGCCGTCCCCTGTGCAGTCAATAAACACATCTGCAAAAAACGCAACAAGACCGCATTTTTCAGCGGCAATAACACTTGTTATATATCCGCCGCTTGTCTGAGCAGAAACCACTTTAGTATGAAAATAAAGATCAACACCTGCCTGAATACACATTGTATTCATTTCAGCTTCACACATAGCACGGTTAACTTTAACATTAGAGGGTGAACCGCCTCTTCTTGTATCGACAGTAGAAAAATCAGGAATTTTTGCAAAGCCCTTATTTTCAAGACGTTTGCAAAGCTCCCATCCAATACCTGAAATCGCCTGCTTATAGTAGGCGTAGAATATACCGATTTCCGGATTACCGCCCGTTGTAAGAATACCGCCAAGAGCCGCCAAATCTTCAATAAGAGCAGTCTTTGCACCTGCTCTTGCAGCTGCTATCGCGGCAGTAAAGCCTGCTACACCACCACCTACAACAACCACGTCATATTTTTCAGTGTGATTTATTTGTGTTGTAAATTCCATAGCCATCACTCCCTTTGATCATTATACACTATCATATAAAATTTTCAACACAAAATATAGAAAAACGGACAGAAATACTGTCCGTTTTCTTTACATAATCGGTATTAATATTCGCTTGTCACATTCTATTTGTTCTGAGTTTAAATCATTGGTCTGACGCATACTTTTAATGTCTGCTTTGTATTTTTTGGCAATATCCCAAACACTTTCACCCTTCTTTGCAAAATACATTACCATAGAAATATTTTCAGTATCATTATTATCCTTTTCCTCACCTACCACATTTGTAAGAAAAGACACCGACTTTTCTTCGTGTAACGAAATATTAAGTCTGTACTCAACCCTATATTCAAGACTGCTGTCTGTAAGAATAGTGTAGGAACAGGTTATTGGCTCAATAATCGGTTCGAATAAAAGTCTGCCCTCACAGTTTAGCTCAGTAGCTTTTACAAATGAAAAATCTGACTTTTTTTCGTGATAGCAAACTCTGTTATCAGCATCAAAAGCTAATATACATAACAGAAAATGCCCCTTAACTTCCATATTGCCCTGAGAAAATGTACAGCTATCAACTTCGGTATTTAACCAGCAATCAATTATGTTACCAAAGGTCCCGGGTGAAAAATCAAAGGTTTTTTTCACCATAAAGCTATCGGACAGATGCCCAATAACTCTCTCTATATTTACCTTTGTTCTCTGCATTTCCAGTTTGTTTTGGGTAGAATACGCATCATTAATAATTGGCACTTCTCCCGCACAATAGGTTTCAGCCGATACATTAAGCTTAGCGCAAAGACTCATACCTCTGCATTGACCATCAACATTTTTCGGTTTGATTTCAAGATAGCAAAGCTGTATCTTTCCTGTACAAATGCAATCATCGTTTATTCCCTGCATATCAATAAACTGACTAAAAGGTATTGTTGATTTATAAGGAATACATTGCTTTCCGCTGCTATAAAGCACCGTTACTGTCAGATTACCTTTTATTACGGCTTTATTTCTTACAGCCTTGATTTCGGTAATAAGAGGAGTTGCCTCACATCTTAAAACAGAATCTACGGATTGCTGTCCTGCCGACAACTCCAGCTCCTGCTCAATAAGCAAACCTTTTTCTGCACTTCCGATTACATTAAGAAATGGTATTTCCTTCTTATCTGTCTGTACTGTTTCATCTTCAATTTCAACAATAACCTCATGTTGTTTTTTTGTTTTAATATTCAGTGCTACCGAAAGAGCCGAGTGAATGGAAATTTTCCTCTCAGTTACTGCTCTGCAATTAAGATAATCTGTTTTAATTTTGCAAAAAACACAACCACCCGTAACGTCAACCTCTGTATCAAACACTTTACTGAAGGGTAATATCTGCTGAAAGCTGTTAAGCCCTCCCTCCTTGTCACAGTAAAGCAAATCAACGCAAATATGACCATCCAATGTAACCGACGTTCCGTTTGCATTTTTAGAAGCAAGTCTTGCCTGAGCTTTACATTTAAGAATCTTTATTACTTCGGGATAAAAATCGGGAAGAATAAAATCTTCGTCCACTGCTATTTCACCTGTAGTTGTGAAAGCAGTTTCATTAATGGAAAGCGCCTGTTTTACTGTTTTATAGTCCATAAAAATTCCCTCACTCTTTTTACAATTATTTCTTCTCGTTATATTGTATTTAAACAGCGGGATTAATATGACAAAAATTAACAGGAGATACATATTGTATCTCCTGTTATCATTATGTTATTGGTTCTTCTTTTTTGATTTTGAATACCATACGCAACAGACCACGTAAAAATTTAGGACTTCTGACTAACACAACTTTCATATATTGTCCTCCTAACGACATCTTGCATACGAGCATCCGAGAAGAATGACGGTAATTGCCAGAATGGCTATGATGATTCTTGCAGAACAAAAACATGACAGCAACAGACCAATAGAAAACGAAACAGCAATTACACCTTTGTTTATAGGTTTTTTCCGCATATTACCACACCTTCTTATCAGCTGGGAAGTAAAAACATTCCTACTGTAATTATACGGAAAAATATCAAAAGTGTTCATCGTTTTTTAGAATTTTCCCAAGATTTTAAATCTTTTAACTCATCAAACAGGGTGCAGTAGCTCTCATGTCGGCTCCTCTGAATTTGTCCGTTATTAACAGCTTGACAAACACCGCAACCCTTTTCACAGATATGAGCACAATCATTAAACCTGCAACCATCTTTAAACTCCGCAAAATCAGGAAAACAATCAACAAGTTTTTCTTTAAATTCAAGAGAGCCCAACTGACTGTCAAGGGAAGAAAAACCGGGTGTATCGGCAACATAACCGCCAAAGGAATGAGCAAAAAGCTCTGTATGGCGAGTGGTATGCCTTCCTCTACCCAACTTATCGCTCACCTCACCGGTTTGCAGACACAAATCAGGAAAAAGCACATTCAAAAGACTTGATTTTCCAACGCCCGAATTACCTGTAAAGGCACTGATGCAGTTTTTCAGTTCTTCCTTTAATACATCCGTACCCTCACCTGTCTGTGCCGAAACCACCGCCGTTGTAAATCCGCTTTTTTCATAAATTTCCTTAAGGTCTTTAAAATCGCCTAAATCGCACTTATTAAATACAATAACAGGCTTAATATTATGAAATACACAAAGAGCAGTAAGACGGTCTATAATAAACAAATTTGGAGACGGAGTTGTATAAGAGGATACAATAAAAAGCTTATCAAGGTTAGAAACCGCAGGTCTGATAAGAGAATTTTTTCTGGGACAGATAGCTTCGATAACGCCTTTTGAGTTACTATCCACAGTTATTTCTACCATATCTCCCACAAGAGGCGAAATTCCCTCTTTTCTGAAATTCCCTCTTGCCTTACATTCATAGACTAATCCATCAATATTAACGTAGTAAAAACCGGCAATCGCTTTGGTTAATAATCCCTTCATAACTATCCTATAACTGTTTCATCAGACTCGGTGTACTTACCGGTCAAACAGTTAAAATTAGTGATAACCATATAAGGAGTAAAGGTTTTATTATCTGCACTCAGCTCTATAACACATCTGTCAAGCACCTTAGAAGTACAGGTGAAAGAAAGAGTGTAACTCGAATTATTTTTGAAATCGATTGCCTTAGAAACCGCAATACATTTAGTGCCGTGCATAATACGAATATAGCCAACAGAATCAATATTTGAGAATTCCTTAGGCAAATCCATAGTAAAAGTACCCTGATAGTAACCTGTACTGATAACAAGATCAACTGCTGAACCGTAATCCACCTTAGTTCCGGCTGAATATGCAGGAAGCTGTGCCATAACGGTACCGGCAGAATAGTATTTATCGGTATTATCTTCTTCTCTTATGTTTCCAACAACAAGACCGCTTTTTTCAAGCTGAGCAATAGCCGCCTCTTTGCTAAGACCAACACTGTCGGGTAAGGATACCTTTGATTTAGCCTTACCTGTACTAATATATACAGTAACTTCGCTTCCCTGAGGAATAGATGTGCCGATTTCAGGATTTGTTCTTATTACAAATCCTTCCTCAACATCGTTATCGGAGCTTTCAACAAAAATAGGTTTAAAGCCGGCAGATTCCAACATACTTGCTGCAATATCCCTTGCTTTACCGGCAACATCAGTTACAACAACCGTTTTAGCACCGCTGCTTACAGTAAGGGTAATAGGCTGATTTTTCTTAACGTCATGGTCTTTATTTATTGACTGAGCAATAATGACACCTTTTTCAACATCGCTTGGTTCAAACTTGGTGGTATAGTCAAACATATCAGCATACTCACCCTTTTGCACCTCTTCCCACTTAAGACCCACAAAGTCAGGACAGGGAATATCCTCGGTTCTGCCGACAAGTTTTGGAATATAACTAACTATAAGAATAATCAAAGCGGCAACAAATGTTACAGTAATACCGGCAATAATAGGAAGCCAAGGAATGTTCTTCGGAGCACCGACAGTAGTTGTATCATCTACAAATTTTGTAGGTTGCTCGTCAACATAATAACCATACTCAAATGTAATAGATGGGTCTCTTTTAAAGGCTTCAAGGTCAAGAAGCATTTCAGAAGCAGATTTATAACGCTTATCAGCATTCTTCTGCATAGCGTGCATAGTTATCTGTTCAAGTCCTTCAGGTATTGAGCCGTTAAGTGCCGTAGGAAGCTCAGGCTCACGCTGCAGCTGCATAATCGCTACTGACACAGCACTTTCAGCCTGAAACGGCAACTGACCTGTCAGCATCTCATAAAGAATAACACCAAGAGAATAAATATCTGATTTTTCATCAGTATTATCCCCTCTTGCCTGTTCGGGACTGATGTAATGAACAGAGCCGATAGCCTTATCAGTAATGGTTTTCTGCTCACTTCTGGCAAAACGTGCAATACCGAAATCTGTAACCTTTATTGTTCCGTCAGGAAGAACAATTATATTCTGAGGTTTCACGTCACGGTGAACAATACCCCTGTCATGAGCATGCTGAAGACCGCGTAAAATCTGAACAACATAATGAAGTGCATCCTTCCATCTAAGACTTCCCTGCTGTTCTATTAATTGCTTTAAGGTTATACCGTCAATATATTCCATAACAATATACTGAATGCTTTCACCAATGCTCACATCAAACACCTTAACAATGTTGGGATGTGAAAGAACTGCAATTGCCTTTGATTCATTGGTAAAACGACGGATAAATTCTTCATTTGATGTGAATTCATCCTTTAGAATCTTTACAGCAACGGTTCTTGCTTCGATGTTATCATAGGCCCTGTATACAACAGCCATTCCGCCTATTCCGATAATCTCTAATAATTCATAACGACCGTCAAGCTTTTTTCCAATATAATTATCCATAGTCAAATTCCTTTCACTATCGTAAATAAAACTATACTTTAAGTACAACTGCAGTGATATTATCACCGCCGCCGCCGTCGTTAGCAAGGCTAATCAGTTTATCGGCGGTTGTGCTCTCAAAACATTCAAGCTGTTCCTTTATTGACTCAAAACTAACAAAATTTGAAAGTCCGTCACTACAAAGCAGAAGTACATCTTCTTCATTTAAATTTACAACATCAAGGTCTGCCGATACATTATCATAGATGCCCAGTGCTCTTGTAATTATGTTTTTATTTGGATGATTAAGCGCTTCATCAGGGGTTATCTGTCCGCTATCCACCATATTCTGAACCATAGAATGATCAACGGTAAGCTGGGTCAGGTTTCCTTTTTCATACAGATAAGCTCTGCTGTCGCCAACATGTAAAATATAAGCAGTGTTGTTTATTACAAAGGCAACAACAGCGGTAGTTCCCATGCCTTTAAGTTCTTCATCCTTACGGGAGGCCTCATATACAGTATTATTTGCAGAAACTAAAGCAGACCTCAAGACGTTTTCAATTTGCATTGAAGACATAGATACGTTATAAGAACGGCAAAAGTAATCCTTAATTTCTTTTGTTGCCATATCACTGGCTATGTTTCCCGCATTGGCACCACCCATACCGTCACACACAACGGCAAGGACCGCCGTATCCTCGGCAAAGGGAACAATACAGAACGCATCCTGATTTGTGGATCGCATTTTTCCTTTGTCTGTAGCTCCGTAATACTTCATTAAACCTCCTCCTTTCCTAATTCCTGTCTGCGAAGCTGTCCGCAAGAAGCGTTAATATCAGCACCCAGCGTTCTTCTTATAGTCGCCGTTACGCCGTATTGCTCAAGCTTCGACCTGAAATTTTCTATTCTTTTATGTTCTGATTTTTTAAATTCGGTTTCTACCACGGGGTTTGCAGGAATTAAGTTTACGTGACACATAATTCCTTTAAGTTTTTTTGATAAAAGCAGCGCATCCTCATCCGAATCATTGACCCCCTGAATCATTGCATATTCAAAGGAAATTCTTCTGGTAGTAATCTTTTGATAATCCTTACACGCTTTAAGCAAAGCATCAATATTCCATTTATTATTAACAGGCATTGTCCTGCTTCTGATTTCGTCGGTTGCTGCGTGAAGTGAAATTGACAGTGTTATTGGCAAATTCAGTTGAGCTAAATCATAAATACCTTTAACAACACCTGATGTTGAGAGAGAAATATGTCTAAGTCCTATATTCATTCCCTTATCATCAGACACAAGCTTTAAAAACCTGACGCTATTTTCAAAATTATCAAGAGGCTCACCCATACCCATCATAACAACATTAGAAACCCTGATGCCGTTATCACGCTGAGCTGCCATAATCTGAGAAAGCATTTCCGAAGCTGTAAGATTTCGAATGAGGCCTCCTATACCCGAGGCACAGAACTTGCACCCCATTCTGCAACCAACCTGTGTTGAAATACAAACTGTATATCCGTGATTGTACTTCATCAGTACAGACTCGACAGTTTGTCCGTCATAAAGACGGTAAAGGTATTTTACTGTACCATCTATCTGTGATTCAAGACGGCGTATTATTTCTACATCAGCAATATAACACTGTTCATTTAATAGACTGCGAAGCTCTTTGGAAAGGTTAGACATCTCATCAAAGCTGACAGTACCGCTATGTAGCCATTTAAAAATCTGAGAAGCACGAAATTTAGGCTGACCCATTTTCTTAACAAGCTCCTCAATTTCGGGTATTGTCATAGATTTAATATCAATTTTATCCAAAGTTTCACCTCCGCTATATTTTTATAAGCAATGCTCTGAAAAAGCCGTCATTTTCCTCACAGGGAAAATCTGTATGCATATACTCACACTTAAAATCTTTATTTTCCAAAAGAAATTTTTCTATAATTTTCTCATTTTCAGCTTTTCTTAGTGTACAGGTGGAATATATAAGCCGTCCACCGTTTTTCAAATAATTCTTTGAAGTACAAAGAATTTTATACTGAATTTCCTCAAGCTCACTGAAATCTTCTACCGCTTTATACTTTATTTCAGGCTTTCGACGTATAACACCGAATCCCGAACAAGGAACATCACATAAAACGGCATCAAACAAACCGAGCTGACTGTTATATACAGTTGCATCATTAACCATAGGCTTAATACAGTTAATGGAAAGCCGTTCTGCAGAACTTTTAATCAGCGATACCCTGTTTTCATAAAGGTCACAGGATACGATTTCTCCCCTGTCCTCCATAGACATAGCCATAGTAATGCTTTTTCCACCCGGTGCAGCACATACATCTAAAATTCTCTCGCCCGATTTTGCATTTACCGAAAGTGCACAAGCGGCAGAGGATAAATCCTGTACATAAAACATTCCGTCACTGAAAAATTTATTACGTGAAAAATCAATACCGTCCATAGCTGTAAAGCAGTTATTATCAGCCGACGGCTCAAGTCTTATACCAGCTTTATCTAAGCCATCAAAAAGCTCATCAGCCGTTGTTTTTAAAACATTAACCCGTAAATTAACCTTAGAAGGCAACAAATACGCCTTGATTATATCCTTGGCTTTCTCAACACCGTAATCATTTATAAGCTCACTAAGTACAAAGGCAGGACAGGAATATCTGACTGACAGAGAAAAAAGGTCTTTTCCGGTTGGCAGAGGTATTTCTTTTCTTGCCGCATTTCTGAGCACTGCATTGACAAAGCCGAAATTTTTCTGTTCAGCAGACCTTTTAACCAGCTCTACCGATTCATTTACCGCAGCACTGACAGGCACCTTTTCCATAAAATACAGCTGATAAATTCCCATTCTTAAAGCCTGTCTTGTAATGGGGTCAAGCTTTTTAACCTTTATATTGCTTAATTTATTTATATAAAAATCAAGTGTGATTTTCCTGTCAAGCACTCCGTAAAAAAGAGCAGCTGCAAAAGCTTTTTCCTCATTTTTAATGTTTTCTTTTTTAAAAAAGCTGTTAAGAGTAAGGTTAGAATAGGAACCGTCCTCTTCAACTCTTATTAGTGCTTCAAGCACTATTTTTCTACTTTCAGCCACAGCTATCTCCTTTAGACAGCACAGTACCCTCAGCAACTGTTTTGCCCTTAAGGAAATCTGTTACCCACATTCTCTTTGAGCCTTCAAGCTGAATCTCTTCAAGAGAAACTGCACCTTCGCCACAAGCAACAACAAGTTCTCCCACAGAAGAAATTACTGTACCAGCAGCGGCACAACTACCCTGTGTAACACTACAGGAAAAAACCTTAAGACGCTTTCCCTCAAAAAAGCAGTAAGCAACAGGCCAGGAATTAAAGCCTCTTACGGCATTAAATACCTGAGTAGCAGACTTCGTAAAATCAATAAGCGCCATTTCCTTATTAATAATGGGTGCATAGGTTGCCTTGCTTTCATCCTGTTTAACAGGAGTTAGCTCACCCTTTTCTAACTTCTTAAGTGTATCGCTTAAAAGCTGTGCTGTAATAACAGATAGTCTATTAAACAACTGGTCGGCAGTTTCCTTTTCACCAATCTCTGTTTTTGCAATCTGCAGTATATCACCTGTATCAATACCCTTATCCATATACATTGCAGTAACGCCTGTTTCTATTTCACCGTTAATAACCGCCCACTGAATAGGTGCGGCACCCCTGTATTTTGGAAGAATAGAGCCGTGACCGTTAATACATCCAAGCCTTGGAAGCTTCAAAATTCTTTCAGGCAGAATCTTACCATAGGCAACAACCACAATAACATCGGGATTAATTTCACACAAAAGCTCGTATACCTCGTCACTTTTCAGAGAGTCAGGCTGATATACGGGAATATTTAATTCATTAGCACAGATTTTAACTGCAGGTGGGGTCATAATCCGCTTTCTGCCCACAGGCTTATCGGGCTGACAAAATACAGCGGCGACCTCATACCCGTCATCTATTAAAGTCTTTAAAGTAGGAACCGCATAATCGGGAGTTCCCATAAAAACAATTTTCATAACTCTTTATCGCCTCTTATTTTTCAGCTCTGTCTAAAAATACCACACCGTCAAGATGGTCAATTTCGTGACAAAGAGCTCTTGCCATAAGACCTTCGCCCTCAACCACAATGTTTTCACCATTACGGTTCTGTGCTCTTACCTTTACTCGCATTGGACGGGTAACTTCTTTATAAACACCCGGAACAGAAAGACAGCCCTCCTGTCCTGTCTGCTCCCCTTCCTTAAGAGCAATAACAGGGTTAATAAGCTCAACTATACCTTCACCAATATCAATTACGCAGTAGCGGCGAAGTATACCAATCTGCGGAGCAGCAAGACCAACTCCATCAGCCGCATACATAGTTTCAGCCATATCGTCAAGAATCGTAGCAAGACGGTCATCAAAGGTAAGCTGAGAACGACATATCTTTTGAAGGACGGGGTCTTTTCCATACTGTGTTATATTTCTTGTAGCCATAAAATTCTCCTAAATAACAGATTCGGGATTAATATCAATAAACACCGATAAATCATTTTTACGCCGTATGTTCATAGCCTTCTCTATCATTTCCCTGAAGCGTGCATTACATCGGCACTTAATTATCATTCTGTATCTGTAACGGGTATTAACCTTAACAACAGAAGCAGCAGACGGTCCCAAAATCACAAGCTTGACATCATTATACTCCTGTTCAAGTAATTGTTTTATATTATCAAAAATCGTATATACCGAATCTTCAGCCAAACCTCTGTCAGCCGAAGACACCACAAGCAATGCAATATCGCAATAAGGCGGATATACCATCATCTTTCTTGTTAGTATTTCGTCATTATAAAATGCATCATAATCCTGTTTTACAGCAAGATGTATAAGACTACTCTCAGGATTAACGGTCTGAATGATTGCTTTTCCTGCCTCTACGCCTCTTCCCGCTCTTCCAACAACCTGAGTCAGCAGTGAAAAGGTTCTTTCATAGCTTCTGTAATCTTCACTATACATCGACTGGTCAGCACCGATTACACCCACAAGAGTAACATTTGGGAAATTAAGTCCCTTGGCTACCATCTGGGTACCAAGCATAATATCATATTCACCATCAGCAAAACGGCTTAAATAGTTAGAGAAGGAATCCTTAGCAAGAGTACTGTCTGCATCAAGCCTTAACACTCTTGCTTTTGGAAAGAGCATTTTCAGTTCATCCTCAACACGCTGAGTACCGATGCCGAAAAAGCGCATATGCTCATTATTACATTCAGGACACTGATTTGTGCAAGGTATAGAGTAACCGCAATAATGACACATAAGACGTTTATTAGCAGAATGGTAGGTCATAGAAATACTGCAGTTGGGACAGGAGGCAACATATCCGCAAACCGAACAGGACACATAGGTATTATAGCCTCTTCTGTTCAGTAACAGTATCGCCTGTTTTTTATTCTTCAAAACAATATCCAGCTCATCAGCAAGTCTTCTGCTGATACTGCCGTTGTTACCTGAGAAAATTTCCGATTTCATATCCACAGTAACAGCATCGGGAAGCTGAGCACCGCCGTAACGCTGTGTCAGGGTATGAAGGCTGTATTTTCCATTCTTAGCCGCAAAGTACGACTCCATAGACGGAGTTGCGGAAGCGAGTAAAAGTAGAGCATTATGATAATTCGCCCTGAATTTTGCAACATTTCTCGCGTGAAAACGGGGGGACTGTTCAGATTTATAGGTATGCTCCTGTTCTTCATCCATAACAATAAGTCCGATGTTGTCCATAGGAGCAAAAACAGCTGAACGCGTACCGATTGCCACAACAGCATCACCATTTTTAATGCGTTTCCATTCATCCATTCGCTGTCCCTGTGACATTGCACTGTGGAAAACAGCAACACGGTTTCCGTAACGCTTACCGAAAAGAGAAAGGGTTTGAGGAGTAAGGGAGATTTCAGGCACCATAATTATTACGCCTTTGCCTGAATCTATAACATCATCCACAAGCCTTAAAAAGACCTGAGTTTTTCCGCTGCCCGTAATTCCATAAAGAAGCGAGCAGGCACCGCCCTTTGTAGAAAGCTTTTCTTTAAGCTGGCTGTAAACCTCGTTCTGTTCCTCTGTAAGCTTTATTTCTGTACGCTCTGTAGCTTGGTTAAAATCATGAGGAAGTCTGAATACCTCTTTTTCAAAAAATTCAACAATCCCGTTTTTCTCAAGGGTATTTATAACCGAAACGGTAACCCCTGTATAATACATAACCTCTTTTACAGAACACTCATTTGTTGCACAAATATAGTCGGTAACAGCACGCTGTTTTGGGGTAATGTTCATTGTCGACAGTTCCTCACTGTCTACTGACAGACGTACCATTTTCATAGTCGCATCTCCCATTTTACGAACCATTTCATCCTCAAAAGAAAGAGCACCAATGTCGCAAAGACGGTTTAAAAAATCATCAGTAACATCATTAAAAGCAGTTATTATAGCTTCTTTTTTAACAGCACCGCCTTTTTTTCTAAGAAAGGAATAAACAGCCAACTGAAGCTCACTGAGTTCTTCGGTATTGAAATTTTCATTAGCAGAGTATTGTTTCACTATCTTCATACCTATTCCTGCAGGCAGCAATGTATGAATAGCGTCATAATAAGTGCAAAAGGTCTGCTTCCTTATCCAACAGCACAGCTTTATCATTTCGTCACTGAGTATAGGTGTAGAATCAAAAACACTGATAACCGATTTAAGTCCATCCGTGCTATCACTTTCCTCTGTAGACAAAACAAAGCCCTGTTTTCTCATATTCGAGCGTCCGAAAGGAACCACAACCCTTGTTCCCGCCACACACACGGCGAGAAAATCATCGGGGATAATATAGGAGTACTGTCTGTCAAACTGAACGGTTGCACCGTCAATTACAACTTTTGCAATTTTTTTCAACAGACACCCTCCCCTTTCAAATTTTCAAAGTCTTAAAGAAGTCCGCGTTTATCAGCGATTTTATTAATCGCAAGTGAAACGGGCTTTTCGATAATAATTTCTTCCTTTTCAATTGCAGCGTCAGCAATTTTTCTTGCTTCGTATGCAATTTCATTTACAAGACCATAACGGTTCTCACAATTTTGAATAAGTTTACCAATAGCAGGATTTAACATTTGTTAAGCACCTCATCAATTAAATTTTTTTGATTTTCACAGGAAAGCCTGTGAGAAATAATTATATGAATAATATCATCAACACATCTGTCAACAATATCGTTCTTTACAATATAGTCATATTCAAATGCTCTGCCTATTTCACCAAGAGAAGAAGCTAATCTTTTCTCAATTACCTCCAAAGCATCAGTACCACGTCCGATAAGACGTCTGCGAAGCTCTTCATAGGAAGGTGGCATTATAAATATACTTACAGCCTCGGGCAGTTTTTCTCTCACCTGTGCCGCACCGTTTACATCTATTTCAAGAATTATATCCTTACCGCTTTCAACACAGTCGATAACAGGTTTTTTAGGAGTGCCGTAGTAGTTATCGACAAATAGGTTATGCTCTAAAAATTCATCATTTTTAAGCTGTTCTTCGAATTCTTCACGGGATATAAAGTGATACTTTTCTCCCTCAACCTCTCCTACCCTCATTTCTCTGGTGATAGAAGAAATTGAAAGCTTTATTTCGGGATGACGCTGAAATAGTGCAGACATAATGGTATCCTTACCTGAACCGGACGGTCCTGAAATAATAAATACAGTTCCCTTACTCATTTTCATCATCCTCCTGTGCAGAATCCTCAGCAATACGATTTGCTACTGTTTCACACTGTAAATATGTGAGTATAATATGGTCACTGTCGGTAATTATAACAGCTCTTGTTCTTCTGCCGTGGGTTGCATCAATAAGATTGCCCTTTTCCTTAGCCTCGGAAATCATACGCTTTATAGGTGCAGACTCGGGACTGACAATAGCAACAAGACGGTTTGCAGAAACCATATTACCAAAGCCTATATTAATTAATTTCATGACTGACTCCTATTCCAGATTTTGTATCTGCTCACGGATTTTCTCAATCTCTGCCTTAATTTCCACCACGGCGTTGGTAATTTCAATATCCTGTGACTTTGAACCTGTGGTATTTGCCTCTCTGTTCATTTCCTGAACAATGAAGTCAAGCTTTCTTCCTATAGGCTCGTCCTTTTCAAGAAGCTCTTCCACCTGCTTTAAATGACTGCGAAGTCGAACCGTTTCCTCAGCAACAGCAACCTTATCAGCATAAATGGCGGTTTCGGTAAGTATTCTCTGCTCATCAATCTGAACTTCGCCAATCAGCTCTTTGATTTTTGCCTCAAGGCGTTCACGATAAAGTTTGACCGATTGGGGAGATTTTTCTTCAACAAATCCAACAAAACCTTCGATTAACTTAATTCTTGAAATAACATCATCACAAAGACGCTGTCCCTCAACCATACGCATATTAATAAAATTGTCAACAGCCTGGCTTAGTACATCTATCACTTCTTCAGACACTGCGTCTTCGTCTATCTGTTTTTTAGTTATTTTAAAAACCTCGGAATTCTGTGCGACACTCATTACCGGGAATCTTGGTTCAAGAGCGTAGCTTTCAGCAAGTTCACCCAAGGCCTTCACATAAGCATCGGTATATTCCTTATTAATTTCAATTACAGTATCGCTCTCTCCGAGATTGATAATTGAAATATAAACCTCAATTTTACCTCTTGAAATTTTCTGTTTCAGAAAAGAAGAAATTCTCTCTTCAAGAAAGGAATAACCTCTTGGCACTTTAACAGAAAGCTCAAAATATCTATGGTTTACAGCCTTGATTTCTGCTGTAATATCAAAAGTTTCCGACTGAGCTGTTGCTCTGCCGTAACCCGTCATACTTTTAGCCATTTTATACACACCTCTAAATTGACATAATAAGCCATATTAGATATATATTCTACCAAATTTATACCCTTCTTGTCAACCTTTTAAGCTAAAGATTAACGCTATTTAAGTAAACTTATACCCATTAATCACATTTTCACTGTGTTTTTATACGCTACTAATAGGTGACATAAAACCGTTCTCTTTAATGAGAACGGTTTTGTTGTTATTTCTGTCTTGCAAGTACAAAAACAGAGGAAAGTATAAGAATCATACCGACAACAAGGGGTAACGTCAGACTTTCACCCAAAAACGCTACACTGAAAAGCGTTGCAGACAACGGCTCTATAATTCCCATAGCAGTTGCAGTTCCTGCGGGAATATCCCTAAGACCTAATGTATAAAACAGATAAGGCAACACACAGGTAACAACACCGATACCAATAATAAGCAGAACTATAGAAACAGGCTCTTGTGCTGTAATAGATACCATTTCCAAAGGGTTGGATACCGCAATACCGATAATGCCCACTATAACGAAATTATAGCTTGTAACCGTTACTGCATTAACCTTGTGTAAGGTGAGAATTTTAGTCAAAATATTATATGCACTGTAGGTAATACCCGATGCCATTCCAAAAAGAACGCCCAAAAGACTAAACTCTATTCCTCCGACAATTCCCGAAACAAGCGCACATCCTACTATCATTAAAAATATTGTAATTGTTTTTACGGCATTAAGCTTTTCACCAAGAAAAAGAACGGAATATATAAGTACGAAAACAGGTGCAGTATACATAAGAATAACGGCTGTAGAAACCGAGGAAGCTTTCATAGAAGCAAAATATGTATATGACGCCAAAAACTGACTGGTGCCGCTGCCTATCAGAAGTAGAATTTCCTTTTTCGGCACCTTTAAAAGCTTCGGATTGGTTATAAGGATATATATTAACATTACAACCATTGATACTCCGCCTCGCATAGCGGTCATTTGCACAGGGGTAAAACCAAAGGGAGTGAGCAGGTAAGAAAAAATTCCGCTTGTTCCCCAAAGTACACCTGCTAAGGCTATAAAAATAAGAGAGCGTGTCTTCAAAATTTCATCTCCAGTAATTTAATGTCCCTAAATCATCGTTATATAATGACGTGCAGTCAGAACATTATAGCACAGTTTAAAAACAGTAGCAAGAAAAAGAACACTAAAATTAGTGTTCTTTCTGATTTATAATTTATTTACCACATCAAGTATCTTTTTAAGCAGTATTGGATTAAAGTCCTCAAAACTGTCTGCTTTAACCGTCACACCGCAAATAGTATGCAACCACGTAGCAGCCGCTGCAAATCTTCCGTAATCAAGCGATAAATGAAAACCGTCACGGCAAAGAGATACGCCACCATTTTTATAATCAAATTCGGGCACTTCATTACGCAGGGTCTGAATCGCTTTTCCTGTAGGTATTAATTCAGCATTAATAGATTGTGCCGCTTTTTCGCTTGTTTCTACAATACAACGGTACATTTCAGCTTGGCTATTATTATATTTCACAAAGCCGCCATGCTTAGAATCTATTTCATAAGCCCACGTCTGATGGAAGTATATTTTTGCATCCGGACATTCCTTTCGCACTGTATCAACAAGTAACGTAAGATAAGGCTCATAGCTTTTATATACACCGCTCAAATCACTAACCTGTTGAACAGTAATTATATCCCATTTTTCAAGTCTTAAAGCCTCAATTATGCTGTTCTTCCTTTCAGCAGTATCTCCGCATACATCCAGAAAATAACTTTCATTATTTTCTGCCACATTATTCCAATGTGTTTCTAAGCTGCAACCGCCGATATTAAGATTAACTGTTTCTAACTCAACACCGTTTTTAACTGCCAATTTATGCAACCATTTGTGAGAATCCTGAGAAAAGCTGTTTCCAATAGATAAAACCTTCATATTATAAACTCTCCTATATGTTTCTGATAAAATCAGTCACCAATTTTCCAAAAACACTTTTTGAGCACTCGTCTTTCTTATCAATATAAGAACAATGTCCACCGTTCATAACCTTTAGCAGAACCTTTTCAGAATGTCCAAAATGTTTAAGTGTAGAAACCAAAAGCATAGTTTGTTCATATCTGTTTTTCATATCGTTATCGGATACAATAATAAGCATTGGTGGGTATTCTTCATCCTCACCTATATGATACAACGAAGAAGAATCGTCTATAATTACTCTACGACTGTCAATTCCTCTTTCCTTTAAAACATTAAAATGACAGGTGGGCTGACCGGCATCATGATAAAATCCTGATATATCGCTTGGTTTAATGCCGTGTACACAAAGCCATCTTCTGTCAAAGCAAAGCATTTGCGACAAATAACCTCCTGCTGAACTACCTCCGACATATATACCTTTTACGTCACCATACTCACCTAAATTTTTAAACACATAGGCAACAGCACCGGCTGCATCCTCAATAAAATCGGGATATTTTGCATTAGGGTATAATCTGTAATTCGCACTTACTACAGCAAAGCCCTCTGACACCAAATAGTCAAAAAACACTTTCTGATAGGACTTATCTCCACCTACAAGACCACCACCATGAAAATATATAATTACGGAAAACTCAGAACTGTCAGGCAAATATATATCAAGACTTTGACCTGTTTTTTCATCATAGCAAATATCGGTTATCTTTCTCATTGATTATTCTCCTTATCAAGCCTGTAATTTCTTGCATATAAGCATAGGTCTGTGCCAACCATAATCAGATTCAACACATAAAAGAACAGTACATACCATTTAGAAGAAATTGACGCCATATATGACTGATTAAGTAGTTTCGAAGAAATCCCTGCAATATAACCTATAAATATCAAACACAAAAAAGCAAGACTTTTACCCTTTGTCGTTCTTGCCTTGTATGATTTAATAACATTCATTGGCCAGGAAGCCCCAAAACTAACAATCATAAATACCTCTAAAATTTCTGCCATAAGTATTCCCCCTTATTTTATAACTTAATAATAACAATAATTCACTATAGTGTAAAACATTAAATATGTTATATTACTATAACTTGAAAGTTATTATATTATATTGTATAATAATTTCAAGAAAGGAAGTTTTAAAAATGGAGATACTGCAATTAAAATATTTTTGTGATGCCGCACAAACCGAAAACTTTTCAAAAACTGCCAAAAAATTTATAGTTCCGCCATCAAACATTTCTCAGACCATAAAACGTCTTGAAGCCGAGCTCGAAACGCCTTTGTTTAACAGGCAGTCAAATAAAATAAAGCTTAATGAATCGGGGTTGTTTTTCTATAAAAATGCAAAATCTGCTTTAGACCTTCTTGAAAATGCAAAGTCAGTTTTAAAAAGTCCATCAATAAGTAATACAATTAAAATATATATACATATTACTCGCCGTGTTGTTATGGAAGCCATAGAAAGCTTTAGAAAGACATACCCGGATATTTCTTTTATTACCGTTCATAGCACCGAGGAAATAACCGAAGATTTTGATATAATTGTCACTGATAAGGACTTTGACACACCTCACTTAAAAACTAAAATAACAGAAGAAAACTTCTTATTAGCATATAATAAAAATAAGTTTCAATTAAACTCGAATTTTTCTTCCTCCCAGATCAAAAAATTACCTTTTATAACTATGGGTGCAGGAAGCAGTATTTACGAGCACACTCTAAAAATATGCAATAATTATGGCTTTACTCCTCACATAGTATTACAAAGTGAAGACCCATTTTATATAAGGCAATGTATAGAGCTTGGACTTGGAGTATCTGTTGTCCCCCAACTTTCTTGGTTCGGTCAATTTTCTGACAACATAACCCTGCAAAACATCGGTGAAAACAAGAGAAACATATATATATACAAAAAGAATAGTATGAATCATATTACCGATAAGTTTTATGAAACGCTTATTGAAAAATTTTCTTTATAAAATCTAAGCACCCTATAGGCCGCATACCTGTAGGGTGCTATCTCTTGCAGTAGTATAACATAACTACATATTAATTATTTTTACTTGTCAAAATTATTTACTGAAAATCTTTAATAAATCATCTGACTTATAATTATCTATTATCATATTTGTACCGAGCTGTTTATGAAGCTCACGCTGTCTTTTTGCACTTTCAGGTAATACACTGACCGTTACTGCTCCAAGCTTTACACCTGCAATAATCTCGCTACGTCCATCACCTATAACAAGTACATTCTCACCGCTTATGTTAAGTTTTTCAACCAAGCGAAGCATTACTTCATCTTTTGGTATCTTTTCATCCCATGTTGAACCAAAAATATCCTCAACCGTTTTGTTTTCTCCGATTTCAAAGCCCAAGCCCAATACTTCTTCATACATTCCCATAGGTGGATTCTTAGATTTGTCCACAACAGCACCTGTAACAAAGAAATTTTTTACACCGTTTTTGTGCAAGTAATTCATAAATTCTTTCGAGCCGGGAACCAAAAAATCATTGGGATTTTCCTTAGCTTTAGCAAGGTTTTTATCTCTACAAAAACGATTTAAAACCTGTTCATAAACCCAGAACAACTTTGGTGTTACATCGGCAAGATATTCAATATATTCTTTCGGTTCATCAAATTCATCGAATTTTTCCTTGCCATCCCAGATAAGTTTTATAATTTTTGAATTCACTTCACTATTATATTTACCGTTTATACATTCCTGATTACGACGTATTGCCCATTCCATTTGTGTAAGTGCAGAAAGTCCGGCACTTTCAACACAAAATCTATCGGTTTCTTCTAATGGTTCTGTATCGCAAAGTTCAACCAAACGATTAATATTTTCCTCGCTTGTGAGATTATCGGGAATACCATTTACAAGTGTATCATAAAGTACCCTACTCATTACAGGAGGCCAATTACGAATAAGAGAATGTGTTCCGTCAATGTCATGAAAAGCACATACTATTTTTCTGTCTTTTATTGCATTAACAATCTCAGTTTCTGTTGCATGAGAAGTATTTACTATCATTTTACGTCATCCTTAAATATTCTTTTATATACTTTTTAAGAAAACCGTGCTCTTGAAGCTATAGTAATCAAGAAAAATTAATCCTTTGTGTAGTAGCATAACACCAAATCACTTCAAAGCACGGTTTTAAATTATTTATTCATATTCTTATAGCACTCAATATCAGAAAGAGGATGCTTTTTAAGTTCATCAAGAAGCTCAGAAAGCTTACCTGTTGCAAGAGCAATTCTCTCGTCAGCAGCGCCATAGTAAATTCTAATCTCGTCCTTTTCCTCATCGGCAAGAGCACCACAGGCAAAGCATGTGTTACCACTTCTACCGTAAAGCTCATAGTCGGTATTAGGAGCGAGTATTGGACGGTCAAGTACATAAAGAATCTTTGAAGGGTCATTAAGATCCATCAGCATTGCACTGAGGGAGTATACATACTCACCATTTTCGCAATAAACAGCATGGTAAATCTCTAACCATCCATCCTTAGTCTTAATTGGAGGAGTAGGTCCAATCTTATAGTTTGCAAAGTCCTGACAAGGATTGAAGAAAGGACGATGACGACCCCAATAAATCATATCGGGAGAATAAGAAATCCACATACCATAGGTAAGAGCATCATACATAAATGCCTCAGGCATATTGGTAAGACGAGGAATACCATAGGGTCTGTCAAGACGAACATACTCGCCGTTTATCTTCTCGGGGAATAAGCAAGGTACACGGTTAATAGGAAGACCGATACACTCAACGAATTCTACAGTTTTAAAATCCTTGGTTTTCTCAAGAATTGCAGCAGGTCCGATGTCGCGACCAAGAGGATATTTAACCTGTGCGGGACGTACAATATAATATTCGTCGTCTATCTGAGTAACGCGAGGGTCAATAACCCAACAGTCGTAGTTTCCTGGAACACCAGGTGCCCAGTCGGTATATTTACAAAGAGGTTCTTTATCGATGTCAAAATGAATTCCGTCTTCACTGAATGCGGCGTGAATTCCTGTTTTCTCCTGACCGTCTTCCTCAAAGATACAAGCAATGAGAAGAACATATTTGCCCTGATACATTGCCTGTCCGCAGTTAAAAACAGATTTCACCTTTTTAGGAAACATTTCCTTAGTAATAAGGGGGTTGTTTTCATAACGGTGCATTATGTATTCGTCTTTGATAAACTTTTCAATCATAATAGCTGCCTCCTGTAAAAAAATATTCAAATTAAGCAAAAACTTAATTATTTCTGCAAGTTAATTTTACAAGGATAATTACAGATTGTCAAGCATAAAGTTATTAATTGCTGTCTATTTGTAAAACAAAGTTTTATATCGCTTTTGTCTAATAATGTAAGATGATGTACCAAGCCTCTTATCACCACCGCATTAGGTGTAGTATAGCATAAAAGAGGAAACAAATCAATGCGTGAGGGTTGTATTTATAATCCGTGGCGAAGCAACACCGAACTTATTACCTATTACCTATTACTTCTTACTTCCCAAAAATCCCGTGCAAACCTTATTTGAGGTAAGAGTGAAGAAGTAATAGGTAAGAAGTAAGCCCCAAGAACTTATCGTCCTTGGGGCTTTGTCTCTCTTGTACGAAAAAGAACTGGGCGAAAACCGAGGATTTTCCATTAAAATTACTCTTCTTGCTCTTTAATATGGCCAGAAAATCCAAAATCATATTTATCCATAATCTCATTAAACAATTCACAAAATTGTTGTAAGGTCATATCATCAGGAATGCTAATTACGCCATTAATTTTTAACTCCTTCATTTTTATTCCTCCATAATTCTATTTATTTAATTTACTCTTTGCGGTATTAATTGATGTTATAAGTAATTTCTTAACCTCAACACATTTTTCTAAAATATCGTTATTATCATAATAACCGCTTTCGATTAAAAGCTCCAACCAATATTCACTTTCTGAACATTCTTTAAGTGCAATTTGAAGTTTGGCAATAAAATCTGCAGTACCGTGTCCATAAAATGCTTCACGAATATTGGCACCGACACTTGTTCCACTGCGAATAAGTTGGTTTGTTAATACACTTTCCTTTTTGGTTTGTTTTACATAATTACAAACCTTAATTATTTGCAAAGCGAATTCTTTTGATTTTATAATTAACGGACTATCAGCCATAATATTACCGCCTTTCTCTATGTGATTATACCACTATAAAACAAAAAGAGCAAGGCAAAGCCTTGCAAAAAACACTTATTACCTCTTACTTTTTACTTATTACTTCCCAAAGCCCCAAGGACATTTTTGAGGTAAGAGTGAAGAGGTAATAGGTAAGAAGTAAGCCCCAAGAACTTATTGTCCTTGGGGCTTTGGAGCTGCTAACCAGATTTGAACTGGTGACCTCATCCTTACCAAGGATGTGCTCTACCACCTGAGCCATAGCAGCATCAATAACGTTAATTATTA
>CAJGBV010000001.1 GCA_904501755.1 Clostridiaceae bacterium | reverse complement strand
TTTTTATGACTGTAACGATTTTAAATTATAAAATTCGCCTTTTTTCTCCATAAGTTCCTCGTAATTTCCAAACTCTACGCATTTTCCGTCACGGATAACTGCGATTTTATCGGCATTTCTTATTGTGGAAAGTCGGTGAGCAACTATAAAGGTTGTTCTGTTTTTTGTAAGGTTTTCAATAGCCTTTTGAATTTCTGCTTCCGATACGCTGTCAAGCGCACTGGTGGCTTCATCGAAAATAATCACCTCGGGGTCGCGTATAATTGCTCTGGCTATGGCAATTCGTTGCTTTTGACCGCCCGAAAGTTTATCGCCGTGCTCTCCTACGCTTGTATTGACACCTTTTGGAAGTTTTTCAATAACACTTGTGAGCTGAGCGGCTTCGATAACTTCATTTAATCTTTCTTTTGAAATTCTGGGGTTTCCATAGGTAATATTCTCTTTTATTGTACCTGAGAATAAAATGGTTTTCTGAGGTACCACGGATAAGAAACGTCGATAACTGTGAATGTCTATATCTTTAACGTTCTGTCCGTCTATTAATAGACTTCCTTTTGAAACGTTATAAAAACCTGTCACAAGGCTTATTATAGTGCTTTTGCCTGAACCTGATTCACCTACAAGGGCAATTGTTTCTCCTTTGTTCACCTTTAAATCAAGACCGTTTAAGACGGGGGACTCATCATCGTATTTGAAGGATACGTTTTTAAATTCATATTCTCCGTCAAGTTTTTTGAGCTTTATTTTTCCTTTGTTATCCTCTATATCGCCTGCAGAAAGAATTTCGCCGATGGAGTTTACCGATTCAAGACCCTTTGCAAGAATGGGAAGAACCGAAACGATGCCGTTTACGTGACCTAAGAGGGTTGTAAAGTAGGTTTGATAAAGGGTGATATCACCAATATCCTTTATTACGCCTTTGACGGCAAGATAACCTGTAAAGAACAGGCATACAATTTGCGCCAATGACATAAATACCCATACAACAGAACCGAAAAGGCTTTGAACAAAATCGAGGTTATAACCTTTTTGGGCGGCTACGGTTACTTCGTTTGTGATTTTTTTGATTTCTTTTTCTTCAAGCGCGTGGGCGCGGGTGACGGGAACCAGTTCAAGCATATCTATAACGCTTGAGGAGGTGTTTTCCATGGTTTTTCTGAATTCGGAATTTTTCTCCCTCAGGGGTTTTCTGAATTTTGCCATAAGAAAAGCAAAGAAGGGTATGCAAATAAGAAACATAAAAAACACGGGTACGCTTTTTCTTATTATGATAATAAGGGTGATGCTCATATCGACTACAACGCGAAGTATTACGTTGAAAATCTGAGAAGAAAGAGCTTCGACGCTTTCAACGTCACGCATCACCTTGGACTGAATTTTACCTGTTGGCATCTCCTTATGGAAACCGATGGAAAGCTGTTGCAGTTTTCTGACCATTGCGCCTCGAAGTATGGCTTCAACCTTTCGTTTGGCTTTGCTGAAAAAGTGCGAATGTATCATATGGGTGGGAATGTTTTGTACTAAAACGACAAAAGCGATTATAAAATCTATGATAAGTCGCCGCGTAGCGCCCGAAGGCATCTCGATAATAGTATTGATAACGTCTGCCGTAATCAGCGGAATCACCCATACCGGCATCTGCTTTAAGACAAAAAAGAAAGACGAAATGAGCAGATTTTTGTAGTCACCCTTATAGATGCCGAAAAGGATTCGAAGACCCTTTCCGTTATGCTTTCGGTAACAATCAATAATCTGTTCTTCCCGTCGTAGAATTTCGGTATTGCTTAAAATTTTCTTTGATTTGTTTGCTTTTTTATTCATACAAATCACACTCCCGTGTAGGAAAAAGCGGCTATTAAGTTTTTGTGTCCTGTGAGAAGAGGTTTCTTCAAGGACTTTATAACACAATGAAAAACAAAAGTCAATACTTTTAACTGAAGTTTATGAATTTTTTGAGCGCCTTAAAGGTGACGTCGCTTATATCATGCTCGATTTTACAGGCATCCTCGGTTGCGGTTGCTTTATCAACACCCAGTTTTATTAAACATTCTGTAATTACCGTGTGTCTTTCGTAAATTTTTTCGGCTATTTCTTCGCCTTCTTCGGTAAGGGTGAGATAACCTTCATCATCCATTTTAACAAATCCGCCGTTTTTTAAAAGACCGACGGCTCTGCTGACACTTGGCTTTGAAAAACCGCGGTATTCAACTACGTCGATAGAACGAACTTTTTTGAGTTTTTTTGACAGCACGTAAATTGATTCGAGATACATTTCTCCTGATTCTTTAAGAGTCATAACGTCCCTCCGATGTGTGTTTATTATATGTTACCACATTTTAATAAAAAAAGCAAGAAAAGGCAATTTTAAAAATCTTTAATTCGATTACGAGAGGAAATAATAATTAACGAACTACTAAATCTATGTAAAAAAGTCGTCTTTTGACACAATATGTAATAAAATCTGTGGGTTTTATATAAATATAATTTGACAAAGGTGAAGTAGAGGTGTATAATGATGGCTAAGGTAGTGTTTCTTGCACTATTTCTTTTAGTGAATGTTCTCATTTAAAATGTTAAAATAAACGGAGAGAAAACAGTGGAAAAGTATGTTATAGAAGGCGGTAAAGCTTTAAAGGGCGAAGTACATATAAGCGGCGCAAAAAATGCTGCCGTTGCAATACTCCCTGCCGTTTTACTTGCCGATGAACCCTGTATAGTGGAAAATCTCCCCGACATTTCCGATGTCAGTTTGTTACTTAAGAGTATGACTACTCTTGGAGCAAAGGTTGAAATGCTTGATGCAAACACCGCAAAAATTGATCCTACCGGTATAAAGTCTTATATAGTAACCAAAGATATGAGCAGTGGTATGCGTGCTTCAAGTTACTTTTTGGGCGCACTGCTTGGCCGTTTTAATAAGGCTAAGGTGGCTCCTCCGGGTGGTTGCGATTTTGGTGTAAGACCGATTGACCAGCATATCAAGGGCTTTGAAGCTATGGGCGCAAAGGTTTCCTGTGAAAACGATATGGTTGTTTGCCGTGCAGAACAACTTATGGGTAACTATGTTTATCTTGATATGGTTTCTGTAGGCGCTACCATTAATATTATGTTGGCAGCCGCAAAAGCAAAGGGTATGACCGTTATCGAAAATGCGGCAAGAGAACCGCATATAGTTGACCTTGCAAACTTCCTTAACTCAATGGGCGCGAACATTATGGGCGCAGGTACTAACGTTATTAAAATCCGCGGTGTTGAAAAACTTCACGGCGTTACCTACAGTATAATCCCTGACCAGATTGAAGCGGGTACTTATCTTGTTGCTGCCGTAGCTACGGGTGGTGACGTTACAATAACCAACGTAACCCCTAAACATCTTGAATCTATAGTTGCAAAACTTATCGAAGCAGGCGCAACGGTCGAACAGTTTGATGAAGCGGTACGTGTTAAAATGGAAAGACGCCCACGTCGTTGTCAGGTAAAAACAATGCCTCATCCGGGATTTCCCACCGATATGCAACCTCAGATGACCACAATGCTCACAATTGCCGAGGGCGAAAGCACCGTATATGAAAGTGTTTGGGACAACCGTTTCCGTTATATAGATGAACTTAAAAAAATGGGCGCCGACGTCAATGTTGAAGGCAAGCGCGCTATTGTAAACGGAAAAGATTCGCTTACTCCTGCTATAGTAAACGCTACCGACTTAAGAGCGGGCGCCGCAATGGTTATTGCAGGACTTATGGCACCAGGTAAAACTGTGGTACAAAATATTGAATACATTGACCGAGGCTATGAAAATCTAGTAGAAAAATTTGAAAAACTCGGTGGTGTTATTCACAGGGTTTCCGAATAACTTTAAAGGGAGGTTTTTCCTCCCTTTATTATATATATGTAAGAGGGAGATGAAAAAATGGCAAAACTTTGTCCGCTTTTTAGCGGAAGTAAAGCAAACTGCACCTACCTTTCGGGTAACGACGGCGCGTTGCTTATAGATGCAGGGGCTTCTTGTTCGGCTATACTTAAATCTATTGAAGCAATCGGTGAGAACGTGGACAGAATACGTGCCATACTCATCACTCACGAACATACCGACCATATAAAAGGACTTAAAACCTTGCTTAAAAAAATTGACGTTCCCGTTATGGCTTCGCAAAAAACTCTTGAAACACTTTATAACGTTGACGTGTTAAATGATGAAGCAAAAACAGTAGCGCTTGGCGAAACTGCTTTTGAAAGCGAAGTGGGTAAAATAATACGCTTCGAAACAATGCACGACTGCGAGGGCTCCAGCGGATATAAAATTGATTTTGGTAACGATAGTACGGCGGCGGTTTGTACCGACCTTGGCATCGTTACTCCCTCTGTAAGAGAGGCGCTCAGCGGTTGCAGTACGGTACTTCTTGAATCAAATCACGATTTAAGGATGCTTCAGAATGGACCTTATCCTCCTGAACTTAAAATCAGAATTGCAGGGGAGAGGGGGCATCTTTCAAATGCCGCCGCCGCTTGCGAACTCGTTTCTCTGCTTAAAAGCGGTACTAAGCGTTTCGTTCTCGGGCACCTTAGCGAAAACAATAATCTTCCCGCTCTTGCGCTTAGAACAAGCGAGTCTGCGCTAAACCATGCAGGTGCTAAAAAAGGTATTGATTACACGCTGTTTTGCGCTTTGAGAGAAAACAAGGAAACGGTATATTTCTAAAAATTTTCAAATATTAAAAAAAAGGCTTGACCGAGGGTGCATTTTGTGATATAATTGCTGTACCTCTAAGGAGTCTTTTTTTTTGTTTGGACTCTATTCTGTAAAAGTTCTCGTGTTTCGGAGTGCTTACCTTTCGTATGGCGACATAATGCGAAGGGTCCGAAGAGTTACTTAACTGAGGGAGGCGTTTACTGCGTATTCGCAGCAAAAAAATATTTCCGTAAAGCGGGAGGTGCCGTTATGAGAGTAAAAATCACACTCGCTTGTACTGAGTGCAAGCAGCGCAATTACAACACAATGAAAAACAAGAAGAACGATCCGGACAGACTTGAAATGAACAAATATTGCAAGTTCTGCAGAAAGCACACCGTTCATAAGGAAACCAAATAAGGAGAGCTGATATGATGAAAGTTATCAATAAAGCTTGTCAGGTTTTAGCTACCCTTTGCGGTATTTCTGCTTTGGTTTTCTTCTTCTTTAATTTCGCCAGCCTCACAACAAACGAAGCAGGCGTAATTTCTGTAAGCGGTCTTCAAATGGGATTCGGTTCCGAAGTAATCGAGGGAACAAAAATCGCTAAAAGCGCAGACGTTCTTTTCTGCTTCCTTCTTTCCGTTCTCGGTGTTGCTCTTTCGGTATTTACATTCTTCTCCAAGTCTAAAGGCTTAAAGTACTTTGCTTCCGGTATTAATGCCGCAGTTGCAATTTATATGCTTGTTATCGCCCTTAGCACACCTTGGAAGTTTGTTGATACCCGTCCGTTCACCGTAACAGGCGTTGAGTACACTTCTTTCGTTCTTATAGTATCCTTAGTGATGTTTGCCGCACTTATTTTCAGTGTTGCTTATTTCCTTTTGGACGACTATATTGAAGTTCTTGAATCCAAAGGCTCTAAGAAGTTTATCTTAAAGAGAATTGCTCAGTTCTTCAAGGACTATAAGAGTGAGTGCAAGAAGATTGTTTGGCCCGGTCTTAAAGAAGTTCTTAAAAACACCGGTATAGTATTGGTTATGTTTATTGTAATCGGTGCAATTATTTGGCTCGTTGACTTTGGTCTTGGTACTTTACTTGAAAGTATCTGGAAATAAGGAGAACCAATATGTCTGAACAAGCAAAATGGTATGTAGTGCAGACCATGTCGGGTTACGAAAATAAAGTAGCTACCGACCTTGCTACTATGGTAGAAAACCGTAAGATGCAAGATTTAATCGTGGATATTAAAATCCCCACCGAAAAGGTAACAGAGGTGAAGGATGATAAGGTTCGCGAGGTAGAACGTAAAATTTTCCCCGGATATGTTCTAATCAAAATGATCGTTACTAACGATTCCTGGTACGTAGTCCGTAACATTCGCGGCTGCACAGGATTTGTAGGTCCCGAATCAAAACCCGTACCCCTTACTGATGAAGAGGTAGCGTCCCTGGGCGTTGAAAAGCACAGCGTTGAGGTTGGTTACAATGTGGGTGACCGCGTTGTTATCGTTAGTGGACCTCTTAAAGACTTCGCAGGCGTTGTTAAAGAAATTAATGTCGCAGATAACAGCGTTAGCGTAGGAATTGATGCGTTCGGTAGAGAAACTATCGCCGAACTCGAGCTGGATCAGATTGTTCTGGCTGACTAATTAAGGTAATAATACGGTTTGACCGTTTATTATGCGGCTGTCTCGCCGCTGACACCGCTTGGTGTCGCAAGTGGGAGGAGCATAAATTCTTTTAAGATGCTCCGCCAAGTGTAAATAAACACTGTTACCACAATTTTGGAGGTGCAAAAAATGGCTCAAAAAATTATAGGCTACATTAAATTGCAGATCCCCGCAGGTAAAGCAACTCCTGCCCCCCCGGTAGGTCCTGCTCTGGGTCAGCACGGTGTAAACATTATGGCTTTCACCAAGGAGTTCAATGAACGCACAAAGAATGATATGGGACTTATTATCCCTGTTGTAATCACTGTTTACGCAGACCATTCTTTCAGCTTCATTACAAAGACTCCTCCTGCCGCTGTTCTTATTAAGAAGGCTTGCGGTATTGAATCCGCATCCGGCACACCTAACAAAACTAAGGTTGCCAAAATCACCAGCGAGCAGATTAGAAAAATCGCAGAAACAAAAATGCCCGACCTTAACGCTGCAAGTATCGAAACCGCTATGAGTATGATAGCAGGTACCGCACGTAGTATGGGCGTAGAAGTAGTCGATTGATTCTCTCTCGTGGGAGGAAATTTCCGATTTAACCACTTATTGGGAGGTAAAATAAAGTGAAACACGGTAAAAAATATTTAGCAAGCGCTCAGCTTATCGAGCCCGGTAAGCTTTATGACGCTGATGAGGCAGTAGCTGTAGTTGTAAAGACTGCTGCTGCAAAATTTGATGAAACAGTAGAAATCCACGTACGTCTTGGTGTTGACTCTCGTCACGCTGACCAGCAGGTTCGCGGTGCGGTTGTTCTTCCTAACGGAACAGGTAAGACTGTACGTACCCTTGTTCTTGCTAAGGGTGACAAGGCTGACGCTGCTCTTGCTGCAGGTGCAGACTTTGTTGGTGCAGAAGATATGGTTACTAAGATTCAGTCTGAAAACTGGCTCGATTTTGACGTAGTAATCGCAACACCTGATATGATGGGTCTTGTTGGTCGTCTTGGTAAGGTTCTTGGTCCTCGTGGACTTATGCCTTCTCCTAAGGCTGGTACTGTTACTCCTGATGTAGCTAAGGCTGTAACCGAAGCTAAAGCAGGTAAGATTGAGTATCGTCTTGATAAGACTAACATTATTCACTGTCCTATCGGTAAGGCTTCCTTCGGAGCTGAAAAGCTTCAGGAGAACTTTGATGCTCTTATGGCAGCTATTATTAAGGCTAAGCCTGAGGCTGCAAAGGGTCAGTATATCAAGTCCTGTGTACTTGCTACTACTATGGGCCCTGGCATAAAGCTCAATGTTGCTAAGTTTGGTAACTAATTAAACAAATAAAAGCCGTGTTATGCACGGCTTTTGTTTTTTCTATACTGTATTGGTGTAACTCCTATATTTTTATAAAAATTATAATTAAAACTTCGTATGCTTTGAAAACCACATTCGAGAGCAATATCTGATATTTTTTTATCCGTATATAAAAGAGCCTGTGTTGCGGACTCTAATCTATATATGTTTAGAAAATTATTGAATGAAATATTGAATGTGTTGTTGAACAATCGAGAAACATAGTTATAGTCATAGCCAAGTCTTTCCGCTAAATCGGAAAGACTTATTTTATTTTTATGATTTTCTGTTATGTAATCTATTATTTCCATTGCTATACCGTTCTTTGTATTGTTATTGGTGAATTTTATTTGACGTAAAAATTCATGAGTTACGGCGTAAAGAGAAAATTTAAGTGTTATGATATCAGGTTCGGATTTTGTCATTAAATATTTTTTAATAAGAACGTCTATTTCTTTTTCGCAGATGAAAACAAAGCCATCGGCGGATTTGTTTTTTACTATTTCTGAAAAAGACATAACAAAATCCGGAGAGAATACTCCCACCCAATATTTACAGTTACCGGTAGGAAAGTAAGAATGAACGGAATAGTTAAGGCATAATCCGTACTGCCCACTATTAAGCGTGTATTCTTTTGAGTCGATGTTGCAAAGTAATTGCCCTTCTTCAACGTAAATGAGTTCAAAATTTTTATGGAAATGAGGTTCCCATATTGTGTTGTTGTAAAATGCTCCGTTGTACTGAAAACCACTTAATGAGTTATTGGGTTGATGAAAAATCATAAAATCACCTAAAAGATAATATATTGCTATTATTATACAATATGTTGCAAGAAAAAGTCAATAATTTGCTATATAATTGTGGTAGGTGATAAATATGGCTCTTGTCTTTTCTATTGAAGAATTTTCGGTTTATGACGGACCGGGGATGCGAACCACTGTGTTTTTAAAAGGTTGTCCGTTAAGATGTCAGTGGTGTCATAATCCAGAAGGTCAGCTTTTAAAAAATCAAATTATAAAATCTCAAAATGGTTGTACTATGTGCGGTAATTGCCGTGAGGACGGAAAAATAAATATTTATAAATGCCCCAACCGCTTACTCCGATATTGTGCTACTGAATATAGCGTGGATGAACTTGTCGCCAAAATTTCCAAAAATCTTGATGCCGTTGGCGGTGTTACCTTTTCGGGTGGTGAGCCTACTATGCATAAGGATTTTCTTATAGAGTGTCTTAAAAAACTTGAGGGGAAAACTCACCGAGCCGTGCAAACTTGCGGATTTTGTAAGAGTGATGATTTTGCGGAAATTTTAAATAATACCGATTATGTACTTTATGATTTAAAGATTATAAATAAAGAGAATCATAAGAAATATACGGGCGTTGAAAATTTGACTATAATCGAAAATTTTAAAATTCTAAAAAACAGCGGTGTGGATTTTGTGGTGCGAGTGCCTCTTATACCAACAGTAACCGATACTGTTGAAAATATAACTGATATTGCAACCCTTTTAAAAGAAAATGGCGTAAACTATATTGAGCTACTGCCATATAACAAATTTGCGGGTGGTAAATACAGCGCAGTAGGTATGACATTTAACCCGTCTTATGACGAAAATATAGAATGTGAAATGCGACTTGAGTTATTTGATAAATTTAGCATCAAGACTAAAGTGCTGTGAGGGGATAAGTATGACCGAACGTATTAAAAAAATGCTTAACGGCTTAAAAAATAAAGAATATACAAAGAATTATTCTTGGATAAAAAGAGAAAATGAGCGCGTAGGGGATGAAAGTCTTTCAAAGTTTAAGCTTATGGCAAAGGCTTTTGAAATGAACTGCAAAAACGAACAACCCTATTTTCATGAGTATGATAGCTTGGGATTTAACCGTAAACTAAACTTTTTAAAGTATTATAATGGTGACGTTCCTTTTTGGAGATATAACGGAAATTTTGCGCCCGATTATGAAGGCGCACTAAATGGTGGTTTTAAAAAGTATAATGATACTATAAAAGGAAAAATGAAAAACTGCACCGACCACCAACGCGACCTTTATGAAGCTATGTTAGAAATGCTCGGTAGCGCCCAGTCTCTTGCAAACAGATATAAAGAGGCGGCGAAGAATGAAGGCAGAACCGATATTTACGAAGCGTTGTGCATTGTGCCTGAAAACCCGCCGCAAAGTTATTATCAGGCGCTTGTTTTTCTGAAATTTATGATATATATTTTTCGCTTAAACCAAAATAATCACGTTACTATAGGACGTTTTGATCAGTATATGTTCCCCTTTTACGATGCTGATATAAAACGTGGTGTTAAAAGAGAAAAACTGCTTGAACAGACTGAAGAATTTTTCATTTCCATAAATTATGATTCTCATTTTTACGCCGGTGTTCAGCGTGGCGACAACGGTCAGAGCATGTTGCTTGGTGGATGTGATAAAGACGGCAACGATGCTTTTAACGATTTATCCCGTCTTTGTATGGAAGCATCCCTTGAGCTTAACATTATTGATCCTAAAATAAATTTAAGGGTAAATAAAAAAACTCCTATTGAAATTTTGGAGTTTGCTACTCTTATGACAAAGCAGGGTATGGGATTTCCACAGTATTGTAATGATGACATTGTTATACCGGGACTTGTTAAGCTCGGATACGATCTTGAGGATGCGCGCGATTACAGCGTTGCGGCTTGTTGGGAATTTATAATTCCTGCCAAGGCTACTGATTGGCCCAACATGAAAACTATGAATTTTCCGTTAATTGTTGAACGTACCTGTAAAGAAAAGTTGTTGCTAAGTAAAACCTTTGATGACTTTATGTTGGCATTTAAAGATGAAATGGAAAAAGAGTGTGCGGTACTTGCTGAAGGTGTAACGGCAGATTTCTTGCCTGACCCGTTCCTTTCTATGTTCATTAAAGACTGTATAGAGCAAGGCAAAGACGTAAGTCAGCACGGAGCAAAATATAATAATGACGGCTGTCACGGAGCGGGAATTTCTACTGCGGCAGATAGTTTATGCGCTATAAAAACCCTTATTTTCGATGAAAATGTTTGTACAAAAGAAGAACTTTTAAAGGCGCTTGAAGCAAATTTCGAGGGATATGGAGAATTGCGCAATAAAATGCTGTCTTGCGCTAAAATGGGCAACGACGATGATAGTGTAGATAATATTGCTATCGAGATTATGAAATACTTTTCTGATTCGATGAATAATAGAAAAAGCGCAAGAGGCGGAATTTTCAGAGCTGGAACGGGTAGTGCAATGGAATATATTATAAGTGCCGAAAAGGTTGGTGCAACACCTGACGGCAGATATGCCAAAAGTCCGTATGGCTCAAGTTTTTCTCCTGCCTTTGAGTGTAGACTTGATGGTGTTATTTCATGTATCAAATCCTTTACAAAATATGATATGAGTGAAATAATAAACGGTGGTCCGCTGACTCTTGAAATGCATAGTAGCATTTTTAGAAACGATGAAGGGATAAAAAAAGTTGCCACTTTGGTGAAGTATTTTATAGATAGAGGCGGTCATCAGCTTCAGCTCAATTCGGTTAATCGCGAAGTGCTCATAAATGCTCAAAAAAATCCCGAAGAATATAAGAATCTTATAGTTAGAGTGTGGGGTTGGAGTGGATATTTTACCGAACTTGCCAAAGAATATCAGGACCATATTATAAAAAGGAACGAGTTTGAAATTTAATTAAAAAAAGTATTGACAAATAGATACGACTTGTGTATAATACTTTTGTTGCATTACTTGAGACAGTAGGTTCTCTTTATGAGAGTAAGTTTTGACGCCTACCGAGGTAAGCAGAACATTATCATTTTATTTTAATGTTTTGGTCTGTTCCTCGTCTCAGGGAACAGACTTTTTTACTATATTTTACGGAGGTGAAATTAATGCCTAATGCAAAAGTTTTAGAGGAAAAGAAAGCGATAGTTGCTTCCATTGCTGAAAAACTTCAGAATTCCGTTGCAGGCGTTGTTGTTGACTACACCGGTACTTCTGTTGCAGATGATACTGCTCTTCGTAAGGAGCTTCGTGAGGCCGGCGTTGATTATTTCGTAGTTAAGAATACTCTTCTGTCCCGTGCTATCGAAGGTACCGACCTTGAGGGTATGAAGGAAGTTCTTGAAGGAACCACCGCTCTTGCAATCTCTAAGGAAGACCACGTTTGTGCTGCCCGTATTCTTTGTAAGTTTGCTGACAGTCACGAAAGTTTCAAGATTAAGTCAGGCTATCTCGATGGTAAAGTAATCGATACTGCTATGATTGAAAGTCTTGCAAAACTCCCCAGCAGAGAAGTTCTTCTCGCTACCGTGCTTGGTGCATTCCAGGCTCCTATTGCAAGCTTTGCTCGTGCCGTACAGGCTATCGTTGATAAAGACGGCGAAGCTGCTGCTGAATAATTCAGCTTATTAAATATTAAAAAAACAAAAAATATTATTAAACATAAATTGGAGGAAAATAAAATGGCATCCGAAAAAATTACTGCTATTATTGAAGAATTAAAAGTCCTTACCGTTCTTGAGCTTTCTGAGCTTGTTAAAGCTGTAGAAGAAGAGTTCGGTGTATCTGCTGCTGCAGCTGTAGCTGTTGCTGCTCCTGTTGAAGGCGGCGCTGCTGCTGCTGACGAGAAGTCTGAATTCGATGTAATTCTTGCTTCTGCAGGTGCTAACAAAATCGCTGTTATCAAGATCGTTCGAGAAATCACCGGTCTTGGTCTTGCTGATGCAAAGGCTCTCGTTGATGGTGCTCCTAAGCCCCTCAAGGAAGCTGTTGCTAAGGAAGCAGCTGATGAAATCAAGGCTAAGCTCGAAGAGGCTGGCGCAACTGTTGAGCTTAAGTAATTTAAGTTTCATTTACAAAAAGAGTCTTGCTTTGCAAGACTCTTTTTTATTGTTTATTTTACCACTTATTATACGAATTTTCATTTAAGAAGGTACTGAAAAGACCATACATATTCTCGTCAACCAAATAATATTTATAATCCTTTTCATAATAACTGACCACATAAATATTTTTATCAGTGTCTTGTGCTATGTATACATAGTCCTGAAGCACAAGCATATCTTTATCCGTTTTGTATGTAAAAATACACGGCTGCATTTCGGATGGCTCTGCATTTATGGGATTTCTACTAAGAACCGTTTCTATAGCTTGTGCAAGGGAATCATCCATTTTGACATTCTTTTGGTTGCTATCTTCTTCATCATATACGCTAAAGCATACTGTATTCAGATTGTTAAGACTGCCGTTTACAATGCTGTCATAAAGGTCCTCGCGACAATAAAATTTTTCGTATTCAATACATAGTATCTTCTTTTCATTGTCATATAATGCCATTTTGCCGAAAAATTCCGACAGCAGCAGTGGAACGTCCTTTTCGCAGACCATAGTGCTGCTATGATAATAGATATTAGCCTGGTCCGGCCAATTTTCAACCAGCTTATATATACTGTCGTTAAACAGGATTTGTGAATATGTTTGGTCGGTGAATTCAGCCCTGTTTTCTCTCATTTCATCAAGCTCTTTGCAGGAACAAAGAAGAAGGCAAATGCAAAGTACAAGAACTACAGAAAAAGCTCTTTTTAATGATTTCTTCATATACTTCATACCCCTTATTCTAAATTTAGCCGTTTGGTAATTATATGTCGGTCTATAATAAACAGAATAAAAGAAGACACAAGCGATGTAATAATTAGTCCCACTAAACCGATATGGGCAAAGGTTTTTATATTATCCATTATATATTGTGCTATGTTGTTCCAATTTTCACTTAATGATACCGCACTGAATATTATTACTAATATTGTACCAATAGCCTGTTCGATAAGATAGAAGATAAGATATACACCGAATGCGGCGGCAATTCTGTTCTTTTTTGCAAGCTGACCTATAGTTATACAGGTATAGTATACAAAAAGGGTACTCGCAAAAGAAACTATAAGCAAAAGCACAAATTCGATAATATAAAATACAGCATCTATTCCAATCGATTTTACTGCATTTTTTAACAAGTAGGAAAAAGCTTTACAGAATTCTGCAAAAAGGTCACCAAAAGAAAAGAATATAAAGGATATAAACATAATTACAGTGGTGATTGCACTGAAAAGCATTGCGGTGAGAAGCTTTACAAATATATGATTTGTTGCTGTTACGGGAAGCGTAAAGCTTAAATAGCCTTCTCTTGTAAATAGATTTTTGTAAAACCTGACTATAGCATTAACTATAACGGCGGCAAGGACGGCAAAGTTCATAATAAAATATGTAACAATGGAAGAACCGTAGATTATATCATATACAAAAAAATCGACCTCAAAATTCTGGAGAAATCTTGAAAAAACTGCAACAGACAAAAGAATGATATAAAAGGGGAGAAGTCTTTTAAAATAAAAAGCAATTTCGTGTTTAAATAATTTTTTTACCATTTGAATGCCTCCCTGAAAAGCGCGTCAACGCTCATTCCATTTTCTTCTCTTATTTCTTCAGCGGATTTGTGAAGAATCAAACTTCCTTGTTTTATAAAGATAACATCATCCAGAACCTCTTCAATGTCGGAAATAAGATGGGTGGATATTATTACGGAAGACTGTGGGTTATAGTTGTTGATGATGGTTGATATGATGTAATCTCTTGTAGCAGGGTCAACTCCTGCAATTGGCTCATCAAGCACATAAAGCAAGGCATTACGACTCATAACGAGAATAAGAGAAACCTTTTCTTTGTTACCCTTTGAAAGTGTTTTAAGCTTTCTTTGTATGTCAATACCTAATTTTTCAAGCATAGAATATGCAAGCTCACTTCTGAAATCTTCGTAGAAGTCCTCGAAAAGCTCAACAACCTGCTTTACCGTCATACTGTCACTTAAATAGTTGTTATCAGGAAGATATGAAACGAGGGCTTTGCTTTCCACACCGGGCTTAAATCCGCAAACGGTTATAGTGCCCATATCAGGCTGTAAAAGGCCGTTTATAAGCTTTATAAGGGTGGTCTTTCCACTACCATTGGGTCCTAAAAGACCTACTATCTTACCGCTTTCAATGGAAAGGTTAAGGTTGCACAGAGCAATTACATTACCAAATTTCTTGGTTATACCCTGACAGTTTAAAATTTCACTCATTATTGCCACTCCTCTATATATTTTTTTATTTCACCGTCTGTCATACCGAAGCCCTTTAGTGCCTCAAAATATTGTACGGTTTTTTCCTGTATGAGATTCCTGACGATTTCATTGGCGGAATCCTTATTGTCGGCTATAAACCAACCCGTACCTCTTATCGAATAGACAAGACCCGAAACCTCTAATTTTTCAAAAGCCTTTTGAACTGTATTGGGATTTATCCCGGCCTGTATGGCTATTTCTCTTACCGAGGGGAGCTTCTGGTCGGGTTTTAATTTATCAGAAGCTATATCAACACAAATCAGCTCATAAATCTGTGGACAAATCGGTTTTTCTTTGTTAAGCTTCCAAATCATTGTACTCACTCCTTTTGAACTGTATTACCTTACTAATACAATAATACAGTATTTGCGGTATCTTGTCAATAAAAAAATCCCTTGCACTGAGCAAGGGATTAAAATTATTTGCCGTTTTTAAAGACATTTATAATATTGAAATCCTCATCGGCTATTACAATATCTGCATTTTTCCCAACCTCAAGTGAGCCGATTTTATCATCAACTTTCAGCATTCTGGCAGGGTTTAAGGATACAGCATTGATTATTTCGTTAAGGGGAATATTACTGTTATTTATTACATTGTTAATGCCTTTGTTTAAATCGAGCATACTTCCTGCAATGGTGCCGTCATCCAGTCGACACTCAGCACCTTTTTTTGTAACGTGAAGTCCACCCTGAATATATTCGCCGTCAGGCATACCTGCAGGACGGATTGAGTCGGTTATAAGAATAAGCTTATTGCCCTTTAGCTTGTATACAAGGTCGTACATAACAGGGCTTACGTGGAAGTTGTCACAAATAAGCTCGGTATATACCCTGTCATCAGACAGCACAGCACCGGGAAGACCTGTATCTCTGTGGGAAAGCGGGGAACAGGCATTAAACAAATGGGTGGTATCGGTAGCACCTGCATCAATAGCCTGTTTTGTTTGCTCATAAGTGGCATTACTGTGTCCTACTGCAACATTCACACCTTGCTCTGTTACGGCTTTTATGAATTCCTGTGCACCGCTAAGCTCAGGGGCACATATAACAAGACTGATTATATCCTTGTTTTTAATAACCAAATTAGCATCAGGCAGTCTTAACCATTCTTCCTTGTGCGCACCCTTTTTTTCTTTGCTGAGAAAAATTCCCTCAAGGTAAAGTCCGATTATTTGTGCACCCACACCATCCTTTTTTGCCTGTCTAACGGCATTTAAGGTTTTATTAAAAGCGGGTATATCAACGGTACAAAGGGTTGGGCACCAGTGAGTTACACCTGTGGAGAGAAGATGCTCGGCAATTTTGTTTAGTCCGTCCACACTTCCGTCTTCGGTATCACAGTTCATACATCCGTGGATATGTGTGCTTATAAATCCCGGGCAAACATAATTTCCCTTTGCATCAATTACCTCTTTATCTGTTAAATCTACACTGTTTTCGGGTAGTATGGCATTTATTTTGTCATCGAACACAAGTATATGATTTGTGAGAACGTTTCCTTCAGTGACAATTTTTCCGCCTTTTATGTATTTCATAAATCTTACACCTCATTTGTTTTCATTAAAATTATATCACTACAAACCAAAAAAGTCTATATTTTACTTGAAACTATAAAAAAATATGGTACAATATAAATGTAAAAAAATACATATAAAGGAAGTATTATTATGAAAAAGTCTGTTTTAGTAGAAATCTCTGCTCATCACGTACACGTAAGCGAAGCTGACCTTGAGGTTCTTTTCGGTAAAGGTCATAAGCTTACCAATAAAAAGGACCTTTCTCAGCCGGGTCAGTTTGCCTGTGAAGAGAGAGTAACCGTTGTTGGCCCTAAGAGAGAAATAAAGGGTGTATCTATCCTTGGACCCTGCCGTCCTCAGACACAGGTTGAAATTTCTCTTACCGAAGCAAGAAGTATCGGTGTAACAGCTCCTATCCGTGAGTCAGGCGACCTTGCGGGAAGCCCCGGATGTAAACTTGTAGGACCTTGTGGTGAGGTTGAAATTGCCGAGGGTGTTATTGCTGCAAAGCGTCATATACATATGACACCTGCTGATGCTGAAAAGTATGGTATTGTTGATAAGCAGATTGTATCTGTTAAGATTGATACACAGGGCAGAGGTCTTATTTTCGGCGATGTTGTTGCCAGAGTAAGCCCAAGCTATGCACTTGCTATGCATCTTGATACCGACGAGGCAAATGCTGCTGCAATTCCGGGCTCTTGTGAGGGTGAAATTATTGGCTAAGCCAATCGGTGTTTATATCCATATACCTTTTTGCCGAAAACGGTGCGCTTACTGTGATTTTTATTCTGCGGTTATACACAAGGATATGGTAAGCAGGTATATAAAACAGCTTAAAAATGAAATCTATCGGTGGGGTGGGCAGCTTTGTCGCCCTGCCGATACTGTATATTTCGGCGGTGGTACCCCCTCTGTTTTGTCGGCAGAGGAGCTTTGCGATTTGCTTTACTGTGTGAAGGAAGCCTTCGGTATCAGCAGTAATGCTGAAATAACCGTAGAAATCAACCCTGAAGGTATAGACGAAAGATTTTTGTCTACGCTTAAAAAAGGTGGGTTTAACCGACTGTCAATAGGTATTCAGTCCCTTGATGACAATACTCTTTCTCTGCTTGGCAGAGGCCATAGTGCAAATGAGGCTGTTAATACCTTTACTCAGGCGAGAAAAGTGGGCTTTGATAATATTTCGGTTGACCTTATGTGTGCTCTTCCCTCAGAAAAAACAGACAGTGCAATAGACTCTGCGAAGAAAATAATAACACTTTCTCCCGAGCATATTTCCTGTTATATGTTGATTCTTGAGGATAAAACTGTGTTTTCTGCAAAAAAGGAACAGTTGTCCTTTCCCGACGAAGAAGCTGTTGAGGATGAATATTTAATGCTTAGTCAGCTCTTTTGTGAAAATGGTTACACTCATTATGAAATATCTAATTTTTCTAAAGAGGGAAAGCAGAGTCGTCATAATACTAAGTATTGGAAATCGCAGGAGTATATAGGAATCGGACCCTCTGCCTATTCCTTTGTTGATGGACAGCGTTTCCACTATGAAAATGATTTAAAAGGCTTTATGGGTGGAACCAAAACCGTATCTGACGGACAGGGCGGAGATTTAATTGAATATCTTATGCTTTCTTTAAGGCTCAGTGATGGGATTAGTGAAGAAAGCATAAAAGAAAAATTCGGCAAAAAATTTTCAAAGGCTTTTTATGAAAAGGCAAGAATTTTTGAAAAACAAAAACTTGCAAAATTTAGTGACGGGCACTTTGGCCTTACAGCAAATGGAATGCTTTTGTCAAATGCCATTATTTGTGAAATGACCGAGGAGGAGCTTTATGAAGACCTATAAAATCTATCTTATCAGACATGGTGCTACCGACGGTAATGCAAGAGGCGAATATATTGGTGTTACCGATTTGCCACTGTCTATAAGCGGTACAGCCGCACTTGCAAATCTTAAAGAAAAAATAGAGTACCCGCCGGTTGAAAAGGTTTATACAAGCCCTCTGCTTCGTTGCAGACAAACGGCTAATGTTATTTATCCCAATGTTGAGGCTGAAAATATAGAAAATCTTATGGAATATAATTTCGGCGAATTTGAGGGTAAAAATGCTGTTCAGCTTGAAAGTGACCCTGATTTCTTCAAATGGACTTCAGGTCAGATTTCTTCTCCTCCCGGAGGGGAAGATTCCACAGAATTTGCAAAAAGAATATGCCTTGGTTTTCGCGAGGTTGTTGAGGATATGATGGTAAACGGGATTTATAAATCAGCGGTAATTATGCACGGCGGTGCAATTATGACACTTCTTTCCTGTTGTGCTGTGCCTCGTCGCAGAAGCCTTGAATGGACAAGTGATTTCGGTAGAGGTTATAGCGTACTTGTAACCCCAAGCCTTTACCATAGCAGCGGTGTTATAGAGGTTATAGAAGAAGTATAATAATAAGCGGATACATTTTAAAATGTATCCGCTTATTATTATTTTTCGCGTTTTGTTAAGTATCTGTCCTTATCCATATCGTAAAGCTCGCCGTCTTCATTCTGATACAGTCTTATATAGTCAATACAGAATTCAATAGGCTCGGTTCTGTCCTCCTCGGGTACAGCGCCCAATGCCTTATTACCGTATGCCATACTGAAAAGAAAATAAATAGGGTTGTGGCAGAGAGCAAACATGGGGTTGGTTATATCTACTCTCACATGGGGTTCTCCGTCTACCAAAAATTCTACGTATTCAGGTGTCCAAAAATAACCGAAGGTATGGAAATCGTCGCTATAGCGTTTGCCGTCAGGACAGATTTTAGTTTTTGGATAGTTGTTACTATCCATAAAATTGTGACGATGAACTTTACCATAGTTTCTGTCGGTCCACCAGCCATGAATATTACTGGCAATTCGGGTATCGTCGCCGAACATTTCGGCAACGTCAATTTCTGAGTTGACAACAGAGCTGTTATGGTCAGACTTCATCCAAAATCCCATCCATATACCAGGTCCTGCTACGGCAATTTTAGCTCTTGCCTCGGCATATCCGTATTTATAACAGAAATTTTTAACCTGAACAATTCCACAGTTATAGCTCTTTTCACCGTTTTCGTTTTCATCTATAGAACCCTTGATTACAAGGCAGGAGTCTTTAGCAAAAACATTTTTAGGATTACGCCAACAAATACGGTCCTTGTGACCTTGCTGTTTGATATCCTTCTTTTCCCACACGTTTTCGTCAAGACCATTATCAAAATGGTCTTCAAAAACTAAATTATAGCCGTTTTTAATGAGTTCGTCATGAGTAAACTTCATTACTGCACCTCCTCATAGAATTTAATATATTCTACTTCCATACTGCAAGGAAGTTTGGTTTCTTCGTTGCAGGCTTCTGTACGGGGGAGATTTGCACCTAACATCAAAGCTATTTCGCCTTCGCAGTCGAAAACCGTAAACATAGGATGGTCTATATCGATTCTGAAACATTCAATACCATCCAAATAGAAAATAGCATCAATATCTGTTTTTTCATAACCGAAAATATGCCAATCCTCTGATAGCGGCTCGTCATTATCCATTGTGGGATAAAAGCTTGGCCAACGCTGATAGCCTGAATGAAGGTATTCGTTCCTGTGTTCGCCATACTGGTCGAAATAATAAGCAAACAAAGCAAAAGAGTTTTTACCTTTATCGTTGATACCCTTTATCTGTCCGAATATTTCATCGGTGTGTGCAACGCCGTTTCTGCCGTTAAGCAAAATTTTAGGCCATATACCCGGCATACAGGCGGGAAGCTTTGCCTTTACTTCAATAAGTCCTTTGCCGAATTTTCTGCCGTGGTACTGTACAGATGCACCGCAGTAGCCAATTTCGTCTTTTTTTGCTTTTAAAATTAGTTTTGAGTCACATACTTCTACGTTTTCTTTAGAAAAGCGCACGTATGTATCAGCACGTACGACATCAGTGTTGTTGCGTACGAAATCAGGAATAACTTCATCAGTTTCTTTTTGCTTTAAAACCAGCTCATCAACCTCTTTTATTTCCCAATCCGCTAAACCGTTTTCAAATTTTTCCTCAAAAGTAAGCTTATAATTTTTGTTCAAGGTGCTCACTCCCTTTATTTATTTTGTTAAGTTCAGTTTAACAGTATGAAGAAATGATTACAATGGATTAAACAGACTTTTTTCGGATAAATCCAAAAAAAGAACCCTCGCTTTTAACAAAGCGAGGGGGAAGAGAATGTATTCTATCTAAAAGATTTTTCTCGAATTTTTGTCCTTTTGTGATAGACCTTGAGCAATAGACGGATAATCGTTTAAAGTATCAGCAGTTGGTTGAATCTCATAGGTTCCGTACTTATTAATCAGTTCGTTGACATTTTCCGGTTGGTCTATAATGGGTATGGACGAAATTTCAGCTTTAATATCTTTACTGTTTTTCATATCATTCACCTTCCACTGTTATTGTGGGCAAAAGTGAAGACAATACACAAGGAAAATTTTGTATTATTTTTGAATTTCAAAACCGAACAGCTCTTTTGCAAACCAAACTTCATCAACCGTAAAGGTTTTGTTATTAAGATAATTAAGTGTATCGGCATCACTTTCAAAGCAGAAGGTCAGCTTGTATGAATATAGAGCCTGTTTGCTAAAGCCTAACTTTTTGTCTTCTTTCAGTTTGCCGTATTTTCCGTCGCCAAGCAGGGCGTGTCCTATAGAGGATAAGTGTGCACGTATCTGATGAGTTCTGCCTGTAAGTAACTGAATTTCCAAAAGGCTTAAGCCATTTTTTGAGGCTAAGGTTTTGTAAAAGGTTTTTATAGTAAGATTGTTATCGGTTTTTTTGTTTTGAAGATAAACCTTATTTTTGCTTTCATTTTTTTCGAGATAGCCTTCAAGTAAGGCTTCTTTTTGTTTAGGAACTCCGTGAACAACCGTTAAATAGCGTTTGTCTATCTCTCTTGTTTTGATTTTATCACAAAGAATTCTCAGAGCCTGTGCATTTTTTGCGGCAATGACAATTCCGCCTGTGTTACGGTCAATGCGGTTGGCAAGGGAGGGTTTAAAGGAATTCTCACTTTCCGGATTATACTCACCCTTTTTGTAGAGATACTTTTGTATACGGGTGATAAGTGTATCGTTATACTCATTTTCATCAGGGTGGGATAATAGTCCCTGTGGCTTGTCTGCAAGAAGAATGTTCTCGTCTTCATATACAATATTTAATTTATCCCCAGCAGAAAGAAAATCGTATTTTGGTTCCTTGCTTCCAAAAAACTCGTCGGAAATATAAGCAGTTACCTTATCGCCCTCATTTAGACGTGTGCTGATTTCGGCACGTTTTGAGTTAAGCTTAATATGTTTTGTTCTTATGTATTTATACATAAGAGCTTTTGGAAGCAGCGGCATAGCCTTTGATATAAACTTGTCAAGACGTTGACCTGCATCGTTACCTGAAATAATAAATTCTTTCATAAAATCACCTTGAATTAAGAGGAAAAAAGTAGTAAAATAATAGAAAATAGATTGTGCGAGGTAAAAAATGGGAATACATGACGGACACAGACAAAGAATGCTTTCAAAATTTTCCGAAACCGGCTTTACCGGTCTTGCTGAACACGAAAAGCTTGAAATTATACTGTTCTTTTCGGTGCCTTACAGAAATACAAACGATATTGCACATGAGCTTTTGAATAAATACCACACTGTTGCAAATGTTATGGATGCTCCTGAAAAAGAGCTGCTAAAATTCAAATGGATTGGAAAGCGTACGGTACAGCATTTTAGACTGATTAAAGAAGCATACAGTCTTTATATGCTTGAAAAGAAAAACGAAAGCAGCTTTCTTACAACCCTTGATGAGTTCGGCAGTTATTTTCTTATTTATTTTGCCGCCGCAACAGAAGAAAAAATGATTATGATGAGTCTTGATAGCCGCGGCAAAAGATTAGGAGTTGACGTTATTGCTGATGGTAATGTATCCGCAGTAGTTGCAAATTCTAAAAACCTTATACTCTCGGCAATTTCAAGAAACGCTACCGAAGTGGTTTTATGTCATAACCATCCCGGCGGTTTGCCTGAGCCATCAGAAGCGGATATAAAGGCTACTAAAGAAATTAAGGAAATGCTTAAGAATGTGGGTGTGCATCTTAAAGACCACTATATAGTAACAAAGAATGAATATTTGTCAATGAGCCGTTATAAGTCAACCAAGGAACTGTTTATAGAAAAAGAAGAAGAGAAAGAAAAATAATTTTCGATGGCTTGTCTGTTAGCTTTTACACTGCCCTGTATCATATTGTTTTTACCGCCACCACGTCCACTGAGCTTTTCGTTTATATCTTTTGACTTTTCGTTTGCATCAAAGTCTTCACTGTAAATTATATAGGAATAGCCATTTTCATCATTACCCGAAAAGGCACCGCAAAGACAAGGTGATTTGTCTTTGGCAAGGTTGACAATGTTTCTCAGAGCAGTCATATCAAGCTCGTTTGTAAAGATAAGCATACCGTTGTTACAGGGTTTAAGCTCTTTAACGGCATTTTCCAGTATTTTACCTTTAAGAAAATTTACTTCTCTGGCAGTCTTTTTAAGGCTGTCAGATATTTTTTGCACACCTGAAGAACATTCTTCCGGTTTACTGGCAAGAAGTGCAGAGATAGCTTTGATTTCATTATGCTTTAAGGAATAATCCATAAAGGCATCAAGTCCACAGGCAATAAAAAGTCTGCAACCGCCGCGAAGCCGCATATAAGAGATAATCTTTATAACGCCAATTTCCCCTGTGCTTTTTACGTGAGGTGCACAGCAGGCGCAACAGTCAATACCATCAATTTCAACTATTCTTATAGCCTCGTCTATTTCTTTTTTCGAACGGTATTTAATTTCTTTTAGTTCTTCTGTTTTTGGATAGTAACCTCTCACAGAAAGATTTTTGTATATAGCTTTATTGGCTTTAAACTCAATTTCTCTTAGCTGCTGAGCATTAAGCTCAATATCATAGTCACAGGTAACCTCATCTTGTCCTAAATGAAAACCTACATTTTCGCCGCCGAAAAGGGAGTGGACAAGTCCTGAAATAATGTGTTCACCTGTATGGTTTTGCATATTACGAAAACGTTTATCGAAGTCGATTTGTCCTGCAACAACACCTGAAACAGCCTCACGGCAATAATGTATAAGCTCACCGTTTTCAAACTGAACATCAAAAACCTCGCAGCCACCGAGTGTGCCTGTGTCACTGTACTGACCGCCTTCCTCAGGGAAAAAAGCGGTTTTATCAAGTATTATCTTGTAGCCCTTTTCGCATGGGGTACAGGAAATAACCTGTGCGGTAAATTCTTTTAAATATGCGTCATAGTCATAAAGCTTCTCTGTCAAAATAATCACCGTTTAGAGTATATCATATTTTTTTGTTTTAAGCAATAAAAACCCTCCGAATTTCATCGGAGGGTTGGTCATTTTATTAAGAAAGGTCCTGAACAATAAGAGTGCGAACACTGTTATCATCGTTGGCAGGAGTTTCTTTAACCTCTTCCTTTTTGCCATATTTAGCTTCAAGGAATTTAGCAGCAACCTGTGGGAAGAGAGCATAGCTCAGTACATCTTCTTCACATTTTGCAAGGTCGCCTGCTTCAGCTTTATACTTCTCAAGCTCAGGTTCGATAAGGTCAGCGGGACGGCAGGTAATTACGCTGTCATCGCCGATACATTTCTTTCTTACATCCTCGTTAACAGGAGCAGGAAGGGTACCATACTCGCCTCTGAGGAGAGCTTTGGATTCTTTGGGTACCATTTTGTAGGGTTCACCTGCAATAACGTTCATTACAGCCTGTGTTCCAACGATCTGACTGGTCGGAGTTACAAGAGGAGGATAACCGAAGTCTTTTCTAACCTTCGGTACCTCTGCAAGAACGTCATAGTATTTATCTTCCTTGCCTGCCTGTTTTAACTGACCGAGCATATTGGAAAGCATACCACCGGGAACCTGATAGATAAGGGTTTTGGTGTCAACGCTGAGTACCTTGGGGTCGAGGGTTCCGTCAGCCTTCATCTTATCTGCAACGCTTCTGAAATGGGCAGCAACGTCAGCTAATGCATCAAGGTCAAGACCGGTATCTCTTTCGGTACCCTTAAGGGTAGCAACGAGAGCCTCGGTAGCAGGGTTAGCAGTACCATTACCAAAAGGAGAAAGGGCGGTATCAACAATATCCACACCTGCCTGGGCAGCCATAAGATAGGTCATATCACCTGTACCTGTGGTATTGTGGGTATGAAGATGGATAGGACACTTAACAGCTTCCTTAAGCTTTTTAATAAGAGAATAAGCGTCATAGGGAAGAAGAAGGTTAGCCATATCCTTGATACAGATAACATCTGCACCCATCTTCTCAAGAGTTTTTGCGAGTTCTACAAAATAGTCTTCATTATGAACAGGGCTTATTGTGTAGCTCATAGCAGCTTCACATATACCGCCGTATTTCTTACAAGCCTTCATTGCCTGTTCCATATTACGAGGGTCGTTAAGAGCATCGAAAATACGGATAACATCAATACCGTTTTCAATAGACTTCTTAACAAAAGCATCAACAACATCATCAGCATAGTGTTTGTAGCCAAGAATGTTCTGACCTCTAAGCAACATCTGAAGCTTAGTGTTGGGCATAGCCTTTTTAATAGTACGAAGTCTTTCCCATGGGTCTTCGTTTAAGAAACGCATACAAACGTCGAAGGTGGCACCGCCCCAGCACTCAACAGACCAGTAACCAAGTTTGTCAAGCTTTTCAAGGGCTGGAAGCATATCTTCGATACGCATACGAGTGGCAGCCTGTGACTGATGGGCGTCACGCAGAATTGTATCTGTAATATTAAGTTTAGTCATATTTTATACCTCCGTTAGCCAAAGAGAGCAAGGAGTACACCGGCAGCAATAGCAGAACCGATAACACCTGCAACATTGGGGCCCATAGCGTGCATAAGAAGGAAGTTCTTGGGGTTTTCTTTCTGGCCGACTGTCTGAGAAACTCTGGCAGCCATAGGAACAGCAGAAACACCTGCAGAACCGATAAGAGGATTAATCTTGTTCTTAGAGAAAAGATTCATTATCTTAGCAAGAATAACGCCGCCGGCAGTACCGAAACCGAAAGCAACTACACCCATAAGAATAATGTAAATTGTTCTTAATGAAAGGAATGTATTTGCAGTAGCGGTAGCACCAACTGTAACACCAAGGAATATTGTAACAATATTCATAAGCTCGTTCTGCGCGGTCTTGCAAAGACGGTCAGCAACGCCGCTTTCTTTAAAGAGGTTACCAAGCATTAAGCAACCAACCAGTGGAGCAGCAGAGGGAACGAGAAGTGCAACGAATACAGTAACAGCTATAGGGAATACGATTTTTTCTCTCTTCGAAACCTCTCTTAAAGGCTTCATAACTATCTGACGCTCTTTCTTGGTTGTAAGAGCCTTCATAATAGGAGGCTGAATTACAGGAACGAGAGCCATATAGGAGTAAGCTGCAACGGCAATAGGTCCTAAAAGGTGGGGAGCTAACTTACTGGTTACAAAGATAGCAGTAGGACCGTCGGCACCACCGATAATACCAATAGAAGCTGCTTCAAACGGCTCGAAGCCTAACCACTGACTTGCTGCAACATAGGTCATAAAAATACCAAGCTGTGCAGCGGCACCTAAAAGTAAGCTCTTGGGATTTGCAATAAGGGGACCGAAGTCGGTCATAGCACCTACGCCTAAGAAAATAAGGCAGGGATAAATACCAAGCTTTACACCGAGATAAAGGAAGTCAAGAAGACCGCCTGTGTTAGCCAGTGTTTCCCAGTTAATATGACCGCCTGCAAAAATTGCTTCGTGGAACATATTGGCTCCTGGAAGATTGGTAAGTAGCATACCAAAGGCTATTGGTAAGAGGAGCAGAGGCTCAAAGCCCTTTCCGATAGCAAGGTAAATAAGAACAAAGGAAATAAGAAGCATTACAATATAACCGTAGTTGGTTACAAAGTTTTCAAAAGGAGAACCTTGCCCTGAAATTCCTTTAGCAATGTTACCGAAAACTGCTTTAAAGCCTGTTTCATTAAGGAAGTTTTTAATAGCCTCCTCAGGAACAATTTCAGTTTCCTGTGTAACGGAAGTAGTGTCGGTAGGCTCGGCATCACCGGTGGCAAAAACGCCGATACCCGTAAAAAGTAAAGCGGTTGCCAGAAGTACGGCAAAAATAGCCTTTAAATATCTATTTTTCATCAGTCTATCCTCCGAATGAGTTTAACCGATTACGCAGAGAAGAGTGCCTGTTTCAACGGTAGAACCCTTCTGAACATTAAGGGAAACGATTTTGCCGTCAACACCTGCCATAATTTCGTTTTCCATTTTCATAGCTTCAAGAATCATAAGAACCTGACCGGCTTTAACGGTATCACCAACATTTACATTAACTGCAAGGATGTTACCGGGCATAGGGCTGTTAACCTGTTCGCCATCAGCAGCGGCAGGAGCAGGTGCAGCTTCTACAGCAGGAGCAGCCTGTACAGGAGCGGGCGTAGCAGCAGGAGCAGTAACGTCAGCACCTTCAACAACTTCTAAAGTAATTTCGTACATAGTACCGTTTACATTTACATTATACTTTTTCATTTTATTTTGTCCTTTCATAAAAAGAAGATTTGTTTAGAGTTTTTTGAATGATAAAATACGAAGGGCGCCGACATCGGTTCCCAGTTCTTCAGCAATAGCGGCTGATACAGCAGCAATTATGCGCTGTTTATCGGGAATTTCTTCACCGACAGGCTGTGCGGCGGGAGCAGGAGTAGCCTCTGCAGTTTCTGCAGGTGCTTTTCAGAAAGCCGTATAATGCCGCTGACTATCTTACATACAATTATGATGCATATCAGACCAACAAATACGGTGCCCATGCCCATTAAGCACACGAATAAAGTATCGCTCATATCTTGTAACCTCCTATATATATTATTAAGTTAAAAGTAGATACAAATTAACCCATATTATTATACTAAAAATATCCTAAATAAACAATAGCTAATTTAGGATATTTTTTAAATTTATCATTTTAATCAAAAAAAGCAATTTTTTGTTCCTATAAATTGTTAATTAGTTAACTAAAACGTAAACAGGAATCTAATAAGATTTACACAGATACACATAACAGTTCCTATCGCGGTGGGAATAACCATAGACAGCAGGGTGTATTTAATACTCTTGCTTTCTTTTTTTATAGTAAGCAGTGTTGTTGCGCAGGGCCAGTGAAATAGTGAAAAGAGACATACGCTTAGTGCTGTAAAGAAGCTCCAGCCTTCAGTAATGAGAATGTTACTGATTTCTTCAATAGATACAGCAGAGATGTTATTACTTGCTGTATAAATCATAACAGCAATCGGAAGAACGATTTCATTTGCAGGAATACCTAACATAAACGCAAGGAGAATTGTGCCGTCCATACAAAGAAAACTACCTATTGGTTCTAAAAAATCTGACAGAAAAACGAGAGGTGAGGTGCTGTTTATATTAATGTTGCCAAGCAACCACAAAATCATACCTGCAGGGGCGGATACAATAAGGGCCCTGCCTAAAATATGAAGAGTTTTGTGTATAAAGGATTCTGTAAGAATTTTTATAATCTGAGGCTTTTTGTATGAGGTTAGTTCAATGGTTACGGATATATCATCCCCTGTAAGCCATCTGTTTAAAAGCTTAGTTATAAAAAATGTAATGATAACCGCAAGAATTATAAATACAGTCAGTAAAGCGGCACTCAGCAGTGATGAGGTTAAATGTCCAAGCATTATACTAATAAGTAAAATTATTGTAGGAAATCTTCCGTTACATGGCATAAAACTGTTTGTAATAATGGCAGTCAGCCGTTGTTTATCAGAGGGAATTATTCTGCAACCTGTAACCCCAACTGCATTACAACCCAATCCCATACACATAGTAAGAGCCTGTTTGCCGCTGCTTCCTGCTTTTTTAAAGGGTTTGTCAAGATTTAATGCAATGCGTGGAAGAAAACCGCTTTCTTCAAGCAAGGAGAACAGAGGAAAAAATATAGCCATAGGAGGAAGCATAACCGATACTACCTGAGCAGCAACCGAGTATGCACCGTCTATAAGTATACCGTAAATCTGGTAAGGTAAAGATAAGGAGAGTAGAAGTTCGCCGAGTTTTTCGCCGAAGGTAGTCAGCTGTTTTGCAAGAAACAGCGACGGATAGTTTGCACCCGATATGGTTATCCACAAAATTAGTGCCAAAAATAAAACCATAACAGGAACGGCAGTGTATTTACCGCACAGAAGTTTGTCAAGGTGTTTTTCTGTTTTGGTTATGGGTTCTTTATGGTAGGTTATATATTTTTCGCAAATTTCCTCCTTTTTTGGAAGTAAAAGAGCTTTATCTTCAAGATTTTCAATATGCTCAATAGCTTCTTTTACGTTGTCTATGTTTTTTCTTGCAGAGCAGGTTATTACGGGAATACCCAGCTCTTTTGAAAGACCTTTGGTATTTATTTCTATACCTCTGCGTTTTGCTTCGTCCATCATATTGATACAAAGTATTGATTTTGGACAAATTTTAAGTACCTGAAGGGTTAGAAGAAAATTCCTTTTAAGGTCTGTGGCATCTGTAAGGATAAGTACAGCATCAAATTGTTCTGATAAAAGAAAATCCTTAGCTATTTTTTCTTCTGGAGATTTAAAATCAAGGGAATAAATACCGGGTAAATCTATTATATGATAACAGGCTTTATTTGTTTTATAAACGGCTTTGGCTATTTCTACGGTTTTTCCCGCCCAATTGCCCGTGTGCTGTCTTTTGCCTGTAAGCTTATTAAAAAGCGTGCTTTTTCCAACATTAGGATTGCCCATAAGTGCAATAGTGTAGTTTTTCATTTTTTCACTCTTCTTTTTTAGATGTAATTCTTCTCTTACATACTATTCCTTTAAAGAGTGTGTGATACAAAAAAGATAGTCGTCTTCTAATACAAGACGACTATCTTAAGGGTTATTATGTAAATTTAAATTTTGAGTTCTTTGAGTTTTGCGTCTATAATTACCATTTCCTCATCAGTCAAAGACCAATCAAAAGCGGCACAGTTTTCTTTAGCTTCTAAAACATTTCTAACGCCGCAAAGTGCAGTTCCTACAAAATCTTTTTGTGTACTCCAGTTAAGAGCAATCTGTGCTAATGGGTGTCCGTTTTTTGCTGAAATACCATCAAGAGTTTTCAGAAGCTCCATACATTTTGAGAATTTTGGTTCTTTATAGAAATCATAGAAGGTGAATCTGAAATCCAACGGATCCCAGTTAGGAATTTCGCGGATAGCACCTGTAAGTATTCCGGAACCCAAGCTTGCATAAGAAAATGAAGCAATACCTTTTTCGTTACACCATTGCATAAGTTCTTTTTCGCTCTCGTTAACCATAGAAAAAGGTGGCTGAATAGCATCTATCATAGTGGTTTTAAGACATTCCACTATCATAGGTTTATCGAAGTTGGAAACGCCGATAAAGCGTATTTTTCCCTGCTTTTTAAGTTCAAGCATAGCGTCCATAGTTTCTGCTAATGGTGTATTTGCATCGGGCCAATGTACAAAATAAAAATCTATATGGTCAACATCAAGCCTTCTAAGAGAATCTTCGCATTCTGCAAAACAGGCTTTGCGCGAGGCATCTCTCGGGATAACACCGGCTTTGTCCATACCGTCGCCGATTCCGAATTTTGTGGATATGAATACCTTATCTCTGTATCCACCCTTTAAAGCCTTGCCTACAATTTGCTCTGAAATTCCGAAGTTATAAGCAGGTGCAGTATCAATAAGATTAACTCCGTTGTCTATCATTGTATGGATAGAGTCAATAGAGTCCTTTTCGTTTACATCTCCGTAACGAGCGCCGCCGATAGCCCATGTGCCGATAGCTAATGAAGAAACATCTACATCGGCGTTTTTAAAGTGCTTGTATCTCATATTCTCCTCCGTATTTAAAATTTACAATTAAATCATAGCATATAAACTGTTAGGTGTCAATAGTGACAGCGATGGTAATAAAACATCGCTATAAAATCACTTAATATTAAATTGTATCTATTTTAATTGTATCCGTGTTTCCTGAATGACCGTTGGTTATTCCACCTGTGATAATGATTTTATCGCCTTTACTTAGTCCCAAAAGCTCTTTCGCGGTTTTATTGGCGTTAAAGAAGAGTACATCGGTGGAGTTATAAACTTCGCATTTTGCAGGAATAACACCCCAAGAGAGAGAAAGCTTTCTGTAGGTTTTCTCGTTGGTGGTAAGACCTATAATGTCAACAGGAGAACGGAATCGGGAAACCATTCGTGCAGTTACACCCGAAAGGGAACAGGCGACTATAGCCTTTGCCTCTATATCAATAGCCATAGTACAGGTTGCGTGGGAAACGGCATCGGCAGTGTTTCGTATTTCAAAAGAGCTATTTTTAAAACGCTTTATATAGTGGATGTTCTTTTCGGTATGCTCAGCGATATCTGACATAGTTTTAATTGTCAGTACAGGGTATTTACCTGCGGCGGTTTCACCCGAGAGCATAATTGCACTTGTGCCGTCATAAACGGCATTGGCAACGTCAGAAATTTCTGCACGGGTAGGGCGTGGATTGGTTATCATAGATTCCAGCATTTCGGTGGCTGTAATAACCCTTTTTCCAAGTAAGCGGCATTTGGTAATAAGCTGTTTTTGGACGGCAGGAAGCGATTCAAAGGGAATCTCAACTCCCATATCACCTCTGCCTATCATTATGCCTTCACATTCACTGCAGATTTCCTCAATGTTATCTATACCGGACTGATTTTCTATTTTTGCAATAATTCCAATATTATCGCCGCCGTTTGCCTTTATAAACTCATTAACATCAATAAGATCTTGTTTACAGGAAACAAAAGAACAGGAAATAAAATCAATGTCATTCTTAATTCCAAAGAGAATATCACTCTTATCCTGCTCACTTAAATAAACCTGCTTTAATACTTTACCGGGGAAACTCATACTCTTTCTGTCGGAAAGAACCCCGCCGATTACTGTTTCGCAGACAGCATCGGTATCGGTAAGGCTTTTAACAACAAAGGAGAGAAGACCGTTATTAAGTAAAATTTTATCCCCAACATTCAAATCTTTAATAAGATTTTTATATGTGACACTTACTTGCTTGTCACTACCTATTATTTCCTTTGTGGTAAAGGTGAAAATATCGCCTTCTTTAAGGGTGATTTTGCCTTTTTCAAAGGTTTTAATACGGTATTCCGGTCCCTTGGTATCCAGCATAATTGCAATGGGCAAACTAAGTTCATTTCGCACCTTTTTTATAAGGTCTATTCTTTTTTGATGGTCCTCGTAGGTATTGTGGGAAAAGTTCAGACGGGCAACATTCATACCTGCTTTGCACATTTCTTTAAGAATATTTTCATCAGTACAAGCAGGGCCGATGGTACAGACAATTTTAGTTTTTCTCATAAATAGTTTCCTTTCAAAAAAGCACCGATGGATAATTCCACCGGTGCATGTCTTTATTTATCTTTGTTCGCCATTTTATTAACGAGCTTGTTAAGACCAGCGGTAACAAGAATAATAATTCCTATTACTATTAGTATAGCCAACATACCCTTGCCCATATACGGGAGATATTCAACAAATTTCATCCAATTCATAAATGTACCTCCATTACATAAAGAAGTTGAGTATAAGAGCACCGGCGATAACGGAAGCTATCTGTCCTGAAACGTTTACACCGATTGAATGCATAAGAAGGAAGTTCTGAGGGTCTTCTTTAAGTCCCATTTTATGAACAATACGTCCTGACATTGGGAAAGCGGAAATACCTGCCGCACCAATCATCGGGTTCATTTTTTCTTTCATAAAAAGGTTGAGGAACTTTGCAAAAAGTACGCCGCCTGCTGTATCAACGATAAAGGCAATAAGTCCAAGACCGAGGATAAGAAGGGTTTCCTTCTGCAAGAATTTTTCAGCAACCATCTGAGAAGCAACGCTTATACCGAGGAAAATGGTAATAAGGTTTGCAAGAACGTTTTGTGCTGTATCGGAAAGTGAATCGAGAACTCCGCATTCTCTTATAAGGTTACCGAACATAAGAGAGCCGATAAGAGAAGCGGCGGAAGGAGCAATTATACAGGAAATAAGGGTAACAACAATGGGGAAGAGAATTTTTGTTGTCTTAGAAACATTTGCGGGTTTATAAGGCATACGAATCATACGCTCTTTCTTTGTTGTAAGAGCCTTAATAACAGGTGGTTGAATAATGGGAACAAGTGCCATATAAGAGTATGCGGCAACCATTATTGCACCCTGATAATTGGAGTTGAGCTTCTGTGAAACTACTATAGAGGTAGGACCGTCAGCCGCACCGATAATAGCAATGGAAGCGGCATCGTTTTCTGCAAAGAATACACTTGCAAGGCAAAGTGTGAAGAAGATACCGAACTGAGCAGCCGCACCGAAAATCATTAATTTCGGATTTGAAAGCACAGGACCGAAGTCAATCATAGCACCGATGCCTATAAACAAAAGCAAGGGGAAAAGCTCGTTAGAAATACCTGCATTAAACAGGGTGGTGAGAAATCCCGGCTCGTGAGCATCTCCAATAGCGGCAGAAAATGGGAAGTTGACAAGAATTGTTCCAAATCCCATTGGAAGAAGCAGAGTAGGTTCCATTTCTTTCTTAATAGCAAGGAAGATAAGGGTTCCGCCGATAAGCCACATAACTATTTGCTGCCAGGTTATCTGGGAGGCAAATTCCCAAAGAAAACCGAAGGTGTTCTGAATAAAATCCAAAGTTAGTCACTCCTTAAAAAATTGAATATTCAACTTTATATATTTTAGTCTATCCAAAAAGTTTTGTCAATGAAAAAACTCCGTTTTGCAGTAAAAAACGGAGTTTTTGTGATTATTTCACAAAACGGTGTGTGCCGTCGAGGATTTGCTGACCCTCATTTATAAGGGCGCTGTAATACCGGCTTCTTGCTTTTTGGGCCTTTTCAATATAGGAAATAAAGAAAGGTGTTGCACTGAAATAACCCGAATCCTTACGAACGCTTTCTTTCTTCCACACATTCATATAGTGTGTTATATACTCAAAAGCTTCTTTTGTCTTTCCTGTATGAAGCATTGAGAGGGTCTGATAACAGGGAAGAGAGGGAAGATGCATATTAGAGAAGAAGTCTACATCAAGATCTATAATATACTCAAATATTTCCTTAGCTTCATTTTCTTTTCCCATATAACCAAGACAGAGAGCTTCGTTGTACTTAGAGGGGATAATAGGACCTACCTGCCACAGACCTGCACCAAGATTATCCGGGATTATCTGTGCGGTACGGAATTCCTCAATAGCTTTTTCATATTCACCATTTTCGAAATAGCGGTTACCTATTCCGTAGTGTGCGGCAATATGCTGTTTTGCAACAATGGTTTCTCCGCCTTCACAGGGGATAAAGTCGTGATTGTTTATAAGGTAGAGAGCATCTTCGTATTTTTCGGCTCTTACACAAGTAATAGCCCATTCGGTAACAATGTCATCTCTGGCAGCCTTAAGGTCGGGTACGAGAGAGGCTATTGTTTCAACCGATTCCTCGGCATTGGCATTTGTAAGGTTAAGAATGTAAGAAAGTTCATATATCATCTGCTCACAGTGTGGATTAAGCTCAATGGCTTTTTTGAGGGTATCTATGGCACAGTCGGTTTTTTCTTCTCTGAAAAGAGCGATCGACTGAGCACGAAGTGCCTGCCAGCCTGTGCAGTCCTTCCACAAATCATAAGCCTTTTCATAACGCTTCTGAGCGAAATGCTGTACACCGAGCATATAACGGAAATCGTTTTCGTTTTCATACTTTGAAAGTGCCGTCATTTCTTCGAAACGGAATGGGAAGGTACGGTGTGCAAAGTTTGCAAGCTCAGGCTTTCCTAATATGCAGGCAAGGGAAGGTGCGATATCCTTTGTATAGTAAGGTGCCTTAGAGAGCATATCCATAGCTTCCTTTGTAAATCCGCCTGCAGTAAGGTCAAAGGCAACGTCCATAAGGGTCTGACTCATAGAGGAGTGAAGCGCGTTATAGAAGTCTGCCTCGCTGATATCACCAATCAGATAAGCAACAAAACGGGCAAGGTGGTTTAACGGGTCACGCTTTAAAAGGGCGTTTATTCTGCTTTGTGCATTATCCTTGTTTCCAAGCTTAAGCTCAGCGAGGGCGGCGATTGGTGCGGCAAGAGGGTTACGGTTGCCCTTATCGAGAGCTGTGTCAGCACAGAAAAGTGCATTCTCAAAGTTGCCCTGTTTTGCATCAATAAGAGCAGCTCTTGTCATAGCACAGGAAACACTGTCGTTGTTCCAAGCGGCTTTTCTAAAGTGGTTATAAGCATCTTCGTCATAGCCTAACATAGATTTCGCATAACCGAGCAGATAGTGAATCTTTCCGCTTTCTATTTCGGTGTTGTATTTTGTATGAGCATCAAAAGCCTTTGTAAGATAGTGTATTGCAAGGGTAAATTCATTTCTTCTGCAGGCTGTTTCACCCAGAGCTGTCAGAGATGGAATGTGCTCAGGGTCGATAAGGAGAGCCTTTTTGAAGTATACATCACTGTCGGCAATGGGGTCTCTGAACTGCAAATAATGAAGTCCTGCGAGATAAAGTGCCTGTGCAGTATTCAATTCATCGGGCATTTCAACCTCAGGGAATAATTCGGGAAGTGCCTTTTTTGTGTGAGGAGCAAAGCTATAGCAGAGCACATCCTCAATTTCAACCTTATAAGTGTCAGCTGTAAAATCACCCTTTAATGTGAGAACTTCTCCTGCAATAAGGTCTGATTTAGTGTCTATTACAGCCTTACCGTTTTTTGAAAGAACAATACGGCATTCTTTCTTGTCGGCGGTAGACTGAATTTTAAGTGTGCCGTCCTCTACGCGAATTGCACCCTTAAGATTTGCATAAGAGGGTACACCAAGATTAGAAAGAGGATACCAGAACTGAGAAAACTGTTTAACCTCATAAGGCTCAAGCCAGGAAAAGTCAGGCTGATTATCGGAATAAGAACCTGCCATAAGCTCAGCATAAGCACCATCGGTATCCGTAAGAGCGCGCTCCCAGGACTGAGAGAGCTGATTATAGCCCCAGGTAAACATTTTTTTACCAACGGCAGTATGATGGTCGCCGATATGTACTACACCACAGCCGATGCCGTTATCAAAGCCGCCGAAATAGTCGTGCTTGGAAGCGGCTGAGAAATATGAGGTGGCAGGTTTAGTATTTTTATGCTTACTGATGTCCACGCCGCCCTTTTCAAAAACGAAACCATTAAAGCTTCCGTTTGCTACAGGGTAGCTGGTAGCACTTCTTCTGTAGTGGAAGTTTACATAGTCAACATCATCGGGGAAGAAGATTTCATAATCCTTATTAACAGGAACAGCAGTGTTTTCCCACCATAAAAAGCTTTTTCTGAGTGGGGTGCGGTTTGCAACAACCATTCTTGTTTCGAAGTAAGACTTATCAGGCTCAACACAAATACCTACCATACCTTTCATGCGGTCAATGGGGTCGTGCTCACTAAGCCACACTATAACACCGCCTGTAGCGGTTCTTTCAATATGATAATCAACAGGCATAAAGGTGGAGGGACGGTGATGGAAAGGCCAGTTAAACTCAACACCGCCGCTTATCCAGGAACCCAGCGCTCCTATAAGAGCAGGTTTTATAACGTGCTGTTTATAGAAAAAATCATAGCCTGTGATTTTGTCCTTTGCGCTGTAAATTCTTCCACCGATTTCGGGGAGAATAACAAGCTCAATATACTTATTTTCAATTTTTATGGATTTGTATTTCTTTGCATATTTTTTTTTGCTTCTTGTTTTGATAACCACCTTGTTAGGATAGGGATTACCGCTTGAACGCTGATGCACACGGCTTTCAGCAAACATAGGAAGCTCTTCGCAGGGTGCTTCGTCATAGGTATCTATAACTATAAGTTCCTCTTTGCAAATAACCTTTTGAGAATTCATTTCAAAAACTCCTTTAATAAGACTTTGACTATATTTTACAGCCAATTAAATTTTTCCACAACACAAGAAATTTTGTAAATTTTACTTTTCTTTTTGGGTGAAGTGTGATATTGTTAGTAAGAGGTGAGAAAATGAAAATATATGTTTATATCGACCCTGAATATAACGGCTCTGTTTGGTGTTCGCAGACCTTAAAGGGACTGACGAATGAGGCAGGTAAGAGGCATTATGGTGTTTACATACTGGAAAATGAAGACATTCTCGCCTGTGACTTGGATAAGATATATGGAGATGAGCAACGGAGGGTTTTGATAATTCTTACAACCCATATAATAACTGATGTTCGTTTTTATGAGCATTTTTCAAAAAACGGGGTATCACTTCTTTTTGTTAACCATCAAAGCAGCTTTACGGCAGATAACTATTCCAACATTCTGGTTGACTATAGGGCGGGTATGGCACAGCTTATGAAATATTTTGAAGGTTGTAAAAGGGGTAAAACTGCACTTTTTGCAATTAACCCTGCATCTGCTACCGACCAGATTAAAAAGGAATATTTTCTTTCCTTTGAGGATAATGCAAACAACATATATTATAACAATGGCTCTCTTGAGGAGTGCTGTGAAAATTTTTATAAAAATAATAATTATGATTCGGTGATATGTGCAAATGATGTTGCCGCATACTGTCTTATGAATTTTCTTAAGGGTAAAGGAATACGGGTGCCGGAGGATATTTATATTGCTTCCTTTGGTGATTCTCTGCTTTCGCAGATGGGCTCCCCCTCACTTACTACGGTTTCTGTAGACCATACAAAGCTTGGTAAAGAGGCACTTCACGCTTATTCCTATCTTTACAGAAGAGGAGAGGGCATAAGAACCAGTGTTTATGTTACTCCTAAGCTTAATATACGGCAGAGTACCAATTTAACTCAGGTGGATTATAAAGAGGAACATACTGTTAAGAACGAATTTTCCGACCCTATGTACAGTGATGAAATTGCTCAGAAAATACTGAGAATAGAAAGGCTTCTTGATTCCTGTGATGAAAATGACCTTGAAATTCTCAGAGGTATTATGAAAGGGAAAACCTATTCAAAAATTTCCGAAGAACTTTATATGTCGGAAAAAACCGTTTCATATAGAGTTGCCGGTATGAGAAGTGTTGTGGACTGTGCTACAAAAGAAGAACTTATAAAGTCGGTAGGAGAATATATTGAATTTTGAATAAAACAAAAAAGCTTCCGAACACCACGTTCGGAAGCTTTTGATATTTCTATGAGTAATTATACACCGCTATAGGCGGAGAAACCACCGTCTATGGGAAGAACTACACCTGTAATAAAGCCAGCGGCTTTTTCGTTTAAGAGGAACAATAGTCCGCCCTCAAGCTCGGCTGTTTCACCGAAACGTCCCATAGGAGTTGCGGCAAGTATTTTGCCTGTTCTGGCTGTGGGAGTGCCGTCGTCGTTAAAGAGAAGCTTTGCATTTTGCTTGGTGGAGAAAAATCCGGGAGCAATAGCATTTACTCTGATGCCCTCTCTTGAAAAATGAACAGCCAACCACTGAGTGAAGTTGGATATAGCTGCTTTGGCACCTGAATAAGCAGGAATTTTAGTGAGAGGAGTATAAGCATTCATAGAGGAAATGTTAAGAATACTGCAGCCCTTTCTTCCAAGCATCTGAGAAGCAAAGCACTGGGTTGGGATAAGTGTGCCTAAGAAATTAAGGTTGAAGACAAAACCCACGCCCTCGCTGTCAAGGTCGAAAAAGCTTTTTGTGTCAGCGTCAATGTCTCCTGCTTCATAGTATTCCTTATCGGTAGTTGCTCTTGGGTTATTACCACCCGCACCGTTTACAAGAATATCACAAGGGCCAAGCTCATCCTTTACCTGTTCGGCAACCTGAGAGCAAATGCTTTTATCGAGAACATTACAGCCGTAAGCTTTAGCGATTCCGCCCTCGGCAGTGATTTCGTCCGCAAAGCTTTTTGCGGCTTCTTCGTTAAGGTCGAGAAGTGCAACCTTGGCACCTGCTCTGGCTAAAACCTTGGCAAAGTGACTGCAAAGCACACCGCCTGCACCTGTTACAACACAAACCTTACCCGATAAATCGGTATCAATAACATTTTTAATCATTATTTTTTACCTTCCTTTTCATATGCTTCAAAAAGACCGTTGATGTAGGCTGCACCCAAGGCTCTATCAAAAAGGCCGTATCCGGGTTTGCCGCTTTCTCCCCAAATCATTCTGCCGTGGTCAGGACGAACATATCCCTCAAAGCCGTTTTGGGCGAGTATCTTGACAATGTTTGCAATGTCAAGGGAACCGCAGGAGGAAAGATGGGCAGTTTCTTCAAAGGAGCCGTCCTCCATAAGAAGAACGTTTCTTATATGCATAAAGCCGATTCTGTCTTTTTTTACATATTTTTCTACAAGAGCAGGGATGTTATTAAAGGAGGCACAGCCAAGACTGCCTGTGCAAAGACACAGAGAGTTTGCGGGACTGTCTACAATTGCTAACATTCTGTCAAGGTTTTCTTCACAGGTAATAATTCTCGGTATACCGAAAATGGAATAAGGCGGGTCGTCGGGATGAATAGCCATTCTCACACCACATTCTTCTGCTATGGGAATGGTTTTCTTTAAGAATTTCTCGAGATTTTTCCAAAGTCCGTCTTCACCAAGCTGTCCGTAAGCAGTAATAAGGTCGCGGATTTCATCTTTTGTGTAGCTTGCATCCCAACCGGGTAGATCAATATCGTCGGTTAAAGGATTAAGACCTTTAAGCTGGTCCATATACATAACAAGACTGGTGGAGCCATCCTTTGCCTCTTTATCAAGCTGAGTTCTTGTCCAGTCGAAAACAGGCATAAAATTATAAGTTATACACTTAACACCGTATTTTGCACAACGGCGGATATTTTCACAGTATACATCTATAAGAGCATCGGCGTTTTCTCTGCCAAGTTTAATATCCTCATGAACGGGAATAGATTCAACAACATCAAAAATAAGCCCGTTATCCTCACACTGACTTTTAAGCTTAGCAAGGCTTTCCTCGGGCCATACCTGTCCGGGTGCAACATCGTATACAGCCGAAACGATAGAACGCATACCGGGAATTTGGGAAATATATTTAAGGGATATGGGGTCGCTTTCACCGTACCAACGGAAAGACATTTTCATATTCATAAAAATTACACCTCTCTAAAATACTTAATATATTATAACATAAAATAAATGATTTTACAATTGTTATTATCAACGAAAAAGCATTGCGTTTTTACACTTGTATGTTAAAAGGCACTGTGTTAAATTTTGTAAAAAAGTATTGACAAATTAAAGGGCATTAGATATAATACTTTAGTAACGATGGGAGGACTATGTGTGATTCTTGATTTAAAAAAGCTTTTTATCACTGAGAATTATACTGTTCCCGTTGACCATACTGTTGATTTTTCCGCGACCGAATATATGGGTGAATATCCGCTCAAAAAGCCTGTAGAGGTAAAGGGAAAAATTACAAACAGAGCAGGTCTTGTAACGCTGACGCTCAGAATGGTGTATGTCTTTTCAGCCCCTTGTGACAGGTGCGGGCTACCAACCGATATTTGTCATACGGTAGAGCTTGAAAAGTCCTTGGCTCCCGAAATCGTTGGAAATGACAGTGATGATATTATTATTGTAGAAGACTATAAGCTTGATATGGATGAGCTTGTCTATACTGAAATTATCATTTCTCTTCCGATGAAGCACCTTTGCCGTGAGGAATGTAAGGGATTATGTTCTGTTTGCGGTAAAAATCTGAACGATGGTGAATGTAGCTGTGAAACAAAGCAGATTGACCCAAGACTCAGTGCTCTGGCAGATTTATTAAAAGAAGAAAATTAACTTTTTGTTATTAAGGAGTTGTATTTTAAATGGCAGTACCAAAGAGAAAAACATCTAAAGCAAGAAGAGATAAAAGACGTAATAATTTGTGGAAGATTACCGCTCCCGCAATCGTTAAGTGTCCTCGTTGCGGCGAGTATAAGCGCACTCATCGCCTTTGCAGTGCTTGTGGTTACTATGGTGACCGTCAGGTAGTTAAGGTAGAAGATTAATAGTAAATCTTTAAAAACGGGGCAGGGGGAATGGTTTCTCTCTGCTCTTTTTTTCGAGGTAGGTGAAAAGGAATGGCAGTAAAAATTGATGGTGTTGCTTCAGGCTCTCCCGCCTTTAAAAAGGGCATTAAAAATGGCGATAAGATTCTTACCATAAACGGTAATGATATAATTGACGTTCTTGATTACCGCTTTTATCAGGATGAAAAGAGATTAAAGCTTGAAATTGAAACCGAAAGTGGCAAGGTTAGGAAAATTACTGTACATAAGGGTGAGTATGAAGAACTGGGGCTGGAGTTTGAGTCCTATTTAATGGATGAACAGCGTTCCTGTAAGAATAAATGTATTTTCTGCTTTATCGACCAACTGCCAAAGGGAATGAGGGAGTCACTTTATTTCAAGGATGACGATTCACGACTTTCCTTCCTTTTCGGAAATTATATTACTCTTACAGGTCTTACTGAGCACGAAATAAGCAGAATTATAAAAATGCATATCAGTCCTGTGAATATATCAGTGCACACAACTAATCCATCCATTCGCTGTAAAATGATGAACAACCGTTTTGCAGGGGAGTGCCTTGATATTTTAAAAAGGTTTAATGATGCAGGTATTTCTATGAACTGTCAGCTTGTGTTGTGCCCTGAATATAATGACGGGGATGAGCTCAAAAGAAGTCTTAATGACCTTTTACAGTATGAAAATGTTCAGTCGGTTGCCTGTGTTCCTGTAGGACTTACTAAATTCAGGGAAAATCTTACTGAGCTTAAACCCTTTGATAAAAAATCATCCTGTGAGGTCCTTGATATTATTGAGGAATATGCCATAAAGTATATGGATAAATACGGGGTGCGTAAGGTTTACGGAGCAGATGAGTTTTATTTGCTCTCAGGCAGAGAAATTCCCGAAAGTGACTTTTACGGTGATTTTGACCAGCTTGACAATGGTGTAGGTATGTGGGCACTCTTCAAAAAGGAGGCCTTTGATGCAATAGAGCTGTCAGATAAAATGCCTGATGGTGTGGCTAAGACTATTGTTACAGGGGTTGCAGCTTATCCCTTAATTAAAGAAATAGTTGAGAAAGCTAAGGAAAAGTGGAACAATCTTGAATGTGAAGTTGTTGCAATAATTAATGACTTTTTCGGCGAAAGAATTACGGTCAGCGGTCTTGTTACAGGCTCTGATATAATTAAGCAGCTTAGGGGAAAAAATATAGGAAAAGAGCTATTGCTTCCGTCCTCAATGCTCAGATATGAAAATGATTTGTTTTTAGATGATGTGAGCGTAGAAGAGGTTCAGGAAAAATTAAATGTAAAAATAAAAATAACCGATAATGACGGTTATCAGCTTATAGACGGTATTTTAGGAACAGAGGAGGAATGAATATGTCTAAACCTGTTGTAGCTGTTGTAGGTAGACCAAATGTTGGCAAATCTACACTTTTTAACAAGCTTATAGGTCAGCGACTTTCTATCGTTGACGATACTCCCGGCGTAACAAGAGATAGAATTTACGGTGACTGTGAATGGTGTAACCGTAAAATAATGCTTGTTGATACAGGCGGTATTGAGCCTAAAACTGACGATATAATTTTGAAATCTATGAGAGCTCAGGCTAATCTTGCTATTGAAACCGCCAATGTAATTATTTTTGTTACCGATTTGACTTCAGGTGTTACAGCGGCGGATAACGATATAGCCGCAATGCTTCAGAAAAGCGGTAAGCCTGTTGTACTTTGCGTTAACAAATGTGATAGTCTTGGCAAAACTCCTATGGAGTTTTATGAGTTTTATAATCTTGGACTTGGCGACCCTGTTGCTGTTTCTTCTGTTCACGGTCATGGAACGGGTGATTTGCTTGAAGCAGTTTTTGAGTATCTGCCCCAGGAAAATAGCAATGAGGACGAGGATGATGTTATTAACGTGGCTGTTATCGGTAAGCCGAATGCAGGTAAATCCTCACTCATTAACTTTATATCGGGAGAAGAACGCTCTATTGTATCCGACATAGCGGGAACCACCCGAGATGCTATTGATACCCGTATAGAAAGCGATGGCATAGTCTATAATTTTATTGATACCGCAGGACTGAGAAGAAAAGCCAGAGTAGAGGACCAAATTGAAAAATACAGTGTGCTTCGTGCTCAGATGGCGATTGAAAGAAGTAATGTATGTGTAATAATGATTGACGGCGTGGAGGGCTTTACCGAGCAGGATTCTAAGGTTGCGGGACTTGCTATGGAGCAGGGGAAAGCCTGTATAATAGCAGTAAATAAATGGGATGCTGTTGAAAAGGACAGCTATACAATGGATTCATACAGAAAGAAGTTGATGAATGACTTTTCCTTTATGCCCTATGCACCTATAATTTTTATTTCTGCAAAAACAGGTCAGCGTATTGACCGACTGTTTGAGCTTATCCATTTTGTGTATGAGCAGAATAATATGCGTATTTCTACAGGTAAGCTTAATGATATTTTAGCTGATGCTACCGCCAGAGTTCAGCCTCCTACAGATAAGGGCAAACGCCTTAAAATATATTATATGACTCAGGCATCTACTGCCCCGCCAACCTTTGTTTGCTTCTGCAATAATAAGGAATTATTCCATTTTTCATATCAGAGATATTTAGAAAATCAGATTCGTTCGATTTTCGGCCTTGAAGGTACACCTGTTCGTTTTGTTATCAGAGAAAGAGGAGAAGATAAGAAATGATAGTTTTTGCCGTATTAGCAGCAATAGTCGCATATCTTATAGGAAGTATAAGCTTTGCAGTAATTTTTACAAAAGTTTTTTCGAAAACTGATGTAAGAGAGCATGGAAGCGGAAATGCAGGAACCACCAATGTACTTCGTGTTGCGGGAAAGACTGCAGGTATACTTACATTTGTGTGTGATGCTTTAAAGGGTGCAGTTGCTGCACTTTTGGGTATGCTTGTTTTTAAAGCGCTTTTCGGCAGTGATGCAGACACAATGATTATGTACGGTAAATACATTTGCGGTATTGCCTGTATGATAGGTCACGCCTTTCCAATTTGGTTTGGCTTTAAGGGCGGAAAATGTGCCGCAACAAGTGTAGGTATTTTTGCCGTTTGCTGTCCTGTTGCTATTGTTATGGGGCTTATCGGGTATGCGGTTAATATGTTGGTGACCGGGGTAGTATCTCTCAGCACTCTTATCGCAACAACTCTTGTAGTTGGATTTTCTATTGGAATAAACGGCTTTAATGGCATAAACAACCCTGACATTGTAATAATTCTTCTGAGTCTGCTTGGTGGAATAATCGTCTTTTGGCGGCACAAGGATAATATAAAGCGTCTTATTAAAGGCGAAGAGAAAAAACTTAAAATAAAAAAATAAATAAAAATTGCCTTACCGAACCGGTAAGGCAATTTTTATTTATAATAATACAGAATAAACGTCCTCGCCACCATTGACGAAAACCTCTAAAATGTAACCGTCGTGGAGGATTTTAATATCTTTAATTTCACCTTTATGGATGACAGGGTCGCGGTCGGTACGCTCAATAATGAAGCCGTCCGCGGTCATTTTAACTGCCTCGTCGCTGTCTTTAAGCAGATGCCTAACCTCTTTTACAGGATATCCGTATACTTTGCCGTTTCTAAAGGTTATTTCACGAGGAACAGACCAGGTTCCTGCACAGCGGGGAAGCTTTAAATACCAACCGGGTATCCAGGTAATGTGGAGGTTTCTTCCTTTATCATCTCTGAATACCTGACCTGCGTACTGGTCGGGGCCTCTGTCGTAGCTTCCCTTTATTTCAGGGGTGAATTTGAGATTTTCTAAGCTGCCGCGCATAGCGTAAAAATAGTGCTTCCAGTTAGTAGGAACAACGGAACAGCTTAGAAGAACCTTATCTCCGTCAGGCATAATAGAGGGACATTCGGCATAAATGGAGTCTTCCCACTCTGCCGCAATACCGCCGTAGCTGAAGTGTAGAAGGTCATCACTTTCATATATAAGCAATCTTGCAACCTTTGGAGTATCTGGGCCTGTGCCTGTTCCTGTAGCCATTACACAGTAATATTTTCCGTTTATAAAGGTTACGGCAGGGTCGCGGAAATCAGGAAAACCGTCACTTTCAGGGAAGTGCTCTATAACAGGATTGTTTTCGTATTTTTCAAAGTTAATACCGTCCTTTGAATAGGCAACACTTACGCTTTCTATTCTTCTGTCAGCACCTTCGGGGGTGTGTATGGAAGCGTAGAAAACATATAGGGTATCATCCTTTACAATAGCAGTACCGGACCAACATCCCTCATCATCATAAGGGGAATCGGGGTAAAGTGCAACAGGCATTTCTTCCCAGTTTACAAAGTCCTTGCTTCTGGCGTGTCCCCAGTGCATATACTGTTCTTTAAAGGGATACTCGGTATCGGGACAGTACTGAAAAAACAGATGGTAATAACCCTTAAAATAAACAAGTCCGTTAGGGTCATTTACCCAACCTTTTTTTGGTTTGAAATGAAACTCAAGTGGGGCAGAGTAATCATAAGTGTTTTTACTGAATTCTCTGATTTCCATTAAAATTACCTCTTTTAACAACCAATAGTGGTGGATTTAAGGTCAAGACGGGTTATAATATCCTGCTGAATTTCAGGGGACAAATCAAGGAAGTTAACAAAGGTTCCATGTATACGCATAATGTAAACACCGCTGGGAGCGTATTTCTTAGGATTAGCAAGAACCTTTCTGAGAATCTCAGGTGTAGTTACGTTAACATAGAGATAGAAAGGTGATACACCCTCTTTAAGCTCGTTAAAGAAAAGTGGCTTTATAACATTATTATAGAACTGTACACCCTTAACACCAAGGTCATCACCACTGAAGAATTTGGGGTCAATACCAAGATGGGAAGCGTAACCGCCACAGAATTTTTCAAAAGGAAGCTTCATATTTGAAAGCATTCTGAAGCCAAGACCGTTACTAGCCTCTCCATAAAGCGGGTCAACACCATAGCCAAGCATATCACGGCTTAGTCTACCGTCGGGTGTAGCTCCTACCCAATATCCGTATGTAAGATGGGTAGAGGGACTTGCAAAGTCGGGTCTGAAGGGGTTTCCGAGATAGTTCTTTTTGCTTCGAAGCATATCACTGACCTTAATTGCGATTTCTCTTGCTTCATTGTCAACAACTTCGATGTTATTGCCGAATTTAGGACAGGAAAGCAAGAACTTTCTCAAATCCTCATGACCTTCAAAATTGGCTTTTATAGCTTTTACAAGAGTGTCCTTGTCGGCTTTGTTTTCTTTAAGCATTGTGTCAATGGCAACAAAAGAGTCAGCCAGAACAGTCAGACCGTGAACAAGACAGCCGCTTCCGTTGTATTTGGTGCCCTGTTTTTTTGTGTCGCGCATATCGGCACCGGACTCAAGACCGCCCATAAAACAACTAAGGAAAGGAACCTTTAACTCGGAAAGGGCAGTAGAAGCGCCATTTGCAGCGGATACCATTTCGTCCATAACCTTATTGAGAACATTATAAAATGTATCGCGGATATTTTCAAGAGTGAAATCCTCTGTTTCTATAAGTTTTTCCCCTGTAATCGCCGATACACCGCCGGTCAGCACCATTTCAAGCACTTTAGGAAGATTAAGCCAACTGTTAGTTGTATTACCATTGTCTTTTCCCATAATAAGAGGCTCCTGACAGCCTGCAACACTGTAGTCGGGAATATCCTCTTTTTCTATGCCTGTGCTCTCCAATACTTTAAATAGTGCATCATCATTAAAGAGAGAGGGAGTCAGTACACCTGCAGAGAAGAAGAAACGACCCATTTCTTCATAAAGTTTTTCAGGTGTGTTTTTATGGAGCTTTACAGAGAGAATAGGCTGAGGAAGATTCATATCAAAATAAGCGTCCATTATTGCGTAACTCATTGTGTTTGTCAGGTCGTTGCCATCAATATCTCTGCCGCTTATGAGTACATTCTGAGAAATAGCCCAACTTCTGTCACCTACATTATAGAAAACAAGGAAGTGACGGAAAAGCTCTGAGGCTTCTTCGCGGCTAAGGGAATTTCTATAAGGCTCGAAAATTCTGTCAGCGTTACCCAGAGAGAAAGCATAGGGATTCGGTGCCTGTTCAAGACACATAATTTCCCACAATAGCAGATAAAGCTGTAATGCTTCATAAAGATTTGTGGCGGGGCCACCGTTGATATTATTAAGACTTGTTTCAAGGAAGTGAAGCTGTTCTTTTCGCTTGTCAGAGCAAGTTTTCTTTTGTTCGTTTATTACATCAAGGTATCTGCCAATAAGAATTTTTACGCCTGAAAGCGCAATAGCTGCAGCAGTATAAAACTCTGAGTCTTTGCTCTGAGCATCTTTTATAAGTGCATCAATGCCGTATTTTAAGGCACTTCTGAAATCGGGGATAACGTGACCTGTTACCTGCTCAACAAAGAAAATAACCTCTTTTGTATAGTTTTCTGCCTTGCCGTAGGTGACATTGAGCATTTCAACCATTTTTGTTTTAGCAGTAAAAGAACGGACACTGTCAATTCGTTCCTTTGTGAATTCTTCGTTTGGTTCTATGTCGTTGTAAATAGCCATAGGGTCACAGTAACCCGAGAAGCCCTCCACTGTAAAGGAAGGATTAATAAGCGCATAGCTTCGGGCAAAAGCATCTCTCTGAGCGCCTACAAAAATTGTATTATCACTGATAAATAGAGGGAGTTCTTTAAGAACCTCACACAAAAGATAAGCCTTTTTTATTTCGGCAGGATACTGAGAGTATTTGCTGTCTGCCTTCATTTCGGTTTCCTTAGCAATAAACCAACCATCAAGACGCTTGATTTGACGCTCTTCCTGATAAAGAGCCTTAGCCATAGTTGTAAGCTCACCATTTTTATAAATTCCGTACATTGTAATAGCCTCCTTTAAGTTGTAACGGTTGTTAAACCGTATTGTTTAAATGTGTCGTTATATTTTTTTAATATTTCTGCGGTAATAAAACCATTTTCTACCTTGTATGGAGTGGTCCACTTTTCTTTGCCGTATTCGTGATAAGGAAGAAATTCGAATACAGTGTTTTGAGTATTAAATTTTGAAAAATACTGCGCAAAGCCTTGGGGACAGTCGGCATTCACACCGTTTATAAGAGGAATACGAATATGTTGTTGTCTGCCCACTTTACAGTTTGCCTCAAAGTTTTTCTTTATTACTTCGTTTCCTACTCCTGTAAATTTTTTGAGTATATCGCTGTCAAAATGCTTGAAATCCATTATTAAATAGTCAATAAAAACAAGTATTTCTTTAAGCCTCGGGGAAGTGCCGTTGGTTTCAATAGCGGTATGGATATTTTCTCTTTTAAGTTTTTTTAGCAAGTCCAAAAGTTCATCGGCTTGCAGAGAAGCTTCTCCGCCCGTAAAGGTTACACCGCCACCTGAAAAAAACATAGGCTTACAGCTTATACACTCTTTTAAAAGTTCTTCAATAGCGTAATCTTTACCTGCACTGCTCTCCATTCCGTCGGGATTAGAACACCAGATACAACGCATATTGCAGCCTGATAAGTGGTAGACAAGGCGGTTGCCCGGTCCGTCCTGATTAAAATTAAAGCCTTTACCGAAAATTTTCATTTCATCACATCTTACTATTTGATAATTTAATACTAATAAACTATAATAAATAATTGAATTGACAAATGGAAAAATAAAATGTAAAATAAAGCAAAACAAAAATTGCGAAGTGGTTAAAATGAAAAATAAATTCAACACAACAAGGCGTCATACCGTTACCGATGCCAACATAAATTATTATGCAACACCTTTTGTTCATCCAAAACGCAGAATGGCAGAGCATGATTTTATATATATGCTCAAGGGTAAATGGAAAATAGGACAAAATGATGAAGTCTTTGAATTGACCGAAGATACCTTGCTTATACTTTATGCAAATAATACCCATTATGGTGCGGGGCCGTGTTTGCCGGATTCTAAAACAATGTATTTTCATCTATCCTTTGAGGAAGAATGTTTTAAAGAAACAGATGAAATATGTGTGGTTGAAAGTCTTATAAATGCATCATCTAACAGAAATATTAAAAAATATTTTTATGAGATAGTAAACTCTAAACTTTGCTCAAACCATAAAAAAGCAGATATTTTCTTTGATTTGCTGATGTGTGAAATAAGTGATGCAGCTAATCAACAGGCAACCGTACAGATAGGTGAGCAGATTAAAAATATAATACATAAAAATCCGGAAAGCTTTTTGTCCAATAAAGAACTTTCTCAAAAAACACACGTATCTGTAAAAACTGCCGAAACTAAATTTAAAAATCTTTTCGGAGTAACGATTCACCAGTACATTTTGAAATTTAAAGTAGAACAGGCAATTGCTTATTTTAAAAATTTCCCTGAAATGTCAATAAAGGAAATTGCCTATAATTTGGGCTTTTATGACGAATACCATTTCAGTAAGCAGTTTAAAAAAATAATGGGCACTTCACCTAATAAATACAAAAAAGAAATAGTGACAAAAAATAAAGAATGAACTTTCGCCCACACCCCATAGGATGTGGGCGTTATACAAAGCTCATTCTTTATTTTCAAGTTTTTTAAGTAATCTGATATCATTTCCCGCAAAGGTTTTCAGTGCATATTCTCCTATAAAACGAGAGGTTATTCTTGCGGTATAACGGCTTTCAAGCTCTTCTATATTAAGGTTGGTGTTTATAATGGTGGGTTTGCCTTTCAGCAGTCTTGTATTTATAATATCATAAATCAGCGACTGAACAAAGCTTGTTATAAATTCTGTTCCAAGGTCGTCAATAACAAGTAGGTCGGCATTTAAAAGACGCTGATGCTTTTCGTTTTCTCCGTTATAGGAAAAATGCTCCTTTTCGGCTTCTGAAAAAAGATTCTGAGCAGAGCCGTAAACCACATTATAGCCTTTACCTACAACCTCTCTGACAATAGACAGGGAAAGATGGGTTTTGCCAAGTCCGCTTTTTCCCATAAAGAGAATATTTGTTGAATTGAGGGAAAAGTCGTCAGCATACAGTTTTGCAAAGCTTAACAGATTGCTCATTTTATCCTGAACCTCTTCGGGATAATATTTAATAAGAAAACTGTCAAAACTACTTTTACTAAGTGGCATTGCTTCTTCCATTTCGCTAAGGGCGATTTCTTTAGCAATAGCTTTAATACATTCACAAAGTTTACCGCCGTTATAACCCGTATCACCACATACCTGACAGAAGACCTGTTTGGATTTTACCCCTGCATCTTTAAGTAGTGACTGTTTTTCTTTGGAAAGGTTTTCGCTCTTTTTTCTAAGCAGTGCGATTCGCTCACTGTCGCCTTTAAGTGCCGCCATCATAAGTATCGCACCAATATTTGAAAGTTCGGTATTAAGTTCTTTTATTCTTGGGTTAGCGTTTATGGCTTTCTCCAAGGATTTTTCATATAAGTATTCAGCTTTTTTAAGGGCTTTTTCTTTTATTTCAAAAGCCTTTTTAATATGTTCAGATGATATAGCCACACTAATCCTCCTTTTTCATAAGCTGTTCTAAAAGCTTTTTATCATAGGCGGCAAAATCGTTTTTCTTTTCTTTTACGGGTTTTGTGTCTTCTTTTATATCCTCAACGGTTTTAACGCCTGCTTTATGCCATTTCTCTATAATTTTTTTAATGTAGGGTATAGAAAACTCACTGGTTGTATCTACGCAGATTTCATAGGCTTTTTCGAAAATTTTTCTATCGTACTTCCATTCATCCACCCAAAGCAAAGCCAGTTCTTTTTCTTTTTTTGTAGGCTTTCTGTCCTTTATACCAAAGGCTGAAAATACTATTTTCACACATTGGTCAAGCTTTAGATTCTCTGCCATTTTGACTTCTACATCAGCAAGTGTTTCTACACCGCTGTCAATCCAGTCAATAGCGGTACTTTCGATAAAACGTGTGCTTAGTTTGTTTTCCTTTGCCGCGTACTGAAGTAGCATAAGTATTACCGAAACATCCATACCCTCATCACTGTATAGCCAGGCCAATGTGCTGGTTTCAGCCTGGCGTAGTGGTCTTGCAAAGACCGACTGTGCCTCGCATAACAGATGCTGAAGCTTTTCATCATTTGCACCCATTCGGGCGACCTCTTCTCTTGTGGGCTTTGCTCCTTGCATGTGGGCGGTCTTGCTTTTTTGGGTGTTTTTTGTATTTGATTTTTGGTCTGAATTTAATATACCTGCATTACCCCAATAACCGATAGCATCAGATACTTGTGCTTCATCAATAGAAAGGGCAGAGCCGATGTCCTTGGCATTGAGTTGTTCGCTGCTGTGTCTGAAAATATATAACAACACCTTTAACTGTACGGCACTTGCCAGCTTAATGTGTTTGTCTACCGCTTGGCTGGGAAAAGAAAAGGTATTGGCGAATACCTCCATATTAATAATACTGTTCATAAAACTCTCCAAAAACTCTTGCAATTTTCATTTCTTATATTATAATATATTAAGTATAGCACACAAACCTCGGTTTGACAATTATTATTTCGGAGATGATTTTTAATGGCAGTTTTAGTAACAGGCGGCGCAGGTTATATTGGTTCTCATACCTGTATTGAAATGATGGCGGCAGGATATGAGGTAATCGTAGTTGATAACCTTGATAACAGTAATGAAGAATCTTTAAGAAGGGTTGCCCAGATTACAGGTAAAAAGGTTAAATTCTATAAGGAAGATGTAAGAAACAAAAAAGCTTTAAGAAAAATTTTCAAGAAAAATAAAATTGATGCAGTTATCCATTTTGCAGGTCTTAAGGCAGTTGGCGAATCTGTTGCAAAGCCTGTTGAATATTATGATAACAACCTTATCAGTACCCTTGTTCTTCTTGAAGTTATGCGTGAGTTTGATGTTAAGAAGATAGTATTTTCTTCTTCTGCTACCGTTTACGGTGTTGCAAAGGAAATGCCTCTTAAAGAGGGTATGCCTCTTGGCGCAATCAATCCTTACGGCAGAACGAAGCTCTTTATTGAGGAAATGCTTCGTGACCTTTACATAAGTGATAACAGCTGGTGTATAGCACTTCTTCGTTACTTTAACCCTATCGGTGCACACGAAAGCGGAAAAATCGGTGAGGACCCCAAGGGTATTCCCAATAACCTTATGCCCTATATTTCTCAGGTAGCGGTAGGCAGACTTGAAAAGTTAAATGTATTCGGTAATGACTATAATACAGTTGACGGTACAGGCGTGCGTGATTATATCCACGTTGTTGACCTTGCAAAAGGCCACGTTGCTGCAGTTAACTGGGCACTTAATAACCAGTCCTGTGAAGCCTTTAATCTTGGTACAGGTAACGGTGTATCTGTGCTTCAGCTTAAGGATGCTTTCGGTAAAGCCGCAGAAATGGAAATTCCCTTTGTTATTGCACCTCGTCGTCCGGGAGATCCTGACGAAGTTTACGCTGATGCATCTAAGGCTAAGGAAATTTTAGGCTGGGAGGCACAGTACAATATAGAGAGAATGTGTATTGATACTTGGCGTTGGCAGAAGAATAACCCCAACGGATACAGAGATTGATATAAAAACGCCCACTAATATTAGTGGGCGAAAATATGCGCCCGTAGCTCAGCTGGATAGAGCGTTCGCCTCCTAAGCGAAAGGCCGTGCGTTCGAATCGCGCCGGGCGCGCCAAAAAAGCTACACAATGTGTAGCTTTTCTTTTTTATACGTAATTATTTTCATTAATTTCCTTTACATTTCTAAATAAAAGTATTAAAATTAATAAAAATTGAAAATAAGGTGATTATATGGAATTAAAGGGCAAAAAAATTAATTTTTTAGGTGACAGTATAACAGCGGGTTCGGGAGCAAGTAGTGTAGAAAAACGCTTTACTAATCTTATTGCGGAAAATACCGGTGCAATTTGCAATAATTATGGTATTGGCGGAACAAGAATTGCTCGACAATCTAAGGTATCTGTTAATCCTGTATGGGATAAGGATTTTATTTCTCGTGTTGAAGAAATGGAGCCTGAAGCTGACTGTGTTATCGTTTTTGGCGGTACCAATGATTTTGGACATGGGGATGCACCTTTGGGTACTATGGACGACCGCACCGTAAATACTTTTTACGGAGCGCTGCACTGCCTTTATATCTCTCTTATAGAGAAATATCCAACCGCTAAAATAGGAATTTTAACACCTCTTCACAGATGCAATGAGGATAATATGAAAGGTGACGGAGATAAAGAAAATAATGTAGCAACCCTTAAAACCTATGTTGAGATTATTCGTGAGGTTGCAGAGTATTATTCACTTCCTGTGCTTGATTTGTTCAAAAACAGCGGACTTCAGCCAAAAATTCCCGTAATTAAAGAAATGTATATGCCTGACGGACTTCATCCCTGTGATAAGGGTTATGAGATATTAGCTGATAAAATCACAAAATTTATCGAAACACTTTAGATAACAAGAAAGACCTTGAACTGTATTTGTTCAAGGTCTTTAGTTTATTTATCATACTCTTCCCAAAATTTAAGGGTGGCGGCTTCATATCCGTCCTTATCTACAAAATAGCTCATTCCGTGGGCAGCACCGGGGACAACAAAAAGCTTTTTAGGTGCAGAACAAGCCTTATAATTTTCGAAGGTCATTTCAATAGGTACGAATTTATCGTCGGTGCCGTGGGCAAAAAGCACGGGAACTGTGCAGTTTTGCATGGCCTGTATACATGAGTATTCGTCGCTTGTTGCCTGAATACGCTTTTTGCACATATCATTAACTACCGCACTGTAAAGCCCGAAAGGTATTTTCAGATTGTTCTCTGCTACATGCTTCCATATAGCGTGGGGAGAGGTAAAGCCGCAATCGGCAATAATTCCCTTAACACAGTTCGGTAGCTCAAAGCCAGCCGTCATAAGAACGGTGGTAGCGCCCATAGAAACGCCGCAAAGATATACGGGAAGCTTAGACTCTGTTTTTTCTGCTATATATTTAGTCCATTCAAGACAGTCAAAACGTTCAAGCAGACCAAATCCCATATATTCTCCCTCACTGTTGCCCTGAGCCCGTTGCTCTGCATAAAGCACAGCGCAGTCATTTTTATGCCAGAAGGGAGATATAACACCGAAATCCTGCGACCAGCCTGAACGCCAGCCGTGCATAGCGATTATAACGCGCTTGGGGTTTTGCGGACAGTACCAGTGTCCCACCAGCTTTATGCCGTCGTGACTTTCGATTTCCACCGTTTCAAAGCTTTCCTTTTCAAGCTCAGCAGATGCATTCATCATAGCTTCAAGCATTTTTGAGTAATCGTCGTTTCCCGTGAGCCTTTTTTTGCTTCTGCCTTTTGCCTTGGGCTGACTTCGGTCAAGGGCTACCTTTAAAAGATAATTGGCTGTTGCAAGATATGCCACCCCTGCGCCTAAGGCAGAGGCGATACCTGCTGTAATGAGAACGGCTTTTGTACTTTTTTTCATTTTTAACCTTCTTTTAAATCCTTTACGGTTCTTTGCTTTTGCGGAGCTTCAATATAACTGAAAAGCTCATCAAGATTATCTGATATTTTAAAGAGCTCAAGACAGTCAGGTTTTATAAAGTTCTTTTTAACCGCTTGCACCATAGTAGCATAAAGCTCGTTGTAATAACCCATTTGATTATAAATAGCTATAGGCTTATTATGACGGCATAGCTGTTTTGAGGTCAGAATTTCGAAAAATTCCTCATAGGTGCCTATTCCACCGGGTACCACCATAAAGGCATCGCAGTTTTCCTCCATAATCTGCTTTCTTTCCCTCATTGTATCAGGTTCAATAAGCTTGTCACAAATATCGCATACCGCTTCAATTTCTTCATCTCTGAAAAATTTTGGGATAACGCCCATGATATATCCATCCTCTGATTTTACTCCTCTGGCGGTAGCACCCATTAGTCCGTTGCCTCCGCCGCCGAAAACAAGACTGTGGCCACGCTTTACCATAGCTTTTCCCATTTCTTCGGTTATTTCTATATATTTTTTATCAATTGTCGGGGAAGCTGCCCCGTAAACACAAATTCTCATAAGCTCAGCTCCTTTATTATAGTATATCAAAATATACTTACATAATCAATATATTTTCAAGGTTGACATAATGTCACACAGAAAATATAATATATGTATATTACGAATAAGAAGTGAAACATAATGAAAAATGTTATAAGAGTTTTATGTCTGCTTTTGTGTACTATTTTTGTGTTTTGCAGTTGCGGTAAAAAGCCCGAAGAAAACGAAAGTCAGTCTGAACCTGTAAGTGTAAGCAGTGAGGAAAGCAATATAGAGGAAAGCTCTGCACCCCAGTCCTCAAGCGAGGAAAACAACGGTCAGGTGTCAGAGGAAGACAATACACCTTTTGGATTTGAGGCTGTAACAGTAAGCGGCGGAACCATTGTAGGTACTACCTCTAAAGGATATACAATAAAGGTGAAAGATGGTGTTACATATATTGGCGGAGTGCTTGTTGTAAACAAAACCTATTCCTTGCCAAAAAGCTATAATCCCGGTCTTAACTCTGTTTGCAAGACTGCCTTTGAAAAAATGAAGGCAGGTGCTAAAAAGGATGGAATTAATGTGTGGATTTCATCGGGATATAGAAATTATTACAGACAAGATGAGCTGTATAGCTATTACTGTAAGCGTGACGGTGTTGCGGCGGCAGATAGATATTCTGCACGGCCGGGACATTCAGAGCATCAGGCAGGCCTTGCAATTGATGTTAACAGTGCAAGTACCGTTGCCTATAATAATACATATAAAAATGTTGGAGAATGGATAGCCGCACACTGCTGGGAATATGGCTTTATTCTTCGTTATCCTGAGGGTAAGGAGGATATTACAGGCTATAAATATGAGGCGTGGCATATAAGATATGTAGGAATCGAGCTTTCTACCAAAATTAAAGAGAGTGGACTCACCCTTGAGGAGTATTTCGGTATTACTTCATCCTATACATCGGTAGAAGAAAATGAAGAAAAAGAGTCTTCGGTAACAGAGGAAAGTGAGGAAGCCTCCTCGGACAGTGAGAACAACAGCGGTTCTTCGTCAAAAGATATACAGGAGGGTGATTCCTCTGATTTAAATAATGATTCTTCACAAGATGAAGAGCAAAATGAAGAAAGCACAGACAGTAATAATAGCGATGAGTCAGACAGTTCAGGAAACGAAACAGGCTCAGATACTTAGTAGTATTAAAGCATCCTTGCATTGTAGTACAATGCAAGGATGCTTTTTTAGTTCTGAATTTCAGTAAGTGGGATGGGGCTTTTATCTGCTTTGGGAGAAACACCAAAATGCTTTTTATAGGAACGGAAAAAGGTGGCATAATCCTTAAAGCCTGAAGAAAAACACGCCTCTATTGGTTTTCGTCCCGACTTTATTTGCTCTCTGGCAAGGGATAGTCTTTTTACTGTGACATATTCCCAAAATGTAGTGCCGGAGGTTTCCTTTATTATGCGGTTGATATGATTGCTGCTTATAAAAAAATCTTCAGAAACACCTGTAAGGGAAATATCCTCTTCTAAATGGCTGTTTATATAATTTATTATGTGTGTTGCTTTATCCTTTGTAGGCTTTTGTGAATTAAAGTCCAATTCAAAGGCTTCATTTAGCTCGCTAAGAAAGGGCAAAAGGTAGCATGACTTTTTTTGCATTGTGTTTGCTTTACAAAGCTTTTTCAGGTAGTAAAGCATATGATTATATTGAAGAGAAGAAGGGCGGTAATGATTTCTTTCACCGGCCTTGCGACAAATAAATGGGGCTAAAAGGTCGTTGCTTTCCATTTCTGCATCAACAGAAAAATTTACTACAATTCTTTCGTAAGGCTCGTTTGATTTAAGTAAAAGATAATGGAATTCGTTTTTTCGCATTATCATAATATCACCCGGCATAAGCTTATACTTGTTACCTTCAACAGAGTATTGTGCGTTTCCTGAAAGTATGCAGAAAATTTCATATTCATTATGCGTATGCAAATAAAACTGTGACTGAGTGGGATTTTTGGTTGTGCACCATACAGAAGTGATTTTAATATCCATATAAACATCTCCTTTTTTAACTATACATCCAAATAGTGATTTTTGCAATGTTTTTTAGGCATTATTTGTAATTGATATGAAAATATAACAGATTTATAATAAAAATATAAATTAAAAGAGGTGTTTGGTTATGAATATTTATGCTTTTGCAGACGAAGCAAGTCCTTTGATTGACAGTCAAATACTCGCCATGAAACGAAATAAACTTCAGGGGCTTGAGATTCGTAATGTAGATGGTACAAATGTATCGGAGATTTCTATCCATAAGGCTAAGGAGGTTAAGTCAAAGCTTGATGCTAACGGTCTTTGTGTATGGAGTATCGGCTCTCCAATAGGTAAAACCACTATAGGATGTGATGATTTTAGTGGGCATCTGGAGTTACTAAGACATACCTGTGAAATTGCTAATGTTATGGACACGAAAAATATACGTATGTTTTCCTTTTATTATCCTAAAACCATATCTCCTAAAGATATAAGAGGAGAGGTAATTGATCGTCTTGGTAAAATGCTTGAAGTGGCAGAACAGTATGGTGTAAATCTTTGCCACGAAAATGAAAAGGGTATATATGGAGATATTGCAGAAAGATGTCTTGACCTTCACAAAACCTTTACTGAGCTTAAGTGTGTATTTGACCCTGCTAATTTTATACAAAGCGGTCAGGATACAGTTAAGGCCTATGAAATGCTTAAGGATTATGTGTATTATCTTCATATCAAGGATGCCCTTTATGACGGTAATGTTGTTCCTGCAGGACAAGGTGTGGGTAATCTTCCCTATATTTTAAAAGAATATATAAAGCGCGGTGGAAATGCGGTTACCGTTGAGCCTCATCTGAAGGTATTCAGTGGACTTGAAGCGCTTGAACAGGCAGGGGAAGAATCTAAAATAGGAATTACAAGCTATAGCAGTGGGGATGAAGCCTTTGATGCTGCCTGTGTTGCTTTAAAGGGGATGCTGTAATGAGAATTGGTGCTCAGTTTTATACATTAAGAGATTTTTGCAAAACCACAGACGAGCTTGCCGAGTCCTTAAAAAAGGTTGCAGATATAGGCTATGAATATGTGCAGATTTCGGGAACCTGTGAGTATGACGCCGACTGGCTAAAGGGTGAACTGAACAAAAACGGTCTTTCCTGCGTTATTACCCATACACCGCCTGTTAAAATAACCGAAGAAACAAAAAGTGTAGTGCAAGTCCATTCGGTTTTAGGCTGTGACTATGTTGGAATAGGACATTTTGCATTCAGTGTCGAAAAGGGCGAAACTCCTGATTTACTCGCGCAAAAGTTTATGTCGGCAGCTAAGGTGCTTAAAGAAAACGGTAAATATCTTATGTACCATAACCACGCCCACGAGTTTGCAAGATATGAAAATAAGACGATACTTGCCCATTATGAAGAAATGTTTCCTGCCGACCTTTTAGGATTTACTCTTGATACATATTGGGTTCAGACGGCAGGTGCTGACCCGGCTTTCTGGATAGAAAAACTTTCGGGCAGAGTGCCCTGTATTCACCTTAAGGACCATACTTTTGACAGAAAAATGGCGGTTATAGGTGAGGGGAATATTAATTTTGACAGAGTATTCGGCAAGGCTGAAAAAGCGGGTACAAAATATATGCTGGTGGAACAGGATGAATGTTACGGTGAAGACCCCTTTGAATGTTTGAAGAGAAGCTATAATAATCTTAAGGCTATGGGCTTTAAGTAAAGGAGTATATAAATTATGGAGAAAATAAGACTTGGTATAATCGGTTACGGTAATATGGGAAGTGCTCACGCGGATAATGTTTTTAATGGCAAGTGTCCCGATGTTGTGCTAACTGCTATAGCAGATATAAAGGATAGTCGTCTTGAAGCCGCTAAGGGTGTGTTTGGAGAGGATGTAAGCTATTTTAGTTCTGCAGAGGAAATGCTGGACAGCAAAAAAATTGATGCTTGTCTTGTGGCTGTACCTCATTATGACCATACAAACCTTGCTATAATGAGTATGAAAAAGGGAATACACGTTATGGTGGAAAAGCCCGCAGGAGTTTATACTCAGCAGGTTGAAGAAATGAATGCTGTGGCTGATGAAAATCCCGATGTTGTATTCGGTATGATGTTTAATCAGCGAACAAACTGTCTTTACAGGAAGATGCGTGAGCTTGTCAAATCGGGGAAATACGGACAAATAAGAAGAACTAACTGGCTTATAACAAACTGGTATCGATCTCAGGCTTATTATAACTCAGGAGATTGGCGCGCTACCTGGGCAGGAGAGGGCGGAGGAGTTCTGCTTAATCAGTGTCCTCATCAGCTTGATTTATGGCAATGGATATGCGGTATGCCTGTTAAAGTACACGCAAAGCTTAAATATGGTAAATGGCACGATATTGAGGTTGAGGATGATGTTACCGCTTATGTAGAGTACGAAAATGGTGCAACAGGTACGTTTATTACCACCACCGGTGACGGATGCGGCTCAAACAGATTTGAAATACAGATGGATAAGGCAAAGCTTGTTGTGGAGGACGGAAAACTCAGGGTTTGGGAGTTTGAAATGACTGAGCAGGAATTTTCTGCTACAAATCAAAGACCCTTTGCTGCTATTCCCGTAAAGGAAATCGAAGTAGAAACCGATGGACAGCACACTGCTCATGTAGGGGTTCTCAATGCCTTTGCCGATAAAATTCTCTCAAAGGGTGAGCTTGTTGCTGACGGCAGAGAGGGTATAAACGGACTGATTTTATCAAACGCTATGCATCTTTCGGATTTTCTTAATAAAGAGATTGAAATTCCTTTTGATGCCGAACTTTATAAATCAGAGCTTATGAAAAGGGTAAAAGGCTCAAAGGCAAAAAAGGATACTGTAGAAGTATTTGAAGATAATAGCTCTTCTTACGGTAGAGTCTAATAATAAAAACCGCAGAAATTTCTGCGGTTTTTATTGATTTCTTGAGAAGTCTGTGGTACAATGACGACATAAAATTAAATACGTTGGGGGAAACTTAAATGAAAAAGTTTTTTCAGGAATTTAAAGAGTTTGCTATGAAGGGCAATGTGCTTGATATGGCTGTCGGTGTTGTTGTGGGCGGTGCCTTTAAGGAAATTGTAACCGCACTTGTTAATAACATCATTAATCCGCTTATCGGTGCTATGACAGGACAGGGAAATCTTTCTGACCTTAAATATGTTATTTCAAAGGCAGTTGTTGAAAATGGCGTTGAGATTGTTCCCGAAAATGCCGTTACATACGGTGTATTCTTACAGTCTATAATAGATTTTCTTATTATCGCTTTCTCTATTTTTGTTGCTCTTAAGGTTATGATGAATGCCGAAAAGAAGCTTCAGGATCTTCTTCACAAGAAAAAGGAAGAAGAGGAAAAGGCTGAGGAATCGGCAGCTCCCGTAGAGGATGAAATATCTGTTCTTAAAGAAATCCGCGATATGTTAAAAGAGGATAAAAAAGCGGAATAATTGTGTTGACAATATAATAAATATGTGTTAGAATATTTTCGCTGAATGAGTTATGGAGATGCAAAAGCTACAGGTTGAACCCTGTGGTTTTTTGCGTCTTTTTTTATTTTTTTGGAAAAAGGTGATTTTTATGACCTTAAATGAGTTTAAAGATTCTCTTGAACAATTTCCCGTTATAGCAACGGTACATGCTTCTGAGCTTTCCAAGGCACTTAAATCTCCTGCAGAGATTCTTGTGCATATGAAGGCTGATCTTCTTACAATAAAGGAGGATATTGAAGCAGTGCACGGTGCGGGAAAGTATATACTTGTTCATATTGACCTTGCCGATGGAATTGCCAGTGATAAAACAGGAATTCAGTTCCTTGCAAATTTGGGCGTTGACGGAATCATAAGCACAAGAGGTAAGCTTATACGTCAGGCTAAGGATATGGGGCTTATTACGGTACAGCGTTTCTTTGCTCTGGATTCTCAGGGAATTGAGAGTATTGAGGAAATGCTTTCGGTTTGCTCTCCTGATTTCATAGAGATTATTCCCGGTGTTATCGGAAAGGTTATTTCCCGTTTTGCTTCTCGCGGTATTCCTGTTATTGCAGGCGGTCTTATTGAAAGTAAGGCTGAAATAACCGAAGCCCTCTCCAGCGGAGCTTCGGCAGTTTCGACAGGAAAGGAAGATTTGTGGTATGTCTGACTTTTTTAGTATGTTTCCTTCGAACGCTCTTGATATAATTGTGAGATTTATTGTTGCTGTAATTCTTGGAGGCATAATCGGTGTTGAGCGCTCAGGAACAAATCATGATGCCGGACTCAGAACGCATATCCTTGTGTGTCTTGGCAGTGCGGGAGTTATGGTAATGAGTCAGCTTATTGTTGAGGATTTCGGCGGAGATGTAATGCGAATCGGTGCTCAGGTGGTAAGCGGAATAGGTTTTTTGGGTGCCGGATGTATTCTTGTTCACGGAAAGCGTATACGCGGTCTTACTACTGCGGCGGGACTTTGGGCAACCGCCTGTCTTGGACTGATAATAGGCTCGGGTTATTATTTTGTAAGTATTGTAATGGCGGTTATTATTATCGGTGTTATGCTTGCATTGCGTCCCGTTACAAGAATGTTGCAGAATAAAAGCAAGGAAAAGATTTGCAAAATCAGAATTTATCCTGAAAATCCCGAGGATTTCGGAAATGCCTATAAATATATAACAGAGAGCGCTTTCCATGTTGCTTCAATGGAACGACAGGAGGATTTAAGTGTTATAGTAAGCGTGGTTGATTCGGACGAAAATACTGCCGACCTTGTTATTGCGTCACTGCTTACCGATACAAGTATTAAAAAAATAGAAAAAATATAGAGCGGAATTACCGCTCTGTATTTTTGGGGGAGAAATAGATATGGTATATGATATAGCAATTATAGGTGCAGGTGTTATAGGTGCTTTTACGGCAAGAGAACTGTCTAAATATAACCTTAACATACTGCTTATTGAAAAAGAAAATGATGTTTCTTGCGGTGCGAGTAAGGCAAACAGCGGGATTGTTCACGGCGGATTTGACCCTGACCCCGATACCTTGAAAGCACTTATGAACAGTAGAGGAGTACCTCTTCTTTATGAAGCGGCAGAAAAGCTTAAGGTACCTATTTTAAATAACGGCTCTTTTGTTTGTGCCTTTGACAGTGAGGGCGAAAAAGAGCTTGATGCACTTCATGAAAGGGCTATAAAAAATAACATACCCCAAGTTGAAATCATTTCGGGAGATAAAGCGAGAGAAGAAGAGCCTGCTTTGTCCGAGAAAATTACCAAGGTTTTGGTATCTCGGACGGCAGGTATTATTTCGCCCTATGAGCTATGTATAGCTGCTGTGGGAAATGCCATGAAGAACGGAGTTGAACTCAGGCGAAATTTCGAGGTTGCCCATATTGATAAAAACGACAGTATCTTTGTAATTTCTTCCGTTGAGGGTGAAAGAGCAGAGGCTAAGCGTATAATCAACTGTGCGGGTTGCCTTAGCGGAAAAATAGCCTCACTTTGCGGGGACGACAGTATAGAGATAATTGCCAGAAAAGGTGAATATATGTTGCTTGATAAAACAGAGGGAAACCTGGTAAAGCATACAATATTTCAGATTCCTACGAAATCGGGAAAAGGCGTCTTGGTTACACCTACTGTTCACGGCAATTTGCTTGTAGGACCTACTGCCGAAGCAGTTGATTCACCTGAATTTACCGATACAACTGCTCAGGGCCTTGAAACTATAAAAAGAAAAGCAGGTCTTAGCAGTGAAAAGGTGGATTATAGAGCAGTAATTACATCCTTTACAGGTGTTCGTGCTTCAATTTCTTCAGGAGATTTTATTATTGAACCCAGCAAGAAAGTTGATGGACTATTTAATATTGCCGCTATTGATTCTCCCGGACTTACAAGCTGTGTGGCTATTGCGCAGTATGCCGTGGATGAGCTTAAGTCTGACGGACTTGAGCTTATAGCAAAGCAAAATTGGGACGGAGAAATGGATGACCCTAATTTCTTTTCCAAAATGAGCACTGATGAAAAGAATGAATTTATAAAGAAGAATTCCCTTTACGGTAAAATGGTTTGCAGATGTGAACAGGTTACAGAGGGGGAAATACGGGCGGCAATTCGCAGAGAGCCACGCCCCTGTGATATTGATGGTATTAAAAGGCGTACAAGAAGCTCTATGGGCAGATGTCAGGGCGGATTTTGTGTACCTACGCTAATGAGAATTTTAAGCGAAGAAACGGGTATTCCTATGGAACAAATTACAAAAAAAGGAAAGGCTTCTGAAATTCTTTCAGGAAAGCTATAGAGGTAGAATATGGAAAAACACGATATTGTAATTATAGGTGGTGGCCCTGCCGGTCTTGCCGCTGCCTGTGCAGCGTATGACAGCGGTATAAGGGATATACTGGTGCTTGACAGAGAAAAGCAGGCAGGCGGAATTTTACGCCAGTGTATACATAGCGGTTTCGGCCTTCATAAGCTTGGTAAAGAACTGACGGGCCCTGAATATGCGGCTCATTATGAGGAAATGGTGAAGCTAAGAAATATAGAGGTTCTTTGCGAAACAACTGTAATAGGTGTGACAAAGGATAGAGTTGTAACTGCCGTAAATAAAAATGGAGTTCTTGAGATACAGGCAAAGGCGGTTATACTTGCTATGGGCTGCAGAGAGCGAAGCAGAGGAGCACTCAATATTGCAGGAAGCCGACCTTCAGGCGTTTACAGTGCGGGAACTGCACAGAAGCTTGTTAATATTGAGGGTTATAAGGTTGGTAAAAAGGCTGTTATTTTAGGCTCGGGCGATATAGGTCTTATAATGGCAAGAAGAATGACTCTTGAAGGAACAAAGGTTGAGGCTGTCTGTGAAATTATGTCATATTCAGGTGGACTTACCCGAAATATAGTTCAGTGTCTTGATGATTTCGGTATACCGCTTTATTTTAATACTACCGTTGCACAGATTCACGGCAAGGACAGACTAAGCGGTGTAACAATAGCTCAGGTTGACGAAAACAGGCATATTATCGAAGAAACCAAACGCTACATAGAATGTGATACCCTGCTTTTGTCTGTTGGACTTATTCCTGAAAACGAATTGACAAAGGGTGCGGGTATAGTAATTGACCCGATAACAAGCGGTGCAGTTGTAGACCAGCACCGTCAGACAAGTGTTGAGGGAATTTTTTCTTGCGGTAATGTGCTACAGGTACACGATCTTGTGGACTATGTTTCGGATGAGGCTGAAATAGCAGGAAAGGGTGCCGCAATGTATGTAAAGGGACAGCTCAAAACAGAAAATACGGCAGTAAGTATTGCGGGCAACGGTGTAAGATATCTGCTTCCTCAGTCCTTTGGTACAGACTCTGAAAGTGTGTCGCTGTTTTTTAGGGTCACAAAGCCTTGCGGTGCAGTAAGAATTGATGTTAAATGTGGGGAAACCTTGCTGAAAAGTGAAAAGCGTATACGTGCTGTTCCGGGTGAAATGGAAAAAATCACCCTTAAAAAAGCAGAACTTGAAAAGATAGAGAAAAGCGTAACTGTAGAACTGGAGGAAATATGATGGAAAAGAATATTATATGTATTATTTGCCCTCGAGGTTGTCAGTTGAAAGCAAAAATTGTGTCGGATATAATTACTGTAGAGGGAAATGCCTGTAAACGCGGTGAAAACTATGCAATAGCCGAGTGCACCAATCCGCTTAGAACAGTTACTTCCATTGTCAGAGTTGCTAATAGAACAGATACTATGGTAAGTGTTAAGACGCTGGGTGCTGTTCCAAAGGATAAAATTGAAGAAATAATGGAAATTATCAGAAACACTCAGGTAGAGGCTCCTGTAAAAATAGGCGATGTTATTATTTCTGATATATACTCGACAGATATAATTGCAACAAAAAACATAATGTAAAATGCAAAATAGCAACAGAACTTAAATTCTGTTGCTATTTTTTTGAAAATATAATATTTTGCTTGTGTATCAGCAGTTTTTATGTTAAAATAATTTAGAATATATGTATATAACTCAAAGGAGTAATTGGTATGTGTGAACAGACACAAAAGAAAAAGGTTTTAAGCTGTATTCAGCCCAGCGGTATTCCCACATTGGGTAATTATCTGGGAGCACTTAAAAATTGGGTGAATATGCAGGAAGAATATGATTGCACATTTGCGGTTGCTGACCTTCACGCTATAACCGTAAGACAGGAGCCTGCGAAACTAAGACAGCAGATATATTCTATGTATGCTCTATTTCTTGCTTTAGGTCTTGACCCCGAAAAAAGCACTTTATTTATACAGTCACAGGTTCCTGCTCACAGTCAGCTTGCATGGATTCTTTCTTGCTATACCCAGTTTGGTGAGCTTTCCCGTATGACTCAGTTCAAGGATAAGTCTGCGCGTCACGCTGACAATATCAATGCAGGTCTTTTTGCTTATCCTGCTCTTATGGCGGCTGACATTCTTCTTTATCAGCCTGACTTTGTTCCTGTCGGTCACGACCAGAAACAGCATCTTGAAATAACCCGTGATATTGCAACACGCTTTAATAATCTTTACGGCGATGTGTTCACTGTGCCTGAGCCTCTTATCGGTAAGGGCGGTGCAAGAGTAATGTCACTTGCTGACCCCACCAAGAAAATGTCTAAATCTGACGAGAATCCTAACGGATATATTTCTCTTCTTGATACTAAGGAGGATATTATCCGCAAGTTTAAGCGTGCCGTTACCGATAGTGATGCAAAAATCTGTGTTGCGGAGGGTAAGCACGGTATAAATAATCTTATTGATATTTATAGTGTAGTTATGGGAATATCTGCCGATGAAACAGTAAAGAAGTTTGAGGGCTGTGGCTATGGTGAGTTTAAACTCAGCGTAGGTGAGGCGGTTGCCGATTGTCTTAGTCCCGTAAGAGAAAGATATAACGAATATATTTCTGATAAGAAAAAGCTTGAAGATCTTTCTAAAATGGGCGCCGAAAAGGCTTATTATGCTTCGAGAAAAACTATGAGCAAGGTAATGAAAAAGGTCGGTTTTGTACTATGAGATTCCCTCTTGCCGGAAACGAAGGTGTAAAAACAGCTTTAGAACAGGTGTTATGTAGCGGAAGAATTCCTCATGCTATTATAATAGAGGGTGAGCAGGGAAGCGGTAAATCTACCCTTGCTCAGTATATTATAGCTTCCTGTCTTTGCGAAAGCAAAGATGTGCCCTGTGGAAAATGCAACAACTGTCATCTTGCCCAAGTGGGAACTCATCCCGATGTGTTCTATATTGCTCCCGAGGAGAAAAAGAAAAATATCGGTGTAGACCAAATAAGGAAAATGCGTGAGCAGGTTTATATAAGACCTCAGATGAGTAATCGTAAGGTATTTAATATTGATTTTGCCGATACCTTAAGTTCTCAGTCGCAAAATACAATTCTAAAGGTGCTTGAAGAACCACCCGGAGATGTTGTGTTTATTCTGCAGGTTAATTCCCGTGCTAGTCTTTTGCCTACGGTTTTATCCAGATGTGTTACCTATACACTTACTGAGCCGTCCTTAGAGGTTGCCGCTGACTATATTGCGGAACTTAAGGATATATCAGTTTCTGAAGCCAAACAGCTTTTAAGGGAAAATGGTCTTCAGATAGGAAACGTTATTTCACGAATGGATAAGAAAAAGAAGAACAAGAACAACACCTATGGTATGGCAACTGAATATTTTCAGTGCGCTGACTTTGGTAGTATGTATGACCTTCTTACCATTACATTACCACTTGAAAAAGAAAGGGTGGCAACAGAGGAATTTCTCTCCCATCTTTCCTATATTCTTTTGTGCGATATAAAAGAAAAAGCACAAAAGGGAGAAAGTGTTAAAAAGAATACTCAGAGGTATGACTGCGTTAAAGAAGCAAGGACTCTTTCTCAGGGTAATATTAATTTACCGCTGCTGTTTTCTAAATTAGCAGCAGATTTTAAACTATAGTAATAAGGAGATAGTTATGACACAGGTTATATCTGTTAGATTTAAAGCAGACGGTGCTGACTATTATTTTGACCCCGACGGCAAGGTTTACAAAACAGGAAGTCTTGCTGTTGTAGAAACGGCTCAGGGTATTGAGTGCGGTACTGTTAGCGAAGGGAACCACAGTGTTGAGGATGACAAAATCGTTCAGCCTCTTAAAAAAGCTCTGCGTAACGCTACGGAAAAGGATATTAAGAAGGTTGAGGAGAATAAAGAAAAAGCAAAGGATGCCTTTAAAATCTGCGAGGAAAAGGTACTTGCCCATGCCCTTGATATGAAGCTTATTGAGGCTCAGTATTCCTTTGACGGCTCTAAACTGATTTTCTTTTTCACCTCTGACGGAAGAGTGGATTTCCGTGAGCTTGTAAAGGACCTTGCTGCAACCTTCCACACAAGAATTGAGCTAAGACAGATCGGTGTTCGTGACGAGGCAAGAATGTTAGGCGGAATCGGTATCTGCGGGCAGCCTTTCTGTTGTTCGAGGTTTTTAAACGGCTTTCAGCCTGTTTCAATAAAAATGGCAAAGGAACAAGGCCTTTCCCTTAATCCTACCAAAATATCGGGAAGCTGCGGAAGGCTTATGTGCTGTCTTAAATATGAGCAGGATGCTTATGAGTATCTTCTTAAAAAGACACCCTCTGTTGGATCTGTAGTAAAAACCGAGGCGGGAACAGGTGTTGTCGTTGATGTTAATGTGATTACAGGCAATCTTATTGTAAAGATTGATGAGAATGACGGACTTCCGTTTAAAACTCACAGAGATAGGGTTACGGTGCTCTCAAAAGGCAAGAATAAAAAGCCAATTAAGAGCGAAGAAGAGATTCAGGAATAAAATACTTGCTTTTTTTAAAAAAAGTAGTACAATGTATATAAAGACTGATTAGTCTTTTACACGAATTGACAGGAGGTGTTCCGGAATGGCTTACAAAATTACTGATGAATGTATCGGCTGTGGCGCTTGTGCAGCTGGTTGTCCTGTAGAGGCTATCGTTGAGGCTGATGACAAATTCGCAATTGATGCTGATAAGTGCATTGACTGCGGTGCATGTGCTGGCGGTTGTCCTGTAGAGGCTATCGTTGAGGCTTAATTGCTTTACATTTGTACTTAACATTCCGGTTGACTTTTATTAATCGGGGAATATTGCACAGAGAATTACTTCTCTGTGCTTTTATTTTTATTATTATTTAGTATTGATTTATTTAGCGATTTGGTATAAAATATAAAAGTAAATTTAAAGACGCATAAAGCGTAATTAGGAGGAAAATAAAATGTTAGTATCTGCAAAAGAAATGCTTACAAAGGCAAAGGCCGGAAAATATGCTGTAGGTCAGTTCAACATCAACAATCTTGAATGGACCAAGGCTATTCTTCAGACTGCTCAGGAGCTTAATTCTCCCGTAATTTTAGGTGTATCTGAGGGCGCCGGTAAGTATATGTGCGGCTATACCACGGTTGTTGGTATGGTTAACGGTATGATTAATGAACTTGGCATTACCGTTCCTGTTGCTCTTCACCTTGACCACGGCTCTTATGAGGGTGCAAAGAAGTGCATTGAAGCAGGTTTCTCTTCTGTAATGTTTGACGGTTCTCATTATCCCATTGAGGAAAACATTGAAAAGACAAAAGAACTTGTTGCTATCTGTGATGAGCTTGGTCTTTCTCTTGAGGCTGAGGTTGGTGCTATCGGCGGTGAAGAAGACGGCGTTGTTGGTACAGGCGAATGTGCTGACCCCAAGGAATGTAAAATGATTGCTGACCTTGGTATTACAATGCTTGCTGCGGGTATTGGTAATATTCACGGTAAGTATCCTGAAAACTGGGCAGGTCTTTCCTTTGATACACTTGACGCTATTCAACAGCTCACAGGCGATATGCCCCTCGTTCTTCACGGCGGTACAGGTATCCCTGCTGATATGATTAAAAAGGCTATTTCTCTTGGTGTTTCCAAAATTAACGTTAATACCGAATGTCAGCTTGCTTTCGCTGCTGCTACAAGAGAATATATTGAAGCAGGTAAAGACCTTCAGGGCAAAGGCTTCGACCCAAGAAAAGTTCTTGCTCCCGGTGTAGAGGCTATCAAGGCTACCGTTAAGGAGAAAATGGAACTCTTCGGTTCTATCGGCAAGGCTTAATTGTGAATAAAAAGAAAGTTGTTTCTTCCTGTGATATATGTGCGAATTTCGCGTATAACGAGGAATTTGAAACCTACGAATGTATGGCAAGTATGGATGAGGATGAGGTGGTTTCCTTTCTTCAAACCAAAAATTGCCCCGCATTCCGTCTTGACGACGAATACGGGGTTGTCAGAAAACAAAACTAAAAAAATGACGGTTTTAAACCGTCATTTTTATTTTATAAATTTGTCATAACCTTTGCCGTATTTGACACAGCTTGAAACACGGGCGAGGGTTGCACTGGCAATTCCTGTTTTTTGCATAACCTGATTATATGTTTCACCCTTTTTGAGAAGAGCTGCAGCGCATATTCTCTGAGCCATATTTTCAACCTCTTTATGAGTACACAGGTCTTCAAACAGAAGCTTACAGTCCTCTACGCTTTCTAAACTGACTATGACCTTATAAAGCTCATTTATCATAGCATCGTCGATTTTAGACATTCATATCTCTCCTATATTGTTTCAAGGGATTTAGCCAAAAAGGCTTTGGTTTTGGGACTTTTGGGATTATCGAATACCTCTTCTGGTGTTCCCATTTCCTCAATTACTCCATCAGCCATAAATATTACTTTATGGGCAACATTTTTGGCAAATTCCATTTCGTGAGTAACTACTATCATAGTGCTGTCAGCAGATGCAAGACCTTTTATTACCTTAAGTACCTCGCCTGTAAGCTCAGGGTCCAAAGCACTTGTGGGTTCGTCAAAACAAAGTATATCAGGGTTCATAGCAAGGGCACGGGCAATGGCTACACGCTGTTGCTGACCGCCTGAGAGCTGACAGGGATAAGAATCTATTTTTTCGGTAAGACCTACTTCGCCGATAAGCTCTAATGCTTTCTCCTTGATTTCCTCGTCTGTACCTCTTTTAAGAAGGGTAGGGGCGAGTGTGACATTTTCTAAAACATTGTACTGTGGGAACAAATTGAAGTTCTGAAACACAAGTCCGAAGTGAAGACGGTTTTGCCTTATTGTTTCGTCACTTAATGTAGTTTTATCCTCACTGTCATAAAGAACCTTTGAGTCAACGGTTATTGAGCCGTTATCAGGAGTTTCAAGAAAGTTAAGACAGCGAAGCAGGGTTGTTTTACCGCTACCCGATGAACCGATTATGGCAAGAACCTCACCTTTTTCAAGAGAGAAACTTATATTTTTTAGAACCTCGGTTTTCCCGAAACTCTTTTTTATGTTTTTAACCTCTAATATTGCCATATCCGTTAACTCCTGAAATAGCTGAGCTTCTTTTCAAGTTTGCCCAGGACTATAGTTAAAATGCCTACGAAAAGCAGATAGAATACGCCTGTATAGAAAAGCGGCCATACCATTGCTTTTGTTGCGGCAAGCTCTTTTGCCTGTTTTATAATTTCACATACAACTATACAGTTGGCTAAAGCAGTGTCCTTTATAAGAGTAATGATTTCATTAGACATAGGCGGTACTATTCTCTTAATAACCTGCTTTAGTATAATTTTTCTGAAAACCTGAGATTTGTTAAGACCCAGAACATAACCTGCCTCATATTGTCCTTTGGAAATGCTTTCAATGCCGCCTCTGTAAATTTCTGAGAAATAACAGGCGTAATTAAGGCTGAAAGCGATAAGTACAGCGATAATTCTACCGGTGTCTGAAATACCGTAATTAATAAAGAAATAACGGTCAATCTGACTGAACATAGGAAAGTCAAAAAGCAGACCGGGCACATAATAAATTATAAATATCTGGAGCATAAGGGGAATACCTCGTACTATCCAGACAACTACCTTTGATATAGACTTTACTGTTTTGAAACGGCTCATAGAACAAAAGGCTATAGGTAAACCAAGCGGTGCGCCGCAAAGCAGCGTCACCGCAAAGATTAAAAGTGATATTTTGAAGCCGTCAAACAAAAAAGCCGTAACTTCTAAGAATGACATTTTTTTAAATCTCCAAACAGGACTTATTATTTCTGGTCAGAAAAATCAGTGATTGCGGTGTTAGCTACACCGTATTTCTCAGCTAATGCCTTAATGGTGCCATCTTTAGCAAGTGCCTCTAACTGAGCATTAACATTTGCGGTAAGTTCACTGCCTTTCTTAAAGCCGATAGCATAGTATTCAACTTCGCTGGAAAGAGCGTCGATTATAGTGAGGTTAGCATAGTCACCCTTACCGCAGTAGCTCTTTGCAAGCTGAGCGTCAAGAACAGCAACATCAGCGGTTCCTGCATTTACTTCGAAAAGACAGTCGGTCTGCTTTGTAAAGCCCTTAAAGGTGATGCCCTCAAAGCTCTTAGCATAAGTTTCGCCTGCAGAACCGCTTTCAGCAGCAACAACCTTGCCGTTTAAATCAGCAGCAGCGGCAATACCGGAATCCTTTTTAACAACGATAACCTGACGATTTTCCATATAATTGTAGGAGAAATCTACCTTTTCGGAACGAAGAATACCGTCGTCATCTGCAGTGTTACAGGTGAAGCCGTTCCATACACAGTCGATTGCACTGGAATCAAGGTCGGTATATTTGCTTTCCCATTCAATTTCCTGGAAAATGACCTTGTAGCCGAGATTTTCGAAAACAGCTTTTGCAAGATCGGTATCAAAACCAACAAGCTCATTGTTTTCATCAAGATAGTTCATAGGTGCATAAATGGTATAACCTACAACAATGGTCTTCTCACTGGCACAGCCGGCAAAGCAGCATACAATCATCATAACAGCGAGAATAAGAGCTAATATTTTTTTCATTTTAAGATTTTCCTTTCTTTAGAAACAATGCGTTTCTTTGATGATAGTGACATTATACTTCATTTCGCTGAAGTTGTAAAGTGTTTTTTTGAAAAAATTTAAAATAATGCAAAAAAACCGCAATGGAACAAAAATCCAAAGCGGTTTTGATGATTATATAAGTGAAATAATTGCGGCAAGATTACCACGTTTGCCCCCTGTATATCTGTGTGAATGAAAAATATCGGGGTTACAGTTAGTGCAAAGGTCGGTAACGTCAATGTTTTCAGGGCGTATTCCTGCATTTATAAGAATCTGTTTATTGGTTTCCCACAAATCAAACATATACTTGCCGTTGCCTTTATCTGTGAAAATTTTATCCATATCAAGATAATCTATTTTTGATATAGGCTCATAAACAGGCAGGTCTACTTCATAACAACTTTTGCATATTGAGGGGCCTATTGCGGCAATAATATTTTCGGCCTTGCATCCGAAATGACTGCACATTTTTTCTACAGTTATACGTCCTATTTGGGATGCAGTACCCCGCCAACCTGCATGAGAGGTGGCAATAACCCTTTCAACAGGGTCGCAGAAAAGAAGCGGTGTACAGTCGGCATATTGAGTTACCAGCGTAACACCCCTCACATTACTAATCAGGCCATCGACATTTTCATAGTCACGCAGCTTTATAATGCCTTTCCCAAAATCGTCCTCTGTGATAATCCGTACATTATTAGTATGGGTCTGATGAGAAAGAACAACATTATTTATATCTACACCAAGCTGTGAGCAGATTATACGATAGTTTTCCATAACGTCGTTTTTATCATCGCCGTTTGTAAAGCTCATATTCATAGAACTATACATTCCCTTGCTTACTCCGCCAAGACGGGTGGTAAAGGCATTTTTGACAAAGTCAATTTTATCAAGAAGGGGAAATGTAACGTAAAAAGGCGAATTTTCAGGACGGAAATTAAGAGCATCAGACTTAATCATTTTTATTTCCTTTCAAAGCGTTTTCAATTCGTTCGCCGTTTTTGATACAGGCGATAAGCTGAGGATGAAATTTTTCGCGAAGATGGTCAACAGCTTTTTTTATATATACAGGGCGTTCTTTGACAGAGTGTGCATCTGATGCAATATATGAAACCAAATTCTTTTTGAGAAGCTTATTGGTGATTTTTTTAAAGTCCTTAATAAATATGGATTCGGCAGAAATCTGAGCTCTCGCATCCTGACTGTCTATAATTTTAAGAAGCTTTTTAAATAGCTTATCATCCTTGTAACGCTCAATATGAGCTATTATAACCGTGATGCCAAGGTCACGGTTGATTTTAACAACTTCGTCTAACATTGTATGACTGAGAGGTGTCAGGAAAGGAAGCTCCAAAAGAAGATAATGAGTGCCATTAAAGCATAGTAGGTCAAGGTTGTGGCATTTGGAAATACCTGTAAAATACTGAACCTCAAAGCCTAAAAATATTTCGGGAAGCTCCATACTCTGTATTGCATTTTTTAATTCTTCAAAAGCCTGGCAGCAATGCTGTCTATAGTCTTCAAGGGTGTGAATATCGGGATAAAAATGAGGGGTTAGCACAACGCTGGAAACACCGTTTTCTTTTTCCTGGTTGAGAAGAGCAATGGAATCTTCGAGATTTTTTGCACCGTCGTCAACACCCGGTAAAATATGAGAATGTATATCAATTAAGCCCATAATGCCTCCTGAAAAAGAAACCGATAGGGGATACCTATCGGTTTATAATTTAATACTTATACTGGTATTTATAATTATATTTGTATCCTGACTTATACTTTCTGTATGAGTATTTACGGGAATGTTTAGGATTAACACCATTAATAATAGTACCAAGAACACGAATGTTCGCAAACTTACAGGCAGACAGTGCATGATGAATGTCATCTCTTCTTGTGCTGTTCTCTCTAACCACAAGCACAAGGCCATCGGTTTTGGGAGCAAGGGAAATAGCATCAGAAACGATGTTTATAGGTGTTGAATCGAAAATAATATAATCATAACGCTGGTGAAGTTTATCAATAAGCTCAGTAAGGGCTACCGACTCAATAAGCTCAATTGGGTTAGAGGGGAGCGGACCCGAGGTAAGAACATCAAGGAATTTGTTTGAGTTCTGCACACAGTCGTCAAAGGAAGCGGTGCCTGAAAGAACTGTGTAAAGACCTTTTGTGTTTATAAGCTTTAGCTTTTTATGAATTGAGGGACGGCGAAGGTCGGCGTCGATAAGAAGTACATTTTTGCCAAGCTGTGAAAAAGCAACGGCAATATTAACAGCAGTAGTTGACTTACCCTCACCGGGAACGGAACTGGAAATTACGAAAGATTTACAGCCCTCCTGAGGTAAAGAAAAGGAAAGATTTGTTCTGATAGTTTTGTAAGCTTCTACAACTGCAAAGGGAACCTTTTTGGAAGCAGTATCTTTATTTTGAATATTATTGTTTTCCATAATTACTGACCTCCTGTAGAAACATTGCCTGTTTTAGCTCTGTAAGCGTAGGTAGGACTGTTATCAAAATCCGGTACAGAACCCAGAACAGGGATATCGAAGTGAGCCATAAAGTCTTCTTCGTCTTTAATTGCCTGATCAAGAGTAGCTATAAGAACGAGGAGTATGCAGATTACTGCTGCGCCAAGCATTGCAAAAACAACTGTTGTTGAGAGAGTTTGAGGGTAAACACAGGAAGTTGAGTCTGCCGTATCGAGTATTTCCACAGTTACTGAAGGCAGAATCTCTTCGGTATAAGAAGGAGCTAACTGAGTAAAGGCATTAACAATAATTTTAGCTTCTTCTTTATCTGTACTTCTAAAGGATATGTCAATAAAAAGACTTTCTTCATCTCTGCGGGAAATAGAAAAACCGCCCTTTAAAGAAGAATAACTGTATTTTTCACCCAGTGCAGTGGAAAGGTCTTTGTATATCTTTTGAGATTTTAATATATCCACACAGGTGTCTACAAGATATATTGACGCAGAAAGGTCATTTGTTTGAATAGAATCATCGCTGCTCTCTGTAATAATACCGCCGTTGGTTATTAAAATCGAAGTATTTGCACGGTAAACAGGGGTAGCAAGGAAGCTACAGTAACCAAAGGCGAGAGCGCCGCAAAGCACTGCAACTATGATAACTAGCCAAATACGTTTTAAAATTATGGATACAATATTTGATATAGTCAACTCGTTCATGATTTTCTCCGTTTCTAATATATGATTAAATTCTTACATATACAATCATTATATAATAATTACTGAGTTTCGTCAAGGTTAGTTTTAAAATAATATGGAGATACATATACAGTTTTTTCGTTTGTGTATATTACCATTCCCGGTTTTGCACCTGCTGGTTTTTTAACATATTTAATCAATGTATAGTCCACGGGTACATTTGAGGACTCTTTTGCTTTTGAGTGATATGCTGCAACAGACGCCGCATAAATTATGTCTTCTTCCTTTATGTCATTTGAGTCGGAAATCAGAACCGTATGGCTTCCGGGTAGATTTTTGGTATGAAACCATATATCCTGTTTTGCGGCGGTTTTTAAGGTGAGAAGGTCGTTTTGGCAGTTGTTTTTTCCTACCAGTATTTTTTTATTATTGGGGGTTGTGAACTGAAGAAACTGTAAATTATCTTTTTTCTTTTTAGGAACATTTTTAGGTGCTTTTATAATGCCTGACTGGGTTAGCTCGTCCCTAATTTCATTAAGCTCAGAAAGGGACTGAGCACGGGAAAGTTCATCGAGAACAGAATAAAAATAGATAAGGTCTGACTCTGCTTTTTCTATTAACTCGCTCAGTAGTTTTTCGGCAGTACAGGATTTTTTGTATTCCTTAAAATATTTATCGGCATTTGCACTGGGTGAGAGAGCTTTGTCAAGAGGAATTGTTATTTTACTTAAATTTTCATCATAGTAATTTTCTGTATCAAAAGATGTCATACCCGAAGAAAGTCGGTAAAGATTTGCTTTTATAAGCTCACCGAATATACGAAGCTTTTCCTTTCCTTTACAGTCTAAAAGTTCTTTTTTTCTAAGTGCGATTTTCTTTTCCGTTCGGTTTATGAGAACATAAAGAAGCTTGAAAATATCCTGAGCATTTCTATGTATACGCTCTGCATTTTCTTTTTCACTGTAAAAAGCATCAAGAAGCTGTGAAAAGGATGGGTAAAGCTTTTCGGTAAGCAAAGGCTGGTATTGGTTAATATGAGTAAAAGAAAAATCCTTTGGAATACCATTTCCGTCAAGAAGTAAAACAGGGGTGTTATTATCGGTTATATCACTAAGCAAAGCGTTAAGAACACCTGTAATGTTCATTTTTTCGGCATCACTTAACTCATTAACGGTTTTTTCACTGTCACAAATTCTATATGCAATCTCCCTTGCAACAAGAGGGGAAATGCCTTCTATAGTATCAATAAAGGCTTTCCATAGCGGTATTTCACCAAGAGAAAGTATTTTCTTTGTAACGAAATCGGTTTTGTTTTCAAGAAGATTTAATTTTTTGGTAGGAGTTGGAAAGGTATACCTTGCACCCGTTTGGATAATACGGCCGGAGTTTTCCAAATCGCTTCTATGGAGAGCATCAATAATTATATTGTTTTGGTCGGTCAAAATAATGTTGGACTGATTGCCGATAAGCTCACAAACAAGACTAAGGGATATAACATCTCCCATTTCATTGGTGGAAGAAAAAACCAAGGTTATAACTCTTTCAAATCCGTTTTGTATTATATCGGTTATACGTGCAGAACCTAAATATTTTCTCAGCAGCATACAGAACATTGGTGGGGAGGCGGGATTTTCAGGTCTTGATGAGGTGAAGTGAATTCTTGAAGCACCCGACCTTGCAGACAAAAGCATTCTGAAACTACCTTCTTTACAGCGTAACAAAAACACCAGCTCGTCTTTGGACGGCTGGTAGATTTTATCAAGATGTGCGCCTTTTAGAAAAGACATTTCGTTTTTCAGCTTGTAAAGAAATACTCCATCAAGTGCCATTAATAAATCTCCAGTAGTTTATTTATGTGGTTTTTAACCTTTGTAAGATACTGTGTTTCTTCAGTTTTGTGCGGAAGAACAGAAATATCATCAATACAGTTGCTTATTCTTTTGAGTTGTTTTAAAAGGTACAGTCTGCCTTCTTCTGTTTTGGCTGAAACAAGACCTGAATATTCGTAACCAATTGGGTAGAACTTTGCTTCACCGCTATATTTCGCACAAATAACGGTATAAACCTTACCCTGCTCTATAATCGGGGTTTCACCGGTTATTTCAAAGCGGTTACTTATCAGAAAGCCTCTGAGAATTTCTGCACTTGTCATAGGTTGAAGTAAAAGTGTAGGATTATCCTCAATAAGCCAGTTGCAACTACTAAGTATTTGAGAAATTATATCTCCGCCCATACCTGCAATAACAATGGTATCAGCCTCACCGCTCTTAACAGGGGATAAGCCGTTTCCAAGTCTTGTTTCGATATTTTCTATACCGAATTTTAAAATGTTTTCTTTAGCCTTATTAAGAGGCTTTTGGTTTATGTCACATGCAATAATTTTTTTGCACCTGTTTTCTAAAGATAAGGCTATAGGTAAATAAGCGTGGTCGGTGCCGATGTCAGCTACTTTTGCTCCCTTCGGCACCAAATCAAAGATTACCTGTAAGCGTTTTGATAATGGACGCATTATTTATCTTTGAAATACTCGTTAAGCTTAGCAACAAGAGCGTCGCAATCGGTATTGTGAACCGCACAAGCCTGTTCGATAGATTCGCCTCTGGAAGCGGGACAGCCAAGACAGTGCATACCAATTTCAAAGAAATATTTTGCACAGCCTGTATCAATGTCAAGAACATCTCCGATAAGCATATCTTTTGTGATTTTCATTTTTGTTTTCTCCTTTGTTTTAGAATAAAATTGTTGGTTTATTTAAATCACATTTTCCGTGATTATAAAGCTTTCTGTTATCCATAGACCACAGTCTTCCTGTAAATTCGCCTGTGCCTACACCTTCAACGGCTTCCTTCATTTCGTAAATTCTGGCATCAAGCATATCCAGCTCACTGAGTATTTCAGCCTCCATAAACATAGGTCGTACTGCGGCACCGAATTCAGGGTCACCGTGGTGGGAAAGAAGCATATGCTCAATTAAATTAGAGGTTTCTTCGCTTACTCCACAGCGATTTGCGGTTTCTCTTACAATAATTGCACCTTCGGCAAGATGACCGATAAGGTTTCCTTTGACACTGTAGCCTGTAGCAATACCGCTGTCTGCAACTTCGAATTCATCAATTTTTGCAATGTCGTGAAGAATTGCACCTGAAATAAGCAGTTCTTTATTAACAAAGGTATAAATACCGCAGAGCTTTTCGCAAAGTCTTACAATAGAAAGGGTGTGAAGCAGTAAACCACCGCGTATTGCGTGATGAAGTTTAAAGGCAGCAGGCCAATAAAGCAGAGCAAGTCGTCTGTCATTAAGTATGGTAGTTACAAGAAGTGACAACTCTTTATCTTCAAAGTCTGAAGCAATTTCAAAAAGAGCATTATACATAGCAGAGCTGTCGTATCCCGCGCTTTTTACAAAATCCTCAATCTTAACGCCGTCATCATCATTTACAGGACGGATTTTTTCAACGCGGAATTGGTCGGTACCGTTATAAACAGAAATTGTGCCTCTTACCTTTACCAGAATATTTGCATCATATACACCATGAATGTTTTCGTTATAATTCCACAGCTTTCCGTTGATTTCTCCCTCACTGTCTGAAAATGTGAAATCAAGATAGGTATCGCCCTTTGATGAGGTTTTTTTATCAACGCTTTTTATAAGGCAATAGCCCTCGACTTGATTTTTCCCGTCTATAGATTTAAAATTCATAAATATTTCCTCGCTTTGAGTGTTATCTATATTATTATATATCAATAATTTAATAAGTTCAATAGATTTTGACAAAAAAAGAAACAGCCGAAGCTGTTTCTTTAAATTAATCTGCAATATAAAATTTCACAAGATTTTGGAGCAGGGTATCTCTGTCCACCCGTCTTATAAGATTACGAGCATTGTTGTGTGTGGTGATGTATGTCGGGTCTTCGGAAAGAATGTAACCGACAATCTGATTGATAGGATTATAGCCCTTTTCCTTTAATGCTTCGTAAACCTGTAAAACGATTTTACGGATTTCAAGCTCTTCATCGTTAATTAAAGAAAATTCTACAGTTTTATCCATCTTAAACACCTCTTTATAAATATATTACAACATTTTTTGAAAAAGTACAAGTGAAAATTTTGTAAATTTACATTCTGAGAGTAGCACCCTTTGCTTCAAGCTTTTTAATTATACGCTTACATGTTCCATCAATCTGCTCGTCAGTAAGGGTTGCCTCAACACTTCTGAGTGTAACACTGAAAGCAACACTCTTCTTACCCTCGGGAATCTGATTGCCCTCATATACATCAAACAGCTCAACGTTTTCACACAGTTTTCCTGCAGCTTCCTTCATAGCTTCCTGTAAATCGCCTACAGGAATATCCTTGTCGCAAAGAAGTGCAAAGTCACGGGTAACGGCAGGGAACTTTGGAAGAGCTTTGTAGATTTTTTTCTTTGGAGTTACAGCGTATAGTTTATCAACATAAATTTCTGCCACATAAGCACGAACACCTATATCGTATCTATCCAGTACATCGGGATGCACTTCACCGAGAACTGCGATTTTTTCTTCACCAAGGAATACCTCTGCCTGTCTTCCGGGATGGAGGTAAACTTCATTTCCCTTTACAAATTTTCCTGTCACATCGAATACCGACAGAACCGCCTCGACAGTACCCTTTAAGGTGAAGAAATCCTCATCCTTTCCGTACATACCAATGCTCATTGTGGGAATTTCATCGGGAGCATCGGTAAGAGGAAGAACTTTTGGTATAAAGCGTTTGCTGATTTCAAAGAAACGAACATCAGTGTTTTTGCGGTTAAAATTAGTGGAAAGAACAGTTAGCATACTGGTTATAAGCTGAGTACGCATTGTGGAGTATTCATCCCCAAGAGGATTAAGAAGCTTTACAGTCTGTCTTCTTGTATCATTGTCGTTAAGACTTAGTGTATCAAGAGCCTTTGAAGAAATAAAGGAGTATGTGGTGATTTCATTAGCACCTATAGCTATCATAGCGGATTTGATTGAATCTGCCTTAATACGCTCCTCATTCTTTCTTCCGCGTCTAACACTTCCTGACATAGCGGTGCTTATAATGTGGTCATAGCCGTATATACGCATAATTTCTTCAGCAAGGTCGGCTCTGCCCTCAATATCATCTCTGATAGAGGGAACGCTTACGGTAAGAAGATTGTCCTTAAGGGTTGTTTCAAGACCTAAGGCATTGAGAATTCTTACCATTTCATCCTTTTCTATAGTAAGACCCAAAAGGGCATTAATAGAATCTGTTGTACAGGAAAGAATTCTGTTTTCGGGAAGTCCTTTGTTTTTATCAATAACACCATCAACAATGTCACCTGCGTCAAGTGCTTCAATAAGATTTAAGGCTCTGTCCATAGCAAAGCCGGTATTGTTAATGTCAATGCCCTTTTCGAATCTGCCTGAAGACTCGGTGCGGATACCCAGTGTTCTGCCTGTACGGCGGATGTTATCACGCTTAAATTTGGCAGACTCAAGGAACAAATCGGTGGTTGAATCGGTGATTTCGCTTTCAAGACCGCCCATAATACCTGCAAGACAGGAGGGCTTTTGGCCGTCTGCAATAACCAGCATTTCGCTTGTTAAATCGTGCTTTTTCTCGTCAAGAGTCTGAATGAATTCGCCGTCCTTTGCGTTTCTTACAATGATGTGCTTGTCTGCAAGGTCGTTGTAATTGAAGGCGTGCATTGGCTGTCCTGTTTCAAGCATAACAAAGTTAGTGATATCCACTATATTGTTAATAGGACGCATACCGCAAGTTTTCAGCACCTGCTTCATCCAGTCGGGAGATTCCTTAATGCGAAGATTCTTAACGACTCTGCCTACGTATCTTGGGCAAAGCTCGTAGTTTTCAACGTCGATTTTAATAAAATCGTTAATATCCTGTCCTATAGTAGTATAATCGGTAGCGGGTATTTTAAAGGGAGTACCAAGTACAACGCTAACTTCCTTAGCTACACCTATAATGCAGTTGCAGTCAGGACGGTTAGCGGTAATCTTAAAGTCTATTACATAGTCGTTAAGACCTAAAATATCACGCATATCGGTACCTGGAGCATACTCGTCCTTTAAAATAAGAATACCGTTTACAGAGGCGCCCACGTAGTCGGCTTCAGTAAGCTCAAGCTCACCGCCTGAGCAGAGCATACCGTGGGATTCAACACCGCGAAGCTTACCTTTGGTTATATGGGTGCCGTCGGGGAGATAAGAATCGTGAAGGGCTGCGGGAACAAGAGCACCCTCAAAAACGTTGTGAGCACCTGTAACTATCTGAACAAGCTCACCTGTGCCTGTGTCCATCTGACAAATCTGGAGATGGTCGCTGTTTTCGTGAGGAGCAATAGAAACGATTTTTGCCGCAACAACATTGCTCATTTTATCAGCAAGGTTTTCAATGGATTCAACCTCAAAGCCTGCCATAACCATTTTATCGCAAAGCTCTTCTACGCTTACATTTATATCTACATAATATTTTAAGGTATTAAGTGCAATTTTCATTTTTTCTGCTCCTTTCATTAAAACTGGTCAAGAAAACGCTTGTCGTTTTCAAAAAGCAAACGGATATCGCTTATCTTATAGCGGGTTGTGGTAAGACGGTCAAGACCGATACCAAAGGCAAAGCCTGTGTACTCTTCGGGGTCAATACCGCAATTTTTAAGTACATTAGGGTGAACCATACCAGCACCCAGAATTTCTATCCAGCCTGCACCCTTGCAAACACGGCAGCCTTTTCCGCCGCACTCTGAACAGGTAACGTCAACCTCAACACTGGGCTCTGTAAAGGGGAAGAAGGAGGGACGGAATTTAACCTTTGTTTCAGGACCATAAATTTCGTGAGCAAACTGTTCGAGTACGCCCTTAAGGTCGCACATAGTTATTCCCTTGTCTACAACAAGACCTTCTATCTGATGGAAAACAGGGGAGTGTGTTGCATCAACCTCATCGGCACGGAAAACTCTTCCGGGGCATACCATACGGATAGGGGGCTGAGTCTTTTCCATTGTACGAGCCTGAGCCGCAGAGGTCTGGGTACGGAGTAAAAGAGAATCGGTAAGATAGAAGGTATCCTGCATATCGCGGGCAGGATGGTCAGCAGGAACATTTAGCTGTTCAAAGCAGTAATGGTCGGTTTCAACTTCAGGTCCGTCAACAACATCAAAGCCCATAGACTGAAAGATGTCAAGCATATCGTCAAGCACCTTGTTTAACGGATGAAGAGCACCAACGGTACGCTTTTTCGAGGGCATAGATACGTCAATTGCTTCACTGGCAAGCTTTTTGTCCTGCTCAAGCTTTTCAATAACTGTGCTCTTTTCGGTAATAGCACTGTCAATTGCACTTCTTACTTCATTTGCTACCTGTCCTACTATGGGTCTTTCCTCAGCGGAGAGGCTTCCCATAGACTTTAAAATAGTGGTTATCTCGCCTTTTTTACCAAGATATTTAATACGGATTTCTTCAAGCTCTGCTTTTCCGCTGACATTCTCCACAGCAGAAAGGGCGTCGAGCTTTAACTGTTCAAGCTTAGCTTTCATTTTTCTTCCTCCAAAAATAAAAATAGTCCCCGTCCCACAAAAAAGGGACGAAGACGAGAAATTCTCCGCGGTACCACCCAGATTTTAGCATAGAGCCAACACTCTTTGAAAATATAACGGTTTTCTCCCCGTCGACACTTACTTATATTTCGGCATCGCCGCTCGGAAGGGAACTTCAGTAAAGGGACAGTCCGTATTTTTCAGCCTTGAATACGGTCTCTGTGAAGGTCGGGTTTTACCTACTTTCCTTCGTCAATGCGTTTGTTATCTTAAAAATATTATCATAGATTTTTAAAAAAATCAACCTTTTTGTTAAAAAAATTGAAAAACTATAATTTTTGTGATATACTACTGATTTGGAGGCGGTAATATGTACACTCATTTTAAAGAACAAAGCTATAATGCGGCTATGGAAATAATAGAAAAAGCAAAGCTTAATAAAGGCGATATTCTTGTGGTTGGCTGTTCTACGAGCGAAACACTGGGACAAACTATAGGAACCGATTCATCCCCCGAAGCAGCACAGTTTATTTTTGACGGAATTTATACCGCTGCAAAGGAAAAAGGCGTGTTTGTGGCGGCTCAGTGCTGCGAGCATTTAAACAGAGCTATAATTATTGAAAGCTCGGCAGTTGTAGGAAAGGAAACAGTAAATGTAGTTCCTCAGCCAAAGGCAGGTGGAAGCTTTGCAACAGCAGCCTATAATACCTTTGAGAAACCTGTTGCTGTTGAGGAAATTTCTGCTCAGGCAGGCCTTGATATCGGCTTTACAATGATAGGTATGCACATAAAAAAAGTAGCTGTTCCCGTTCGTCTTGAGAATAACAAAATTGGAAACGCTACTGTTCTTGCCGCCCGAAGCCGTCCCAAGTTTATCGGCGGTATCAGGGCAAAATATGATGAAGATTTGCTTTAATAGTGAATAGTTGTAGGGAAGTTGTCTTTGTATTTAAGGCTGTTGTTTTCACTCAAGAAAACAACAGCCTTTTTCTAATGATTACAAAAGGATTAAAAAGATTTACAGCTTTGTAACACTCGTTGACTGTAAAGGGATTTTTTGGTAAAATAAATATGTAAAAAACAGAAAGAGGTGAGTCCAATGGCAACAGAAGATATTTTTCATATTTTAAATAATAACGGAGGAAGAAAAAATGAAAAAATTATTATCAATAATACTTTGTGTGTGCATTATGGTTATTCCATTAAATGCTGTTGCACTGGGCTTGCCGGAAACATTAGAAACATCAGTTATAACCGATATAACTGACGTTGAAGATATAACAACGCCTATAGTTGAAATAACGCCTTCTGATGATAGCCCCGAAGCACAGGCGATTGCAAAAATTCACGCTCATATGAGGGCAAACGGTGAGGAACCCGTAAGTACTATGGCACAGGCATCAGGACTTATAGACGGCGGAATATATAATATCAAAAATTATTTTTCAGGAAAATATCTCAATGTATGCTACGGAACAGATGCTAACGGAACAAATGTATATCAGTATACCAAAGACGGTTCTGATGAACAACAATTCAAGGTGGTATATGATTCTTCTACAGACAGCTATAAGCTATATGCTATGTGTAGCTCTAACGGAAATAACCGCGTTATTGATGTAAAACGCGGCGGTGCCGCTCTTGCATCGGGACAGAATGTTGATATATGGACTCCTGTAGACCATACCGCACAAAGAGTTGAAATAACCTACCTTACATATAACATCTACCATATACGTATGAAAGCGAATACAGGGCTGTATCTGACTACAAGAGATAGCTCAAACGGAACAAAGGCAGGAACCTCGGCAACATCCCCGGGAAATGTTCATATAAACAGCTTTGATGTTAATCTTAATCAGCAGTGGGCATTTGAATATCTTGGAACCGCTACACCTGAGCCTGAACCAGAACCCGCAACACCCACAGGAAGCTTGGATGTGGTAAACGCTAATGTAATAAGTGGTTGGGCATGGCGTTCTGATTTGCCCAATTCTCCCATAAATGTAAACATACAGGTTATTGGAAGCAAATGGCATTACATATCTTAACACCACCGTTTCTGCAAATGAATATAACAGCACTATTTATAATACGGGTTATGGCAACGGTTATCATGGGTTTGGTTATGATTTGAATTTTTCGACATTTCATAGCGGAATATATACAATTTATGCTTATGGTATAGGCGCAGATGGTTCTTATACACAGCTTTCGAATAGTCCTAAAACCTATACTGTTGATAATTCTATTACGGTGCACTGCCCTCTTATTAGGCAGGAAAAAAGTAATTGGTGCTGGGCGGCTTGTGCTGAAATGTTAGGTAAGAATTCCAATTGTAATGCAATACGAACACAAAATGGTGTAGTAGAACTTATCAAGGGATACGAAGGAACGGAATTGAAGGATGAAGCAGGAACTGATGCAGAGATAGCTACAGGCGCTGAATATGTAAGTGATAATGGTGTTGATTTTGAGGCATATGCTCCATTGGCTATTGGCGACATCGAAGGGTTAATAGAAAACGGGTATGCCGTGGAAATGTCTTATGGTCCGCCATCATCTTCAACTAGTGATATAGGTCATGCGGTTATATTTTATGGATATAAAACACAATTAAGTGATAATTCTGTGGGGTTTGATAATTATTTTATTTATTGCGATCCTGCACAAGGTATTATGAAAAATAAAAAGTATTCTGAAGTATATACTACATCTATTGGACGAACATACAGAGGGACTGTATGTGTAAAGCAGTGATAACAGAGAGGTGTTATTATGAAAATGAAGAAGATGATTGTGTTATTGCTTACAGTTGCATTAATACTAACAATGGGAATAAGCTGCTTTGCTGAAGGTTCATCTTATAAACAAAACAAACACCTTTATGAAGAAGAGGAATATAATGAAGCCGTAAAGATAATGTATGCAGATCATCTTCAAATGGAAGGAATTGTCAGCGACTACAAAAATCCCGAAAAAGATATTGTTGTGGCATGTAAGCTTTCTTATATTTGTAAAAATGTATACGAAGAGTTAACGCAGGGTGAGTTTTTTGATGATTATTTAGAAGAGCTTAAATGTTGGACGTTTATTACAGAAGATGGAGATAGTGTTATTGCTATAAATAAAAATGGTAAATACGAAGAGTTGGAGTGGGTAAAACCTTATGTTGGAAATCAAAACTTCGTTATTGATTTTGGAAAGGTTGAAAAAGCTATAGAATCCATAGGCACAACCATTTCTGATGAAGACGTAGTGGTAAAACTTATTTCTATGGAAGAACTGTATGTGTATAGAGTGGTGTATATAAGATATAAAGGAGAACAATTTTTTATACCTTTTTCTAATAATTCTGATGTTACAGGTCTGGAAAACGGTAAAATGTATACTTTGAATGACATGATTACTTATCTTGAAAAGCTTGTTAAAAGCCAAACCTCACAGATAAAACAGAATGGGGAATCTTTGGATTTAGACTATGAAAGTGCAAAGAAAGAAGTTGGAAAAAATAGTAATGCTGTTGAAGTTATAATCGTTTGCACAATATTGGGAATTGCCTTTTTAATCAGCCTGTTGATAGCAGTTAGGAAACGAAAAACAATTATTAAAATTGCACAAATATCGAAAAAGGAATAAAAATTAATATCGCTTTGCTGTACGGACTATAACATAAAGGAGTGCTGTTTTAGTGAAGAGAAAAAACATAGTACTGGCTATAATTTGCTTTTCCATAATGCTTGTTATTGTTATTGCTGTTAATGTTTTTGTGTGGCACGGAATTGATGTTGCTGCAAGAACGGCTCCAATTTTTGAAATAGGAGCTCAGGAAGGTAAGGTGTATTTCACTGATAAGCATAACAGAAAGTTAACATATTGTTATGATACGGAAAGTGGTAAGCTTTCAAGAAAAAAGGAAGTGACGGCTGTCGGTATAGACGGCACAAAGCTTATAACTGATGATTATATTCTTGCGAAACCCGATGCCGACCTGTATGCAATAGACAGAAAATCAAAAGAAAAAATAACTATTTTAGATTTAAACAAGGCAAGAGAAAAAGACGGTTTTTCAGAGCTTTTTGGAGTAAGAAACTTTGATGTGGAAAATATTTACCAATATGGCTCAAAGGTGTATTTCAGATATAAAGAAAGTGTGAGAGTAGGCGAATCATCAAGTTAAAACCGTTACTATTTTGTTTCTTTTGATATGGTAACCCGTACTCTTGAAAAATTTGATTTTGCAATAAGCAATTATTTGGTTAAGGAAAACTTTCTTTATTATGTACAGGATATGGATTCTACACAGTATTTATGCTGTATGAATTTAGACACCTTTGATGAAACGCGTTATCAATTTTCCGAGCATCAAAATGCATATATTGATAGATTAGTTGAGTGTAAAAACGGCATAGCTTTTTTCTCCGGCAATGCTTTAGCAGAAAACGATAAAAGCATAAGCTATTTTGATATAAATACAAAACATTTTTTTAGTGTTTGTCTTATTCAAGATAAATCTATGGTAGATTTAAGGGATGTGGATGTCAGTTATTGCGAGGAACAGGATAGCGTATACATAAGGCTACAGCACAAACTCAAAACAGAGGAAGGTTATAAGTGGTGGCTTTATCGTTTAGACTTATCTTCGAAAGAGTTATTTACTGTGTCTGATGAGTTGCGCATGCCTCTTATATACAGCGTGGACAGAGGGTTTACCTCTATAATTTGGATAGGCGATAAAGGATATTTCGGTGCATACGGTATGCAGCCATCCAGCAATGATTCATTTGCTTTTTGCAGTGTAGACGGCAGTGGAAATGTGGAAACTATATTGTATAAAGATATCAGTTTAGAAAGACAAATTTTCGGCGACTATGTTGATGAAAAGCGTATAGTAAGAACAGGGCGATAATCGCAATAATTTAGGTAAATACTAAGACAGGGAACTAATAAGACAGAGAACACAAGGGGATGTATTTGCGTCCCCTTGTGTTTGAATCATAATCTTAGTTCAAGTGATTGTTTTAAGTGAAAATTTTTCACTTATTTTTAAATGGTGAATTCTCTCTTTCAGCTCGGCGGATTCCTTTAGAAAATCTTCACTGTCGCCAAGTCGTACCCTTGCGATTGAATAGCCTATTTCTTCAAGGGAAGAATGATTAGCAAAAATCATTAACACCGGCTCATAGCTTTCCCATTGACTGAGCAATTTGGAAAGTGACGGGGCGGTGTTTTTTTCTGCCTTGAATTCTTCTTCACAAAGACTGAGCGTATCCAGTAATGAAGTACAGCAATGGTCGATAGTATAAACAGAGGTGAGAATAAGCCCTGCTACAAAAATAATCAACACAACCGCAATAATAAGTCGTTTCAACGTTCTTTCTCCTTCATAATTACTTCCTTTTCTCCGTTTCTGTCAAGGGTCATTAAAAAAACATCTTCAGGAAGGTGGGGGGATAGCTTTTTTTTAAGTTCTGAAAGAGTAATGTTAAGACTGCTGAGGGATTCGTATATTATCTTTCCGTCGCTTATAACAGGAAGGGGAAGGGTTGCCTTTTCCACCTTAATGTGTTTTAAATCACCCGTCTGAAGAGGTCTGAACTGGCTTTTTTCAACCACACTTAGATTACCGTTGACCTCTAATACAGCAAAGGCGATTTCCTCAATTTTAAAATACCCCTGTCCTCTTAAAAGCTCAATAAGGTCGATAACGGTGAGTCTTACCTTTTTAAGCATTTTTTGGTCTATTACACCGTTTTTTATTACTACAGCAGAATTGCCGCTCATAAGCTTTCTGATTTTTATGGACTTCATAGCAAGAACCGAAAGTATTATTTCTAAAATTACAAGTATAAAAATTGCAACGATACCGTTAAGAACAGGCTGAGAATTGTCCTGCAAGGGAATTGCTGCAATTTCGGAAATAAGCAGGGTAATAACAAGCTCATTTGGTTGCATATCACCAATTTGTCTTTTGCCCATAAGCCTTATGGCAAGGGTGACAAAAAAATAAACAACTGCGGTTCTTATGACTGTTATAATCATTTAAATCACCGCAGTTATTATTTGTTTAGTTATTCTTATTATTCATATTATAGGAAAGAACCATTAATTTGTCTCCGAAATGAACATTTTCAACCGAAACATTTGGATAAGCAAGACCTAAATCATAATGGCTGAAATTCAAAAAGCCCTTTATACCGAGCTTTACAAGCTTATAGGCAATAGCCTCGGCAGATTCTTTTGGGATGCAAAGCACAGCCGCAGTAGGCTTGTTTTCTTTGCAGAATTCATCAAGGCAATCCATTGAACGAATGGGGAGATTATGAACAATTTGTCCCACAAGAGATTCCTTTTGGTCAAACAGACCGATAAGCTCATAACCTTTGTTATCAAAACGGATATGGGTGGCAAGTGCACGACCTAAATTTCCAATGCCTATAATAATTAATTTTTGAGGCTTGTCAAGACCTAAAATCTTGGCAATTTCGTCAATAAGCAGTTGTACATTATATCCGTAGCCTTGCTGTCCAAACCCACCGAAGCAGTTAAGGTCTTGACGAATCTGACTGGCTGTAAGTCCCATTTTACGAGAAAGCTCGGCAGAAGAAATTCGGGTTATTCCTTGACCTTCAAGGTCCTTTAAAAATCTATAATATCTTGGGAGTCGGCGTATTACCGAAGGAGAAATTGAACGGTAAGCCATAATATACCTCCATAACATAATTATCTATATTATTATGTATCAAAACATCGTTTTTGTCAACAGAAAATAATGATAGTTTCATTGACAAATTTGTATAAAAATAGTATACTATTATATATTTTTGAAAAGAGGAATCAGTATGAAAAAAATTCTGGCTTTTGCGCTGTGTATGTTATTGATGTTTTGTCTTTGCGGATGCGGCGATATCCAGTCGGTTAAGGAAAATCTTACTAAGGCGGGATATGAAGTAAATGATATGGACGAAAGCCGACTTACCTCGCTTAACAATGATGTAAAATATACATATAACGGCAAGGGTAGTATTATAAGCGGTTTTTATGCTACTAATGATGAGGGACAATCGGTTATCGGTGTGGAGTTTACCGATAATAATGATATGACGGTTATGTATAAACAGCTTAAAAGTGAGCTTGAGGACGGCTGGATAATCGACATTAAAGGAAAAATTGTTATTTACGGAACCGAAAAGGCGGTAAAAACAGCCTTGAAATAAAGGTACTACTGTGATATACTTATGTAACTGATTTAATGACCTGGAGGATATAAATATGCTGGATATTAAATTTATAAGAGAAAATCCCGAGCTTGTAAAGGAAAACATTAAAAAGAAGTTTAAGGAGCATAAGCTACCACTTGTTGACGAGGTTTTAAGACTTGATGAAGAAAAGCGTAACGCCAACAGCCGTGCTAATGAGCTTCGTGCCCTTCGTAATAAGGTAAGTAAGGAAATCGGTGCCTTAATGGGACAGGGCAAGAGAGAAGAGGCTGAGGAAAAGAAAAAGCTTGTTACTGCTCAGGCTGAAGAATTAAAGCTTCTTGAAGAAAAGGAAGCTGAGCTTGCTGCGTCCCTTAAAGAAAATATGATGAAAATTCCCAACATTATTGATGACAGTGTGCCTATCGGTAAGGACGACAGCGAAAATGTTGAGGTTAAGCAGTACGGAGAGCAGACAAAGGTTGATTTTGAAATTCCTTATCATACCGATATAATGGCACTCTTCGATGGTATTGACAAGGAAGCTGCAGGTAAGGTTGCAGGTGAGGGCTTCTATTATCTTATGGGTGATATTGCCCGTCTTCACAGTGCTGTTACAGCTTATGCAAGAGATTTTATGATTGATAAGGGCTTTACCTACTGTATCCCTCCCTTTATGATTCGTTCAGGTGTTGTTACAGGCGTTATGAGCTTTGAAGAAATGGATGCTATGATGTATAAAATAGAGGGCGAGGACCTTTATCTTATCGGTACAAGCGAACATTCTATGATTGGTAAATTTATTGATACAATTACCGATGAAGCAAAGCTTCCTCTCACTCTTACCAGCTATTCTCCCTGCTTCAGAAAGGAAAAGGGCGCTCACGGTATTGAGGAACGCGGTATATACAGAATCCATCAGTTTGAAAAACAGGAAATGATAGTTATCTGCAAGCCTGAAGAAAGTATGGATTGGTTTAATAAAATGTGGAGCTATTCGGTTGAGCTTTTCCGTTCTTTAGATATTCCTGTAAGAACCTTAGAGTGTTGCTCAGGCGACCTTGCAGACCTTAAGGTTAAGTCTTATGACGTTGAGGCTTGGTCACCAAAACAGCAGAAGTATTTTGAGGTTTGCTCCTGTTCTAACCTTGGCGATGCACAGGCAAGAAGACTTGGTATCAGAGTTAAGGGTGAGGATGGAAATAAATATCTTGCTCATACACTTAATAATACCGTTGTTGCTCCTCCAAGAATGCTTATTGCTTTCCTTGAAAATAATCTTCAGTTCGACGGTGAGAAGTACAGTGTAAGAATCCCCGAAGCTTTAAGACCATATATGGGCGGTAAGGAAATTATAACTTATTAATAAAAAAATAGTCGTTATCCTTGGTGATAATGACTATTTTTTGTTATGACGCAAGTTGGAATTTACAACAATATAAAATGGTATAATATGGATGAAAAAATTGAAAGAAGTGAGTCCGATGGGTATAGAAGAAAAACATTTTGAATTTTTTAAAAAATTAAATAAAGGAGAAAAGCTTTATGAAATACAAAATGAAGGACACAATAGAACCGTCCCCTTGTGTCGATTCGTTATATAACGCCGTCGTTCTGACGGCTACACCTCATCCACCGCGTACGCGGTCCCCCTTCCCCTCAAGGTGAAGGCTTAGATAACAGCATAAAGCTTGTTATATACGGCGGCACCAAGGCACCGCCCTACACAGTGGCAAAAAAATTGTTTGTATACTAATGTTTGAACGTATAACAGGAAAAAATGGTTAAAAAATCGGTCACAATAGTGACCGATTTTCATTTATCAGAGTATTTGTTGTGCTAAAGCTACAAACAATGGCATTGTTATAATGGAAAGTAGAGTTGAAACCGACACAAGCTTTACGGAAAGTGCTGTATCACGGTTATATTTTGCGGAAAATACAGTTGTTACTGCTGCACAGGGAGCGCTGACTGCAACTATACAGGAGACCGCTATTGTGTTTTCAATTCTAAGGGGTGACATCTGCAGAAGCATTAGAAGAACAAGAGATACTAAGGGGGAGAAAATCAGACGTGTTGTAATGGGAAGCCATATACGGCTGTCGGTAATAGCGGAGATAATTTTAGATTTTGAGAGATAATATCCTATGATTATCATAGGTACGGGAGTGTTAAGATTGCCGATATGTATTACGGCACTCTGTATAGGAGAGGGAATAATATTTGCACTGTTAGTTAAAAAAATTACAAGTCCGATAACAGTAGCCATTACACCCGGGTTAAAAAACAGCTTTTTAGCGGTTATCTTTGTATCCTTTCCGCCCATAAAAACAAGTCCCACAGTCCAAAGGATAATATTGAATACCGCTACATAGGCACTGCCAAAAAATACACCCAAGTCACCAAGTATTGCTTTTTGCAGAGGTAAAGCCATATATCCCGCATTTGAAAAAATTATACCAAACTGACCTACAAGTCGTGAATCAATATTCTTGTTCCTTATTAAAACGAAAGCCAATATGCCCGATATAATATGAAAAACTGTGGAAATAGCAAAGGCTATTATAAATTTAACAAGCATTGACTCTTCAAAGGGACGGATAAAAGAACTGACAATTACAGCAGGCGTGGCAAAGTATAAAACCAAGTCCGAAAGACCTTTAGAGATAGTATCGTCAATTAATTTAGTTTTACCGCAGATAAAGCCTACGGCAATAAGAAGAAATAAAACAAAAACCTGTGAGGCAACAGCCCCGAAATTAGAAAGTAATTCTGACATAATTTATAACACCTTGATTGGACAGTAATGGTCGGTAATGAAATTTACCTCATGGAATTTTTTACTTAGCATACGGCGCAGAGGCTCAATAACAACATCTTCGGTGGGGAAGTGGCCTGCATCAATAAGAGTGAAATTCAGCCTGTCTGCCTCGAGAAAAAGATGATGTTTGACCTCGCTTGTAACAAGAGCATCACAGCCGTTTTCTATTGCATCAAAGAGAAAATCACTGCCTGAGCCTGAGCAAACTGCAATTTTTCTGATTTGATTTGAACCTACATATTTTATGTGGGTGTTTAGTTTTTTGCTAACAAAATCGGCAAATTCGTCGCTTGTCTGCTCAGATGAAAGCTCACCTGTGCGTATAGTAAAGCCTTCCCTTGTATTAAGGGGTTTAATATTAACAAGCTCTAAAGCATTGCACAGAGCATCATTAACACCGTTTTTACCGATATCCATATTAGTGTGCATAGAAATAACCGAAATTGAGTTTTCGATTAAGGTATGTATAATATCGCCCTTTTTTATGTTTTTAACACCGCCGAAAATCACAGGATGATGGGTGATTATAAGATTTGAACCTGTTTTTATTGCAAGGTTTACTGCACTTTCTGTGCAGTCCAACGCTAAAACAGCAGACTTTACGTCTGCTGTTTTGTCGCCGATAAGAAAACCGCAATTATCAAAATCTGCAGCAGTATTTACAGGAAATTTTTCTTCTAAAAATTCGTAAATTTTCTCTATCGTCATTTTTTATACCTTACTTCTTAAAAGAATCTTTAAGGGCAACAATACGGTTTATAACAATACTTTCACTGTTTGTATCGGGGTCAATTGCAAAATAACCCTGACGCATAAACTGGAAGCGGTCTCCTGTCTTTGCTTTCTTAATATCCTTACCAACCTTACAGCCCTCTAATACTTCAAGAGAAGTGGGGTTAAGATTATCGGCAAAGGAAGAAACGCCTTCTTCATCAGAGGGGTTTTCTACATTAAAGAGTCTGTCATAAAGACGAACGGTTGCATCATAGCAGTTATCGGCGCTTATCCAGTGAAGCGTTCCTTTAACCTTTCTGCCGTCAGGTGTTTCACCACCGAAAGAATCGGGGTCATAGGTGCAGTGAACAACTGTTATATTGCCGTTTTCATCTGTTTCGTGAGAAGCATATTTAACGAAGTATGCACCCTTAAGGCGAACCTCTTTTTCAGGGCAAAGTCTGAAATATTTACCGGGAGGGTTGAGCATAAAGTCGTCTGTCTCAATATAAAGGTTTTTGGTAAAGGGAACGGTGTATTTGCCCATTTCGGGTTTATTGGGGTTTACCTCAACCTCAATCAAATCGGTTTTATCCTCAGGGTAGTTATCAATAACAACCTTTAATGGTTTTAAAACCGCCATAGTACGAGGAGCGTTAATATTAAGCTCATCTCTTACACAGGATTCAAGAAGTGCATAGTCAATAACACTGTAAGCCTTTGAAACACCGATTTTATCAACAAAAGCACGTACAGCCTGTGCAGGATAACCTCTTCTTCTCATACCGCAGATGGTTGCCATTCGAGGATCGTCCCAGCCCGAAACAAGACCGTCATTTACAAGCTTTAAGCATTTACGCTTACTGGTTAATGTATAATTAACATTCATTCTTGCAAACTCAATCTGTCTTGGAGGCATCTTTATCTCAAGTGCCTGTAAAAACCAATTATAAAGAGGACGGTGGTTTTCAAATTCCAAAGAACAAAGGGAGTGGGTAACGCCCTCTTTTGCATCAGACAGAGGATGGGCGAAGTCGTACATAGGATATACACACCATTTATCGCCTGTTCTGTGGTGATGAGCTTTCATAACTCTATAGATAATGGGGTCACGCATATTAAGGTTGGGGGATGCCATATCAATTTTTGCTCTGAGTACAAGAGAGCCGTTTTCAAACTCTCCTGCAGTCATACGGGCAAAGAGGTCCTTGGTTTCCTCGATAGGACGGTTTCTAAAGGGACTTTCTTTACCCGGCTCTGTAAGGGTGCCTCTGTACTCCCTTATTTCATCGGGAGTAAGCTCATCAACATAAGCAAGTCCCTTGTCTATAAGAGCTAAAGCACATTCGTAAATATAATCAAAATAGTCAGAGGCATAGTAAACATTGGCATAGTTAAAGCCAAGCCACTTAATATCCTCCTCAATAGCCTCTACATATTCGGTATCCTCTTTGGTGGGGTTAGTGTCATCAAGGCGAAGATTGCAGATACCACCGTATTTTTCGGCAGTAGAAAAATCTATACAGATAGCCTTTGCGTGACCTATATGCAGATAACCGTTTGGCTCAGGAGGAAAACGGGTCTGAACGCGGTCATATACCCCTTCTTCCAAGTCTTTATCAATAAAATCGTAAATGAAGTTAGATGGTTTTTCTATAACTTCGTTTGTTTTAATTTCGTTTTCCATTTTTTATCTCCTAAAGAACAGATATTATTCTGTCAATTCTCTCCATACATTTATCTTTGCCTAAAACCTTCATTATACTGCAAAGGTCCGGTGTGTTTCTTCTGCCTGTAATTGCAATACGAAGAACGGTGGATAAATCACCTGCGTGACCCTTATAAGCAGAGGGGTCTGCTTTATAAGCTTTTGTTTCTGCAGCAAAATTAAGGGCAGGGCAAAGCTCTTTTATTCTGTCAAACCATTGCTGTTTGTCGTCACTTTCATTATAAACCGACTTGTATTCTGTAAGGAAAGCCTTTGCATCCTGCTTTTCTATGTTTTCGGGGAGTGTATAATCGGGTGTGAAGAGTTCCTCGAAGAAATAGGAAACATAGTCCTTTGCTTCCTTCCATTTTGCAATATCTTTGCGTGGCTTTGCGCAATCTCGGTCTATTGAGAAAATTGCTTTAGTGTAATTTTCATCTTTGCTGAGAAGCGCATAGAATTCAGTATCAAATTCTTTTGCCCAGTTAGTGATTTTCTCACTAACCTCCTGTCCCGACATTTTAGAAACAACATTTTTGCTGACATCAATAAGCTTGTTTTCATCAAACAAAGCACCCGAAACGCTCATTTTCTTTAAATTGAATTTGAACTCGGTATAAGGCTTATCAGGATTAGCTCTTCTGAAATCTTCAAAGTCCGAAGCGGCTATGGTCATAAGATATTCTACAACACAAAGTGCATCAAAGCCTTCTTCAATAAAGAAATGAACTGCAGCCTCAGGGTCTTTTCTTTTGGAAATTTTTCTCTTTGCACCGCCGTCTAGTTTCATAATGGGTGAAACGTGGGCGAATTTTGGTACTTTAAAGCCGAGCAACCTAAAGAGCTGAATGTGTTTAGGTACAGAGGAAATCCATTCGTCCCCGCGCATAACAACGGTAGTGTGCATAAGATGGTCGTCTATAGCATGGGCGAAGTGATAGGTAGGAATGCCGTCGGACTTAAGAAGAACGAAATCCTCATCATTTTCGGGCATTTCTATTTTGCCCTTTATCATATCATCAAATATAACCTTATTTTCTTCACTTCCGGGAGATTTGAGACGAATAACAAAAGGAAGACCTGCATCAACTTTCTCTTTAGCCTCTTCGAAAGTAATGTTTCTGTGAACAGCCCATTTTCCGTGATAGCCTGTACGGATATTATCTTTCTCCTGTTGGGCTCTTATTTCTTCAAGCTCTTCAGAGGTGCAGAAGCAGGGGTAAGCAAGACCCTGACGGATAAGTTCTTTAACATAGGTCTGATAAATCTCGGCACGTTTGCTTTGCTGATAGGGACCGTAATCTCCCTTTTCCTCAGTACCACTTACGAAACCTTCGTCAATGGTAATGCCGAAACGGTTAAGACCGTCTATAATGTTCTCGATACCACCTTCGATTTCTCTTTTTTTATCGGTATCTTCAATTCGGGTAAAGAAAATACCCTCACTGCTGGTGGCGGCAATGCGGTTTACAAGGGAGGTAAACAGTGTGCCTATATGAAGATAGCCGGTAGGACTTGGAGCGACACGTGTAACCCTTGCACCCTCTTTAAGATTTCTTTCGGGATAAAGATTTTCGTAATAATCGGGTGTTTTATCAATATGCGGAAGCAAAAGCTCCGCCATTTTAATATTATCTTGCATAGTGATTCCTCGCTTATTTTTGAGTAAATTGCTTAAGCTCTTCCATAAAGGACGAAATGTCATTGAAACGGCGGTAAACCGATGCAAAACGAACATAGGCAACCTCGTCCACAAATTTAAGCTTATCCATTACCATTTCACCGATATGTACGGAGGTAACCTCTCTGTCAAGGCTGTTTTGAATAGAAAGCTCAATTTCATCAATAAGGGTTTCAAGAGCACCCAAAGTAACGGGACGCTTTTCGCAGGCACGAAGAAGACCGTTTAAAAGCTTTTCGCGTTTAAATGGCTCTCTTGATTTGTCTTTCTTTATAACTATAATGGGAAGGCTTTCTACAAGCTCATAGGTAGTAAAGCGCTTTGCGCATTTAAGACATTCTCTTCGTCTTCTGATTTTTTCGCCTTCATCGGTGGGACGGGAGTCAACAACCTTGCTTTCTTCAAAGCTACAATAAGGACATTTCATAACATTTCACCCATTTTCACATAATTATTTTTTAGTATAACACAACATATAGTAAGTTGCAAGGAAAAATTAACTATTGAAATGCATAAAAAATGTGATAAAATAGAGGTAAATCAGAACTTGAAAGGATGAAATTTATGTTAAAGCAGTTAAGCAAAGCCGAAAAAGGCGATACTGTAGCAATAATGCATACAACAATGGGGGATATAACATTGAAGCTGTTCGGCAAAGAAGTACCCAAAACTGTTGAAAATTTTGTTACACACTCAAAGAACGGTTACTATAATGGTATTATATTCCACCGTGTTATTAAAGACTTTATGATTCAGGGCGGCGACCCAACAGGCACAGGTATGGGCGGTGAAAGTATATGGGGCAGAAGCTTTGAGGATGAGTTTACTCCCGAGCTTCATAACTACAGAGGTGCTATCTGTATGGCTAATGCAGGTCCCAACACAAACGGCAGTCAGTTCTTTATTGTACAGGCAGACAGTGTTCCTGCGAATATGATAGGACAGATGAAACAGCTTCCTGATAATTTTCCGCCTGAATGTGTAGAGGCTTATGAGAAATTGGGCGGAACTCCTTGGCTTGACTATCGTCACAGCGTTTTTGGACAGGTTACTGACGGTATGGATGTAGTTGATGCGATAGCAAACGCAAAAACAGGTGCAAACGATAAGCCCGTAGAAGAAATATCCATTCTGGGCATTGATATTGAAGTTTTATAAGATGAAAACTCCCGTGAGGGAGTTTTTGTTTTGTTAGTTATCGGAAATAATCATTTTAATCGTTGCCATATTTGTTGTTGTAGGATAAAGGATTGTATGATAAAATGACACAGGTGGTTGATATGGAATTTACAGTCAAAAAATTTGATGAGCTTAATACGTTTGAGTTATATGAAATTTTAAAGGTGCGCTCACAGGTTTTTATAGTAGAACTTAAAATGAACTGTCAGGATATGGACGGTACGGATTATAGTTGCTATCACTTGTGTTTAAAGGAAGAAAACATAATCGCTTATATGAGGCTCTATTATGATGTGAATGATAAAAAATGTGTTCATATCGGAAGAGTTTTAACAACCTATAAGGGCAAAGGCTATGGAAGAATTCTTATGGAAAAGGCTATTGACTATGCTAAAAATGCTCTTTTGTGTAATAAAATATGCCTTAACTCACAAAAACAGGCTGTAGGTTTTTATGAAAAAATGGGCTTCAAATGTGTATCAGACGAGTTTGTTGAAGAAAACGTTGTACATATTTCTATGGAACTTATTCTTTAATGTTGACATATTTTAAGGTATTTGATAGAATTTACAGGTGATAAAAAATAGTGAGATGAATTTTAATGGAACTTGTATTAATAACGGCTCTCGGTGTAGGGGGCGCTACGGTATTTGGTGCGGTTATTGGTTTTATTTTCAAAAAACTGACTCATAAAATATCCGATATTATTCTTGCTTTTGCGGCGGGTATAATGTTGGCGGCAGCAGTGCTTGGACTGATTCTTCCTTCTGTTGAGTATGGCGGACGATATGGAATAATAATTACCGTCGTAGGCATTTTTACCGGTGCTGTATGTATAAATCTTATGGACAAGTTGGTGCCGCATATACACGATTTTTTGGGTGGACAAAATGAGGGGCATAACAACTCAAATCTTAATAAGGTAGTGCTGTTTGTAACCGCTATTGCTATACACAATCTGCCGGAGGGAATTGCCTCGGGTATAGGTTTTGGTTCGGGAAATATTTCTCAGGCACTGATGATAGCGGGTGGTATTGCTTTGCAGAATATACCTGAGGGTATGATTATTATTACACCTATGCTTGCGGCAGGTGTGAGTAAAAAGAAAACATTCCTATGTGCTCTTATTACAGGGCTTGTAGAGGTTATAGGCACTTTTATAGGATATTTTGCCGTGAGTGTTTCGCAGTTTGTTTTGCCGTTTGCTCTGGCTTTTGCAGGTGGCACAATGCTGTATGTAATAAGTGATGAGATGATAATAGAAACTCATTCACATTCAAGCCAGCGAGGCGCAACCTACGCCCTTATTTTTGGCTTTTGTGTTATGCTTGTAAGTGATATTTTGTTGGGGTGATGAAATGGAAAATGTTTTATATATAATAGGACAGGTATTAGGTTTTGTAGCGGTAATTTTGGGTTTTGTTAACTATCAGGTAAAAACAAGAGAACAGGTTCTTTATGTGCATATTGCCACAACACTGGTTTTTGCAATTCACTTTTTATGTCTTAAGGAATACGCTACAGCAGTTATGCAGCTTGTGGGTACTACAAGAAACATAGTGTTCTTTAATGTAGGCAAAAAGGGTAGTGTGTCAAAGGGCTGGGCGATATTCTTTGCACTGCTTATGGGAACGCTTGGCTCGGTTACTATGTTTGCTTTGCAGGATGGTCAGTGGTATGCAATTATTGTTATTGTAGGTCTTATGATTAATTCTTATTCTATGTCCTTTACCAATCCAAATAATGTAAGAAAGAGCATACTTGTTTCTTCACCTATTGTATTAACCTATGATGTTATTGTTCATTCTATAGGCGGAGCACTTTATGAATCAATTGTTATCGTGTCGTCTATTATAGGTCTTATACGATATAATAAAAAACCTCAGAAAACAGAGGAAAACAAAGAATAATGAGAGATGATATTTGTACTATACCTGTCAGCGAGGTCTTTGAAGTAAATGACGGTTGTCCTATTTGCAGAATGTATAACACTGTGCAGGAAAGGATAATAGAATATATTATGGGGGCTGCAATGATGGAGCCTGACATAAGAGAGGTTACTAATAAAACAGGCTTTTGTGAAAAACATTACGGGAAAATGCTTCATAGAAAGGGCAGACTTCAGCTCGCTCTTATGCTTCAGTCCCATATTGATGAAATTAATAATCAGGTATTAAACGATAAACCGCTGAGAAGTAATAAATCTAAGGGAGAAAAGGCAAGAAGAATAACCGATTCCTGTTTTATCTGTGATAAAATTGAGTGGGGTATGAACAGAATGATAGATACCCTTTACCGCTGTTATGAAACCGACATGGATTTCAGAAAACTGTTCAGTGAACAGGAAATGTTCTGTATGCCTCATTTTGAGATGCTTATGGGCGGCGCGGATAAGAAAAATATGCGGTCGTATTACGGGGAATTTCAGAAAAATCTGACACGAATTACTCAGGACTATTCAAAAACACTTCATAGTGATGTTACACATTTTTGTTCAATGTATGATTATCGCAACAGCGGTAAGGATGCTGACTGGGGAAATTCAAAGGATTCTATTGAGCGTACTATTGCTTTTCTGACAGGAAACGAAGGGTGATTATATGATTTTTAATAACATACTTGAGGCTATGGGGAACACTCCCATTATAAAGCTTCAGAATATAGTCGATAAGGACAGCGCTGATGTGCTTGTTAAATTTGAAGGACTTAATGTAGGCGGCTCTATAAAGACTCGTACTGCTTTTAATATGATACTTGATGCTGAAAAGATGGGTCTTATAAATAAGGATACAACTATTGTTGAACCAACAAGCGGTAATCAGGGGATAGGTCTTGCTCTTGTGGGTGCTGTAAGGGGCTATAAGGTAAAGATAATTATGCCTGATTCGGTGAGTGAGGAAAGAAGAAAACTGGTAAGACACTATGGCGCTGAGGTTATTCTTGTTCACGACGCGGGAAATATCGGTCTTTGTATTGAGGAATGTGTTAATCTTGCTCTTAAAATCAGGGACGAGGAAGAAAATGTATTTGTTCCTCAGCAGTTTGAAAACCCTGCTAATCCTGCTATACAAAGACAGGCAACGGCCAAAGAAATACTCGAGCAGGTAGATGGTGCTATACACGGCTTTTGTTCAGGTATCGGCACAGGCGGTACTATTACAGGAATAGGTGAGGTGCTTAAAGCTCAAAATCCCGATATGACTATCTGGGCGGTTGAGCCTGAAAATGCCGCTATTCTTTCGGGCGGTTCCATAGGCACTCATATACAGATGGGAATAGGCGACGGAGTTATTCCCGAAATACTTAATCAGCAAATATATGAAGATGTGTGCATTATAAAGGATGAAGAGGCGCTCAGTACCGCAAAAGCTCTTGCTTGTAAAGAGGGCATTATGTGTGGTATAAGCAGCGGTACAAATGTGGCTGCGGCGCTAAAGCTTGCCAAAAAATTAGGGAAGGGAAAAACAGTAGTTACCGTGCTTCCAGATACCGCCGAAAGATACTTTTCAACACCACTGTTTGATTAATAAAGCAGATTTGTTGTTAAATAATTAACAAAAACCGCCTTTATGGCGGTTTTATTTTTGTGCGATATTGACAACACCACTTTAGCGTGATAAAATAATGTTAGACTTTATCGGTTTTGGAGGTTGAAATGAAGATTTTGGTTTGTGTTAAGCAGGTTCCGGGGTCAAATAATGTTGAGGTTGACCCTGTTACAGGCGTTCTTAAAAGAAACGGAATAGCCAGTAAAATGAATCCTTATGATTTGTACGGAATAGAAACGGCTCTTTCTCTTGCTGAGGAATACGGTGCGGAGGTTGAAAGTATAACTATGGGACCGCCTCAGGCCAAAACCGTAATAGAAGAAACGGTTTGTATGGGAGCGAAAAAAGGTACTGTTCTTTCGGACCGTAAATTTGCAGGTGCAGATGTACTTGCTACTGCATATACACTTTCTCAGGGCATAAAGAAAACAGGAGAATTTGACATTATTATTTGCGGAAAGCAGACCACCGACGGAGATACCGCACAGGTTGGTGCTGAGGTTGCCGAATATCTCGGTATACCTAATGTTTCTAATGTTATGTCTGTAGATGCCGTTAGGGGAAGAAGGGTTTTTGTAACGGCTTCTCTTGACGAACAAATTGTAAAAATGAGCGTAAAAATGCCCTGTCTTATTTCGGTAGAAAATGATATAAATTCTCCAAGACTGCCGTCATATAAAAGAAAGCAGACACTCAGTGAGGATGCTGTGAGCTTTTTATCCTTTGATGATTTTGATGATAAAAATCCTGACCATTACGGACTTAACGGCTCTGCAACTCAGGTTGAACGAATTTTTCCGCCTGAAAAAAATACCGATAAAACGGTAATTGACGGAACCGCCGAGAAGCAGACACAAGCTCTGTTTGATGTTATTGTAAGTAAAAAACTTGTGTAGGAGGGACTGAAAATGGCTGAACTGATTGTAAAGCAAGAGCATATAAACTCTGATAATGCTCAAAAACTTGAAAAAATATGTCCCTTCGGAGCAATTTCCTTTGACGGAAAAAGGCTTGAAATATCTTCCGCCTGTAAAATGTGTAAGCTTTGTGTAAAGAAAGGCGGCGGACTTATTGAATACAAAGAAGATGAGGTTTCGGGTGTGGATAAATCGCTGTGGCAGGGCATATGTGTATACGTTGACCACAGAGAAAGAAATATTCACCGCGTTACCTGTGAGCTACTTGGTAAGGCCAGAGAGCTTGCACAGGTGACAGGATAGCAGGTATATGCTCTTGTTATCGGTTATGATATGAGGGACAGTGTTCAAAAGCTTATAAAATACGGTGCCGACAAGGTTTATGTATATGATGATGCCGCTTTTGAGCATTTCAGAATTGAACCCTATACCGCTGCTTTTTATGATTTTATAGAAAAAGTTAAGCCTTCGTCGGTAATGCTTGGTGCTACTAATCTTGGCAGACAGTTAGCACCGCGAATTGCCGCAAGATGTAAAGCCGGTCTTACTGCCGACTGTACCGTCCTTAAAATGAAGGATAATACCGACCTTGTGCAGATTCGTCCTGCCTTTGGCGGAAATATTATGGCACAGATAATTTCCACTAATACCCGTCCTCAGTTCTGTACCGTTCGTTATAAGGTGTTCAGTGAGCCAATGCCTGATTCCAACAGAACAGGTGAAATTATTCCCATGACGGTAGAGGAACACAAAATAAAATCCAATATTGAAATAATCTCTTATTACGATAAACCCAGAGAGGTTGATATTTCAGAAGCAGAGGTTATTGTTGCTTTGGGCAGAGGCGCCCAAAGTGAAACAATGAGGGCTTATGCAGAGGAACTTGCTGAACTGCTGGGCGGTATGGTTGCCTGTACCCGTCCTCTTGCAGAAGCAAATATTTACGATGCAAAAAGGCAAATTGGTCTTTCGGGAAGAACCGTAAAGCCTAAATTTATTATATGTCTTGGTATTTCGGGTGCTGTTCAGTTTGCAGCAGGTATGAAATCAAGCGACTGCATAGTGGCTATTAACAGTGATAAAAACGCTTCAATCTTTGATGTTGCACATTATGCTATAGTCGGAGATGTGAATGAAATAGTTCCTTCGCTTATAGAGAAAATTAAGGAGGTAAAGGCTGATGTATAATGTAATTAGTGCTAAGGATATTGACGCATTAAAGAAAATCTCAGGGGAAAACAGTGTCTTTACCGGTGAAGAAATAAATCACGACTATAGTCACGATGAGCTTGGCGGTATTGAGAAGATGCCTGATGTGCTTGTAAGGGTACATACCACCGAGGAAATTTCTCAGATAATGAAGCTTGCCTATGACAGAAATATTCCCGTAACGGTTAGAGGAAGCGGAACAGGACTTGTTGGTGCTGCCGTTGCCGTTAAGGGCGGTATTTTGCTTGAAACAACAGGAATGAACAAAATAATCGAGCTTGACAGAGATAATCTTACCGTTACGGTTCAGCCGGGTGTGCTTCTTATGGAGCTTGCCGCCTTTGCTGAGGAAAACGATTTTCTGTATCCACCTGACCCTGGTGAGAAAAGTGCCACTATCGGCGGAAACATTTCCACCAATGCGGGCGGTATGCGTGCTGTAAAATACGGTGTTACAAGAGATTATGTAAGAGAGCTTACGGTTGTTATGCCGAACGGAGAAATAATGAAGCTTGGCGGAAAGGTGGCAAAAAACAGCTCGGGTTATAGCCTTAAGGACCTTGTTATTGGCTCTGAAGGTACACTTGCTATTATTACCGAAGCGGTTTTAAAGCTTGTTCCTCTGCCCAAGGTATCAATAAGTTTGCTTGTACCTTTCCCTGATATGAAGAGTGCTCTTGAAGCAGTGCCGCATATTATTCGTTCAAAGGTAACACCTACGGCTATTGAGTATATGTCGAGAGATACCATTCTTTTCTCTGAGAGCTATTTAGGTAAAAAATTCCCCGACACCAAAAATGAAGCGTATATTTTGCTGACCTTTGATGGCAATACAGACGAACAGGTAGAAAACGACCTTAACAGTGTTGCTGATTTGTGTCTTTCTATCGGTGCACTTGATGCCTATATTGTTGATACCGAGGAGAGAAAGAAATCGGTATGGTCGGCTCGCGGTGCCTTCCTTGAGGCTATTAAGGCTTCCACCACCGAAATGGATGAATGTGATGTGGTTGTGCCCGGAAATAAAATTGATGAGTTTATTGTGTTTACCCATAAGCTGTCTGAGAAGTATAATATAAGAATACCAAGCTTTGGTCACGCAGGGGATGGAAATCTGCATATTTATATATGTAGGGATGACCTTGACGATAGGCAGTGGCAGGAAAAACTTTCACTCTGCTTTGATGAAATGTATAAAAAGGCTGAGGAAATCGGCGGTCTTGTTTCGGGTGAACACGGAATAGGCTATGCTAAAAAGGAATTCCTTAAAAAGCAATATGGAGATAGCCATATCGCACTTATGCAGGGGATAAAAAAAGTATTTGACCCTAAAAATATTCTTAATCCGGAAAAGGTGTGTTTCTAATGTTATTTTTCTATATTCGTCACGGCGATCCTATTTATAATCCCGATTCTCTGACACCACTCGGGGAAAGACAGGCGGAGGCTGTTGCTAAACGACTTGCGGTTTATGGTGTTGACAAAATTTACGCTTCTACCTCTAATCGTGCTGTAATGACTTCAACTCCTACAGCAGAAATTCTTAAAAAGGATATTACAAGGCTTGATTTTTGTAATGAAAATCACGCTTGGAAAGATTTTACGGTGGTTTGTGAAACGGGTAGAAGATGGGCGTTTCAGGATAAGGAAACAAGAAAACTGTTTTGTGGTGAAGAGATTCTTGCTCTCAGGGATAAGTGGTATACACATCCCGATTTCTCTGATTATCATTTTGAAAATGGTTTAGAGCGTATAGGAAAAGAAAGTGATGAGTTCTTCAAAAGCCTTGGGTATGAGCATATAAAGGGAACCGGAACATATAAGGTGCTCAGGGAAAATAATGAACGTGTTGCACTTTTCGCACATCAGGGATTTGGAATTGCTTTTTTAAGCAGTCTTTTGGATATTCCGTATCCTGTTTTTTCTATGCATTTCGATACCTCTCATACGGGAATGACGGTAATAGAATTTAAAGATGAAGACGGAATTGCCATTCCTAAAATCCTTACTCTTTCAAACGATTCACATCTTTATAAAGAGGGACTTCCCACAAAATACAATAATATAACAAGATTTTAAAAGTAAATCGGCAGAATTTCTGCCGATTTTTACTGTTTTTAAAAAAAGTGTTGCAATATTGATTTTTATGTGTTATAATCGTAAGGCTGCGAAATTATGCAGTAATATAATACACACATTCCGCTTTGTATTGCAGAAGGTCTCTTTGCCGGAGTTTCCTGTATGGGCGGGATGGAGGTTTAACCTTAGGAGGAAAAACAAATGGCAGTAGTATCTATGAAACAGCTGCTCGAAGCCGGTGTTCATTTTGGACATCAGACTCGCCGCTGGAATCCGAAAATGGCTGAGTACATTTTCACAGAAAGAAACGGTATTTACATTATCGACCTTCAGAAGACCGTAAAGAAGCTTAACGAAGCTTATCTTTTCGCTCGTGACATTTCTGCTGAAGGCAAGGATATCCTTTTTGTAGGTACCAAGAAGCAGGCTCAGGATTCTGTTAAGGAAGAGGCTGAAAATTGCGGTATGCCTTACATCAACGCTCGTTGGCTCGGCGGTATGCTCACTAACTTCAGCACTATCCAGAAGAGAATTGCTCGTTTAAAGCAGCTTCGTGAAATGGAAGAAGACGGAACTTTTGATCTTCTCCCCAAGAAAGAAACCGTTGGCTTAAAGCTTGAAATTGAAAAGCTTGAGAAATATCTCGGCGGTATCAAGGATATGAAGAAGATCCCCGGTGCTCTCTTCATTGTTGACCCCAGAAAAGAAAGAATTGCAGTTGCTGAAGCTAAGAAGCTCGGTATTCCGATCATCGCTATCGTTGACACCAACTGCGATCCTGATGAAATTGATGCAGTTATCCCCGGTAATGATGACGCTATCCGTGCTGTAAAGCTTATTGCTGAAACTATCGGTGCCGCTATTATCGAAGGCCGTCAGGGTGAGCAGGGCACTCCTGCTGTAGCTGATGAGGCTGAAACTGCAGAGGTTGCAGAAGTAGCAGAGGCTGCTGAAGTAACTGAAGCTGTAGAAGAATAATTATTCTCTCTACCTAAATATTAAGAAAAGAGGAAAAGTATTATGGCTTTTACTGCTAAAGATGTACAGACTCTTCGTGAGAAAACCGGTTGCGGTATGATGGACTGCAAAAAGGCTCTCGTTGAGTGTGACGGAAATATGGATGCAGCTGTTGACTATTTAAGAGAAAAAGGTCTTGCTTCTCAGGCTAAGAAGTCTTCAAGAGTTGCTGCTGAAGGTACCATTGCTGCTGTTGTAAAGAACGGCGTTGGTGCACTTGTTGAGCTTAACTCTGAGACCGACTTCGTAGCTAACGGTGACGGCTTTAAGGCTCTTGCTGCAAAGGTTGCTGAAATCGTAGCTGACGAGAATCCTGCTGACCTTGATGCTCTTCTTGCTACAGCTAAGGACGGACAGACCGTTGAAGAAATGGTACAGGAATTATTCCTTGCTATTCGTGAGAATATTAAGGTTCGTCGTTTCGTTCGTTATGAGGGTAAGGTTGTATCTTACATTCACGGCGGCGGAAAAATCGGTGTTCTTGTAAACTTTGATACCGATGCAGCAGCAGACAATGCTGAACTTGTTGCTTGTGGTAAGAACATTGCAATGCAGATTGCTGCTATGAACCCCTTATTCCTTGATGAAGCAAGTGTTCCTGCTGATGTAATTGAAAAAGAAAAGGCAATTATGGTTGCTCAGATGAAGGAAGATCCCAAGATGGCTAACAAGCCTGAAGCAGTGCTTGGTAAAATCGTTGAGGGTAAAATGGGCAAATACTACAAGGAGAACTGCCTTGTTGAACAGCAGTATGTTATCGATGGTGACCTTACCGTTGGTAAGTATGTAGAGAGTGTAGCTAAGGCTATCGGCACTCCTGTTAAGATTGCTTCTTACGTTCGTTTCGAAAAGGGCGAAGGTATTGAAAAGCGTGTTGACGACTTCGCTGCTGAAGTTGCTGCAATGGCAAAATAATTAAACCTTAAATAAATGGCACTCGCAAGAAAATCTTGCGAGTGCTTTTGTATAATGAAAACAAGCCTGATGTTCAGATATTGAACGTCAGGCTTGTTAATTAAACTTTTGGTTTCATTTATCTCGCGTTAGCGAATTTAGCTTAACTGACAATCCCCTTTGGTTTGTCACTTCACATCATCTCAGGTGCATCAATTTTAAGTAAATCAAGAACATTCTTGATAACTATAGCTGTATCAGTACAAAGGGTAAGACGGGCTTGCATAAGTCCTTCGTCCTCGCCTTTAACTCTGCAGGAATTATAGAATTTATGGAATTTAGTTGCAAGGTCTTCTACATAGTGTGTAATCTTTGCAGGGTCATAGGCTTTTGCAGCGTTGATAATTTCATCGGTATAGGCGGCAAGGTGAACTGTAAGCTCTCTTTCTTCAGGAGTGTTAAGCTTCATAAGTTCTTCAGCACTGCACTTGCGCTGGGTTATACCGTCATTTGCAAGGTTTCTTATAATACTGCAAATTCTTGCATGGGCATACTGAACATAATAAACAGGATTTTTGTTTGATTCCTCTATAGCAAGGTCTAAATCAAAGTCAAAATGTGAGTTAGGCTCTCTAAGATTAAAGAAGAAACGAGCCGCATCAATGGGAACCTCTTCAAGAAGTGTTACAAGGGTAATAGCCTTACCGCTTCTCTTACTTGCTTTTATGATTTCGCCGTCCTTTACAAGACGAACCATCTGCATAAGAACAACATCAAGTCTTGTGCTGTCAATTCCTAAAGCGGTTAGAGCTCCTTTAAGACGAGGAACATAGCCGTGATGGTCAGCACCTAAAATATCAATAGCCTTGTCAAAACCGCGGGTGACAAGCTTATTATAGTGATATGCTATATCAGGTACAATATAGGTAGGAACACCATTGGAACGAATAAGAACAAAATTATCACTTCCGAAGTCTTCACCCTTAAACCAGAGTGCATCCTCTTCTATATATGTGTGTCCGCTTTCTTTAAGCAGTTCGATAATTCGCATAGCCTCTCCGCTTGCGTGAAGTGAGCTTTCTTTGAACCAGGTGTTATACTCAATTCTATACTTTAAAAGGTCATCGTGAAGTCCCTGAATGTTTTTAGGCAGAGCAAACTCAACAAGAGCCTTTCTTCTTTCTTCTTCGCTTACACTAATAAATTTATCGCCGTGAATATCGGAAAATGCCTTTGCGTGAGCAATTATATCTGCGCCGTGATAGGAGTCCTCGGGCATTTCTACGCTGTCGTCAAAGAGCTGCTGATAACGAAGCGACAGGGAAAGACCGAATTTGTTTATCTGATTACCTGCATCGTTAATATAGAACTCTCTTTCAACATAGTAACCCGATTTTTCCATAACAGCCGCAAGGCAGTCGCCAAGTGCGCCGCCTCTGGCATTACCTATGTGCATAGGGCCTGTGGGATTAGCCGAAACAAATTCTACAAGAACCTTTTTGTTTTCTCCATATCCACTCTCACCGTATTTTTCTTTTTTAGTGTCAATGTCGGATAAAATGTCGGCATAGTATTTATCACTTAAAAAGAAGTTGATAAATCCGGGACCTGCGATTTCAAAACGGTCGATATAGGTACCCTCTAAATCCGCCTTATCCATAAGAGTTTCGGCGATTTTTCTTGGTGCGCTTCTGAATGCTTTTGCCCAAACAAGTGCGGCATTGACAGCATAATCGCCGTGCTTTGTGTCAGAGGGGACCTCGATGTTAAAATCGGGAAGCTCTGCCTCGCACAAAATGTTTTCTGCCATAGCTTTTTTTGCTGCGCAGTTTATTAATTCTTTAATTTGATTTTTTGCTGTATTCACTAAAAGTGACATATTTTCAAACCTCTTTTACGGTAATTTCTGTTTTGTTCTGACTAAGTAGTATATTGCTGTTAGAAATTGAATATTCAAGGGTTAATGTTCCACCAAAGCAGGATAGCTTGTTGTTGATTTTTTCTCCCTTAATATCAAGCATCAAGCCTGTACCCGAAGTTTTGTAAAGACAGGTGAACTGTTTTCCCTCTTCTATAACCATACGACTTTCGGTCACACCGCTTTTTTGTAGGAGCACTTGACTGTTATCGACTTTTATAAGGGTATCGGTTTGTCCGCCGCTTTCATCAGACTCATTATATCTTATATAATATTTGCCGTCTTTAAGGGCAAACATTCCCTTTGCGGTAAGCTCAATAACATCCTCTTGGCCGTTTATATACTGATAGCCCTTTACTGTTATTAAAGCGTTTGTCATAAGCTGTTTATATCCACCTGTGTTACTTTATTTTCCGAAACATCTTGTCCGAGAAGAAGGGAAGCGATTGAAGAAAACGAGGGGGTTATATCACTGACAAAATAAGAAATTTTACCCTTTTGTGTGTTGGTACTGAGCATACCCTGACTTTCAAGAAGCTCCTTTACTGCCTGTGCAGTAGCGGTACCTGCATTAATCAGACTTACATTTTCACCCATAACCTTTTTAATTGCAGAGGAAAGTATAGGATAGTGGGTGCAACCAAGAATAAGAGTATCAACACCGGCCTCGATCATAGGGGCAAGGTATTTTTTTACAGTTTCATAAACAACCACATCATTTTCATCTATCCAGCCTGATTCAACCAAAGGAACAAACAAAGTACAACTCTGGCAAATGACCTGACTTTCGGGAGAAAGTGAGAGGATTTGTTTTCGGTGCTCGTCACTGTTTATTGTGGCAGAGGTACCGATAACACCGATTTTGCCGTTCTTAGTAGCGTTTACTGCTGCTTTACAGGCGTGTGAAACAACCTCTATAAAAGGGACAGGGAGTTCATCTGCAGTATCTCCGGCTACAGAACTGACTGTTCCACAGGCGGCAACGATAAGCTTTACATCCTTTGAAAGTAAAAAAGCCTCATCCTGACGGGCAAACTTTTTGATTGTTTCGTTACTTTTTGTGCCGTAGGGCACACGGTCGGTATCACCGAAATAAACTATGTTTTCGTTACCAAGCTGTTTTACAAGCTCTTTAACTACGGTGAGTCCGCCCAGTCCTGAATCGAAAACACCTATTGGACGGTTATCTGCCATAATATTCCCCCTTTTGCAAATTTTAATAGGTCAGAACACTATCTATAATATATTAACACATATTTTTAATAACTGCAACATTAATTTATTATACTTGAAATATGCAGTTATTTGTTATATAATAATACTAATTAGATTGGAGTGGTATGCTTGTTAATAGGTTTATTACAGGGTAGAGTTGATTTTACCGATGCAGTTATTTATATTTTATCGGCGCTTGTGGTTATATTTCTGACACTTCCTTTTCATGAATTTGCCCACGCTTTCGTTGCAGATAGACTCGGTGACAAAACTGCACGTTATCAAAGAAGGCTTACAGTAAACCCCTTTGCCCATATTGATTATTTCGGAGCTCTCGCCATTATTCTTTTCGGCTTCGGCTGGGCAAGACCTGTGCCGGTAAGCCCCAGATATTTTAAAAATGCAAAACGGGGAATGGCAATTACTGCTGTTGCAGGGCCGGTTATGAATCTTCTTCTTTCTTTCGTAGCAAGTTTTTTCTTTTATGCTATTGTAAGATTTTTCGCAGGAAATACGGTTGCGGGTTATGTTGCAATGTTTTTTTCTTATTATGTTAGTATTAATATTGGTCTTGCGGTGTTCAACATTCTTCCAATACCTCCACTTGATGGCTGGAAGGTACTTGGCTCACTTTTGCCTGACAGAATATACTGGCGTGTAATACAGTATGAAAGATATATAAGCTTTGCGCTTATTCTTATTGTATATTTAGGAATACTTGATGCTCCTATAAACTTTATTTCGGGTCTTCTTATAAATGTAGTTACATTTATACCCAGACTGGTATTTGGATTTTAAGACTATGGAAACTGTACTTTCTTATAAAATTGAGGACTTTGAAGGTCCACTTGACCTGCTTTTGCAGCTTATTGCAAAAAACAAACTTAATATTTACGATATTCAGCTTACTGTTCTTATTGACCAGTATCTTGAACAGATAGAAAAGATGCAAATTGATGATATGGACATAGCAAGTGATTTTCTTGCTATGGCATCCCGCCTTATTTACATTAAAACGGTAAGTCTGCTTCCAAAACACGAAGAGGTTGAGGAGTTAAAACAGGAACTAACCGGGGAATTGCTCGAGTATCAGCTTTGCAGAGAAATTGCTTCTAAGCTTAATGTTATGAGTAATGATATTGACCGATTTGTTAAAAAGGCAGACCAGATAGAGCTTGATAAAACTTATACACTGCTTCACGATGCAGGGCTGATTTATGAGGCATATCTTGCTGCTGCAGGCAGAGGCAAGAGAAGACTTCCCCCCTCTACAGCTCCCTTTACTAAAATTGTGGCTAAGAAAATCGTTTCGGTTTCTTCTAAAATAGTTTATGTTATGCGTAATCTGTTTAAAGGCGGAACCAAAAAGCTTTCAAGTCTGTATAGCGGTGCAAAAAGCCGATCTGAGCTGGTAGCTACATTTCTTGCAGTGCTTGAGCTTTGCAAAGCAAACCGTGTAAAAATTTCAGGGGATGCAAGCTCTGCAGAAATTACTCTGATTAAGGAGAAAAAACAATGAACAAGGAAATATTAAGGTTTATCCCCGCTTTTGAAGCGGTATTGTTTGCAAGCGGAGAGCCTGTAAGTATAGACCGATTAAGTGCTATTTTTGATTTAGGTATTGATGAAATAAATGATATAACACAGGAAATCAAAGACCGTCTTAATAAAAGCGGTTCGGGTATTGAGCTTGTTAAGCTTGAAAATGCTTACCAGCTTTGTACAAGAAGCGAATATGGTGAATATATCAGAAAAATGGCTGATATGCACAGGAAAACACCACTCTCACAGGCGGCTTTTGAGGTTCTGTCTGTGGTTGCATATAATCAGCCCGTAACAAAGTCATTTATCGAACAGGTGAGAGGAGTGGATTGCTCCAGTACCGTTACTACCCTTATAGAAAAAGGACTTTTGGAGGAGAGGGGACGTCTTGAACTGCCCGGTAAACCTCTTCTTTATGGTACAACCAAAAACTTCCTTCGTTGCTTCGGTATTTCGGATTTAAGTGAGCTTCCGCCACTTCCTCATGATGAAGAAGCAGCACGCTCAGATATGGGTGAACAGCTTTCGGCAATGGATGTTATTGAGGAAGAGGAATAAAAAGGAAAATTTTGAAAAAACTATCTTATATTTAAGGTGTGTGAAATATGAGTGAACAAAAATTAAGAGGAATAATGGATACTTCAATGGATAAGCTTCGTACAATGGTGGATGCAGATGTAGTTATCGGTACCCCTATCGTTCTCGGTGAGCTTACCCTTATTCCCGTATCAAAGGTAGCTTTTGGCCTTGCAACAGGCGGAAGTGATTTTCCTACAAAGACACAGCAGGAGGTTTTCGGCGGCGCCAGCGGTGCCGGAGTTACTATTTCTCCCGTGGGTTTTTTGAGTGTAAAAGGGGACAGTATCAGAATGATACCTGTATCCAGTGAGTCTACGGCTGTGGACAGAGCCATTGCGGCTGCTCCTGAGATAATTGATAAGGTAAAGGATGCATTTACTGCTAAAGAGTAAAAATGTAATAGAACTGCTCGCTTTTTAATAAATATATTAAAAGGGGAGTGGTGCTTATGAAACGGATTTTCTTTTTTCTGCTTTGCTTTCTTTTGCTTATAAATTCTTTTCCTGCCTCGGCTTTGTCGGTGTCCGCTTCGGCGGCTACCCTTATGGATGGAGTAAGCGGAAAGGTGATTTTTTCTAAAAATCAGAGCACAAGGCTATCTATGGCAAGTACCACCAAAATAATGACAGCGTTACTTCTTTGTGAAAGCGATAAGCTTAGTCAGGTGATAACAGTAACTCCTGAAATGGTGTATATTGAAGGCTCGTCTATGGGACTTCAGGTTGGAATGAGGGTAACAGGCAAGGACTTGCTTTACGGAATGATGCTTTCTTCGGGCAATGATGCGGCAACCGCCGCGGCTATTGCAGTTGGCGGCAGTGTTGAAAATTTCGTTTATCTGATGAACAAAAAAGCGCAAGAGTTAGGTCTTGAAAACACCCATTTTAATACTCCGTCGGGACTTGACGGAGATACCCACTACACCACAAGCTATGATTTAGCAAACCTTGCCCGTTATGCACTTGTTAACAGTGTGTTTTATGAGGCCTGTAAAACAAAGAGAATAACCCTTGATTGCTTTGGTAAGAAGATAACCCTTAATAACCATAATAAGCTTTTAAACCTGTATGAAGGTGCGGTAGGTGTAAAAACAGGTTTTACAAAAAAGTCGGGACGGTGTCTTGTTTCAGCAGCACAGAAAAATGGCGGTCTTGTTATAGCCGTTACTCTTAATGATGGTAATGACTGGAACGACCATATAAATATGCTTGATTACGGTTTTTCTCAATTGGATGAGGAAATATTTGCTTTTGATGAAAATCGGTACGCTGTACCGATTTTTTCGGGAGAATGTCAGTACGTTACAGCAAAAAGTCAGAGTATACAGTTCAGAACTGTAAAGGGCGAAACCGTAACGGCCAAGGAACATATATATCCTTTTTTGTTCGCACCTGTAAATGAGGGCGATAAGATAGGTTATATTGAATATAAAAGCGGTGATTTTATCGTTGCTGTTCAGACCCTTTATGCAGAGCAGTCTGTAAAAGAATGTGAAGAATCAAGCTTACTAATCAGAATTTTTTCGGCATTAAAAAAAATGCTCAGATACATATAAAGGAGTAATTATGAAAGACAATAAAATCCGTCTTCAAAAGCATCTTTCCGAGTGCGGAATTGCTTCCAGAAGAAAAGCGGAAGAACTAATTGAAAACAAAAAGGTGCGCGTAAATGGACGTATAGCCTCTCTTGGTGATAAGGTCGACCCTGTAAGAGATAAGGTTACGGTATCCGGTAAAAATGTTGTGCCTGTTAATAAAAAGGTTTATATAATGCTTCACAAGCCGAGAGGTTTCGTTACCACCGTTTCGGACGAGCTTGGCAGAAAATGTGTTACCGATCTTGTTAAAGATGTTGGCGTAAGGGTGTTTCCCGTAGGAAGGCTTGATAAGGATTCCGAGGGACTTCTGTTTCTTACCAATGACGGTGAATTTGCAAACAACCTCACCCATCCGTCAAAGCATGTAAATAAAACCTACAGAACCACAGTTAAGGGAGAGGTGGATGACGAGCAGCTTATAAAACTTTGCGACGGCGTTGAAATCGACGGCAGAAAAACCCTGCCCTGTGAATGCTTTGTGGCTGAAAGAAAAAGCGACAGAACTGTGCTTATTTTCGTTATACACGAAGGTAGAAACCGACAGATAAGAAAAATGTGCGAGGCTGTAGGACTTAGTGTTATTCGTCTTAAGCGTACCGAAATAGCAGGTGTTAAAATGGGTATGCTCCCACAGGGAAAATGGCGTGACCTTAATGAAAGAGAAATGAAACGACTGACTGCTATCTCCGAAAGCAAGGAGGGTGCTGGTAATGATTAGCGTTCTGCCCTCTAAGGACAAGGAAGAAATTAAATCGCTTTTTAAAAAGGCAAATCTTGATTATAATGAAAATTCGGGTTGTGTAATTGCCGGATGCGATGGGGAAACTTTGGGATATTGTCTTTATTTTCTTGATGAAAAGCAAATGACAATACTTGAAATAGAGCCAAAAAACAATCTTTCACTTGCAGACGGAATACTCAGGAGTGCAATACATAATGCGGTTTGTGCAAATGTGATAGCTGTTCATTACAGCGAAAATGCTCCTGAAGAAATTTTTGAAAAGCTTGAGTTTATAGCGGATAAAAATTTAAGAAAACTTGATGTTTCCAAGCTTTATAAAAGCTGTCATAGCTGTGGCAGTAAAGAATAAAATAAAAATACTTGATTTTTTTAAATAGTTGTGATATTATTGCTATGTTATAGATTAGGAGGATTGAAAGATGGAAGTTTTACAGATTATTATTGGTATATTACTTGGTTTACTTTCTTTAGTTATGATTGCGCTTATTCTTTTCCAGCAAGGTCACAGAGCAGGCATTTCCGGTGCTATTTCCGGCGCTGCAGAAACTTTCCTTTCCAAGAATAAGGCAAGAAAAGCTGATGAGGTTTGCAAGCGTTTAACAATGATAGGTTCAATAGTTTTCTTTGTGCTTGCTATTGCTGCCACTGCCGTTGCTACAATTATCGGATAAATTAAGAAAAATAAGGTTTTAAGCGTAGCTTTTCAGCTACGCTTTTTTCATATTTATACGCTGCTTTTCATAATGATTTCTAAGGGTGATTAGCGTGAAAAATCACGCTATTAAAACTTAATTTCGCGTGCCACTCGCCAGCAAAGTGGCAACCGTGACACATGCGTTAGAATAATCACCATATCCGTGATTATTTGTGGCTTTTTGTGTCAATGAAAGGTATGGTGATTATTATGAAAATATTATCTGTTTTTCTGTGGAGTGCAATAGGTATTTATTTGCTTTGTTATATTGTACTTCTTATCTTAACCAAAAAACCGTTTAAGACTATGTTTATCAATGCTTTTATTGCATGGTGGTGCTTTGCTTTGATTGAACTGACATCTTTTTATACAGGTTTGCACATACCGCTTAATGTGGGTACAGTTACCGTATCAGGTGTTTTGGGTGTTCCCGGGGTGGTTTTGCTGGAAATTATGAAATATATAATATTTGTTTAAAAAAACAGGTGAGAAAATTTTTGTAATATGATATAATAAATTAAGAAATGTCAAAAACGGAGGAAGCTATGTTAAACATTGTTTACGGTCGTGCCACAACGGGAAAAACAACATCAATACTCAGCAGAATAAAAACTGCTGCAGAAAACTCGAAAAAGGTTGTGTATATAGTTCCTGAGCAGTTCTCTTTTGAAAGTGAGAGAGCTGTGCTTTCTATGCTTGGGGATAAAAAATCAGATAAGGTAAATGTTGTTAGCTTTTCAAGCCTTGCTGATATTATGACCTCGCTTTGCGGAGGTACTGCCCGTAATATACTGAGCGATGCCGATAAAATAATGTTTATGAGCAAGACGCTTAAAGCCTTACAGGATAGCCTTCAGCTATGGCGTAAGTATATTTCCTCTGTGGGCTTTGCCTCTAAGATAGTGGATATAATAGGGGAATTTAAGGTAAGTGCGGTATTTCCCGAAGATCTTGAGTCTGCCGCAGAAAAGGTTGACGGTTCACTTAAGGAAAAAATGAAGGCACTTGCTCTTGTATATCGTACCTATGATGCACTTGTAGGTGAAAGATTTATTGACCCTGCAGACAGACTTAGCAAGCTGTTTGACGATTTGCAGAAGAATAAATATTTTGCCGACAAAGAGGTGTTTGTTGACGGCTTTAACGGCTTTACAGGTCAGCAGTACAAGGTTATTGATTTGATTTGTTCACAGGCAAACTCTGTTTGTGTTGCTTTGCTGTGTGACAAGGAGGACCGACTTGGTATTTTTGAAAATACTAAAGCTACCGCCCAAAAGCTTATTTCCATAGCACAAAAACATAAAAAGCCTGTTAATGAGGAGTTTTGCAGTGAAACTCACTATTTAAGTGAAGGTATTAAAAATGTAGAGGAAATTTTGTCCCGCGGTGTTGAAAACTGTGAAAATTTGAATTCACAGGGTGTTACCTTTTGTATTGCAAAAACCACTGAGGACGAGGTTAAATTTACCGCAAGAAGCATCAGACGGCTTGTAAGGGAAGAGGGCTATCGCTATAAAGATTTTGTGGTAATAGCAAGGGATACAGCCTCTTACGAAAATGCTGTGGAGCGTGAATTTGCCGATAACTCAATATCCTGTTTTCTTGACAAACGTACTGAGCTTACAATTTCTCCTCTCTATACGCTTATTGATGCGGTTATGGATTGTGCTTTGCGTTTTTCCAGTGAATCAGTTTTTCGTTTTCTTAAAACAGGTCTTGTGCTTGATTTTACAGAGGAAGAACTAAGTGAACTTGAAAACTATGTTTACCTGTGGGATATAGACAGAGAAAACTGGTTTATAGAGTGGGAAATGGATCCTACAGGTTTTTCAAAAACTGATGAAAAGAAAAACAGGGAGATAGAACTTACTCTTAAACGACTTAACGGTATAAGACAAAGAATAGTAGATGTTATTAATGGCTTTAGCCGTCAGTTCAATGGAACCGTACGGGATATGTCCTGTGCAGTAGTTAATCTTATAAAGAATATTAACTGTTCAGATAATATGAAAAAAATGATAGAGTCTTCAAGGGAAATTTTCTCTCCTGAGGACATTGATGTACTTCGTCAGAGCTGGGATTTAATTATGCAGGTATTTGACGGACTTGTAAAGTGTTTTGGTGAGGATAATATATCCCGTCAGCAGTATAGGGAAATGTTTACTACGGCCTGTCAGCTTACCACAGTGGGAAGAATTCCTCAAACATTGGACCAGGTTATCTTCGGTGCGGCTGACAGAATACGTCCCTCATATCCAAAGGTTACTTTTATCCTTGGCGCGAATTACGGGGTTTTCCCTGCCATAAGTGAAAACAACAGTGTAATCAGCAACAGCGACAGGCGTACACTCAGAGCAGTCGGACTTGAAATAAGGGATAAAATAGTATTTCAGACAGTAGAGGAAAATCTTCTTGTATATTCCTGTGTTTGCTCGGCTTCCCAAAGGCTTTATGTCTGCTGTACCGAAACAGGTGCAGATTCAAAGAAAAAAGAACCCTCAGCTTTCTTTTCTCTCTTAAAGGAAAAACTCCATAATGTAGAAATACTGTATGAACCTGTGTCTGCTCTTTGTCAGGAAAATTATCCCGAAACAAAGAAATCAGCCTTTAAGACGTTGTGCCATTATATAGGAAATAATATGAATGGCTCTGCCGATATAGCAGAGGCTTTGTTTGCCGACCCAAAAGAAAAGGAAAAATTTAATTTTATCCGTTCGGCATCGCAGAGATATAATATGAAGCTCAGTGAGGATAAAGCGAAGGCATTATTTGGATATAATATAAGTCTTTCGGCTACTAAGTTTGATACATATCATACCTGTCGTTTCAGATTTTTCTGCAGATATGGTCTTGATACCGATATAATACAGCCTGCAAAGCTTGATACTATGCAAAGAGGTACTATTGTACATTTTGTGCTTGAACAGTTTTGCAATGCACATTTAAGTGATATTGAAACTGTGGACAAGGATGGCATTAAGAAAGAAACCGAAAAATATATTGCTATGTATTTTGAGGGTATAAAAGGCAGTGAATTTTTGTTTACTGCAAGATTTAATTTTCTTCTTAAAAAAATAAAAGAGGGTATAGTAGAGGTCTTGGAGCGTATTGTGGAGGAATTTAAGCAGAGCAAATTCCGTCCCGAAAAATGCGAGGTATCTATAGGCAGTGACGGTACTATACCTACAGTTTCCTTCCCGTTTTCAGATAGTGGTAAGCTTTCCCTTTACGGAAGTATTGACAGACTTGACAGATGGGGAAGCTTTGTAAGAATTGTTGACTATAAAACGGGAAGCAAGAAATTTGAGCTGTCCGACACTCTTTACGGACAAAACCTGCAGATGCTTATATATCTTTACTGTGTCATAAGAGGGAACTCTCAGTACAGAGGGAATAACCCTGCAGGAATTCTATACCTTATTTCCAAGAAGGACCTTGAGAAAAAAGGTATTGCTATGAACGGTCTGCTTGTGGAAAATATGGATGTCGTTGAGGCTATGGAAAAGGATAATGAGGGCGTATTTATACCTAAATATAAGTTGAAAAACGACGGAACACCATATAAGAACAATGCTTCGTATATCTCAGAGGAAGCATTTGATGTAATTTTCGATTATATAGAGAGCCTTGCTCAGAAAATGGGACAAACTCTTCATAAGGGCGATATAGAAGTCGAGCCTGTGGATGCCTGTAACGGTGCTGCTTGTCAGTACTGTCAGTACAGTGCGGTTTGCGGTATTGAGGAGCAAGAGCATAAAGCTGTTGAAAAGCTTTCGAATTCTCAGGTTATTGAGGCTATGAGAGGAGGCACCCAGGATGAAGCTTAAGCTAACTAAACAACAGGAGGCTGCTGTTTACGAGCAGGGAAGCATACTGGTTTCTGCCGCTGCAGGTTCGGGTAAAACTGCGGTTCTTGTTCAGCGTATAATAGAGGCACTGACGAGAAAGGATAATCCTGTAAGTGCTGACAGAATTTTGGTGGTTACCTTTACAAATTCCGCCGCCGCTGAGATGAGAGCGCGTCTTGAAAAGGGTATTAATGAATACTGTGCTAATCACCCTGAGGATAAGGCGGCAGTAAAGCAGAAACTATTACTTCAGAGTGCGGCTATATGCACCATTGACTCATACTGCATTTCTATGGTAAGAGAGAACTTCAGCAAAGCAGGTGTGGATATTGATTTTAAAATAGCTGAAGAAAACGAACTTGAGGCAATAAAGGAAAAGGCGTTAAGCGAGGTGTTTGAAGGGTATTTCAGTGATGAAAATCAGGTGTTCATAAAGCTTCTTGATGCCTTTGGTTCTGTATATGATGAAAGCAGTCTTTCTGATGCTGTTAAAAATATTTGCGAAGTAAGTATGAATATGCCTTTCCCGTCTGTCTGGCTTAAAAATATGCAAAACAGATACCTTTCCGGCTCATTTGAAGTGTGGAGGAAAGAGGCGTTAAATCAGGCTTCTCAGTATATAAACCGAGCCAAAAGATATATTCTTGCAGCAGACAAGTATTTGTCAGCCGATGAAACTCTTAAAAGTGCCTATGGCCCGTCTATTAAGTCGGGAGAGGAAAAAATAGAAAAAATCCTTACTGCAATAACCTATAATGAATGGGATGATATTTACCCTCTTGTTGATGTTTTTGCTTTTGAAAAATTTGGTAGCTTTAAAAACTCTGCAAATGATAAAAATGCAATATGTGTTAAGGAACTAAGAAATTTTGCTAAAGCACAGGTGGATAAGGCTAAAGAGCTTATTTATGATAGAGAGGATGTTGTAAAAGGACATTATGAAACGACAGCTCCTCTTTCTGCGCTTATGTTTGTTCTTGCACAGGAATATTATGATAGACTGCAAACTATTCTTTTTGAGAAGGCAATTTATTCCTTTGGTGATATTGAGCATAAAGCTTTTGAACTTATGTGCAAATATGATAATGACGGGAATATCTCTTTAAAAGAGGGGGCAGAGGAATATATTTCGCAGTATGATGAAATCTTTGTTGACGAATATCAGGATGTAAATGACCTGCAGGATAAATTTTTCTATTATCTTGCTGATATGGGAAAAAAGCTATTTGTTGTTGGTGATATAAAGCAAAGCATTTACGGTTTCAGAGGCGCAAACCCAGAAAACTTTTTGAGCAAACAGGAAAAGGCTGTGGATTATCGTAAAGCTCACATAAATGATATTAAGTCTATTGTGCTTGACTCGAATTTCAGAAGTAAAAAAGGTGTTTGTGACTGTGTAAACTTTATCTTCGACCGCATAATGACAAAGCTTTTTTGCGGTATAGACTACAGTTCCACCGAAAGACTGAGTGCGCAGGCACAGTTTCCGGAACTGTATATTCCTGCTGCTGAGTTTCATCTTGTTGATACACAGGGTGAAAACGAAAAAATCGCAGAGGCTTCTTATATAGCCGATTATATTTTAAAGGTTATGAATTCGGGTGAAGTGATACGGGATAAGGAGACAGGGAAGTTAAGAAATGCACGGTTTTCCGACTTTGCTGTGTTGGTGAGATACTTAAAGCCTGTAGCCAAGGCTATTGTAAGTGAGTTTACCAAAAGAAACATACCTGTAAGCTATACAAAAGATGGCTTTCTTGAGTCCAGAGAAATTAAAATTATGCTTTCTCTTTTAAGTGTAATTGATAATCCTACTCAGGAAATAGAGCTTTTATCGGTGCTTATGTCCCCATTCTTCCGTTTTACTCCCGATGATATGGCAGATATAAGAATAAATAAGAGAAAGTGCAATCTTTACTCGGCTCTTGTTGCCTGTGCAAATAGCGGAAATAAAAAATGTATTGATTTTATAGAATTTATTCGTAAGCTTAGAAAATGTGCCGCGGTTATGCCGCTTTCAAACCTTATTACACATATTTATGATGTTACCGATTTTATGGGTATTGTATCTTTAATGGGGGACAGTCAGTCCAGAACTTCTAACCTTAATTACCTTACAAGCCTTGCGACGTCATTTGAGGCATCGGGAAATCACGGTATTTCTGCTTTTATATGTCATCTTAAAAGGCTTGGGGACTCAAAGCTTAAAGGTGCAGTTATGAATTCGGGCAGTGACAGTGTTCAGCTTGTTACGGTGCATTATTCAAAAGGACTTCAGTATCCTGTCTGTATTTTTGCTTTTACAGGTTCTCCCTTTAACAGCATAGACCAGAAGCAATCTCTTATTATTGATAGTCATTACGGTATTTCCTTTAAATACTATGATGATGACGAGGGCTCGGTTGTTCCTGTTGATAAAAAACTTTTGGCGACTTTTTCTAAAAATGCACAGCTTAAAGAAGAACTTCGTATGCTATATGTTGCCGCTACCCGTGCGGAAGACAGACTTGTTATTACTGCCGCAAGAAAAAATCCAGAGTCGGCTCTTTCTAAAATAGCGGTAAAACTTGCCGCCGCCGATAACAGTATAACGGAGGATATTTACAGCACCGCAAACTGCTATGCTGACTGGATAATTCCCTGTATGCTTCTTCATCCCGACGGCAGCCGGCTGAGAAAGCTTGCTGACTATGATATGGAAATACAGCCCCAAAACGATATGCTTATTACCATAGGTCAGGCTCAGCAGACAGAAGAAACAACAGAAGAAAAAACTACTGTAATAAACCTCGAAACAGTAAACGGTATTCGCAAATGTCTTGATTTTGAATATCCTTTTGAAGCTTTAAGAAACGTACAGTCCAAGGCTTCGGTTTCTTCTATGATAAAAAAGGCGGAAAACAATGACTTTGACTTTACGGCTCTACCGGGATTTTTAAGTGATACAGGGCTTAGTCCTACTCAGCGAGGTACTGCTGTTCATAAGATTATGCAATATATGGATTTCTCTAAAGCTAAAGAGGATTTTGAGGGTGAGATAAACAGGCTTTATGAGTGGGAATATATAAGCGAAAGCGAAGCACAGGTAGACACTCATCATATTAAAACCTTTATAAACAGTAAGCTTTTTGAAAGAATGTGTGCTTCAGAGGATTTGCGTAGGGAAATGAAATTTCTGACCTTTATGCCTGCAACGGCAATTGAGGAAAACATACCTGAGCATTTAAGGGATGAAAACATAGTTGTTCAGGGTGCGGTTGACTGTATGTTTGTTGAGGATGGCGGTCTGGTTATAGTGGACTTTAAGACCGATAGAGTTAAAGATGAAAAACAACTTGTAAAGGCGTATGCAGAACAGCTTAATATTTATGCCGCTGCCTGTGAAAAAATAATGGAACTGCCTGTGAAAGAAAAAATTATATATTCTCTTGTTTTGGATAGGTGTATTGTGGTATAATTACATTATTGATTTAAATTTTTTTGGAGGAATTAAACTTGCCGCAAAAAATTATTGAAATTGCAGATGGCGTTGAGATACTTTATCTGCCTAATAAATCTTTTAACACAACCTATGTATCGGTGAATTTTTATGTACCGCTTTGTAAGGATACGGTAGCAAAATATGCGCTTCTTCCTGAGATTATGGCTACCTGTAGTGAGGATTATCCCGATTATATGAAGCTTAATTTTAAGCTTTCCTCCCTTTACGGTGCAGATGCAGTAGCTTCGGTTTCAAAGGTGGGCAACTGTCTTTGTATAAAATTCTCGGCATCTTCTATTAACAATAAGTATACCTTCGACGGTGAAAAGGTTGTTGAGGATACTGTAGGACTTCTCTTAGACCTGATTTTCAGTCCCAAAATAGAGAACGATGCTTTCTGTGAAGATGACATTAAAAGAGAAAAACGTAAGCTTATAGACAGAATTAAGGGAGATTTAAATGAAAAGCGAATCTATGCAAGGAACCGTCTGATTGCAGAAATGTTCGAGGATGACCCTTATGGGCTTTATCGTCTTGGTACTGTAGAGCAGGTTTTAAGCATAACAGGCAAAGAACTTTACAGTGCCTTTAAAGAAATGCTTTCCTCCGCTTATGTGCGAGTTCATATTATCGGTGAGGAAGAACCTGTTGGCATTTATGAACGTATTAAACAGGAGTTTTCTACTATTGACAGAAAAAATATAACCGATATTAAAAAAGTTTCTCTTTTGAGTAGCCGTAATGAAGTTAAAAGGGTAGAGGAAAGAATGGACGTGGCTCAGGGAAAGCTGGTTATGGGCTTTAACTGTAATGGCGGTGATGACGACTATACACTGGACATAATGCTTATGTGCGACATTTTCGGCGGCGGTCCTTATTCAAGACTTTTTACAAATGTGAGAGAAAAAATGAGCCTTTGTTATTATTGCAGTGCACAATCTGTTAGAAATAAGGGTTATATTACAGTGGACTGCGGTGTTGAGCAGGAAAATGCCCAAAAGGCACAGGAAGCTATACTTGAACAGCTTAGTATAATGAAAGAGGGAAAATTTACCGATTTTGAGTTTGAATCCTCCCTTAAGAGTATTAAGGATTCTCTTAAAACATATAAGGACAGTCAGAGTGGGCTTGATGTATGGTACACCGTTAAGGCGGTAAACGAGGCAGTCTATTCTCCTGATGAAATAATTGAAAAGCTGGATAAGGTATCCAGAGCAGATGTTATTAAGGCGGCAGAAAGCTGTAGCATAAATACAGTGTATCTACTGCTTGGAGAGGAGAAGGAGTAAGGCTATGAAAAAAGAAATAATCAAAGGACGCTTCGGTGAAGACTATGTTAAATATCTTCACCCGTCGGGACTGAAAATTTTTGTATATGAAAAGCCCGATTATTCCTCTAATTACGCTGTTTTCGGAACAAAATACGGTTCTATTGATACCTTTTTCAGTAAGGACGGCGGTAAAAACTTTGTTTCTGTTCCTGAGGGAATTGCACATTTTCTTGAGCACAAACTTTTTGAAAGCGAAGAGGGGGATGCTTTTTCCCGCTATGCAGTAACAGGGGCCAGTGCTAATGCATATACCTCCTTTGATAGAACATGTTACCTCTTTTCCTGTTCCGACCGTTTTTATGATAATCTTGAAATATTGCTTGACTTTGTTCAGCACCCCTATTTTACAGAGCAGACCGTAAAAAAAGAACAGGGTATTATAGGTCAGGAAATAAGAATGTATGACGATAGCCCTTCCTGGCGTGTGCTTTTCAATATGCTACAGGCTATGTATGAAAAGCATCCTGTGAGAATTGATATTGCAGGAACGGTAGAGAGTATTTCTCAGATAACCGATAAACTTCTTTATGAGTGTTACGATACCTTTTATAACCTCTCCAATATGTTTGTTTGTGTTGCGGGAAATGTTAAGGCTGATGAGGTTGCGGATTTTGTGGATAAGCATCTTCTTGATGTAAAGCCTGTGGATATAGTCAGAGGCGAGTTTAACGAGAGTGAAGAGATTAAACAGTCCTACACAAAGGCTTATCTTGAGGTGGCTGTTCCTCAGTTTTGCTTAGGCTTTAAGGAAAAATGTGACCAGCCCGAAAAAACAGCACAGCAACGTGTTGAAATGGGTGTTGCTCTTGAGGTACTTGCAGGGGATTGTTCACCTCTTTATAAACGCCTTATTGACCTTGAGCTTATAAATGATGAGTTTGAAACCGAATATTTCACGGGGAGTGGATATGCCTGCGTAATGTTTTCAGGTGAGTCGCAAGAGCCTCAGCAGGTAAAAGAGGAAATACTTCGTGAGGTAAATAGGCTTATAGACGACGGTATAGACAGTCAGCTACTATGTACGGCAAAACGTGCTATGTACGGTGATGTTGTAAGAAGGTTCAACAGTACCGAAAATATTGCAAGTCAGATGATAGAATGTGCAATGTTTGATTTTAATATGTTTGATGAGCCTGATTTAATTGCAAATGTTACCGAAGAAAAGGTTATAGGTTGTTTAAAAGCACTTTGTGAAGAAAAATCGGTTCTTTCGGTTATAGCACCAAAGAATTAGAAAGGATGTTTATTATGGCAAATACAATTACGATTTTTGGTATAACCATAACTATTGACCCTATTGCTTTTACCCTTCCTATCGGTGAGGGTTGGCCGATTTATTGGTACGGAATTCTTATTGGAACAGGCTGTCTGCTTGCTCTTATTTACGGAATGAAATTCGCTGACCGTTTCGATATTGATAAGGACAGAATGTTGGATGTTGTTCTTGTTACCATTCCTGTTGCAATTCTTTGTGCAAGAGCCTACTACTGTATTTTTGATAATGTAACCGGAACAAAGATTTCATCAATAAGTGAATTTTTTGGCTTCGGTCAGGCAGGTGGTTTTTCAGGTCTTGCAATTTACGGCGGTGTAATAGGAGCTTTTCTTTGCGGTGCTCTTATGTGTAAGCTCAGAAAGGTTAAAATTTTAGATATGTTCGACCTTGCCTCTTTAGGCTTTCTTATAGGTCAGGCTATAGGCAGATGGGGAAACTTTACCAATCAGGAGGCTTACGGTACATTTACAGGAAGCTCATGGTGGGGAATGCAAAGTCAGACAACCATAAGAGAAATGGGTGAGGGTCTTGTACATCCCTGTTTCCTTTATGAATCCTTATGGTGTGTTATAGGTTTTGTTATATTGCATTTTATCGGCAAAAAGAGAAAATTTGGCGGACAGATTTTTCTTATGTACGGTGGCTGGTACGGACTTGGCAGATTCTTTATTGAGGGACTTCGTACCGACAGTCTGACTATAGGTGAAATCCGCATTTCGCAGATGGTGGCAGCCCTTGCCTTTATCGTTTGTACAGTTTTGCTTGTTTACTTTTTAAACAAAAGCAAAAAGGCATCTGAAACTCTTCCTTATGAGGCTATGTTTGAGGAGCAGATGAAGGATGAAGAAAGTGAAGCTGATACAGAAGAAATCTATACTGAAGAAGAAACCGAAGCTAAAGAAGAGGTAACGGAAGGAGAATAAAAAATGCCACAGATTATTGACGGACGTGCAGTAGCTGCCTATGTAAAGAATAAAGCTAAAAGCGAGGTAGAGGGGCTTTTTAAGAACGATATGCCTGTATGCCTTGTAGTTATATTGGTAGGCAACGACCCTGCTTCCTGTGTATACGTTGCAAATAAAAGAAAAGATTGTGATGAGCTGGGTATAAAATCGGTTGAATATGCTTTGCCCGAGAGCACAACAATGGAGGAATTACTTGCTCTTATTGAAAAGCTTAATCAGGACAAAGAAGTGAACGGAATTTTATGTCAGCTCCCCTTGCCAAAGCATCTTGATGAAACAAAGGTACTCGAAACTATTTCACCTTTAAAGGATGTTGATGCTTTTCATCCCGAAAATGTAGGTAAGATTATGACAGGAAAATATGAATTCCTGCCCTGTACACCTGCCGGTATTATGGAAATGCTTAAATACTATAATATTTCAGCAGAGGGTAAAAGCTGTGTTGTTATCGGAAGAAGCAACATTGTAGGTAAGCCTATGGCTATGCTTATGCTTCACAGTAATGCTACCGTTACTATCTGCCATTCAAGAACCGAAAATCTTGCTGAGGTATGTGCAAATGCGGATATACTTATTTCTGCCGTTGGTAAGGCTGATTTTGTTACTGCCGATATGGTAAAGGACGGTGCAGTTGTTATTGATGTAGGTATGAACCGTAATAAAGAGGGTAAGCTTTGTGGGGATGTTGATTATGAGAACGTCAGCGCTAAGGCATCTATGATAACCCCCGTTCCAGGCGGTGTAGGACCTATGACCAGAGCGATGCTTATGTGCAACACCGTTACCGCCGCTAAAAAACAGTATGGAATTTAATGTTATGAAAAGAATAATTACTGTTTTGTTTTCTATTTTGTTTATATGTCTTGCTCTTTGCGGCTGTGATGAAATAAAATCGGGGGAAGTGCGTTTTGACCAATTTGATGAAATGGTGGTTTGTGCTCCCGACAGTGTATCCGATGAAATTGAGGATTTATACGGACGCAAAAAAGAATATATTATAGAAGATATGAAAAATTCGGGTGTTCTTCTTTCGGGAGCTCGAAAGGACAGAAAACTCAGTTTTAATGTGGTTTGTCAGTCTACAGAGTTTTCGGCAGAGGTTAAGGATTTAACCTTATATAGCCAAATTCAGCTTAATGAGATTTCTTCTTCTTTGCTTCCTGACTATCTTACATACCACAGAACAGATGATGAAGTATATATATACTCAGACTCATCGGTTGTGGGTACAAATCATCCTTATTGCACCCGTCAGTATGTAACCGTTAAAAACGGAAAGCTTTATATTATAGCTTTTACAACTGATGATGAAATATTCGATAACGATGATGAGACGAGAATACTTGAAGTAATGGACCATCTCAGCATTGAGAGGGAATTATCCTCTGATATATTGCCTATAATTCTTGTGTCAATAGGGTTAATAGCAGTAATTGTTTTAGCTGTGTTTATTGTTATTTCTCTTGTAACGGATATTAAGAAAAATAAAAATGATGCAATTTAACTTTTTGTTTACAATTAGTAAGTAAAAGATTTAAATATGTGTTCTATACTGTAGCTACTTTGTAAAGGAGTGTGTTTATGGACGAATTTAATATTAACAACGGCCCAGCTAACGAAACACCAAAAAACGAGGATAAAAATTATAACTATAATGCTTCACAGGAAGAATATATTTATACTCCACCGATAAATAATGTTCCATATCGAAATAATCCTGTTGCGGTAAAAAAAAGTAAAAAAAATAACAGGAACTTTGTGACAATACTTGTTTGTATTCTGCTTTCTCTCATTATTGGTCTGTCGGGCGGCGCCTTTGCGGCAAGTTATATGATTGCCAAAATGCCTCAAAGCTCTGATGACAGTCAGGTTGGAGAAAACCGTACCGATGTCACTATAAAAGTTGATGAAACTGCAAACTCGACTATTGAGGCTGTGGCAAAAAAGGTAACCCCAAGTGTTGTTGGAATACGTACAACTGCAGCGGTTCAGAGCTTCTTTGGCGGAAGCACCGAATCTACAGGTGAGGGTTCGGGTGTTATATATTCGCAGGACGGATATATTATCACTAACTACCACGTTATAGAAAGCGCTACGGGAAGAACTAATGCTTCTATTGAGGTATTCTTTGAAACCGATATAGAAAATCCTGTTTCTGCTACAGTAGTCGGCTATAATATAGCCTATGACCTTGCTGTTATTAAGGTGGAAAAGTCAGACCTTAATGCTATCAGCTTTGCAGATGTTAGCGCTCTTGCTGTAGGACAGTATGTTGCGGCTGTGGGTGCTCCCGGTGGACTTGAGTTTATGGGTAGTGTGAGCTATGGAATTATAAGTGGACTTAATCGTACGGTTGCCGCTTCAAACGCTTCTGAAAAAGAGGTTTCACTTATTCAGACCGATGCCGCCATTAATCCCGGTAATTCGGGAGGCGCTCTTGTTAATACAAGGGGTGAACTTATAGGAATTAATAGCTCGAAAATTGTTTCTGAGAGCTTTGAGGGTATGGGCTTTGCAATTCCTGCTGATACTGTAAAGGATATTTGTGATAAGATTATTGCAAAAGAATATAATCCTGACCCATATATTGGTATTACCTTCAGCAACTCCTGGACAGAGTCAAGACTTCAGATGTATGGTTATCCGGCAGGTGCTGTTGTAAACAGTGTAGTTGACGGCGGTCCCGCTGATGTAGCAGGTATAAAGAGTGGCGATATTATTACTGAATTTAATGGTACAGTTATAAACAATGTGGATGCAGTAGCACAGGCGCTCTCCAAATGCAGTCCTTCTGATACCGTTTCAGTAAAGATATACCGTTCAGGAAGATATTATTCTACTGCAATTACAGTCAGCTCAAATAATGCTCAATAAAATTAAAAACCGAAGTTCTGTTGAACTTCGGTTTTTATATTGGTTATTTTACAAGAAATTAAATACTTCTTTAACATATTCCAGAACCGGAACAGCATTAGCCGAGGAGTGATAGAAGAAGATGTAAATAAGTGCTGCCGCTACTGCCAGAAGGAGTCCGATAAGCACAATAATTGCAATACTGATGCCGCTAAGACTAACCTTTTTCTTTTTGAAAACCTCTTCGTCGTAATCGTCGGCTATGTCCTCATTACTTTCTTCCTGCTGTGTATTTTCGGTGAAAATAAAGTTATCGTCTATAAACGAAGCATCGTCGGCAATTTCTTCTATATCGTTTTCAGGCGTTGTATCGGTTTCAAAAGTGATTTCTTCCTGCGTTTCGGGTTCGTTAGAAAGAATTTCTTCTACTGTTTCTTCCTCAATATCTTCATTAATTTCTTCTTGAGTGATTTCTTCGGTTTCTTCCTCTTCTTCGGGACCCTCTTCGGTTACAGATTCTTCTGTCGGTTCTTCCAATTCTTGTTCATCAAAAACCTCTTCAGGAGTATTTTCTGTCTCATCTGTTGTAATAACATTTTCTGTTTCGGGAGTCTTGCTTAAAGCGGTTATATATGGGAAAACAAGACTTTCGCAGATTTCCTTGCGAAGCGATTTGCTATCGGGGAGAAGAACAATAGCCTGTGGTCCGCTTTCAACAATACAGCCTGCAAGAATACCATCATTGCTGATAAGGGGCAATGAGTTTTTGATAATAACGGGTTTTTCGGGATTAACTACAGAAAATTCATCACTGTTAATATCAGCAAGAGGAATACCGATAGCCTTTGAAATCAGGTTCATAAGGCCATCATCCTCATTAACCTGACCGATTACAAGAATAATACGGCTACGGCTTACAGCTTTTGAAAGGCTTGTAAGCATTTCGTTTGGAGTTGAGGTGCGGCTGTTGAGTATACGGGAAGGACAGCAACCGCCGAGATTAAACTCGAATTCAAAATCAGCAGGGGTGTTGTAATAAATGACGTCAACTTTTAAATTCTGTATCATAATTTATTCTCCTGTTTATTATTTTATTCTTGAGGCTCTTGGCCTGAACTATTATCTTGGTTTTCGCTTTCATCCTGTGACGGATTTTCATCTGCACTTGAATTCTCATCCTGTGACGGATTTTCGTCGGTGCTTGAGTTCTCGTCCTGTGACGGATTCTGGGGATTTTCAGAGGATTGGTTATCTGAATTATTATTGTCTTCGGTTTGATTACCGCCACCTGTGTTTTGAGTGGTTGTGCCTTGATTATCGGGATTAGTGGGACGGTTTTGTCCTGTACCGGTTGATGCAGGAGTCTGGGGAGAGGTGCCCTCACCACTTTCTTCCGAACTGCTCTCTTCAGAGGAGTCGGTTTGAGAAGAGGACTGAATTTTCTTGGGGGAAGACCAAGTGGCATCAAGCTTTCTTTCATCAAACCATTTTTGGGGGTAGCGTGGAGATGGATTTACGGTAAAGGTATGGTCCTTTTCGTTCTCGTTTACCTTTTTTGCCATAACCACAAGCCGTGCATTTTCAAAGGCGTTATTTGTTGTAACAAGAGTCAAAAGACTATCTTCATAAGTGATGTCGGCATTGCAAATATAAAGGTTTCGCTCATTAAGCTCGTTGAGCCAACTATTAAAGGAAGTGCTGTCTTTAAATTCCGATTTGGTGAATTCAAAGAGATAGCCGTTATCATCCTGTGCTTTTGAATTCATTATAAGAACGGCAAAAACCTTATACTTCGCTGTACCGTCTGACAGGGTAAGGGTTATGTTTTGGTTTTTGGTAATATTGGAAATGCTGAGATAATCGGAAAGTGAACCGAACATACTGCCGTCATCAAGGTTCTGTCCGTAAATTACCAAATTTTTGGATTTTGTCAAATTACTTCTGTAGTCAAAATATAGTGCACCATAACGACTTTTTTGTTTGTTCATATTGTGATTTACATAATATGAATTATCAAGGCTTTGGTATACAGGGTTGTTTATTTGGCTGTTATTAATATAAAGCCAACCTTTAAAATCTCCGTTATTGTTTTTTAATGTGTCGAAGCAAAGTGAAGCATTTGCAGAGAAACTTTCCTGTGCATTTTTGAGCTGAGAACGGTCTCTGAAAATATTGCCGAAAAATACAGCCATAAATATACAAAAAACAAGGAGAAGTGCGGCAAAAACAGTAAAGGTGATTTTTACTGCACGTTGAAGATTGTTTCCGTTTTTGTAAAAAGAAACAATCTTTTTAAATAAAGGGAAAATAATGCAAGACTTTTTGTCCTTTTTTTTGAAGGGAACATATTCCTCTGTATCATTCTGTAATAGATAGCCCTCGTCGTTTTCGCTGTCGTTTGCCTGTATTTCTACAGAGTCGCTGATTTCTTCATTATCTGTGAAAAAGTTTGTATTTTCATTATAGGTGAAGGAGTTAGAGGGGGTTGAAATATCCTCATTTTCTGTTTTCGCAGGGGCAAAGTAAATGGAGGGTTGCTGGTCTAAAACCGTAAGCTTGTCTGTTGTGCAAAAGCCTGAAAGTGTTTGAGGTGAAACGATACAGTATCTTCTGATAAGGTCAAGGGCGGTAGCTACTGCAAACTCTCTTATTTGGTCGCGTGTGCTGTCGGGTGACATATTAAGAGAGCGTATCCAGTGTTTATTGCCGTCTGTAAGAGCAACATAGACGGTTCCTACAGGTTTTCCCTCACAGGAAGAAGGCCCTGCTACTCCTGTTATTCCTACACCAAGTCCTGCGCCGCTTATTTTTTTTACCCTTTCTGCTAAAGCAACGGCAGTTTCTTTGCTTATGGCACCAAAGGCTGTGAGAACTTGAGAGTCAATGCCCAGAGTTTCTTGCTTCACTCTGTTTGAGTAAGCACATACGCCAAGCTCCAATACCTGAGAAGCACCCGAAACAGATGTAATTGTTTCGGAAAGAAAACCACCTGTACAGGATTCGGCAGTTGCTACAGTAAGGGCTGTTTTACGCAGTAAATCAACCGTAACCTCAGCAAGTGTTCTGCTGCCCATTTCAAATATGTTATGTCCGAAGATGCTCTTTAGCTCGGCAATAGCATTTGAACAGGCGTTATCAGATTCGCTGAAGGTTTTTGCGCAGGAATAAACGGTTATACCGGTAACTGAGCCGGATGAAGAAAGTGAACTGTTAACCTTATATTTGCGTTTAACTATTTCTAAACCGGAAGTTGTTTCCTGTGGCGAAATGCCGAAAAGGTTTATTTGAACCCTTGACAGACTGCGTCTGAACTCCTTGGAAAAATAGGGAATAAAATATTCATCTATTATATTTGAAACGGCAGAAGAAAAGGGTGGAAGAGCAAAAACGGTTTTTCCTGCTATTTTGCTGATAAAAGCCGCTTCCTTGCTTTCGCGTTCTATATAAACTATACTGTTTTCGGGAAACAGAACCTCTTGATTATCCAAAGGACTTTTTGTGAATGCAGAGTATTCAGGATTTTTTTTGCCCGACGAGTGCATAAGGTTGCACAAAATTTCGCAGGATACCTTTATATCACCGCACAGGAAAATAATCTGATTTCGGCCAAGTGCTGATTTCAGTGCATTAAGCAGAGGTTGTTTTTCGGATTTGATTTGTGTATGATATGTGTTTTCAATTCCAATATGAAGAGAAAAAGAGGAGATAACTTTTTCACATTCTGATATATTTTCACTGTCTTTATCGGAATAAAAACTCAAAATTTCTGCATTCATAATATTCTTCTTTCTGTGCTAATTAGCTTCGCCGTCTTTTGTAATTCTGCAGTAAACGGTGTCATTAATAGCCTTTTCAATAAGTGGCTCGAAATCAAATGTGCTTTCGGCCTGAGCACAGTCCTCTATAGTGGGGCGTGTGCGTGGGTGTCGCGGTGTAAAGACTGTACAACAGTCCTCATAGGGAAGTATGGAGGTTTCAAAAGCATCGATTTTTCTGGATATGCTTATTATTTCTTCCTTGTCCATACCGATAAGTGGGCGTAGAACGGGAATTTCCTTTGTTACAATATCGGTTACTGCAAGGGCGGGGAGAGTCTGACTGGCAACCTGACCAAGACTTTCACCGGTAATAAGAGCTTTGCTTCCGGAACTGATGGCGAGTCTTTCGGAAATTCGCATCATCATTCTTCTCATTATAAGGGTAAAGTACTCTTCTTTGCAGTTTTCGGCAATGGCTTCCTGAATTTCTGTAAAGGGAACTATACCAAGTCTAATATCCCCGCTGTATGCGGCAACCTTGCTCAGCAGAGTTTTTACCTTTTTCTCGGCAAGAGGGCCTGTGTAAGGAGGACTTGCAAAATGAACAGCATTTAGCATAAGACCACGTTTTGCCATTCTGTATGCGGCTACGGGACTGTCAATACCGCCTGAAATGAGAACAGTTGCCTTTCCGCCTGTACCTACGGGAAGACCGCCTGCACCCTGAAGCTGTCCTGCATGAATATATGCGGCATAATCTCTGATTTCTACCGAAACAATAATATCGGGATTATGTACATCAACCTTCAGATGCGGCATAGCAGAAAGGATTTTACCGCCAACCTCACGGGAAATTTCGGGAGAGGTGAGGGGAAATGTTTTGTCAGAGCGTTTTGACTCAACCTTAAAGGTTTTAACGCCGCTTAAGGCGGGCTTTACATAGTCTGCAACAACCGAAAGTATTTCCTCAATATCCTTATTGAGTGCGGCGCAGCGTGAAAACGCGGCAATACCGAATATTTTTTGCACACGCTGACAAGCTTCTTCAAAATCAAAGTCCTCGTCCATAGGTTCAATATAAATAGTGGACTGTGCATTTTTTATGCTGACCTTTCCTAAATCGCGAAGTCTTCGGCGGATTGTTTTGATAAGCATACTTTCAAAGGTGCTTCTGTTAAGTCCCTTAAGAACCAGTTCGCCGTTTTTTATAAGTATAATTTCTTTCATTTATTTAAACCTTCTCATTTTCTTTGTAATTTCATTTATTGCGTCGCAGAGTATATCAATATCTTCTTTTGTTGTTTCTCTGGAAAAGCTGATTCGCAGAGCACTGTCTATGCGGTCATTGTTAAGACCTATTTCACTCAGCACATAGCTTCTGTGACCCTTTGCACAGGCGCTGCCCTTGGAAACAAAAATGTTTCTTGCGGCAAGTGCATTAAGCATAGGCTCTGATTTATAACCGTCTATGGAAATATTGATAATACAGGGTAAAGCATCCTCTGGTGAGTTAATCTTTATATATCCTGTTTCATTAAATCTGTCCTTTGCATAAAGGTTAAGTTCTTTCCAACGCTTAAGCTGTTCGTTTAAATCGGGGAGAGCGTTAACGGCGGCACTAAGTCCTGCAATAAGGGGAACACACTCGGTTCCTGAACGAAGTCCCTTTTCTTGACCTCCGCCAAAGATTATGGGAGCAATATGAACCTTAGATGATTTATAAAGAAAACCGATACCCTTTGATGCGTGGATTTTATGTCCGCTGGCACTAAGCAGGTCAACATTCAGCTTTGATACCTTAAACGGAATTTTGCCAAAGCCCTGAACTGCATCACAGTGTAAAAGAGCAGGGGAATTATTTTCTTTTATAATACGGGAGATGTTTTCTATGTTTTGAATAGAGCCGATTTCGTTATTAACAAGCATAGTCGATACAAGAATGGTATTTTTGTCAATGGCGTTTCTAAAGGCTTCCTCACTGACAACACCGTTTTTATCAGGAGAGAGATAAACAATTTCAAAGCCTCTCGTGCCCAGTTCTTTTAGAGTTTCAAGTATTGATGGATGCTCTATAGTGGTTGAAATGATTTTATTTCCTTTTTTTCTTCCTGCATTTGCTGCACCGAAAAGTGCAAGGTTATTAGCCTCGGTTCCGCTTGCTGTGAAATAAATTTCATCCTCTTTTGCACCTATGAATTTAGAAACGGTTTTCCTTGCATTTTCAACCGCTTCCATAGCTTCAATGCCGGGAAGATAGGTGGAAGACGGATTTCCCCAGTTTGAAGTGAGGCAGTTGTTTATTATATTGACAGCTTCACTACACGGCTTTGTAGTGGCACTATTATCAAGATATACGGTTTTCAAATAAGAACCCCCAAAAGAGCATAATAATTCATTTTATTTAATATATAATCATTATATTATATATTCATATAATAAGCAAGTTTTTTATGAATAAAAAATTTGCAAAAATAATGCTTGATTTTTTATTTGCTTTGTAGTATAATACTTAGGCATTTGATTTCACCTACTCCTTTTAGGTGGGTTTGATGCCGAATAGTTCGACATTAAAGCGGGCGGTCCTCTGTCAAGTGGTATATCATTTGGGAATGAACGTCTGAAAAAATTTAGGAGGAAAATAAGATGGACGCTATTAAGAAGTTAACTGAAGAATGTATGAAAAAGGACGCTCCCGAAATCAACATCGGTAGCACTGTAAAGGTTCATGTTCGCATTAAGGAAGGTGAGCGTGAGAGAATTCAGCTTTTCGAGGGTACTGTTATTGCTAAGAACAACAGTGGCATTGCTGAAACCTTCACAGTACGTCGTGTATCCTATGGTGTAGGTGTTGAGCGTGTATTCCCCGTACATTCTCCTAACGTAGCTAAGGTAGAGCTCGTAAGAAACGGCCGTGTTCGCAGAGCTAAGCTTTATTATCTCCGTGACAGAGTTGGTAAGGCTGCTAAGGTTAAAGAATTAATCGGCTAATAAGTATTTAAAATGAGGGAGGAGGCAACGGGTGTTGTCTCCTTTTTTCGTATAATGTTTTACAGGAGTGGTGTTTAGTGACCGAATATAACAAGGTTCCTGAGGCTATAGATGACAAAAAGCGTGTTAAAGAGGCTTTTGAATGGGTAGAGGTTGTTGTCAGTGCTATGATAGCGGTGGTTATTATCTTTACTCTGCTTTTTCGTGTGGCAACAATTATAGGACAGTCTATGGAAAATACCTTTTTCGAGGGTCAGAAAGTTATTATGACCAACTTGTTTTATACCCCGAAAGCAGGGGATGTAGTTGTGGTGTCCAGAAACGCTCAAAATAACGCTTTTTCCGATGATGATCAAGGACCTATTATAAAAAGGGTGATTGCTACAGAGGGTCAACAGGTAAATATTGATTTTGAAACGGGTGTTGTATATGTAGACGGTGTTGCTCTTGATGAACCCTATACCAAAACGCCCACAAATCTTAAATATGATGTTGATTTTCCTGTATATGTGCCGGAGGGACATATTTTCTGTCTTGGAGATAACCGTAATGAATCTCTTGACAGTCGTTCCGCTAGAATAGGAAACGGCGGTATGATTGATACCCGTTATGTGCTTGGTAAGGTGGTTTTAAGAATATTGCCTCTTGATAAATTTGGAGGGGTGTACTGAAATGAGTGAAGCACAGTATATCCAGTGGTTTCCGGGTCACATGACAAAAACCCGTCGTCAAATGGAGAAGGAACTTTCTCTTGTTGATGCCGTGGCTGAAATTGTAGATGCCCGTATACCTGTTTCAAGCCGTAATCCCGATATACCGAAGATGCTGGGTAAAAAGCCTATGCTTATTATTCTTAATAAGTGCGATATGGCTGACAGTACGGTTACGGCAGAGTGGATAAAATGGTTTGAAGAACAAAATATAAAAGCTATTGCCGTTGACTGTAGAACAGGCAAAGGACTCAATCAATTTGTTCCTAAGGTTAAGGAAATGCTTAGCGATAAAATCCGGAACAATAAAGATAAGGGAATGGCAGGAAAGCCGCTTCGTCTTATGGTGGTTGGTATACCTAATGTTGGTAAATCCACCTTTATAAACCGTATGGCAGGTGTAAATAAAGCGAAGGCTGAAAATCGTCCGGGCGTTACAAGAGGCAATCAATGGTTTACCGTCGATAAACAGCTTGAGCTCCTTGATACTCCCGGTGTGCTTTGGCCTAAGTTTGAGGACAAGGATATTGGCGAAAGACTTGCATTTACAGGTGCCGTTAAGGATAATGTTGTTGATATTGAACTTTTGGCTATGCGGCTGCTTGAGAATCTTATGGCTTCATATAAAGATTTACTGTTTGCACGTTACGGAGAGCTTGATACACAGCTTGACTCTTATGAGCTTTTATGTGCTCTTGCAAAAAAACGCGGTATGGTAGTAAGAGGCGGAGAATGTGATACACTTCGAGCTGCAACAATGCTTCTTGAGGAATTCCGCAACTGTAAAATCGGAAATATTTCTCTTGAAAGGGTGAAGTAATATGCCTGATTATTCCTTTGAGGTATCTGCCAAAGAAAAAGGCTATAATGTTATATGCGGTGTTGATGAAGCGGGAAGAGGTCCTCTTGCAGGGCCTGTTTGTGCCGCTGCTGTTATATTGCCCGAAGGCACTGTTATAGAGGGGCTTGATGATTCTAAAAAGCTTACCGAAAAAAAGAGAGAGGCACTTTTTGAGGTCATAAAAGAAAAAGCGATAGCTTATGGCATTGCCTTTTCGAGCGTTGAAGAAATTGAAGAATTTAATATTTTAGGTGCTACCTATATTGCTATGTGCAGAGCTATAGAACAACTGCCTGTAAAGCCTGATTATGTATTAATTGACGGAAATCGTTATCCGCCTATGCTTGACATTGATGGAGAAACGGTGGTTAAGGGAGATAGCAAAAGTATGTCTATTGCTGCCGCTAGTATTTTGGCAAAGGTTACAAGAGACAGGCTGCTTCTTCAGTATGCTGAAAGGTATCCTGAATATAGCTTTGAAAAGCATAAGGGCTACGGAACAAAGGCACATATTGAGGCTATAAAGAAATATGGTGTTACCGAAATACATCGTCCGTCATTTCTTAAAAAACTGTTATGAGTGATATATACGGTTTTGGTAAAAAGGGTGAGGATATAACGGCAGATTTCCTTAAAAAGCACGGCTTTATAATTTTTAAAAGAAATTATCACAGCCGTTTCGGTGAAATAGATATAATTGCCGAAAAGGATAATTTACTTGCTTTTGTTGAGGTCAAAACAAGATTCGAGGATAATATGGTTTCGCCTGCACAGGCTGTTGATTTTCACAAAAGAGAGAGGATGCGTCTTACGGCGAAAACCTTTCTTAATAAAACATTTATTGATTATAAATGCCGTTATGACGTAAGTGAAATAACTGTAAGAATGGAAAACGGAGAGTATAAGTATTCTCTTAACTATATTAAAAATGCTTTTGAATAAAAAAGAAAACCGCCTATGTAGGCGGTCTTCTCGGGATTAATCCTTTGCTCTGAAGGTGGTGCAGGCTGTTTCGCTGCAGTTGCAAGCACTTTTGTAACCAACCTGAATTTCACCTGCTGTGCATCTGTCACCTGTGGTGTGGTGAACACAGTGAGAGGCGTCGCAAAGAATACCCTGTACGATCTTTTCGTTTTTCATGTTTTCCATTGTTATCATTTCCTTTCGACCTTGAGGTCTTTATTAGTATGTCCTGATTTCTTTTATATACTTTGCAGAAAAGGAGGGAATTTTTTGAAAATTTTCGGAATTTCAGATTTGCATCTATCCTTTGAATCTGATAAGCCTATGGATATTTTTTATGGTTGGGAAAATCACACCGAAAAGATAAAAGCTAACTGGACAAGGCTTGTAGAAGAGGATGACGTTGTTGTTCTTCCGGGAGATTTCTCCTGGGCGTTAAAGCTTAGCCAGACAAAGAAGGATTTTCAGTTTCTTGATTCTCTCCCCGGAAAAAAGCTTCTTATAAAAGGCAATCACGATTTGTGGTGGTCAACCGCCAAAAAAATAAAAGAATTTTTTGCAGAAAATAAAATTCAAACCATTGACATTGTTTTTAATTCTATGCACAAAGCGGGGAAATATGCAATTTGCGGAAGTAGAGGTTGGCTTTATGAAAAGCAAGAGGATAAAACTATTGCTGTCAGGGAAGCGGGAAGACTGAAAACCTCACTTGAGGCAGCGGTAAAGGAAGACCTTATTCCTATAGTGTTTACACATTATCCCCCTGTTTATGCTGAACAGGTAACTGAGCCTATTATGGATGTTATAAAGGAGTATGGTGTTAAAAAAGTATATCACGGTCATATTCACGGAAGCGGAATGAATAGTGCGATTCGGGAATTTGACGGTATTTCTTTCAAACTTTTGTCCTGTGATTGTATTGATTTTACGCCATATTTTATACAAGATGTAGAAAAGTGAAAATATTAATAAAAATTTCCAAATAAATGTAGAAATTTTTAAAAATATATGATATAGTATATGATGATAAATTTTGCGGAGGTATTTCCATGAGTTTAAAAAATGCTAAAAAAGTTGATACTAACCGTTATGAATTAGAGGTTGTAATCGACGGAGAAAAATTCAGAGAGGCTCTTACAGGCGTTATGCGTCGCGAGAGCAAGAAAATCACAGTGCCCGGTTTCCGTAAGGGTAAGGCTCCATTAAGCTTTATTGAAAAGTATTATGGCGCTGAAGCTTTCTTTGAGGAAACACTTAACACTCTTTACGGTGCGGCTCTCCAGGAGGCTGCAAATGAAGCAGGTGTTGAGATTGTTGACGATAAGATGGACTTCGACCTTGTTTCTATCAGCAAGGAAGACGGTGTTGATTTCAAGGTAACTCTTACTGTTGTTCCTGAAATTGAAATCGGTGAATATAAGGGACTTAGTCAGGAGCGTGTGAAGGTAAGCGTTACTGCTGCTGAGGTTAATGAGTCCGTTAAGGCTATGGCTGAGAGAAATGCTCGTATGGTAGCTGTAGAAGACAGAGCTGCTCAGAAGGATGACACAACCGTTATTGACTTTGACGGCTATGTTGATGACAAGGCTTTTGAGGGCGGTAAGGGTGAGTCCTATACTCTCGTTCTCGGTTCCGGTCAGTTTATACCCGGTTTTGAGGATCAGATTATCGGTCATAATGCAGGGGATGAGTTTGACGTTAACGTTACATTCCCAACCGATTACCATGCTGCTGACCTTGCAGGTAAGGAAGCTGTATTCAAGGTTAAGCTTCACGAAATCAAAAAGCGTGAGCTTCCTGAAATAGATGATGAGTTTGCAAAGGATGTAAGCGAATTTGATACCCTTAAGGAGCTTAAGGCTGACCTTAAGAAAAAGGCACTTGAGAGAAAGCAGAAGGCTGCTGAGGATGAGGCCGAAACAAAGCTTATGGATCAGATTGTTGAGTCTATCAAGGGCGAAATTCCTGAGGCTATGTATGAGAACAGAGTTAAGCAGAATCTTCAGGACCTTGACTACCGTTTGCAGTCACAGGGTATGAGCCTTGAAAATTATATCAAGTATACTGGTGCTACTATTGAGGAGATTTCCAAGACATATCGTCCTCAGGCTGAAAAGCAGGTTAAGATGCGTCTTGCTCTTGAAAAAATTGTTAAGCTTGAAAACATTACTGTTGAAGACGCTGACGTAGACAAGAAGTATGAGGAAATGGCAGAACAGTATTCTATTCCTGTAGAACAGGTTAAGGCTGCTGTACCTGCTGCTGAGCTTAAAAAGGATATTGCTGTAGAAAAGGCTCTTGACCTTGTTAAGTCTACTGCAGTTATCACCGATGTTGAGGCTGAGGCTAAGGAAGAAAAGAAGCCGGCAGCTAAAAAGACAACAACTTCTACTGCAAAGAAGACTACTACCGCTAAGAAAGCTGAAGGCGAAACAGCAGAAAAGAAGCCCGCTGCTAAGAAAACCACTGCAAAAAAGGCTGAGGGTGAAGCTGAGCAGAAGCCTGCTGCTAAGAAGACAACCGCTTCCTCTGCAAAGAAAACTACAAAGAAGACAGAAGAATAATTTGTTTATAAATCTTTATTCTTGTGCATAATCATAAAAACGGAGGTATTGTTATGAATATGAATTTAGTTCCTATGGTTGTTGAGCAGACCAGTCGTGGAGAACGCTCTTATGACATTTTTTCCCGTCTGCTTAATGACAGAATTATTATGCTTAACGGACAGGTTGACGATGCTTCTGCCAGTCTGATTGTGGCACAGATGCTTTATCTTGAAGGTCAGGACCCTGAAAAAGATATAAGCTTTTATATCAACAGCCCCGGCGGAAGTGTTTCTGCAGGTCTTGCTATATACGATACTATGCAGTATATCAAATGCGATGTTTCTACTATTTGTATCGGTATGGCGGCAAGTATGGGTGCATTTTTACTGTCAAGCGGTGCTAAGGGTAAGCGTTATGCTCTTCCTAATGCTGAGGTTATGATACATCAGCCTTTGGGTGGTGCTCAGGGTCAGGCAAGTGATATTCTTATAAGTGCCAGACACATTGAGCGTACTAGAGAAAATCTTAACAAAATCTTATCAGAAAATACCGGTAAACCTATTGAACAGATTTCTGTTGATACCGACAGAGATAATTGGATGAGTGCGAATGAGGCTCAGGAATACGGTATTGTTGATAAGGTAATTGCTAAGCGAGGATAATATGCCTACTAAAGATAACGATAAAAAACAAATACGATGCTCATTCTGTGGTAAAACGCAGGATGAGGTCGTACAAATAGTCGAGGGTCCGGGCGTTTATATCTGCGATAACTGTATAAATTTCTGTAATACGCTTTTGTATGGTGAAATGCCTGACGATAAACCAAGACGCAAAGGCTCTAAGGCTAAGGAGAAGCAGGAGTTTGTACTCCCAAAGCCGAGAGAAATAAAGGAAAAGCTTGATGAGTATGTAATCGGTCAGGATGATGCAAAAATCACCCTTTCTGTTGCTGTTTACAACCACTACAAGCGTATTTTCAAGCAAACCAACAATGATGTTGAACTTGCCAAGAGCAATGTACTCTTACTTGGCCCTACAGGTGTAGGTAAGACTCTTCTTGCTCAAACTCTTTCTAAAATTTTACAGGTACCACTTGCTATAACCGATGCTACAACCCTTACAGAAGCAGGTTATGTAGGTGAAGATGTTGAGAATATTCTTCTTCGTCTTATTCAGGCAGCTGAATTTGATATTGAAAAGGCTGAGCGCGGTATTATCTATATTGATGAAATAGATAAAATTGCCCGAAAGAGTGAAAACACCTCTATAACTCGTGATGTAAGCGGTGAGGGTGTTCAGCAAGCGTTACTTAAAATTCTTGAGGGAACCGTTGCTAATGTTCCGCCTCAGGGTGGAAGAAAGCATCCTCAACAGGAATTCATACAGATAAACACAACAAACATTCTGTTTATTTGTTCGGGAGCTTTCGACGGTATCGAAAAGGTTATTGAGAGAAGAATCGGCGGAGGTAGTCTTGGCTTTGGTGCGAATGTTAAATCTCCAAAGAGTATGGAGGCTCAGGCGGTAGCTCAGCTTGCCACACATCAGGACCTTGTGAAATTCGGTCTTATTCCTGAGCTTGTGGGAAGACTTCCCGTAATAACAGGACTTAAAGGTATGGACAAAGAAACTCTTATCCGTATTATGACCGAACCCAGAAACTCAATTATCAAGCAGTATCAGGCACTTTTCAGCCTTGACGGTGTTGAGCTTGTGTTTGAAGAAGCCGCACTGGAGAAAATTGCTGAGCTTACTATTCAGCGAAAGACCGGAGCAAGAGGACTGCGTTCTATAATTGAGTCTACGTTGCAAAAGCTTATGTATAATACCCCATCTGAAAACAACATAAAAGCTATTGTTGTTACTCCCGACACTGTGGAGGGCGGAGAGGCTGTTATACAGTATAAAGAATAAATTTAAACATCGGCTAAACGGAACGTACCCTTAAGGTTACGTTCCGAATAAGCCGATGTTTTTTATTAATAAGTGAAAATTTTTTTCATTTTTCTATAGACATTTTTCTTTCGAAGGGTTATACTTTACTAAAAGTACTCTGCAAAAAGGAGAAAATGAAATGAGAACTGTAACAAAGCTTAACAGCAGATGGCTATTTTGTGAAGGTGATTTAAAGGTAGACCGACCTTATAATAAAGGTCCGGTTTATGCTCAGAGTAAAACTGAGAGAAAGCTTATAGGCCCTGCGTCGTACAACTATTATGACCAACCTGAAGGCTGGGGCGGTGCTATCAGAGAAATCAGAAGCATTGGATGGAAATGGGTAGATTTGCCCCACGACTTTATTATAAACAAAACCCCAAATGAAAAAGAAAACAACACTACCGGTTTCTTTGAGTATACAAACGGTTGGTACAGAAAGCATTTTAAGCTCAGTGATGCTGACAAGGATAAAAGAATTACCATTCTTTTTGAGGGTATTGCTACCCATGCTACCGTTTATTTGAACGGCTGTCTGATGAAGCATAATTTCTGCGGTTATACCACCTTTGAGGTGGATATTACCGATAACGCATATTTCGGCGAAAAGGAAAACATCCTTGCGGTATATGTAAATACCGAAGAATTTGAAGGCTGGTGGTATCAGGGCGGCGGTATTTACAGAGATGTATGGCTCAAGAAAACCGACAGAGTTTGCGTGGATATGTACGGTGTTTATGCAAAGCCTGCAAAGGTAGATGATACTACCTGGCGAGTAGATATTGAAACTACCATTCGTAACGAAAACTATGACGGCAGAGCAAAACGAATTACTGCTAAAAGCGTAATTAAAGATAAATACGGAAATGTTGTGGGACAGGCACAGGGCAGTGTCCTTGTGGGTGCCAAGGAAATTGGTGTGGCTAAATATGAAGCGGTTGTAGAAAATCCTTGCCTGTGGGATATAGATGCTCCTATTTTATACACTGTTGAAACCGTGCTTATCAAAAACGGTAAGGAATGTGATAAGGTAGAAGACAGAATAGGCTTCCGTACTGTACACTGTGATGCAAATAAAGGCTTTTTCCTTAACGGCAAGCATATAAAGATAAAGGGTGTCTGTGCTCATCAGGACTTTGGTCTTACGGGTCTTGCTGTCCCCGATAATATTCTTCGCCATAAGGTTAAAATGATTAAGGAAATGGGTGCTAACGGATACCGTTGCTCTCATTATCCTCATCCCACCGCTACAATGGATGCACTTGACGAGATGGGCTTTATTGTAATGGATGAATGTCGTTGGATGGAATCTACCGAAGAGGGTATTGCCCAAATGGAAATGGTTATGAAAAGGGACAGAAACCGTCCCTCTGTAGTTTTCTGGTCACTGGGTAATGAAGAGCCTCACCATAAAACAGAGGTTGGCAGAAGAATAAATAAATCTATGTACAGAAGAGCTAAACAGCTTGACAATCAGCGTTACATTATGGCGGCTGTAGATAAGGCTGTAGGCAGTACAATATTTGACTGTCTTGATGTTATAGGTATAAACTATAATCTTCATAACTATGAAGATATACATAAAATGCATCCCGACAGAGCTATTTTTGCTTCGGAATGTTGCGCAACAAGCACCACTCGCGGATACTACTATGAGGGCATTGATACCTCTAACCGTTACGGGTATGTTGAGTCTATTGACCATGACACAAATAACTGGTTTATGGGCAGAGAAAACACCTGGAAGTTTATGATGGAACGCCAGTGGATTATGGGTGAGTACCAATGGATTGCCTTTGAACACAGAGGCGAAACTGTATGGCCCAGACTTTGTTCACAATCGGGTGCTATTGATTTGTATCTGCAGAAAAAAGATGCTTTTTATCAAAACAAATCTCATTGGACAGAAAAGCCTATGGTTCATCTTATGCCGCACTGGAATTGGTGTGGTATGGAGGGTGAAGAAATCAAGGTTGCTGCTTATACAAACTGCGATAAACTAGAATTATACCTTAACGGTAAGGCTATAGGGGAAAAAGAAATAGAGCCTTACGGTCATGGAGAGTGGATGGTGCCTTTTGAAAAGGGTGAGCTTAAGGTTATAGGTTATAAAAACGGCAAAAAGGTTGCTGAGGATATTCGTATAACTTCCGGTAAACCTTACGCCCTTAAGCTTCGTCTTGAAACTGAAAATGCAGTTAACGTGGGGGATATTGCTTTGTTTACCTGTTACGTTGTAGACGAACAGGGTAGAGAGGTTCCCGATGCGGCTCCATTTGTTCGTTTCTATACAAATACAAAAGGTGTTGTTGTGGGAACGGGAAGTGATGTTTGCGACCATAATCCCGTAAATCTGCCAAGCCGTCAAATGAGAATGGGTGCAATAAGTGTTGCAGTAAAACTCACAGGTGCAGAGGGTCAGTTGAAGCTCTACGCTGAAAGTGACGGGCTTAATAAAGGTTTTATAAAGTTATAAAAGCAAAAACGGATAAATGTAAAGTTTATCCGTTTTTTGTCGTTATTGTCTATGGACATAAAGGTATTAATGGTTTATAATTTTTAAAAGCTTATGTTTTGAGGTGAATTATATGAGGGAAACTATAAAAATTAATAACGATTGGCTTTTTTGTGAGGGTGATTTAAAAGTAAATCGTCCGCTTAATAAAGGGCCTGTATACTCTCAGAGCAAGACTGAAAGAAAACTTCAGGGACCCGCGGCATATAATTATTATGATAATCCTTATGGTTGGGTTACTGGCGGAAGAGAAATTACCAGTATTGGTTGGCAAACCGTTTCTCTACCGCACGACTATATTGTGACTAAAACCCCCGTTATGAAATCAAGCGAATCTAACGGATTTTTTGAATATACAAATGGCTGGTACAGAAAGCATTTCAAGCTTGATGAGTCAGACAGAAATAAACGTATAACAATTCTTTTTGAAGGCGTAGCAACCCATGCAACAGTATATCTTAACGGTTGTCTTATGAAGCACAACTTCTGCGGATATAATTCCTTTGAGGTGGACATTACTGATAACTGCTATTTTGATAAAGAAAATATTTTGGCAGTTTACGTAAATACTGAAGAGTTTGAGGGTTGGTGGTACCAAGGCGGCGGTATATATAGAGACGTATGGCTAAAGAAAACAGATAAGATATGCGTGGATTTATACGGAGTGTACGCTCGTCCTCTAAAGGTTAATGATGAAAAGTGGGTAGTTAAATTCGAAACCACTGTAAGAAATGAAAACTATGACGGCAGAGCAAAGCGTGTTACTGCCAAAAGTGTAATAAAGGATAAAGATGGAAATATTGTCGGCGAGGCACAGGGCAGTGTACTTGTTGGCGCTAAAGAAATAGGCGTTGCTAAGTATGAAGCTCAGGTTAATAATCCTTGCCTTTGGGATATAGATTCTCCAAACCTTTATACAGTTGAAACTGTTCTTATTAAAAATGGAAAAGAATGTGACAACGTAACCGATAGAATAGGCTTCAGAACAGCTTACTGTGATGCAAATAAAGGATTTTTCCTTAATGGCAAACACGTTAAAATTAAGGGCGTTTGTACACATCAGGATTTTGGACTTACAGGCATTGCTGTACCTGATAATATTCTTAAATATAAGATAAAAATGCTTAAGGATATGGGTTCTAATGGATTCCGTTGTTCCCATTATCCACACCCAACCGCTACTATGGATGCACTTGATGAAATGGGCTTTATAGTAATGGATGAGTGCAGATGGATGGAATCTACCGAAGAGGGAATAGCTCAGATGGAAATGGTTATGAAGCGTGACAGAAATCGTCCATCTGTAATATTCTGGTCACTTGGTAACGAGGAACCCCATCATAAAACCGATGTTGGACAGAGAATAAATAAATCTATGTACAGACGTGCAAAACAGTTAGACCCTGACAGATATATTATGGCTGCAGTGGATAAGGCTGAGGGTTGTACAATTTTCGGTTGTCTTGACGTTATTGGAGTTAACTATAATCTTCAGCATTATGATGCGATTCATAAAATGTATCCCGACAGAGCCGTATTTGGTTCAGAGTGTTCTTCTTGCGGTACTACAAGGGGTTATTATTACGGAAATGTAGACCTTATAAGCGAACAGGGATATGTAGACGGATATGACCACGATACAAACAGTTGGTTTATTGGTAGAGAGTCTACCTGGAAGTTTATGATGGAAAGAGAATGGACTCTGGGAGAATATATCTGGGCAGGATTTGAACACAGAGGTGAGGGCTTCTGGCCAAGACTCTGTTCACAGTCCGGTGTAATTGACCTTTATTTGCAGAAGAAGGATTCTTTCTATCAGTGCCAGTCGCATTGGCTTGATAAACCTATGGTATATCTTATGCCGCACTGGAACTGGTGCGGTATGGAGGGTGAAGAAATTAAGGTATTCACCTATACTAACTGCGATGAGGTTGAACTCTTCCTTAACGGCAAATCTCTCGGTAAAAAAGAAATTGAGCTTTATGGTCACGGGGAATGGATGGTGCCTTTTGAAAAGGGTGAGCTTAAAGCGATAGGCTATAAGAATGGTAAAAAGGTTACTGAGGACAAGAGAGAAACCTCCGGCAAACCCTATGCACTTAAGTTAAGGCTTGATAATGACAATGCTGTGAATGCAGGAGATATTGCTCTGTTTACCTGTTACGTAGTTGATGAACAGGGCAGAGAGGTTCCCGATGCAGCTCCATTTGTGCGTTTTTATACCAATACAAAAGGTGTTATTGTTGGTACAGGCAGTGACGTTTGTGACCATAATCCCGTAAATCTGCCAAGTCGACAGATGAGAATGGGTGCTATCAGTGTTGCGGTTAAACTTAAAAACGTTGAGGGTGAGCTTAAGGTTTATGCTGAAAGCGATGGACTTAACAAAGGATTTATAAAAATATAAATTTAACGAAAAATCTCCCACTTCTTTTGAAGTGGGAGTGTTTTTTATAGAGCGTTGATTTTAGCTAACCAACCTTTATATTGTTCAAAATTAAAACCGGGCATACCGCACAGATATGTATTGAAGAATTCTCTGCCGTCGCTGAGCTTCCATTTTATAAGAAGCATTGTTTGCTTTGAATACTTAAGGTCAATTTTACCAAGCTGGGTATTAGCATTGGCTTTTGCAGTGAACTGTGTAGAGAAAATTTCTTTATCGGTGGAAAGGTCGATTATGCTGCAGCTTCCCTCAACTTCTGAAAGAGAACTGTTGGCACAAAGTACCTTGTGTCCCCAACTTTCCATTTCATCAAGCATAATGATGAAATCGCGGCTTGAACGCTTGATGTAGTCGTAGGCAAGTTTTTTGTCGTAGTAGTAGTCCACTACCGCATCTGACATCTGAGGCCAACCGTCAATAAGATTCCACCAAATGACGCCGCCAAAGTAGTGCATTTTTGCACGAATACGCTCAATAAAGAATTTTTTAGCTTCTGCCTGTGAAATCTGTGAAGCTAAAATGTATTCCTCCATATCGGTAGGAACAGTACCAAATAATTGCTCTACCTGATTGTGCATAAGCCAAACTCTTGCCGCTGAATTGTTTTGGTCGGAGGAATGAAGATTCCACTGAGAGTTATTGGTATAAGGCCATATCTTGTCGGCATCAATGAATTTTTCGATTGACTCCTTGGAGGGACAGCCGTGATAACCTGTTTCGCTTACAAAGTATGCTTTTGACTGAGAATAGAAATTACTCTTATAGTAATCTCGCGGACCCCAAAGATGCTCTTCAGGATGAGAAGCGTATCCTTTCTTAAATGCAAGTGGAGAAATGTATGGAGAGGAAGGAATATATGGTCTGACGGGGTCAAGACGTTCTATTACGCGAGGAAGAATCTCTCTTGTAATGCGATTTACAGCAGGGTCAACGCCATGTGCATCTATCATGGAGTCGATTTCGTTATCGCCTGACCATAAAGCTATACAGCAGTGATGACGGTATTCCTTAACAATCCACTCGGCTTCTTTTTGAATAAGGTTAAAGAAATACTCTGTTTGAGGGTAATAATTACACGCCATAGCAAAATCCTGCCAAACAAGGATACCATGGTCATCGCAGAAATCAAAGAATTCGTGGTCTTCATATACATTACCGCCCCAGCAACGAAGAATATTACAACCAATGTCATCTGCAAGCTCTAATGCTTTTTGATACCGCGACTTATCTCTGCTGTGGTAAACATCCATAGGCACCCAGTTAGAGCCGTTAAGCATAATCTTTTTGTCATTTACAATGAACTCGAACTTGCCGTTTTCCTCTATTATATCAGTTCTGTCTAATCTGAGTGTACGGAAACCTTGTCTGGTACTTGCTGACATAAGCTCATTGCCGTTAAAGTCGGATAGGGTAACCGTTATGTTATACATATTCGGCTCGCCGTAATGCTTTGGCCACCATAACTTTATATTTTTGATATAAAATTCTATTTTTCCGCTTGAGGTTACATGGTGCTTTGATTCAAATTCACTGTCACCGCATTTGCCTTTGAGGGTGAGTACAAGCTTTCTGAGTACATACTGATTTTTAACACAGGAGTCGAATATCAAATGAACAATGCCGTTATTATTGTTAACTCTTTTGAGGTCAAAAATCAAATAACGGAAACGGTATTTATCTCTGCATTCTAAGGTAACATCACGCCAGATTCCCGCACTTATTGCTCTTGGCATAATGTCCCAACCGTAAGAGTGGGGTGCCTTTCTTACGTTATGATGAACCGGGGATTTTCCCCAGCAAAAATAACACTGGTTAGGCTCGGCATCAAAGGAGGCACCTTTGATAGTGGCAGAAGAAATATGTACATGAAGTGTATTAACAGCACCATATACAAGCTTGTCTGTTACATTAAATTCGTTGGCGATAAACATATTTTCACTGCTGCCGATAAGCTGACCATTAAGGAAGTATTCGGCATAGCAATCTACAGCGCGAAACTGAAGAATCATTTCCTTGTCTTCGTCACAGCCTTGAGGCGCGGTGAATTCTGTTTCATACCACCATTCGTAATGCTCAAATTCCTCGGCTTTTAAAATGTTTTCGCCTTTGAAAATATCTTTCGGAAGAAGACCTGCTTTAATTAAATCAAGCTCTACATTTCCGGGGACTGTGCAAGGAATACACTGCATACCCGATGTTTTAAGGTCATATATGCTTTTTATATCATATTCGCCTTCTTTTGAAAAATACAAATTCCACTGTCCGTTAAGGTTCATAAATATTACCTCCTTGAATTTAAATTAATTATAACATATCAAAGTTTTAAAAAACTACTTATTTTTATAGAAAAAGCTAATTTATTATAATATTTTTTGAATTTTATTGATTTTCTAAATTAAATGTGATAAAATTTTTGCAAAAGAGGTGAGAGAATGGGAGAGAGAATTTACAGATATCTTCTGAAAGCAAATGTTAATGACCCGAGTAATATTGTGGTGAGTGAGAGGGATGTTAAACTTTCTTCAGCTCTTCATTGGCATAATTTTATTGAACTTGAGCTTGTTATTGATGGTAACGGTTATCATATACTTAATGGGCAGAGGTTTGAGCTTTCAAGAGGAAGTCTTTATCTTTTGAGATTGGTAGACTTTCACGAGGTTAATCCTCGTCCAAGATTAAAACTTATTAATATGGCTATTGATGACAGTCTGCTTTCCGAAGATCTTCTTGCCAAACTCACTTCCGGAACTCCGCTTATATACAGCCTTGACGAAAAAGAAACTTGTGTAATGGAGCAACTGCTTCGTCTTTGTATGGAGGAAAATAATTCTAAGGAGCCTGACCAACAATATCTGAAAAATTTACTGATTTGCGTACTGCTGAGAATTCTGAAATTGGTGCCTGATAGCGGCGATGTTGTGCCCTTTATTGATAAACCTATTCAAGCAGCTATACTTTATCTACACATGCATTTCAGAGAAAATCCAAAGCTTACAGAGCTTGCGAAAATATCTCACTATAATGCAAGTCATTTCAGCACTACCTTTCATAAGGAACTGGGTATGACTTATTCTCAGTATCTTAATATGCTTAAAATAAATTATGCCAAAGAATTGTTGTTATCTACTGAGCTGAAGGTGACAGAGATTTGTTTTGAATGTGGTTTTACCTCCCAGTCAAATTTTCTTCGTCTTTTTAAAGAACATACAGGACTGTCACCGCTTGAATTCAGAAGGAAAGATATATAAAAAGAGATGGATTTCTTTACTCGTATAAAAACAGGTGTATGAAAATCATCTCTTGTTCTTTTTTATATACCCAAAATCTCCCAATCATTACTTGACTAAACCACTACATATAGTGTATAATATTTAAGATTATAAGACAAAGGGGAAAACCTTTAATGGCAGTAAAAAAATCCGAGTATACTAATGAAAGTATAAAACAGTTAAAAGGTCCCGATCAGGTCAGAAAACGCCCTGCGGTAATTTTTGGTTCTGACGGACTTGAGGGTTGTCAGCATTCAGCCTTTGAAATTCTTTCAAACTCAATTGACGAAGCTCGTGAGGGCCATGGTAAAAAGATAATTGTTACCCGATACAGCGACGGCTCTATTGAGGTGCAGGATTTCGGACGCGGTGCGCCTGTTGATTATAATAAAAACGAAGATAAATACAACTGGGAGCTTCTTTACTGTACCCTTTATGCAGGTAGTAAATACGATACCAATGCGGGCGGAAGCTATGAATATTCCATAGGTACCAATGGTCTTGGACTTTGCTCTACGCAGTTTTCTTCTGAGTATATGGATGTTGAAATAAAGCGTGACGGTTTTATTTATAATCTGCATTTTGAAAAGGGCTTTAATATAGGCGGTCTTAAAAAAGAAATTTATGATGGTAAGGATACCGGTACAAAAACCCGTTGGAAGCCTGATAGAGAAGTATTTAATGATGTTGATATACCTGCTTCCTACTTTGAAGATATTATAAGAAGACAGGCTATTGTTAATGACGGACTTCTTTTTGTGTTTAGAAACCAGGTAGGAGCAAAATTTGAAACAAAGGAATTCTGCTACAAAAACGGTATTGAGGACTATCTTCACGAGGTTGTTGATGAAAAAGCGCTGACTCCGGTTCAGTTTTGGAAAACCGAACGTAAGGGTAGGGACAGAGATGACAGACCTGAATATAAGGTTAAGATTAACGTGGCTGTTGCTTTCTCAAACCATAACAAAATGACCGAATACTATCACAACTCCAGTTGGCTTGAGCATGGCGGTTCTCCTGAAAGAGCTGTTAAATATGCTTTTGTTACTCAGCTCGATTCTTATATAAAGCAACAGAACAAGTATCAGAAAAATGAGAGTAAAATCTCTTTTTCCGATGTAGAGGAATGTCTTAATATATGTATTTCTTCTTTCTCCACCGAAACTTCATACGAAAATCAGACCAAAAAGGCTATTACCAATAAATTTATTTATGAGGCGATGGCTGATTTCTTAAAGCATCAGCTTGAAATTTATTTTATCGAAAATAAAAATGAGGCAGATAAGATAATTGATCAGGTGCTTATTAATAAGCGCAGTCGTGAAAAGAGTGAAAAAGAAAGAATTAATATAAAGAAAACCCTTGCTACAGGTAATGCTCTTGCTGACAGAGTGCAGAAATTTGTTGACTGCAGAAGCAAAGATATTAACGAGCGTGAACTTTATATAGTTGAGGGTGATTCGGCTCTTGGTTCCTGTAAGCTTGCCCGTGATGCCGCTTTTCAGGCAATTATGCCTGTAAGAGGTAAAATTCTCAACTGTCTTAAGGCTGAGTATGATAAGATTTTTAAAAGTGAGATTATTACCGATTTGCTTAAAGTTTTAGGCTGCGGTGTTGAGGTAAAATCAAAGGCTAATAAAAATCTTTCTAACTTTGATATTAGGAATTTGCGTTGGAATAAGATTATTATTTGTACCGATGCCGACGTTGACGGCTTCCATATTAGAACTCTTATTCTTACAATGATATACAGGCTTATGCCGACCCTTATAAATGAGGGTAGAGTATTTATCGCGGAAACACCGCTTTACGAAATAAATACTAAGAATATGACCTATTTCGCCTATGACGAAACCGAGAAGAAAGAAATTCTTGAAAAGATAGGCGAAGAAAAGTATTCTCTTCAGCGCTCAAAGGGACTTGGTGAAAACCAACCTGATATGATGAACCTTACTACAATGAATCCTGATACACGCCGTCTTATAAAGATTAAGCCCGAGGATGCTGAGATTACAGAGGTTATGTTTGAAATGCTGCTTGGTGATGACCTTGCGGGAAGAAAAGATTATATTTCAGAAAACGGCTATCTATATATGGATGATGCCGATATAAGTTAGGAGAAAAATAAATGGCTCCAAGAAAAAAGAAAGAAACTGAATCAGCACCAAAGAAAAAAGGTTCTAACGCCTTTATAGCAGGTGCAGGAACGGTTATTGACCAAGAGGTTACACAGACCCTTAAATCTAATTTTATGCCGTATGCTATGAGTATTATTGTGTCCCGAGCTATACCTGAGATAGACGGCTTTAAGCCTTCTCACAGAAAGCTTCTTTACACAATGTACAATATGGGTCTGCTTAACGGCTCAACCATTAAGTCAGCAAATATAGTGGGCAGAACAATGCAGCTAAACCCTCACGGTGACGGTGCTATATACGAAACAATGGTGCGACTGAGTGAAGGCTATGAGGCTTTACTCCACCCATTTGTTGCTTCAAAGGGTTCGTTCGGTAAAGCGTATTCAAGGGATATGGCTTATGCGGCTTCACGATATACCGAGGCAAAGTTAGCTCCAATATCTGCAGAACTGTTTGCAGATATTGATAAGGACACAGTTGATTTTGTAGATAACTATGATGCTACTATGAAAGAGCCTGTGTTATTCCCCGTTACATTTCCGACTATACTTGTCAATTCCAATATGGGTATTGCGGCAGGTATGGCAAGTAACATTTGTTCCTTTAACTTAAAAGAGGTATGTGAAACCACAATTGCCTATATAAAGGATAACGATATTAATGTTGCCGACACACTTCTTGCGCCCGATTTCCCCATAGGCGGTGAGCTTCTCTATAACAGAGAGGAAATGGAAAAAATCTATGAAACAGGTCGCGGAAGCTTTAAGGTGCGAGGCGTTTATACTTTTGATAAAAAGAACAACTGTATAGATATAACAGAAATTCCTCCTACCGCTACCAGTGAAGCTATCATCGAAAAGGTCGTAGACCTTGTAAAGCTTAAAAAGGTTACTGAGATTAATGACATTCGTGATGAAACCGACCTTTCAGGTCTTAAAATCACTATTGATTTAAAACGAGGCGCCGATCCCGAAAAGCTTATGAAAAAGCTTTTCAGATTAACACCGTTGCAGGATAGTTTTGCATGTAACTTTAATATTCTTATTGCAGGTTATCCAAAGGTAATGGGTATTAAGGAAATTATAAGCGAATGGGTTGCATACAGAACCCTTTGCGTAAAGAGAAGGGTATATCATTCTCTTACTAAAGCCAAGGATAGACTTCATCTTCTTAAAGGTCTATCAAAAATCTTGCTTGATATTGATAAAGCAATAAAGATTGTAAGAGAAACGGTGGAAGAAAAAGAGGTTGTTCCCAATCTTATGATTGGCTTTGGTATTGATGAAATTCAGGCAGAGTATGTAGCCGAAATAAAACTTCGTCATTTAAACAGAGAATATATCCTCAAAAGACTTGATGATATCGAAAAGCTTGAAAACGAAATCGAAGAGATGGAAGCGATTCTTAAATCAAATGCAAAAATTCTTAAGATAATCGTTGGAGAGCTTACTGAGGTTATAAAGAAATACGGCACAGAACGCCGCACTAAGATTATAAATGCCGGTGACGTTGCTGAAAATGGTGAGGAAGAAAGGGAAGTGGATAATTCTCCTGTTACCTTCTTCTTTACAAACGACGGATATTTCAAAAAAATCACTCCTATTTCACTTCGTATGAGCGGTGAGCAGAAATGCAAGGAGGGTGACTTTATAACCCAGAGTGTTGAATCCACCAATGCTGCAGAGCTTCTGTTCTTTACAAATAAGCAACAGGTGTATAAAACCACTGCAGAGGAGTTTTCTGAAACTAAGGCAAGTATGCTGGGTGATTATATTCCCGCTAAGCTTGATTTCGATGAGGGCGAAACTCCTGTTTATATGACCGTTCTTGATAAATATACGGGATATATGCTTTTTGTTTATGAAAACGGAAGAATTTCAAAGGTTGCTCTGTCTGCTTACGAAACAAAAACAAACCGCAAAAAGCTCATTAAGGCTTACTGCGACAAATATCCTTTATTTAAGGCTATTTATATAAAGGAAGAAACCGAGCTTATGCTTCGTTCCACTAACGGAAGAATACTGCTGGTAAACAGTGCTAATATTCCGGCAAAGGGCGTCAAGGAAAACGGTGGTATTGCTGTTATGACACAAAAGCGTGGACAGAAAATAGAAGCTGCTGAAATTTATGTAAAAGGTTCTATTGAAAATGAGCACAGACTGAGGACTCGAACTCTTCCTGCGGCGGGAAATAAACCTGCAGGCAGTGGCTCTCAAAACGAAATGGATTTCGATTAAAAGCAAAGCCGCCCAAGAAATAAACTTGAGCGGCTGTCGGAATTTAAGCAAACGCGAATACTTCCGACAAATATATATTTACCTTTTTATTTTCAAATATTCATTAATTATTTGACAAATAAAGGTTAAAGGTGTATTCTTAATAAGATTTATATTAATTAGAATTCGGAGGAAACTCTTGTGGCAAAAGAACTCGCTAAACAGTATAACCCAAAAGATGTTGAGGACCGTGTTTATCAGTCCTGGCTTGATGGTAAATACTTTCACGCAAAAAGAGAGGAAGGAAAGGAAACATATACTATAGTTATTCCTCCTCCAAATATTACTGGACAGCTCCATATGGGACATGCTCTTGATAATACTTTACAGGATGCTCTTATTCGTTTTAAGAGAATGCAGGGCTTTGATACCCTCTGGCTTCCCGGTACCGACCATGCTTCTATTGCAACTGAGGCTAAAATTGTTGCAAAAATGAAGGAAGAGGGCGTTACAAAAGAGGATCTCGGCAGAGAGGGCTTTTTGAAACGTGCTTGGGAATGGAAGGAGCAGTACGGCGGAAGAATCGTACAGCAGCTTAAAAAACTTGGTTCTTCTTGTGACTGGGACAGACTTCGTTTTACTATGGACGAGGGTTGTAATAAGGCGGTTAAAGAGGTTTTCGTTAATCTTTATGAAAAAGACCTTATTTACAGAGGTGAGCGTATAATCAACTGGTGTCCTCACTGTCTTACATCTATTTCCGATGCTGAGGTTGAATATGAGGATCAGGCAGGTCACTTCTGGCATTTGCGTTATCCTTTAGCAGATGGAAGCGGCTATATTCAGCTTGCTACCACCCGTCCTGAAACACTTCTCGGCGATACCGCTGTTGCTGTTAATCCTGAGGACGAACGCTATAAGGATATGATAGGCAAGAATGTAATTCTACCCATTGTTCACAGAGAAATTCCTGTTGTTGCTGACGATTATGTTGAAATGGACTTCGGTACAGGTGTTGTTAAAATCACCCCTGCACACGACCCCAACGACTTTGAAGTAGGACTTCGTCATAACCTTCCTGTTATTAATGTAATGACCGATGATGCAAAAATCACCGAGGACTATCCCGCTTATGCAGGAATGGATCGTTATGAAGCAAGAAAAGCAATAGTGAAAGACCTTGAAGCAGAGGGTGCTCTGGTTAAAATTGAGGACTATAGCCATAATGTAGGTACCTGTTACCGTTGTTCTACAACTGTTGAGCCAAGGGTTTCTAAGCAGTGGTTTGTAAAAATGAAGCCTCTCGCCACACCTGCTATTGATGCAGTTAAGAACGGCGAAACAAAGTTCGTTCCTCAGCGTTTTGAAAAAGTATACTTCCACTGGCTTGAGAATATACGCGACTGGTGTATTTCCCGTCAGCTTTGGTGGGGACACCGTATTCCTGCTTGGTACTGTGCTGATTGCGGTGAAATAACTGTTTCTAAAGAAGACGCTGTTTGCTGTGCTAAATGCGGTAGCAAAAATATTAAACAGGACCCCGATACCCTTGATACCTGGTTCTCTTCTGCTCTCTGGCCGTTCTCAACTCTCGGTTGGCCTGATAATACTGAAGATCTTAAGCATTACTATCCCACAAATACCCTTGTTACAGGCTATGATATAATTCCTTTCTGGGTTATGCGTATGATGTTCTCAGGTATTGAACATACAGGACAGGTTCCCTTTGATACTGTTCTTATTCACGGTCTTGTTCGTGATGAACAGGGAAGAAAGATGTCAAAATCATTGGGCAACGGTGTTGACCCCTTGGAGATTATTGAAAACTACGGTGCAGATGCACTGAGATTTTCTCTTATCACAGGTAACAGCCCAGGAAACGATATGCGTTATATTCCTTCCCGTGTTGAGTCCTGCAGAAACTTTGCTAACAAGATTTGGAACGCCGCACGTTTCCTTCTTATGAATCTTGAAAGCGATAATGAAATGCCTTTACCAAAGGAGCTTGCCCTTGAGGATAAGTGGATACTTTCAAAGTATAATAAGCTTGTAAAGGATGTAACCGAGAATATCGATAAATATGAGCTGGGCCTTGCTGCTCAGAAGCTTTACGATTTTATATGGGATGTATTCTGCGACTGGTATATCGAGATTTGTAAAGCCCGTCTTAACGGTGAAAACAAGGAATATGCCGATAACGCAAGAAGTGTTCTTGTGTACGTATTGAGCAACACATTAAAGCTTCTTCATCCCTTTATGCCTTATATTACCGAGGAAATCTGGCAGTCACTGCCACATAGCGGTGAATCCATTATGATAAGCCAGTGGCCCGTTTATAACGAAGCTCTTGATTTCTCCGCTGATGAAGAGGACTTTGAAAAAATAATGGACGCTATTAAGGCAATAAGAAACCGCAGAAGCGAAATGAATGTTCCGCCTTCCCGTAAAGCAAAGGTTTGTATTGCTACTTCTATGCAGTCGGTGTTTAATGCCGGAACCTCTTATTTCTGCCGACTGGCTTCGGCTTCGGTAGTTGAGGTTGCAGATAACTTTGATATACAGGGTGCTGTTCGAGTTGTAACCGATGCGGCTAACATTTACATTCCTATGAACGAGCTTGTTGATGCTGCTGCCGAAATCGCCCGTCTTGAAAAAGACCTTAAAAAAGCCCTTGACGACAAAGCCTTCTTTGAGAAGAAACTGAATAACCCCGGCTTTGTTGCTAAGGCTCCTGCCGCCGTTCTCGAAGAACAGCGTGAAAAGCTTAAAAAGGTAGAAGATAGAATTGCACTTATTAACAGCAGTATTGAGGAATTAAAAGCAATGCAATAAAAATAATTTTAAACCTGTCGACCGACTTCGACAGGTTTTTTATTTTAACGGTGTTATTATATATGTAAATGCTTGTCCTGATATTAAGGAGGTAAAAAATATGTCAGTAAAAATAAGTGTAAAAGGCGAAGTGGTGACAGCGTATCTTTCGGGAGAACTGGACCATCACAGTGCAAGGGAAATGCGGGAAGCAATTGACAGTGCAATAGAGCTTAATATCCCTGAGCTTCTTGTACTCGATTTTTCGGGAATAGGTTTTATGGATAGCTCAGGTATAGGTCTTGTTATGGGAAGGTTCAGAAATCTTCAGCGGCTGGGTGCACAGCTTCATATAACAGGAACATCACCGCAAATTACAAAGATTATGAAATTGGCAGGAATTGAAAGACTCGCTAAATTAGATATGGGAGGTTTTAAAGTTGAAAACAATTAATAAATTTACAATGACATTTGATTCATATTCATCCAATGAGTATTTTGCTCGTGCTGCGGTAGCTGCTTTTGTAACCCAGCTTGACCCCACTCTTGAGGAGCTTAACGATATTAAGACTGCAGTATCGGAAGCAGTAACAAACTGCATAGTTCATGCATATAAAGACAAAATTGGGAAAATATACATATCTGTAGACATTTGTGACGGCGGTATAGTGAAAGTCAAAATAAGGGACAAGGGCTGCGGAATTCCTGATGTGAAACTGGCTATGGAGCCTCTCTATACTACAGTAGGCGGAGAACGGGCAGGACTGGGTTTTGCGGTTATGGAAAGCTTTACAGATGGTATAAGAGTTGTTTCTAAGATTGATAAAGGAACAATAGTTACTTTGACAAAAAAGCTTGAATTAAGGGTAAAAGGAAATGCCTGATAAGGAAAAGCTTATAACAGAAAACTTCGGTTTGGTGAGAGCCTGTGCAGGAAAGTTTGTAGGGCGGGGTATAGAATACGATGACCTGTTTCAAATAGGCTGTATCGGGCTTATAAAAGCTGCAGAGGGTTTTGATGAATCACGTGGGCTTATGTTCTCTACCTATGCGGTGCCTACAATTATCGGTGAAATAAAGAGGGTGTTCAGAGATACAGGGGCTATTAAGGTTTCCCGTTCACTTAAAGAACTGTCCTTTAAGGTAGCAAAGGTCAGAGAACAGCTTGAAAAAGAATTGTGCAGAGAACCGTCAGTAAGTGAAATTGCACAGCGTACAGGTGCAGATGCAGAGGAAGTTAAGGATGCAATATGTATACTTCAGCCAATATCATCACTTACCTATACTGATAATGAATCCGATAAACAAATTGAGCTGCCTGTGCAAAGCGAAGAAGAAAATATTAATAATAAGGTATATATAGAAGAATTACTTAATACATTGAGTAATTCTGATAGAAAACTTATTACATTACGTTATTTTCACTATAAAACTCAAAGTGAAACAGCAAGTATTATGAATATGTCACAAGTTCAGGTATCCCGTGCGGAGAAAAGAATATTGACTGAACTGAGAGGCTGTCAAAACGGTTGAGAAAAAATAGAAAAAATTCAAAAAAAGGTGTTGACAATAGAGGAGAAATGTAGTATAACAATAAAGCTGTCCGAAAAAAGACAGCGAAAACACAGTAAAAAAACTTTTTAAAAAAAGTTAAAAAAGTTCTTGACAATAGGTAACGACTGTGTTAGAATGTATAAGCTGTCCACCGAAAAGGTGAGCAGAACGGACCTTGAAAATTAAACAACGACAAACAAAAAAGGACCCGACGATTCTTATTGAAATTAAGTAATCAAGGACAAAGAACAATACGCCAGTATTGTTATGAATGAGCGACAAGCTTTAA